>RDZY01000033.1 GCA_004294135.1 Sphingobacteriia bacterium
TAACAGGCTGATCTTACCCAAGAGCTCATATCGACGGTAAGGTTTGGCACCTCGATGTCGGTTCGTCACATCCTGGGGCTGGAGAAGGTCCCAAGGGTTGAGCTGTTCGCTCATTAAAGTGGCACGTGAACTGGGTTCAGAACGTCGCAAGACAGTTCGGTCCCTATCTGTGGTGGGCGCTAGTAAATTGAGTGGACATGACCTTAGTACGAGAGGACCGGGTTGTACGTGCCGCTGGTGTATCTGTTATGCCGCCAGGTGTAATGCAGAGTAGCTATGCACGGCAAGGATAAACGCTGAAAGCATCTAAGCGTGAAACCTTCCACAAGATGAGTTTACTTTTAAGGGTCGTCGAAGACTACGACGTTGATAGGCTATAGGTGTAAAAATGGTAACATTAAAGCCAAGTAGTACTAATTACCCGTAAGCTTTATTTTTTTATGTTTTGTTTTCTTTTCCAATATGTTAACTTATTCAGGTCTATGGCCAATGATTAAAGATATTAGCTCCTGCTTCTATTTTCAATCTCTAACCTAAACCTTTGAACTCTTTATGGTGGTTTTGCCGGGGGTGTTCACCTCTTCCCATTCCGAACAGAGAAGTTAAGTCCCCCATGGCCGATGGTACTCGCATCTAGCTGGGAGAGTAGGTAGCTGCCATATTTATTGAACCTCGATCTTTTGATCGAGGTTTTTTTATGCCCATAACCAAATCTTATTCTTGAATTTACCTCGACTTTTATCAATTATATCTCAATCATTTCTGTTGAATTGATTGACTTTGACTCTCATTTTCTACTCCATTCACCTTCTTTTAATTTAATTTTGTTATTTAATTGTTTAAAATATACAAATGAAATTATTTTTTTTCTTACTAGCTCCATTCTTTGTCGCTTCAGTATCTGCACAACAACAAAAAGCAGATAATTTTGATTCCTATATTCAGCACAGAATGAAAATAGATAGTTTTCCAGGTGCGGTGCTGCTGATTACAAAAAATGGTAAACCAATTAAAACTGCCGGTTACGGACTCGCCAATCTAGAACAAGTAACCAACACAAAACCCAACACCGTTTTTGAATTGGCTTCGGTGTCAAAACCCATCACTGCCACTGCCATCATGTTGCTAGTAGAACAAGGGAAATTATCATTGGATTCTTCCATTACTGCTTATTTGAATGGGGTTCCCAAAGCCTATCAACCCATTACCATTCGTCAAATTATGAGTCACACTGCTGGTATGCCTGCTGATCATTATAATTACTATAAATTAATGGGACCTACTCCACTTCGGTATTCTGTTGCAGCACAATTTGAAGACTTGTATAAATTACCAATGAAATCTACCCCTGGTACAGCTTACCTCTACAGCAACGCTGCTTTTTTTATGCAGGCTGCTATTATAGAAAAAGTCACTGGCATTTCCTTCTCTCAATTTGTACAAAACAATATTTTCAAACCATTGGGGATGAACAATAGTTCTTATATAAATGGTGATTCTATTATTCCGAACCGTGCCCAAGGTTATACCAAACGCAAAGGGCGATGGGTACGCAGCAGTCTAGAAGCCATAACTCAATCAATGGATGCTAATGGATTTGGCGGTGCCATGAGTACCGTAATGGATTATGAAAAGTTTTTACAAGCCACCGCCAAGCAATTATTACTTTCTAAGGAGAGTTATACTAAAATGATCACCCCTACTAAGTTAGCCGATGGCAATTATGCGATCTCTAAAGATGGATCTATCATTGGATTGGGTTGGTTTTTGAAAGATTTTAATGGCCGCCTTGCTTTTTTACACGGAGGCTATTCGGGTACATTTGCCTTGCACTTTATGGATGAGGACATCAGTGTAATTTTCTTTACCAATTTAAGCAGTGGTTACGGTGCAATAACGGGCGACAAAGGTTTTGATTTTATGAAGACAGGATTTGAATTGGCTCAGATGGCAGTAGATAAGTGGAAATAATTTATAAGACCATTTCTATATGTTCAATGCCGTCTTCTAAATAAATTGCACCTACTTCTCGAAACCCAAAAGAAGCATAAAAACGGAGCAAGTATAACTGTGCTCCTATTCTAATAGGCCCTTTACCAAATTGTTCGTGACAATATTCAATGGCTTTTGCAATCAATTTTTTGCCCACTCCAGATTTTCTTGCTGATGGAGCACTTACAACCCTTCCTATGCTCATTTCAGCATATGCCAATCCACGGGGTAATAATCTACAATATGCCAATAAGTTTTCTCCCTGCCAATACATCAAATGGAATGAGCTTTGATCTCTATTATCCGCATCCTGAAAAATACAGTTTTGCTCTACCACAAAAACCTCATTCCTCAAACGCATAATGGCGTACAATTCATGCGAATTCAATGATTCAAACGACTCAATGGTAAAATATGGGGCTGCTAACATTGGTTGATTTTATACAGTATCACCGCAAAATTAAAAACTTTTACTAGAAGTAGATGGGGTTATTTGCTTGTAAAATAAAAGTAACCAGCCAATACGTGCCAATACAGCGTAAATATAAATGCCTTAATTTGCAAGTCCATTAATAGACGCTCATGATGCCGATAAAAAAAATAAATTTCACCACTGGTTTTTTATGGGATTGCTGTTTTTATCTGGCTCTATTGGTTTACGGGACAGGCTTATTCGTAGAAATTTTAGAACCAGATGCTTCGCTTTACGCCGAATTATCGCGTGAGATATTTGTCTCGGGAAATTATTGGGATATCATGCTTCGGGGAGTGGATTGGCTAGATAAACCCCATCTTCAATTCTGGATTACTGCGGGTGCTTACCATCTTTTTCACCATGCATTAATTGGGTACAAATTACCAGCCATTTTAGCCGTACTGATTAGTGTTTGGTATACGCATCAATTTGCTGCTCGATATTATGCCGCCAAACAAGCCACACTTGCAGCCCTGATTTTGATGACGGCTCAACATATTATCACCTCTAATATGGATGTTCGGGCTGAACCCTATCTTACCCTTTTTACCATTATAGCACTCTACCATATTGCAGTATTTATCGATACTAAAAAATTATTTCATTTATTTATTTGCAGTGTTGCACTGGCCGCATTAATTATGACGAAAGGTGTATTCACCATTATACCCATTGCTGCTGGCGTTGGTTGTTCGCTTTTATATAAAAAAGATTGGAAGTCGATTTTTCATTGGCAATGGCTCTTATGCTTGGTCATCACTTTTATTTGCACGATCCCCGCTCTGTATGCCTACTACCAACAATTTGATATGCATCCAGAGAAAATAGTATTTGAGCAGCAAAATGTTTCGGGCATTCGATTTTTTTTATACGATAGCCAGTTCGGTCGCTTCTTTAACAACGGACCCATTAAAGGCTCTGGTGATCCGTTCTTTTTTGTGCACACACTACTATGGGCTTTCTTACCTTGGGCTTTTATTGCCTATTATGCCTTGTTTCAAAAATCGCGACAACTTATAAAACACACCACAAAAACAGAGCACTATACTTATTTTGGTTTTATGGTCATGTTTTTAATTTTCTCGACTTCAAAATTTCAGTTGGCTCATTATTTAAATCCCATATTTCCTTTACTCGCCATCATCTGTGCCGATGCAATTGTAAAGGCAAGTGAAAAGGCAATCCGAATACTTACCATGTTTCAAGTGGCAACTATGGTCTTGTTATTATTGGCCGTAAGTTGTTTGATTTACTTTTTTCAAGTATCCATGCTGCATATCGATACACTATTAATAATGGTGGTTTTTATCGCCTTGGGTATTTTTATTTTTACACATAAAAATACGATACCGTTGTTTCGATTGGTTTTTGTACCCGCACTAATTGTATTGAGTATTAACTATTATTTAAACAGAGAATTTTACCCTGAGCTTACCAAATACCAGTCCGAGACTGCTGTTGCGGATTATTTTTTAAAAGAAGAACTTCCTGTTGATAGTCTCGCTACTTTGAATTTTTTAGAGTTTGGTTCCAGCTTTAAATTGAATATGGCAATTCCAGCTTTTGAATTAAACAATGTAACAAGGAAAGCAATAGCCAATAAATATATTTTTACATCAGAAGCAGGATTGGCGAAAATAGATTCCTTTCATTTTCCTACAAAAATAATCAAGACATTTTACGGATTTCATGTAACCATGCTTACTGGTGAATTCATTAATAAATCAACCAGAGCAAGCGTTTTAACGCCTACTTACTTGGTAAAACTGGGGCGTTAATCCATAAGAATAATTTAGTAACCGTATTTACCTTTCCAACGTTCTTTTAAAAATTTACGCAATTCATTTTCTCTTGCATTATTTCCTGGTATATAAAATGCGCTGTTTTTTAATGCATCGGGCAAGTATTCTTGTTCAATAAAATTGCCTTCACCCAAATGGGAGTATTGATAGTCTCTGCCATAATCCATTTGTTTCATCAGTTGGGTTGGTGCGTTTCGTAAGTGAAGGGGGACAGATAAATCGCCCAATTGTTTCACTGCGTGTTGTGCTTTTGCAATAGCTTCATAAGCGGCATTGCTTTTGGCCGATGAGGCCAAATAAGTGGCACATTGCGATAAAATAATCCTGCTTTCTGGATATCCAATTTTGCTCACTGCATCAAATGTAGTATTGGCCAATAAAATTGCGTTGGGGTTGGCATTGCCAATATCTTCACTCGCAAAAATCAACATTCTACGCGCAATAAATTTTACGTCTTCACCTCCTTCTATCATTCTTGCCAACCAATATACTGCACCATTTGGGTCGCTGCCACGCATACTTTTTATAAAAGCAGAAACAATATCATAATGTTGCTCTCCACTTTTATCATACAACGCAATTTTCTGTTGAGCCACTTTCATCACCAATGCATCCGTAATAATTCTATCCCCACTCTGTGCTACCAGATCAAGTAAGTTTAATAATTTTCTTCCATCACCGCCACTAATATTAATTAATGCTGCAGTTTCTTTCAGCTCCACTTTTTTTGCTTGAAGTATCAGATCCTTTGTAATTGCTTGCTGCAATAAACTAATGAGTTGCTGTTCTTCCAGTGCTTTTAAAATATAGACTTGACACCTACTAAGCAATGCACTGTTTACTTCAAAAGATGGGTTCTCTGTAGTAGCTCCAATTAATCGGATCACACCTTTTTCTACAGCACCTAATAAAGCGTCTTGCTGGCTTTTATTAAAACGATGTATTTCATCTATAAACAGCACAGTGCCCGTCATTGATTTTGCCTGTTCAATCACATCCCTTAGTTCTTTAACTCCACTGCTGATGGCACTTAGTTGAAAATAAGGAGCATGAAGTGTTTGGGTAATCACATTAGCTAAAGTGGTTTTACCCACACCGGGCGGTCCCCATAAAATCATGGAAGGAATACTGCCTTGCTCCATTGCAGCTCTAAGCATACTTCCCTTACCTGTAATATGTTCTTGTCCCACTATATCATCTAATATTGTTGGGCGCATTCTTTCAGCTAAAGGAGTGGTGGACATGGGGGGCTATTAAGTTGTGTATTATTATTTAAACTTTGTAATCTTTGCCAATAAAGTTGTTCCAAAACCCAGTAGTGCAATGATGGCAAATGACCATTGTAATCCAAAGGCTTCGGCTATAAATCCAATAAGTGGCGGCCCCATTAGAAATCCCAGAAAGCCAATACTGGAAACGGCTGCCAGCGCCATCCCAGGTGATAGTGTTTCCGATTTCCCTGCTTCACTGTACACCAATGGTACTACAGAAGAAACTCCAAAACCTACCAGCAAAAATCCAATAGTAGCCATATAAATATTGGGAAAAACAACTGCTGATAATAGCCCCATTGCAATCGTAATTCCACTGGCTTTTAAAATTTCTTTCTTACCAAATTTTAATACCAACCTATCGCCTATAAATCTACCAATGGCCATCGTACCCATAAAAGATGCATAACCCAAAGTAACCAATGAAGGTGGTGCTTTTACCACTTTTTGGAAATATACGCCACTCCAATCAAACATGGTTCCTTCCGCAGCCATGCAGCAAAATGAAATCAATCCAAGCTTTAGTAATGCAGCATCTGGTCGCGCAAAAATAGGTTGATCGCCACCCACCGCATCTTTGGGTAAAGTGCTTGATCGCATATAAAAGGATAAACCAATCATTAAAGCACTTATTATTGCAAAATGTTGAAATGGATTTACATGATAAGAAATAAGTAATGTTCCCACAGCAGCACCCATAAACCCAGCCAAACTCCAAATGCCATGAAAAGAAGCCATGATAGACCTGCTGTATAGTGCTTCCACGCCAATTGCCTGTGTGTTAACCGAAATATTCATCATATTTCCAAAGAAGCCAAATACAAGTAAGAGCGAAACCAATTGTACAACAGAACTGCTGCCACCCAATAAAATCAATATCAAAGGATAACAAATGGATGCTAATAATAGGGTGTTTCTGCTTCCCCATCGTGCTACCAGCCACCCAGAAATAGGGAGACTAAAAATGGAGCCTACTGGTAACGCAAAAAGTACGCCCCCCAAAGCAGCATCACTCAGTTTAAGGGATGCTTTAATATCTGGGATTCTACTTGCCCAACTGGCAAAACTAATGCCAGCAATAAAGAAATAGCTGGCTATGGCTATTCGGTTAGTTTGGGGACTGAGACTGGATTTTTTCATTCAAAAAAATTACTGGTTAATCAAAAATACTGCAATCTGCCTACTTTGCCCATTTAGGTTATATTTGCGGACTGAAATCTAGGATATACCATTAAAAATTTGAATTAATAATATGTATCGTACTCATACTTGTGGTGAATTAAATATTAAAGCGGTAAACGAAGAAATTACTTTAGCTGGCTGGGTGCAGACTGTTAGAAAATTTGGTGCCATCACTTTTGTAGATTTAAGAGACCGTTATGGCATTACCCAGTTGCTATTTGGAGAAACCCTGAATTTGGAATTAGATGCCAATCCATTGGGCAGAGAATTTGTATTACAGGTTACCGGAAAAGTGCAAGAGCGCAGCAATAAGAATAAGCATATGGCGACTGGTGACATTGAAATTAATGTGCGTTCATTTACAGTGTTGAATAAATCTGCAGTTCCGCCTTTTACAATTCAAGATGATACCGATGGTGGCGACGATTTGCGCATGAAATATCGCTACCTCGATTTGCGTAGAAATGCTGTAAAGAAAAATCTAGAACTACGATATGCAGTAAATCGTTCTGCAAGAAATTATTTGCATGAAAACAATTTCATGGATATTGAAACACCTTTCTTGATTAAATCTACGCCCGAAGGAGCCCGTGATTTTGTGGTGCCTTCAAGAATGAATGCGGGACAATTTTATGCATTGCCGCAATCGCCTCAAACCTTTAAGCAATTGTTGATGGTAAGTGGATATGATCGTTACTATCAAATTGTAAAATGTTTTAGGGATGAAGATTTACGAGCCGATCGCCAACCTGAGTTTACACAAATAGATTGTGAAATGGCTTTTGTTGAGCAAGAGGATATTCTGAATATGTTTGAAGGTTTGGTGAAACAAATTTTTAAAGACGTAAAAAATATTGATTACGCCGAACAGGTAGAGCGCATGAGTTGGGAAGAAGCTATGTGGCAGTTTGGAAACGATAAACCAGATATTCGTTTTGGCATGAAACTCGCCAATTTAAAGTCGGCTTTCTTAAAAGGAGGATCAATAAATGCTATTGGGGAATTGATTAATGGCGCAGGTTTCGGTGTATTTGATCAAGCTGAAACGGTATTGGCCATTGCAGCAACTGGTTGCGCAGAATATACGCGCAAACAAACCGATGAGTTAACAGAATGGGTAAAGCGTCCCCAAATTGGTATGCAGGGATTAATCTATATTAAATGCAATGCCGATGGAACTTACAAGAGCAGTGTAGATAAATTTTATACGGAAGATAAATTGAAAGCTATTGCTGATGCGGCTTCGGCAAAAGCAGGGGATTTAGTATTGATACTTGCTGGAAGAGAAGAGCGCACGCGTAAAGCAATATCTGACCTGCGTTTAGAAATGGGCAAGCGCTTGGGGATGCGCAAAGAAGATGAGTTTAAATTATTGTGGGTGATGGATTTTCCTTTGTTTGAATATGCAGAAGAAGACAATCGCTGGGTTGCTCGTCACCATCCATTCACATCTCCGAAGCCAGATCATATTGAAGTGATGATCAACAACAATCCGTTGATTGAAAATGCTGAAAAATATTTAGAACATCCTTATTCTAATATCAAAGCCAATGCCTATGATATGGTATTGAATGGCAATGAAATAGGCGGCGGCTCTATAAGAATTTATCAGCGCCCATTGCAAGAAAAAATGTTTGCGGCTCTAGGGATGACGGAAGAAGAAGCACTGCATAAATTCGGGTTCCTACTGGGCGCGTTTGAATATGGAGCTCCGCCTCATGGTGGTATTGCATTTGGGTTTGATAGGCTCTGTTCTATTCTTGGGGGTAGTGAGAGTATTCGAGATTTTATTGCGTTTCCTAAAAACAATAGTGGAAGAGATGTAATGCTAGATGCACCTAGTGCCATTGATGATAAGCAGTTTGATGAATTGCAGATTAAGCTAAACCTTAAATAATTGTTTTGGTAGAGGGCTGATTTTTTACTACCTTCAAAACGGTTGCTGCTCTTATGGGGGTATGCAACCGTTTTTGTGTATATCAAACAGATCATTCACTTATGCCAGTAAAAAAAATGTTTCAAGCTTATTTGGGTAGAGAAGGTATTTGGGATGAAATGAAGGATGCAGAAGGTATCCGAATGCCTTACCAGAATATTTACGATGCCCTTATCAAATTGCCGTTGGGCGACTTAAAGCAGAAGCACCAATTATCTAGTGAGCTTTTCATGAGTCAGGGCATTACATTTACTGTTTACAACAACAATGAAGGTATTGAGCGTATATTTCCTTTTGATATTATTCCCCGTATTATTACTTCGGCCGAATGGGCTCATGTAGAAGCTGGAATAAAACAGCGACTCACCGCCCTCAATCTTTTCTTAAAAGATATTTATGGTGAACAACAGGTTATTAAAGATGGGATTGTTCCTGCTGAATTAATTGCTTCTTGTCCCCATTTTACCCATGAAGTAAAAGGGATAAAAGTACCACATGATATTTTTGTCCATATTGCTGGTATTGATTTAATCAGGGGAGAGGAAGGGACTTTTTATGTTCTGGAAGACAATCTCCGCACGCCTTCTGGGGTATCTTATATGTTGGAAAACAGGGAAGTGAATAAGCGTATATTCCCCGACCTCTTGGCCAATAATCGGGTTCAGATGATTAACCAATATCCACTGGTATTACACGATAATTTGGTAGCACTGTCCCCACGTTTTATAGCCAATCCAGTTATAGTATTACTTACTCCAGGGGTATTCAATTCTGCTTACTTTGAACATACATTCTTGGCAAGACAAATGGGGATACAATTGGTAGAGGGTAGGGATTTATTGGTAGAGAACCAGAAAGTATTTATGAAAACTACTGCTGGATTACAACAGGTTGATGTGATTTACAGAAGGGTTGACGATGAGTATTTAGACCCACTTGTTTTTAACAGCAATAGCTCACTGGGTGTGCCCGGTTTAATGAGCGCTTACAGAAAAGGAAATGTTGCCATAGTTAATGCATTGGGTAACGGCGTAGCCGATGACAAAGCAGTATACGCTTATGTTCCAGCAATGATTAAATATTATTTGAATGAGGAAGCAATCTTGCCCAATATTCCTACGTATCAATTGGGAAATGCAGATGAACGAGCTTATGTATTTGATAATATGCACAAAATGGTTATCAAAGAAACCAATCAGTCTGGCGGATATGGAATGGTGATGGGCAATAGTGCTTCCCCAGAAGAATTGATGAAAGCAAAAGAGCGGATACTGGCCAATCCTAGAAATTTTATTGGACAGCCCATCATTCCTTTGTCCACCGTGCCTTGTCTTTTAGATGGGAAATTGCAACCTCGTCACGTTGATCTTCGTCCCTATGCACTTTGTGGTCCGAATGGAATACAGATTGTTCCAGGTGGATTAACAAGGGTAGCTTTGCGCGAGGGTTCCCTGGTGGTGAACTCTTCACAAGGTGGTGGTAGTAAAGATACATGGATCATTAACGATTAACTGAATTAAAAATTTAATGGAATGCTTAGTAGAATTGCGGACTCCTTGTATTGGCTTCAACGGTATATGGAAAGGGCGGATGGGATGCTTCGCTTGTTAAAAACAAGCTATATTTTATCATTCGATAAAGTACATGTAAGTGGAATGACTTGGCGAACTGCATTAGAAATTTTCACCGCGCTATCACCTGATGAAATAAACGGGTTAAAGGATTATGACGCAGCTTCATTGCGTTATTTACTCACTGATACTTCCAATCAGAACTCACTTCGTTGTATCATCACTAAAGCCCGAGAAAATGCACGTGGTGTTCAAGATCAGATTACCAAAGAAGTATGGGAACAAGTGAATCAATTGTATCATTTAATCAATCATAAAAACGTAGCAGAGAAAATTGAAAGTGCTGATGCAATTGTTTTTATTGATGCGCTTATTGCTAACACCGACCAGTTCTGTGGTATTTCAGATAGTACCATGCCCCGTGGTAAAGGGTGGAATTATATGAACTTAGGGAAATACACAGAACGCTGTTTGTTAACCGTTGAGTTTGTTCACAATTTCAATAGAAAAATTAATTTTAAATTAGAAGACGAACAGGATATTTTGTTTTGGAGGAGTCTATTACTGGCACTATCAGGCTATGAATTACACTTAAAAAATTATAGTAACCAATACCATAATTTAAACGTGACCAAACAAGTATTATTCGATCATTATTTTCCTCGCTCTTTGTACTACGCTTTGGAGCGAGCCAATAAATACTTGAGCGATATCATTATGGCCAATCCAGTAGAAGGCACAAATGAATTAAAACGTTTGTTCGGTAGGTTGGGGAGCCAAGTTAAATTCGCAGACCTAAATGCTATACAAGAAATTGGCTTAGAAAATTATTTGATACAGGTAAGAAAGGAATTGAATGAATTTAGCAGCTTGTTGGGACAGACTTATTTTTCGTATGCTTAAAAAAATAAAATGGCCGTTTTTAAAATACATCATATTACCAAATACGAATACAATCAACCTGTAAAAGAAAGTGTAAATGAAATAAAAATTTATCCTGCAAATTCTGCTACACAACAGGTATTGGAGCACCACTTACAAATTACTGGCAACCCCGAAGTACTTTTATTTACTGACTATTGGGGAAATAAAGTAGGCAATTTTAATTTGTTAAGGCCACATAAGGAGCTACTTATTGAGAGTAAGCTCTTGATCCAAACTGCTGCAGAGGACTTGCCTAGTCTACCTGTAATACCAATTAGAGAAGCTGTTTTTGACCCTTTAGATCTTCAGCTATTGGTATATGTTCAAAGTGGTAAAATAATTGCACAATCATTTATTGATGCGGTAATTGAAAAAATATATGATCCCAAAAAATCTATTGTAGACATAGCATTTGAGTGCAGTGGCTATGTTTTTGAAAATTTTAGTTATATAAAAGGGATTACTACTATTGAAACAACAGTGGATGAAATTATTGAACACCAGTCAGGAGTTTGTCAAGATTTTGCCCACTTACTGCTTGTATTATTAAGAACCATGCGCATTCCTGCGAGATATGTAAGTGGCTATATCTGTCCCAATAAAAACGGCATGCGGGGTGAGGGCGCCACCCATGCTTGGGTAGAATTCTACATACCAGAATATGGTTGGGTAGGAATTGATCCAACCAATAATGTATGGGTAAGTGGCCATCATGTAAAATTATCTGTTGGTCGTGGTTTTATTGATTGCACCCCTGCTAAGGGAACATTTAAAGGGCCAGCACAACAATTTCTTTCTGTATATGTGTCTGTTGGCTATGAAGATGGGGTTGTATTTGAAGAAAATAATGCCGTAATGTTAGAAAAAACTTCTGAGAAGTTATCTCAGCAGATTATTGATAACTTTGCAGCGCAACAGCAATAAGCTGAATAAATATGAAGTTAATAAATCTATATCGAGTTTTAAGTATCATACTCATTCCAATTGCCATGGTACTGGGTTTTATGGACATTATACTTTTAATGATGGGATTCTCAGCCAATCCAGCTATATTATTTGTTGCATTTGCAATTGCTTGTCTAGTTATATATGCAATTACATCTATTCGTTTTTTAATAGTGGTAGTTGGGGGAGAAAAAAATTGTAAAAAATCGTTGAAAGACTGGATAAAAGTCAATGCATATGGCACCGTATTTATTGCCGGAATGTTCTTATTGAATGCAATTGGGTCAGCGTTAATGAGTGAACCTAATTTAAGGGTTATTTTGAACGAACTGATGCTACAACAACCTGAATTTGCTGCTTATGGCAATATCGACCTTATGCTTTCTATGTTTAGAATTGTAACCGTAACCATGTTTGTCATTAGTGTAGTTACGATTGGTCATGTTGCTATTACATTTAATTTATTAAAGAAATACGATCATTTTTTTGCCGCAGAATGATTTTGATTGCACATTTGTCATTTCCCTCGTATTCACTACTTTTGCGCAGATCTGAACAGATCAAAATAAAAAGTATATTATGGCAACAACATCCGACATCAGTCGCGGAATGATTCTAAAGTTAGAAAATAACCTTTATTCTGTAGTAGAGTTTGGCGAAAATAAAACGGCAAGAGCCGCCGCAAAAGTCTGGGCCAAGTTAAAAGGGGTGGATAATAATCGCTCTATAGAAAAGACTTGGAACAGTGGGGAAAATATATTTCCTGTTCGGGTAGAGAAAAAGGCATTCCAGTTTCTTTACAAAGACGATACTGGTTATAACCTTATGAATAATGAAACATTCGAGCAGATTACATTAGCAGAGAATATGATTGATGCGCCTCAGTTTCTAATGGATGGTTCAGAAGTATTTGTATTCATAAATACAGAGACCGAAATGCCAATTGGAGCAGAATTGCCAGAAAAAATAGTAGTAAGAGTCAATTATTGTGAGCCAGGATTAAAAGGAGATACTGCTACTAGGGCATTGAAAGCCGCCACTATTGAAACAGGAGCAACTATAATGGTTCCTCTCTTTGTAGAGCAGGATGAACTTATTCGGATTAATACCAAGTCTGGAGATTATGTAGAACGCGTAAAAGAATAATAATAGATTCCCAAAATGACCTGATATTTTTGTATCAGGTCATTTTGATTAAATCATTAAAATAGCTGTTTTTTAGTAAAAAAAGGCTATTTTGCCCTCCCAAACGACTCAAAACCCCCATTTTACCCTTAAAATTGCCATTTATGGACTTGAAGCAAATCCACGAATTAATCAAAATCATTAATAGAAGTAATATTGGCGAAGTCAGTATTGAGGACAAGGATGGTAAGGTAACCATCAAACAAAAAGAAGAGCCAGCTATTGCGGCACCAGTTCAACAAGTTTATACAACTGCTGCTGCTATTCCAACGCCAGTTGTAAGTTCAGCTCCTACAACAGCTCCTGCAGCTGCCCCTACTACACCTAAATCAGATCATTTAATTACTGTAAAAAGCCCTATGATAGGAACTTTTTATCGCAGACCATCGCCCGACAAGCCGTTATTGGCGGAAATAGGGACTGAAATTGCCCCTGGTAAAGTGGTTTGTATTATTGAAGCCATGAAACTTTTTAATGAAATAGAAAGTGAAATTAGCGGTACAATAGTGAAAGTGTTGGTAGAAGATGCGAGTCCTGTAGAATATGACCAACCACTATTCTTGGTAGAGCCTGCTTAACCTTTCTTTATTTCTAAATCAACTACATGTTTAAAAAAATATTAATTGCCAACAGGGGCGAAATTGCATTACGTGTAATTAGAACCTGTAGAGAAATGGGGATTAAAACAGTGGCCGTTTATTCTACTGCAGATAGAGAAAGTCTTCACGTTAAATTTGCCGATGAGGCTGTTTGTATTGGAAAGCCCCAAAGTTCGGATTCTTACCTCAATATTGCCCATATTATGGCTGCTGCTGAAATAACCAATGCAGATGCCATTCATCCTGGTTATGGGTTTTTGGCTGAGAATGCTAAGTTCTCACAGATCTGTGCCGATCATGGTATTAAATTCATTGGGCCTACTCCTGAGATGATTAATAAAATGGGCGATAAAATTACTGCTAAAGAAACCATGATTAAAGCTGGTGTGCCCGTAGTACCAGGTGGGGAAGGATTATTAGAAAGTATTGAGCAATCCATAGTATTGGCTAAAGAAGTGGGATATCCAGTGATTCTGAAAGCAACTGCAGGAGGTGGTGGTAAAGGAATGCGCGTAGTTTGGAATGAAAGTGAAATTGAGAAAGCATATACCAGTGCCAAAATGGAAGCAGCGGCTTCCTTTAAGAATGATGGTATATATATGGAGAAATTTGTGGAAGAACCACGTCACATTGAAATACAAATTGCAGGAGATCAATACGGTAATGTGTGTCACCTCAGTGAAAGGGACTGTTCTATTCAAAGACGCCATCAAAAATTGGTGGAAGAATCTCCTTCTCCTTTTATGACGCCCGAATTGCGTCAGAAAATGGGAGATGCTGCAATCAAAGCAGCATCGGCTATTAATTATGAAAGTGTAGGCACCATTGAATTTTTAGTAGATAAGCATCGCAATTTCTACTTTATGGAAATGAATACCCGTATTCAGGTTGAACATTGTGTAACGGAAGAAGTGGTGAGTTTTGATTTGATAAAAGAGCAGATTAAAATTGCGATGGGCGAAAAAATTTCTGGAAGAAATTACGAACCTACCATGCACGCTATCGAGTGCAGAATTAATGCAGAAGATCCTTACAATGATTTTAGGCCATCACCCGGAAAAATCACTACGCTATTTACACCAGGTGGACATGG
The DNA here is from genome assembly GCA_004294135.1 of Sphingobacteriia bacterium. Classification (GTDB taxonomy): domain Bacteria; phylum Bacteroidota; class Bacteroidia; order Chitinophagales; family Chitinophagaceae; genus Sediminibacterium. The sequence goes on from RDZY01000033.1 coordinate 14,976, forward strand.
AGTTCGCGTAGATAGTCACGTTTACGCTGGCTATATAATACCTCCTTACTACGACTCTATGATTGGCAAATTAATTACCGTTGCTCAAACCCGCGAAGAAGCCATAGATACCATGTATAGGGCATTGAGTGAGTATGTAATAGAAGGGGTTAAAACGACCATTCCTTTTCACTTACAACTGATGCAGAATGAAGATTTTAGAAAAGGGAATTTCACTACTAAATTCTTAGAGACGTTTACTATGCAATAGTCAAAAGGATCAATAAGCATAAAAAAACCTCCCATTAAAGGAGGTTTTTTTATGCTTAAAATTTGTTTGAATCTTATCTAAGGAACAGCATTTCTCTGTACTTAGGCAAAGTCCAAAATTCATCATCAACCAAATGTTCTAGCTTATCTACATGGTAACGGATTTGGTCGAAATAAGTCGACTTAATATTTTCATAAGCCACTGCTTTTTCGCGACTATGTTCAATATTGTTGGCCACTTTTCTAGCTTCAACCATAGCATGCACATGGGTATGAATAAACTGAATATGTTCGCTAACCTCTTTTACAATACTTAATTGGCTACCGTAAGCAGTCGACTCCAGGCCTGCAGATTTTAATCCGTTTATATTCTGGAGTAATTCATTTTGGTACTTAATTGCTGCAGGAAGAATATGGTTGATGGCTAAATCTCCCATAACCCTAGCTTCAATTTGTACAGTCTTGATGTATTTTTCTAGTTCAATCTCGTGTCTTGCTTCTAGTTCAGAATGCGTGTAAATTCCATTGCTTTGAAACAAGGTTTTTGCTTTATCTGAAAGCATTGCGTCCAATGCAACAGGGGTTGTTTTTAAGTTTGGTAATCCCCTGCGTTCAGCTTCTTGATGCCATTCTTCGCTGTATCCATCTCCTTCAAATAATACTTTCTTGCTAGCAACAATATATTTTTGAATGATATGCATAATAGCGATTTCTTTTTTCTCGCCTTTTTCAATTAAAGCATCTACTTCAACTTTGAATTTTTTCAAAGTATCTGCCATGATGGTATTTAATATGGTCATTGGATTGGCACAGTTAGCAGAAGAACCTACAGCACGGAATTCGAATTTATTTCCCGTGAAGGCAAAAGGAGAAGTCCTGTTGCGATCTGTATTGTCTAACATTAATTCAGGAATACTGCGGTGTAAATCAAGTTTTAAGATGGCTTCATCTTGCTCATCAAATTTGGTTCCCACCCTGGTTTCCACATCCGCCAATACTTTAGATAAATACTGACCAACAAATACAGATATGATGGCAGGAGGGGCTTCGTTGGCACCCAAGCGGTGGTCATTATGAGCAGAAGCAATGGCAGCCCGTACAATATCAGCGTTATCGTGTACAGCTTTGATGGTATTTACAAAGAAAGTAAGAAACATCAAATTGGTCTTTGGTGTTTTACCTGGAGCCAAAAGGTTTACGCCAGTATCGGTTGACATGCTCCAGTTATTGTGTTTTCCAGAGCCGTTGATACCTGCAAAAGGTTTTTCGTGTTGCAATACCACAAGGCGGTGACGCTTGGCTACCCTTGCCATAACGTCCATCAAAAGTATATTGTGATCTACCGCAATATTTGCATCTTCAAAAATAGGGGCACACTCAAATTGAGATGGTGCAACTTCATTGTGTCTTGTACGAAGTGGAATTCCTAATTTATAAGACTCTTGTTCATAGTCGCGCATAAACGCATATACTCTTTCTGGGATAGATCCAAAATAATGATCCTCCAATTGCTGGCCTTTAGCAGGGGCAGCACCATAAACGGTTCTGCCGCATTGAATCAAATCGGGACGTGCATTTGCTAAACCTTCATCTATTACAAAATATTCCTGTTCCCATCCTAAGGTAGCACTTACCTTGGTAACATTTTTATCAAAATAATTGCATACATCTACCGCAGCTTTATTCAGTGCTTCCAATGCTTTTAAAAGTGGTGCTTTATAGTCGAGTGATTCGCCCGTATATGAGACAAAAATAGTGGGGATACACAAGGTTTTTCCTTTTCCGATTTCAATAATAAAAGCGGGTGAAGAAGGATCCCAAGCAGTGTATCCACGTGCTTCAAAAGTAGCTCTTAAACCGCCACTGGGAAAAGAGGAAGCATCTGGTTCTTGCTGAATCAAAGCAGCGCCATCAAATTCTTCAATAGCCGTTCCATCACTCTTTAAGGTAAAAAATGAATCGTGTTTTTCGGCAGTAGTACCTGTAAGTGGTTGAAACCAGTGTGTATAGTGTGTAACACCCTTACTTTCAGCCCAAGCACGTAATCCGTTGGCGATATGACTGGCCACACCTCGATCAATTTTTTTACCTCCGCGAATACTGGTAACCAAGCTTTTATATGCTTCATCACTTAAAAATTCACGCGCTGTTTTTAATGTAAAAACATTCTCTCCGAAAATTCCGGTAATTTTTGCGCTGGCCTGCGGTACAGCATTCTCCATTTCACTGGAAATATTGCTGATTGCGTTAAATCGTAAAGACATGATAATTTATTTTTTTCAAAACAAAAATAACACTATTTGTGGCTAAGAGCGAAAATTTGTCTGCCAAAAACAATAGAATGTGTAAAATTTATGGACAAATAGTTATATTTTATTTTATTTAATATTAATTAACTCAAACAGCTTCTACATATGTACAAAAAAAAGCACCCATAGCAATATGGGTGCTTTTAGAAAAGTATTTAATTAATTTTTGCCTGCTACAATTTTAGTGGCTTTATATTTAATAGTAGCTCCATCAAGACTGAGGATATACATTTTCTGACCGCTGTTATTATTCATGTCTACTGGTACAAGGTTTTCACCTCTTACCGCGTTTACAGCTTTGGTCATTAATATTTTTCCGGTTGCAGCTTCTACCACTTTAAGGGTAAGGCTGTAATCCTTGTCTGATTTAAACTTAACATTGAATCTTGCATCGGTAGCTGGATTCGGATAGATATTCATGGTTCTCTCTTGCAAGCTTCTGATATAACCGATATCTTCTTTGCTGAAGGAAACATTTCCAATACCCAAACTTACTTCCGTTTGTTGATTAGCCGTAGTTGGTCCCATTGAAATCACAATTGAGCTGATATCATTTGCATCAATAGGTGTGTTGATACCCTTAGATTTAAATTCATTCAATCCAATTACATATTCCTGAGATTCTTTGGTAATAGGCAGTGTAAGACTGTATTGATCTTCCCACTTAGTAACAGATTGTTTCACCAGTGTGATGATTAATGGACGATTGCCAGCTGCTGTAAATTTCAGTGATTTGAAAGCACTAAGGTCTTGACCATTTCCGCCAGCTCTTAAAAGTTTGTAAAGGGTTAAATAGTCGGGTGTAGTACCAACCAGTTCAGCATTTCTGAAAACTTTAAAATCATCTTTAGCAGTAAGGGTTGAATTTGCAGTTGCGTTGGTTACTTTGAAAGATTTAACACTGGTTGTATTGGTATTATAATCAACACCCCAGGCGCCATCTGCCATAAATACTTCGTCTTCTAATTTGCCATTCATGTATAAGCTAATGGTAGACTCGAATAAATCGCTACTAGGCAAACTGATATTACTAATACCATTCGCATCAATTGTAAATGGTACCGTACGCGTTACCAATGTAGTAGACTGCTCATTGGCTCTGTCTTTTATTTCAAGATAACCATTGGTAGCATTCAGTGTATTTTTTACAGTAAGGCTTACATTTTCATCTATTCTTTTACCAGCAGTGAAATATACTTTTGGAAGACCAGCCGTATTTGAAATTTGATTTACAGGCATACCAGCACTGAGCCTAGAAATAATATCAGTAGCCATTTCAACTACTAAACTGGGCGATCCTCCCCATAATTGAATATTGTACATTACTTCATCAATGGTATAATCTTTATTCAACCAGTTAGACTGAATGGTATAACTATTCCGACCATTTTTAGTACCAACAATAAAGCTCATTGCGTATTCAGTATTGCCATCATTATTCTTCAGATTATATTGAACCAAGTTGATCCCTTTAACAGTAAGATTTTGAATAGCAATTAATTCGTATCCTTTTAAACGATCACAGATTGCTTTGGTGTGGTTGTATACTTCACCTAGTGTTTCTGTACCGAACGAAACTGCTTTGGTTACTTGCTTATCTACAAAGTCAATAGCCAAAACATCTTTTGCATTGGTAATACCTACCAAATAGTTTGGCGTACTTACGTAAGAAGTATAGTTTGTATTGGCAACTTTGGTTGGTAATATATCTTTCAATTTCAACTGGTTTCCAGTCGCGTAACTACGAATATTACCATTGGTAGTAGAAGGTCTAGATAATTTAGTATAATCAATTGGTCCGTTTTCACTGTTGATGGTTTTATTGTAAAAACGCAATGCAATAGCATCACCTAGACTCTTACTTTCAACACCACCACCACCGCCACCACCAACAGAACCTGCTGTTGCAAATCCAAAATCGTAGCTGTGGTTATTGGCGCCTGCAATGCCAGTATTGATGCTGATTGCTGAACCTATATCAGCACCATCTAAAGAGAAAGTAGTTCCATCATTGTCTCTTTCATCTGCATTTGGATCTACTCCGCCGTTGTCGGTTAGTGTGATATCGTATCCAACCAAAGGAGTTTGAATACTGCTTCCTGAAACTCCATTAACAAATATTTTCAAATCGGTATTCGGCTGCATTTCGGGTATGCCATATTTTTCAGAGCCGGTAGAAGTTCTACTAGCGTCGGAAGAGAAAATATAATTACCGTTGGCATCAGTAGTAGCTTGAGAAATAAGCGTGTGAGCTGATCCTGGACCAATATATTTTAGCAGGCTGACTTTAACACCTGCAATACCTACTTCATCGGCGTCTTGAATGCCATTGGCATTCGCATCAAACCAAACCCTGTTTCCTATTTCAATAGGAGCAGGAGCTGTTATGATTTCCAAATCGCCCAGTCCATTCGCCTTGCCGAACACACTTGCGTCTTGACCTTGGTATAATACTTTACCATTTTTGGCAATACCATCGTTGTTTGCATAATATCGAACGCCTCCTGTATACCAAGTAGTAATTGGATCGAATGCGGTTGCAATTAATTCTTTACCAGGGAAATTTGCAATACTACCAGTACTTGTTTCTTCGTGAGAGGTTCCTGCATTGGAACCATTTGCGGTATTCCCAATTCCCAATGCTCCACCTTGATTCTCTTGATACCTGTCAGTAAAGTAGAATTCACCACCGCCAGGGCCTTCACCGTTTCCAGCACCGTTTGTAGAATTTGTACCACAGCTACCATTGTTTTCTAACGTGAAATTGGTATAAGTGCCACCAGTATTGTTAGCCTTCAAAATATCTCCAGCTGCATTCGCCGTATACAAAGTATTGTTTCCAATACTAGTAGGTCCTAGATTGGCGTTGCCTGCTTGGTGACCAGTACGGTCAGTAATACCTAAAATCATTGATCCGTCAGCAGCATCAAAATCAAGCGAACTCAACATGGGTTGCGGATAGATTGCAGTACCAGCATTACCAGTAACAGTTAATTCAGCAAATGTTCTTGCCCATGGATGCCATGAACCCTGAGATAAAGTTGCAGCAGCTACGGTACCATTGGGATCTATATAATTTGAATTTTTATTTATACCAAACCCTGTATTCATATTGGCTCTTCGGTTAAAAGTCAACGGAACGTCCAATACACTGCTAAAAGTAGCAGAGCCAGGTGTAGCACTCGCATCTACTTTCAAAACAATTGCTTTAAGTTCGGCTCTATTTACAGATGAGTTATCTGGTTTAACACCGTCTAACACACCACCTATATAGATGGAGCCCCTGTAATATTTAACGGCGAAAGGTCGGAAACTACTATTCCCTTCAGCTACAGGAAAAGCATTATAAGATACAATTTGAGAAGCAAGGGTAGGTGCGGTTCCACCCAATCCTATATCTACTCTCCACAATCTGCGATCGTTTAAATTAATAATGTATAAATACCTTCCATCATCAGAAATGGTCATTCCACCAATACCTTTTTTACCTACTTCGGTAAAAACGTTTCCACCAGTCATATCATCTCTGTTGGCATTTCTTTTATCACTATTACCAGGCGCAAAACTTCTACCAGCTAAAGTTCCTGCATTGAATGCAGGATTAACAGCGTTTAGGTTAACGAAATTTGCAGTATTATTCTTATTGATCACCGCCTTAGCACCAGTTGTAACATAAATCCCATTCAAACCAAGTGGCCCAACCGAAACATGTCGCTTTACAAAGGCAGCATAAAATAATTTATCAGCTTTTTTGTGATAGGTGGTTCCCCATACAGCACCAATTTGCCCCATATCACTTAAGATATTAGCGGCGGCACCACTGCCATAATCAAAAGCATAAACTGCATCATGATTTTTTGCATCATACCAGTTGCCCGTATTTACTTGGTTGTCTCCGTTGCCGTAAGCTGGTACAATTACTCTTGCAGTTAGGTTGTCTATATAATCTCCAGGATAATTAATACCAAAGTCAGCCGTTGCGTTTGGTGCAGTAGCAAATTGTACGCTTGATTTATTGTTCAGTCCAGTAGGAGCAGGGAAGTCAGCACTCTGCCAACCACTAAATTCTAGACGAACTTTAGTGGCAACTGGTACTTGACCCACCGTAAAACTGTATGAGCCATTTGCAGCGGAAACGGTAGTGCCCAAAACGGTACCCGCAGCGTTGTACGCCTTTACGGTTACGCCAGCAGCACCTGGTTCATTATAAGCTGCGCCATTGTTCTTGGCTCCGTTCCCATTAAAATCGCGGTAAACAGTACCGCTTATTTGAGCAATACCATTCAATCCTACAAAAGATTGTGCGATAAGCAGAAACAAGACAATTAAATGGGATTGTTTTGCGTTTTGGAAACTGATGTGGAGAATTGTGTAAAATTTTCGCATATACTACGATTGAAAAGTGACTAATTTTTTTTTTTCTAGCGAAGCAATCCACTTTGTCATCTGTCCCAATTTGGGAATTAGTGGACTCGACCCAACTAGACGAGTAAAGATAAGCGAATATGTTAATTTCAAACCTGTTTATTGAAAAAAAATCAGCTGTAATTCAAATATACCAACGACTTTGTACGATTTTACGTGAAAAATCACGGATCAATTGCCTTTCTCATGAATCAATCCACCATCCTTTCTTTGTTTTTCGTTATTATTGTCCTGCTATCACCAATACATATAATAAAAAAGTGTTATAAAATATTGTCATTTTGGGAAAATCACATTTTATATCAATCAGTTGCTTTCTATTGTCAATATTTCACGTTGAATTTTTGCAAGCCCAGCAAGAGATAAAGCCTTGCCAAAAAGAGCCCCCATTTATTAAAACCCTGGGTTTTGATCCCTTGTGGACGGGATTCAGTACCGTAGAAAAAAAAACAATGGGAATTGTATTGGTAGAATTTGAGAGAAAAATAGGACAATCAGCTCCTACAAGCAGCAGTTTAAGAAAATCCCATTATCAGCACCCCAGTTGGGAAACTGCTGGCTATCTATCTACTATTAGTTTTGATATTCGGGGAAACACTTATGCCATTCCTGCCCCATTGATTTCTATGTTTTACAACGACGCAAATAAATTGAATACCATTTATCAGATAGATGCAAATACTGGCATTATGAATGAATGGTTAAACCTCCCCTTCCATGCAAAACCTTCAGTGAATAACCCGTATGGTTTATTGGGAATCACTTACGATTGCACTGCAGATATAATCGTTGCCGCTAGTGTTGCAGGTTCCAATAGATATCATGAGCATGGAATGATTTATTTAATTCAATCTAGTACAAAAAAAATAATGGATACTTTGAAAGGAATTGATGCAATGGGATTGGCGGTGGCCATAGATGAACAAAACCAAAAGCGATTGTATTTTGCAAAAACAAGAAATGGATCTCTATACTCTATTGTTATTAATAAATTAGGGAAATTAATCCGTAAGAGTTTGCGTGAAGAATTGTCGCTGGATGGATATGGTCCAAGGGGCGATGATAAAGCTAGAAAAATAAAGTTTATTGGCAACCAATTGCAAATTAATGGAGTGGCATTTAATTATAATTTACAGGCTCAAAGGGAAAAACCAGAAACCATTTATACATTTAATTGGGATACAAAAACAAAAAAATGGGTGCTGATCAATTTCCAATAACGCTTATTATGAAGCCGATTAAAGTTATTGTATTCATTGTTTTGTTCACTGCCTTTGCAGTTGCAGAAACTGATTTGTACTCTTCTGGTATGAACAATACATCATCTGCTAAAATTGAATTGGGCAGGTTTTTATTTTATGATACAAAACTATCTTATAATAATACCAAATCATGCAGCTCTTGTCACGATCCTAAATACGCTTTTTCAGACGGATATCGGAGATCTTCCGGAGCTGATGGCTATGCAGTAAGAAGGAATGCTCCTTCTTTAATAAACACCAAATTTTTAACTGCTTATACTTGGGGTGACAGCAGCATTCATCGTTTTGAATCACAATTAATATTTCCTTTTTTTAACGATGCTCCGAAAGAATTAGGATGGCGAAAAAACGATAAAGAATTACTGTTGCGTTTTTTAGCTTCACCAGTTTATCAACGGCTTTTTCAAAAAGCATTTCCCACTCAAAATCAACCCATAAATATTCAAAATATTTTTACTGCTTTGGTTGCTTTTGAAAATCAGTTGGTATCTTTTAATGCACCTTATGATGCTTTTTTAAAAGGAAATAAATATGCATTAAATGAACAAGCTCAAAAAGGGATGTCACTTTTTTATTCTGAAAAATTAACCTGTGGTGCTTGTCATATTTGGCAACAAGCGAATCCAGTAAAACCAGTGTATGCCAATACGGGGCTCTATAATATTGACGGCAACAATAATTATCCAGATTCCGATGAAGGCTTATTTATACAAACGGGTAATATAGCCGACAAAGGTTTTTTTCGTGTACCTTCCCTTCGCAATATTTTATTAACAGCTCCTTATACGCATGATGGATCGGTTGCTACCATTGATGAATTGATTCGGATTTATGAAAGAGGTGGCAGGAAAATTGTAACGGGAGTTTTGGCTGGAGATGGAAAAAATAACCGTCATAAAAGTAAACTTATTAAAGGATTTATTTTGAGTGATGAGGAGCGGCTGGCATTGATTTCATTTCTAGATGCTTTTACTGATACCAGCTTCTTACAGAAAAAAAATTTATTGAACCCTTTTAACTGATAATAAAATGCGTGGCTCAATTTTATTCAATATTTTATGCTTATTGCTGTTTTTGAGTGCTGATATTTCAGGACAAAAATTACGAAATTCATCACGAAAAATTATATCAAACAGTGTTTATCTCGCAGCCTATGGTAGTAACTTAACTAGCAATAGTTTAACGGACACTGCCGCTTTTATCGTAGCAAGAAAAAACCAAATACACACTTTATTACAAGCTGCTTTGCCTGTGAAATTATTGCTAGATCGGAAAGATGAAAACACAATACTTGCGCAGCAAATTGCAATATCGGATAGCTTTTTTACGCGCTATATTTTTGATAGAACTACAAAGAAACCATTGTGGAATGAAATCTTTGGTATTTTCCCTGCAAGGCCGGGAGATATTAGAAAAGGAATTACCGCACTGCCAGGTTCTTTAATGCGGGTGGAGATGTATAATTATGCACTTAATCTCACAACCATTGGGTTGGTAAATATTTTTACTCAAAAGATGGTCAGCGTAGATCACTACCCCGATACGCAACCTGATATTCCTTCAAGCTTGGTTGAGCTGGCTATTAATATTGCCATTCATGCTCCTGAAGTAGAAAAAGCATTGGGATATAAGCCAAGTGCTAGTATGCCTATTATGTCTAGTACAAAAACGGCCTTAAATAGAACCAAGTGTGAGCGTTCTCAACATTTATGTGTGGCGCCTACTTTTGTAAAAGGTGATAGGGCTTTATGGGCCATTGTTGATTTAACAGACAATCGTTTGGTGGGATTGAGGTGGACTAGTACTGGAAAAGATGCCGATAAAATGGTGGTTACTGAAAGGAGACTACAAAATGAAACCGTTGCCGATTGCTATTGTGAAAAAATAAATAGTATTGACCAAAAAGGTTGGAAAATAGATTATATTATTACCGCTTCCGATGGGTTAATGATTCAAAATGTTACGTTCAAAAACCATCGAATTTTAAACAATGCCAAGCTGGTAGATTGGCATGTAAGTTATTCTGGTACCGATGGGTTTGGTTATAGTGATGCTGTTGGGTGCCCCATTTTTAGTCAAGCAGCAGTTATAGCAACCGAACCACCTAAAATTGCAGCAATAATGGAAGGCGACCAAGAAGTGGGATTTATGCTGGAGCAGCAATTCTTTAGTGAGCGTTGGCCTGGTCCTTGCAATTACAGCTATGCACAGCGTTATTTTTTTTACAATGATGGCAGATTTAGGGTTAGTTGTGCCAGTATTGGTAGGGGCTGTGGGAATAATGGAATATATAGACCCGTATTTCGAATTGCGTTTGCAGGCAATAATCAATCACTTTATGAATGGAATAATAGCGACTGGAAACTTTGGCAGACTGAGCAATGGCAATTACAAACTGCATCTACTCGCTATCATCCGGATGGATACCAATACAGACTTAAAACAGGAGAAACCGCAGGATTTTATATTGAACCGGGAAAGGGTCAGTTCAATGACGGTGGAAGGGGTGATCAGGCTTTTTTTTATATTACTAAAAATCATTTGGACAAAGACGAGGGAGAAGCAGATTTGGTAACGATTGGCCCTTGTTGTAATACCGACCACCGGCAGGGGCCTGAAAAATTTATGGAACCCATTGCTGAATCCGTTGTAAACACTGATCTGGTGCTGTGGTATGTGCCACAAATGAAAAATGATGATACCCCAGGATCTAAGTATTGTTGGGCAGAAACCTACTATGAAAATGGGGTTTATAAAATTAAAACTTATCCTTGTTTTGCGGGTCCAATGTTTATTCCTATAAAATAACCTATATTAGAGTATTATAATATGGAAAACAAGATACAAATAATGATTGCGGACGACCATCCGCTATTCGTAGAAGGGCTAAAAATGATCCTCAGTGGGAACGACCGATTTGTTATTGCAGGAATTGCAAATGACGGAAAACAGTTGCTTTACTTACTTACCCAAAACTCAGATATAGATTTAATTTTACTGGACGTGAATATGCCCAATTTAAATGGGTTGGATACTATTAAATATATCAAGCAATCTTTTGGAGCGGTTAAAGTGCTGATGCTCTCTGCTTATAGTGATGCAAAAGTGGTAGAGCAAGCAAAACAGGCTGGTGCTCAAGGCTATGTATTAAAGAGTAGTAGTAAAGATGAGTTGAGTAATGCAATTATTAATGTAGTAGAGGGTAATACCATTTTTCATGTACACCAAGAAATTGATCAGGAAGATGCGTTTAAGAAAATGGATATTTTTCTGCGTAAATACGAGTTAACCAAGCGGGAAAAAGAAATTTTATTATACCTAAAACAGACTTTTACCAATCAACAAATAGCCGATAAATTACACCTTAGTATTTATACCGTTGAAACCCATCGAAAAAATAT
>RDZY01000001.1 GCA_004294135.1 Sphingobacteriia bacterium
TTACCTGGCGTTGCTTGGTATTCACCCATCAAATAAGCCTTGGTATTAAAATTATCTTGTCCCGCCCCATTCAATGTTTTCTTGATCTGTGTTTTTGGATCGAGGAATCCTTTCTGCATCAACGCTATTTCATTTACCCGATCCGTTCTCCACTTACAATATTCAGTGGCTTGTAACCAATTCACCCCTACAACTGGATAATTATTATAAGATGGATGCCTGAAATAATATTCTACATATGGCTCATTAAACGCCAACTCATTTCTCCATACCAACGTATCTGGAAGTGCCTGTGTTACAATGGAATCCATTCCAGCTCCACCAAATGTTCCTTCTAGCCAGTATAAATACTCGCGATAATTAAGATTGGTGATCTCCGTTTTATCAATAAAAAATGAATTCACCGTAATACGATGGGGTATATTGTTCCAATCACCCATCACATCTTCCTGCGTTGCGCCCATGGTAAACGTTCCACCCTGCACAAATACCAAGCCCGGAGCGGTCTTAATATCTTTAGGCTTTACTACATTGAAATTACCAAAATTTTTATCGTTGTAATTCCAACCTGTAGTATTGGACTTCTCTGCTTTCTTCTTCATGAAACTGCATGAAGTTGCCATACTGGCCAATAAAATAATGATAAAGGTATTCCTTGCGGTGTTGAATGATTGCATGTTCAAGGTTTGAATAAGTAAAGTGCTAATTCAAATATTCGGTTTTATTGAATGCGAATATAACCATTTTATCTTTATAAAGGGTATGGTGATTGGCATTCTTTGTTAGTAAAAACCTAATTTTATGGGTTCAACTACTTAAAACGTTGAATCAGTCCTTTTATTTTGTGCGGGGGGGACTGGCGTTTTTTATTGATTTTAATTTTGCTAACCTCTAATTTTTTACCCTGAAGAGCTGTTCAAATATCAAGAAAGGAGCTTTTATTGCTGTATTTTGTCTCGCCTACCTTTGCTTATATGCACAACCTTTTTATGCCCCCAACTCCGTACTCGCTACTGGAACCTGGGGTAGACTGGGGGTTTTAAAACAAGGAATATATAAGATTGATAGAACCCTATTGGCCTCCCTTGGCTTTAACGGATCTATCAACACCGCCGATATTAAACTCTATGGCAATGGCGGT
>RDZY01000049.1 GCA_004294135.1 Sphingobacteriia bacterium
TAGAACAGGCATAGTTTGTTAAAATTCTGCTCAAAGGAAAGAAAAATTCATGGAATTAATAGAACAAATTAAACATGCAATTGATAATAATCCTGGCGTATAAGTACAAGTGTTAGAAAAGATTTTCATAAAAAAATTACCTGCTTACCCCATAAAATTGGCAAAATATGCTGAAAGTGGGATTTTGTTGTAGAAAAGCTGGCTTATACATCCTAAAAGTACTATTAAGGCTAAAATGTAATTATAAGTACTTGTTACGCTAATATTACTTTTTTTGTGCCAGTTTGTACCAGTTGCCTTTATTTCGGCAAATGGCATTAATATTGTTTTATTTAATGTTCGCTTAAAAAGAGCGTCGTTTAACGAATCAGGGTGACAATTTGACCCAACAAGCATTTATGGAGAAAGAAAGATACATTTTTAGAGCAGAAGACGATACTGATTTTATGCCAATTATCCCGATGAATGAACAAGATGGCGATCAGGATAACGACTTGGTAATACCCAATGATCTACCCATTTTACCCTTAAGAAATACCGTTTTATTTCCTGGTGTAGTACTTCCAATAACTGTAGGGAGAGATAAAAGCATAAAAGCAGTCAGCGATGTGTACAAAGCCGATAAGCTCATAGGTGTAATTGCACAAAAAGATGCCAGCATTGAAGAGCCAGACCCTAAAGATTTGTGCAGAATTGGTACAGTTGCTAAAATAGTAAAACTTATTAAAATGCCCGATGGTGGTACTACCATCATCATTCAAGGTAAAAAAAGATTTGAATGGTTAGAAATGACGAGTGATGATCCTTATTTTAAAGCCAGTATCCAACTTTTTACCGAAGCAGATGCACCCGATACCGACGATTTTAAGGCTTATGTTAGCACCATAAAAGACTTGGCATCACAAATTATTCATTTATCCCCCAATTTACCAACAGAAGCTTCCATTATTCTCAAGAATATAGAAAACCCTGCTTTTCTCATCAACTTTGTAAGCAGTAACCTAAACAGCGATTTACAAGAAAAACAATCGCTCCTAGAAATAAACGATATCAATGATAGGGCCATCCGCTTGGTGCATATTTTACAAAGAGAATTGCAGTTTGCTGAGTTGAAAGACAAAGTAACCAACAAAACAAGAACTGAATTAGATAAGCAGCAAAAAGATTATTTTTTACAACAACAGCTAAAAAGCATTAAAGAAGAGCTGGGCGGAGAATCGAATGATAGAGAAATTGCCGAAATGAAAAAAAAGGCAGAATCAAAAAAATGGCCTGATACTTCAAAAAATGCTTTTAAAACAGGCATACAAAAGCTGGAAAGGATGCACGTCTCAACACCAGATTATTCGGTTGTTTACAATCATTTGGATCTAATGCTTGACTTGCCTTGGGATGAATATACAGCCGATAATTACGATCTAAAAAATGCCCAAAAAATATTGGATATTGATCATTATGGCATGGCAAAAATAAAGAGTAGAATATTGGAATATTTAGCGGTGCTAAAATTAAAGGGAGATATGAAAAGCCCAATCCTTTGTTTTTTAGGCCCTCCCGGAATTGGTAAAACATCTTTGGGTAAATCAATTGCTCATGCAATTGGAAGAAAATATGCCAGATTGAGCTTTGGTGGACTGCACGATGAAAGTGAAATACGGGGTCACCGCAAAACCTATATAGGAGCAATGCCCGGTAGGATTTTACAAAATATTAGAAAAGTAAAATCTTCCAACCCCGTTATGATTTTAGATGAAATTGATAAGATCGGTAGCGATCATCGTGGCGATCCTTCCTCTGCATTGTTAGAAGTATTGGATCCAGAACAGAACCATACTTTTTATGATAATTACCTCGAGTTGGAATACGATTTGAGCAAGGTATTGTTTATTGCAACAGCCAATAATTTGCAGAATATACAACCGGCATTGAGAGATCGATTAGAAATTATTGACCTCAGTGGGTATGCCGTAGAAGAGAAAATGGAGATCGCAAAGCGACACTTAATACCCAAACAGAAAGAAGCACATGGGTTGGGTAAAATTAATTTCAAAATCAACGATAAAGTGCTCGAAAAAGTGGTAGAGCATTATACCCGTGAAAGTGGTGTGCGGGAGTTGGATCGGCAATTGGCTTCTATTATGCGATACCAAGCTAAAGAAATGGCGACTAAAAATAAAGTCAAGTTGCAACTTACTGCCCCTGATATAGAAAAAATACTCGGTCACCCTCGTTACAGCAATGAAATATATAAAACAGCCAATATGCCCGGTGTGGTTGTTGGACTAGCATGGACATATGTGGGTGGGGACATACTTTTTATTGAAACAAGTTTAAGTGAGGGAAAAGGGGTTGAGCTAAAACTGACGGGTAACTTGGGTAATGTAATGAAGGAAAGTGCTACTACAGCACTCAGTTATATTCAAGCAAATGCCAAAAAATTGGGTATAGATCCTGAATTATTTAAAACCAAAAACATTCATGTGCATGTGCCAGAAGGAGCAGTACCCAAAGATGGACCTAGTGCTGGCATAACCATGCTTACTTCTTTAACCTCTGCATTTACTGGGAGAAAAGTAAAGCCATTTTTGGCAATGACAGGGGAAATTACTTTGAGGGGGCAAGTATTGCCCGTAGGAGGAATTAAAGAAAAAGTGCTGGCAGCAAAACGTGCGGGATTGAAAGAAATAGTTTTGTGTTACTTAAACCAAAAAGATGTGGATGAAATTGATAAAGGATTTATTAAAGGGATGCACTTTCAATATGTAAAAACCATGCAACAAGTAATTGATTATGCATTGGTATAATTGAGTAGTAGGAGCGTTGCTGAATTGTAATTATCTTTAGAGTATATGAAGTACCGCATTTTTTTTGGGATGATTTGTTCCGTTCTTTTCTTAATGAAAGGCACTGCTCAAACTCTCGGAGGAAATGCGGTTTTTAGTTTTATTACACTACCTAATACTGCACAGATTTCAGCTTTGGGAGGTGTAAATATCAGTACTATTGGAAATGATGTGGGCCTAACATTTCACAATCCCTCACTATTGCGTAAATCAATGCATGGTCAAATCAATAGTAGTTTTAATAATTTTTTTTCGGGTATTCGGAATATAAATACTACAGCTGCTTTTTATATTCCGAAAGTAGACCTTATCATAGGTGGGGGTATCCAATATCTGAATTACGGAAATATTACCCAAACAGACGCTGCCGGAAATATACTGGGAAATATTAAACCAGTTGACTATGCTTTACAATTGATGGCTGCTAAGCAATATAAAGAAAGGTTTTGGCTGGGTGTAACTGCCAAGTATATTCATTCTAATTACGGCATATTTAGAGCTGCAGGTATTGCTGTTGATATTGGTTTATTGTATGCAGACACCGCCCATTTTTTTCAAGCATCAGTATTGATAAAAAACTTAGGTACGCAATTGAGTACTTATGCACCTTCACAGCAGAAGGAAGAACTTCCATTTGATATTCAGGCAGGCGTCAGCAAGCGACTTGAATACGCACCGCTACAATTTTCATTGACAGCACACAATTTACATCGGTTCAATATTTTTTACTCAGATACTACTTTTAATGCTGCCGAAGGCGACTTGAGAAGTACAACTACACTGCAAAAAATGGTTGTACACCTTATTTTGTCAGCACAAATTTACCTATCAGAAAAAGTTGAGTTATCGGTTGGTTACAATTTTTTACGAAGACAAGATTTAAATATTTTTAATGCAAGCAGCGGACTAAATGGGGTGACTGCTGGTGTTGGGTTCTTACATAAAAAAGTACATATTCGATACGCTACAGGGTTTTATCAACAAAATTTATTTCACCAATTTGCACTTAATTTCAATATTAGAGGAGCTGCTTTTTGAGAAAAAAATTCACTAAAACGGGTGTAGTTTTATCACTACATAAATTTCGATATAATTTTATGGCATGAAATAATGGCTTTGTAATTTAAAACTAGAACTTGTGCAAAATCCGGTTGCTAATTTTAAAACAATCAAATCTTAGTTATGAATGCCACATTTTCCACACCAGAAATTCTCGGTTGGTTAGAAAATCAAGAACCAAATCAGTATGATGAACTATCGTTTGGGATAGTAAAAATGAATATTGATGGTCAAGTTGTTTTTTATAATAAACAAGAATCACAAATCACTGGTATTGATCCTGCATTTGCAGTAGGTAAATTATTTTTCACTCAGATAGCACCCTGTACCAATAATTTCATGGTTTCAGAAAAATACAAGCAGATAGAGTTAGATGAGGAATTGGATTATCTATTCACTCATATTACAACCCCAACAAGGGTTCGATTGCGTTTATTAAAATCTGCTGCATCTCAACATCAATATATGCTGGTACACAAATATTGATTCTTCTCAATATGGAAAAAGAGACTGTAGAGCAGCAACTGCAAAAAATAATATTCATTATTCATCAAATTCCGATTGGATTGGTGGAGACTGATTTACAGGGTACACTGAAGCAAATGAATGCTAAAGGGGTTCAATTATTAATGCCCTTATTTCTTCAGTTTCAGTTATCAGGTAGTAATATATTTGAATTACTCGAAAAAATAAGGCCTGACTTATTACAACAAATACAACAGTATGAAGGCGAATCTGGAACTATTATTCAACAGGAGAATTATTTAATTGAGCTAAATATTAATCAGCAACAAGTTAATAGATTCTTCTATTTTACGATAAACAAAATTAATACGGATACTATTAGTTTTGTTTTTGATGATATAACTGAATTACAAGAAAAAGAAAACCTGATTCGAGAAGCTATTCAAGAAAAAGCAGTAGAACAAAGTAAATTCGAAATGGCTTCTGGTGTACTACATGATATTGGTAATGCTGTTGTAGGTTTTGGCTCTTATATTAATCGGATAAAAAACCACTTGAATTATTCTGATCATAAAAATTTATTGGGGTTATGGGGGTTTTTAGAAAAAAATAAACATCATTTCGAACCGGGTATTGGCAGTGCTAAAACTACTGCTATGATGGATATGGTTGCGGCTATTGCAAAAAATCAAGAAAAAAATGCAATGGAAGCCAATCAAATTATTTCAGAGCAGATGGGAATTATAAATCATATTTCAGAAATACTAGTTATACAGAGACAATATATTAAAGGGCATTCAGTAGAACGAGAAAGTATTAATATTCGTTCTATTGTTAACGATAGTATTGCAATGATTATGCCCAGTTTGGTTAAAAAAGGAATAGAAATGGTTGTAGATATTCCCATAAGTATTTCAAAAGTAAAAGGCGATAAGACCCGCTTGATGCAAGTGTTTTTGAATCTAATTAAGAATGCATCTGAAAGTATTGAAAGTGCCGATCTGCCCGATAAAAAAATATCCATTTCTACCACTCAAACTACTGATATGGTAGAAATTAAATTAATTGATACGGGTACTGGATTTGAAAAACTTAATGCGGAAGAATTATTTAAGCGAGGTTATACCTCAAAAGAATCTGGCTCTGGTATTGGCCTATATAATTGTAGATCTATCATTGAAAGTCACCAAGGAACCCTTGAGCTAGTTAGTGAAGGTAGCGGGAAGGGTGCTACTGCAATACTCACTTTTAAAATAGCTTGAAATAAAACTAATAAATAGAATCACATGAAATGAGCCATAACTGAATTTGTTGCCAACCAAAATGTTGATTAGCGAATTCCATGTGGCAAATAAAATCAATAAATAGAA
>RDZY01000034.1 GCA_004294135.1 Sphingobacteriia bacterium
CGCATTCATGGTCTCCCAGAAATGACCTTCTGTGGTGCTTGCGTCTCCAATGGTACAGAAACATATTTCGTTACCATTGTGGCTCAGTTCATCAAAATTACGGAGCTGTAATCCTTCACGAAAACATTTAGAGGCATAGGCAAGGCCCAATGCGCGAGGCATTTGAGCAGCAGTTGGTGCCATATCTGCTGAAATATTTTTACGATTGGCAAGGTCTAACCAATTGCCGTTATCGTCAACGAATTTAGTTGCAAAATGTGCATTCATTTGTCGCCCTGCACTGAATGGATCGTTCTTTACATCTGGATCGGCATAGAGTTGTGCAAAGAATTGTTCAACGGTTGACAAGCCTGCTGCGAACATAAAAGTTTGATCGCGATAATACCCACTCCTAAAATCTCCGGGCTGGAAAAACTTGGCCATAGCCAATTGAGCTACTTCTTTACCATCCCCAAAAATGCCGAATTTAGCTTTGCCAGTGAGCACTTCTCTGCGACCAAGTAAGCTCACTTCTCTGCTGATAACAGCCGTCTTGTAGTCTTCCAGAATGGTTTTCCGAAATCCTTCGAAAGACAGCATATCGTCTTTGTACTGAATTGAAGTTGATGATTCCATAAAGCAAAAATAACATTAGGCGCTGAATTGACTCACAATAATTGATTAAACGGAAACCAATAGTTACCAGCAACCGTTAAATTATGGGTAATTTGAACCAAGATAATACTTAACCGACCAATTTTTGTAATTTTATGTTTTTAAAAATACTGTGTATGAAGATTTTTATCATGATAGCCGCTTTTTTTTCCGTTGTTAGTGGTTGTAAAGCTCAACAACAGCCCAATGATGCCAAAGTTTCTATTCAAAATGAGCATTACCAGATGGGTAAAACTACTTATGGCGTTCCTGTTGAGTATGAAGTAGTAATTACCAATATTAGCCATGAAACCCTTCGTTTGGAGGGAGCAAAAGCTGGTTGTGGATGCACAACACCTGATTTTACTGCCAACCAAGAGTTCAAGCCAGGTGAGTCAGTAAAAGTAAAGATTCGCTTCAATGGTAGTGTAACTGGTAAGTATACTCGGTACACGGATATTACCCTTTCAGGTGGTATTGTTAAGCAAGTAAGTTTCAGTGGTGAAGGGATTCAATAATGACCTCAGCTATTTTATAATTCATAAATTTAATGATTACATGAAGACTTTCTTTTTATCTTTTTTAATATTAGCTGGCTTAAGTGCTACTGCACAGAAAGATGTTCTTTTCAAGGAAACCAAACACCAGTTTGGGAAAATTAAAAAAAACCTACCCGCAAGCTATAGTTTTAGTTTCAGCAATCAGTCCCAAAAGCCCATTGTAATAGAGTATGCCAATGCAGAATGTGGTTGTACAAAACCAGAATACGCCATTACACCCATTCTAAAAGGCAAAACTGCAACCATTAAAGTGACACGGAGATTAAGAAAAAATAAGATTTATTTATTCTACTTTTAATTTAGTTCATGTTACCAATTAGCCGAAGGGGCATTGCCATGCCCGCATCACCCATCAGAAAACTGGTGCCTTTTGCAGAAGCAGCAAAGAAAAGAGGTATTAAAGTATATCACCTCAATATTGGCCAGCCTGATATTGAAACACCTAAAGCAGTATTGGATGCTGTGAGGCAGAGTGATTTTAAAGTATTGGAATACAGCCATAGTGCGGGTAATGAGAGTTATCGCAGAAAACTAGTTGATTATTATGCATCGGTGGGCATTGCTGTAAATCACCATCAAATTATTATTACAACGGGTGGAAGTGAAGCCATACAATTTGGTTTTATGGCGTGCTTAGATCCAGGCGATGAAATAATTATTCCAGAACCATTTTATGCCAATTATAATGGCTTTGCAGTAGCAGCGGGCGTTAAAGTAATACCCATTACTTCCTATATTGAAGACGGATTTGCGCTTCCTTCCATTGCTGCTTTTGAAGAAAAAATTACAGCCAAAACCAAGGCAATAGTTATTTGTAATCCCAATAATCCTACTGGTTATTTATACAGCAAGGCTGAAATGGAACAGTTAAAAGTGTTGATTTTAAAACACAATCTGTATTTGTTTTCCGATGAAGCTTATCGAGAATTCTGTTATGAAGGAGATCAGGTAAGTGCCATGCATTTATCAGGTGTTGATGATCATATTATTATCATGGATACCATTAGCAAAAGGTATAGTGCTTGTGGCGGAAGGATAGGCGCATTGGTCACCAAAAATCAGCAGGTTTTAGATACGGTAATGAAATTTGCACAAGCTAGGTTAAGTCCACCCAGCTTTGCACAAATTGCTGGTGAAGCCGCTATTGATTTGCCAGCAGATTATTTCAATACCACCAAGGCCGAGTATAAAAAAAGAAGAGACTTGATTGTAAAGCGACTAAACGGTATGAATGGTGTATTTTGTCCCAATCCTGGCGGGGCATTTTATGCCATGGCCAAACTACCGATTGATGATGCAGATAAATTCTGTCAATGGCTTTTAGAAGAATTTTCTTTTGAAGGGCAAACAATTATGTTGGCACCTGCAACAGGATTTTATGGCACGGAAGGATTGGGAAAACAGGAGGTACGATTGGCCTATGTGCTGAATATCAATGATATAGATAAGGCTATGGACTGCCTTGATTCAGCACTAAAAGCGTATCAAAGTGTAATTTGATTCTATCTAAATTATATTAATATTAATTATATATTAACTTTTAATCAAGAAAATAGCTATTTATTAAACAAAACCTATTTTTTTTAATAAATAACAAAAAAAACTATTGTTTATGAAATTTTGCTGTATATTTGCTCTATCAAAATGAATATAAAGAGTCTCTTATAATGGCAAGCAATCGAAAAAAACCCTTCGTTTCTACGAGGGGTTTTACTTTTAGATAAATGCCCAGCCAAAACCAATAAATTCATCCTCTATTCGTTATAGCTCTCGAAGTATATTTCATGAGCCGAAGTTGTTCACCCCCCTATCTACTAGTGCTAATACTTACCAACTTTATGGTAACGCATGGCAATTGTCAACAATTCCATGCCCTGCATGGTTCTTCTTTTGCGGGTGCTTCTAGTATTTTCAACAACCCAGCTTCTCCCAATAATAGTTTACACCGATGGGATTTGAATATTTTCTCTTTTCAGTTTGCCAATTCTACCAATACCCTCTATGCAAAAAACATGAAATTCCCTGCTATCGGTAATGCTACCATAAATCTTACCCAAGGAGCTCAGGAGCGGAATATTAATACCAATTTAAATTTAAATTTTTTGAATGCAATGTATCGCATCAACAAAAAACAAGCTGTAGCTGTTGGCCTCAGAATGCGTATGAACAACCATATTCAAAGTAATGCATTCAACTTGAACGACTCCATTGGAAGGCTTAACGCTTTTTTAAGTGCCAATAGAAATATTCCACAAATAGAAGGAAAGTTTACGAATGCGGGATGGATAGAAGCTAACTTAAATTACGCACAAGTATTATTTGAAACAGGAAACAGTCGCCTTAGTGGAGGCATTACCTTTCAAATGATGAAAAGTCTTTCAGGAGCTTTTGCCCATATAAATAGACTCACTTACCTTGAATCAATCAGACCTACCGACAGTATTTATTCACTTACCGGTGGGGTAGGTTCATTTGCTTACTCTGCAAATATGGATACTTGGTCTTCCAACTTTAATACACAAGGCAATATCAGTAATTTTATAAAAGCATCGAAAACTGCAATTGGCTTTAGTGCAGGGCTTGAATATATTTTGTACCAACAAAATGATTCATACAATGAAACTGAGCCAAAAATTTACAATTGGAAGCTAGGCCTCAGCCTGATGGATATTGGCAGCAACCAATACAATACCAGTAAGTTTACTGGGAAATTTTTTTATAATAATCGAATTGCAAATGATCGTGATATATCCAATAAATTATCCAATATAAAAAATGCAAAAGAGCTAAGAGATTCACTTAGTTCACTTTTAGATACCATTATTACATTGCCGAGAACTTTCAGCATTGGTAATCCCGCACGTATTATATTAAATGCTGACCGGTATTTGGGGAATAATTTTTTTATCAATGGGCAATTAACTATACCGCTATCAAACAGTTATAGTAGCACAGGCCATAGCACCAATGAATTAAGTTTAATCTCGCTTACCCCAAGATGGGAGACCCGCAATTGGGGTATTTTTCTCCCTATTCAATATAACCTATATGGCCTTTTTTGGGCGGGATTCGCCATTAAAGCGGGTCCACTCCTAGCTGGCTTTCACCACTTGGGACTACTCAAAAAAGATCCACTCCTGAATGGGGGCGGATATATTATGCTGAGTATTCATCCATTTTCTAAAAAACAAATGAAATCAAGGTTGGATTGTTTTGAATAGTATTTATTCAGCACTCTGGATATTACCAGCTTGTTTGCCTTTCTTACCTTCTACTATATCGAAAGACACTTTCTGCCCCTCTTTTAAAGATTTAAAGCCACCCATATTAATAGCAGAGAAATGAGCGAACAAATCTTCTCCACCATCATCTGGCTTAATAAAACCAAATCCTTTTGCGTCATTGAACCATTTTACAGTACCGGTAGACATATGCTAGTATTTAAGAATCTAAATATAATGAATTTTAATTTGTTCAGCAATAATTGTAGCAATGATATTAATAAAGCTACGTCATGACGCAATAAAGAAAGCCATTATTGGGCAGGCAGTCTTTTATCAAAATCTTCCCGAGCCAATTATCTATCATACAAGCAGTGTTGCTTTGATGGCTTTTGTAAGTTGTTTAGCGATTTTTTGTTCGCCTGCATATTTTTCCCATTGCGTTATTTCTTTGCTAATTTGTTGAATGATTTTTTCCGATTTTTTTACATTCATTTTATTCGCAACACTGAGTAGGTCATTTTTTGTAATCTTGTCTCTTTCTCCGTTTACACTCAGCGATTGACGGCTAACCCAAGGACTGCCAGGGCGGTATGCATGGCAAATATCAAAAGCTGGCGATAAATGCCACTCCCCTTTTTTATTCATGATAAAAGCAAAATTCTTAGTATGATCATCACAATTTCGCGCCAATACATTAAACACCATTCTTCTGTATAATTGCTCAGCTTCTGGGTACGAAAGTTTGAGCATACGCATGGTCTGAAACAGTTGCTCATAACTGTATGAATTCACTTCTGTAAAATCATAGTGTTGGATACCGCAGAAACTTTGCACATGCAATTTTCCTTCCTCTGGTATTCGATCAAAGCGGCGCGTCATAAAATGCGCCCTATTATTTTCTTCCAACAAACGGCTTTCCATCATATCAATACCACAAGCGACTGCCATTTTATAATAAGCCATTTCAACACGACCATAACCATTGCTTGTTCCCAATGGCCCAGTTCCTACACTTAGTTGGTTATCTACTACCCCATCAAACTTAATCAGCCAATGAGAGAATCCTTTTGGCGCATCTGCCTGTCCCGATCTTACTTCACCAGTTACTGAATTATACGCAATTAATGCTTTGGCACGGGCACCTCCTGCGGAAGTTCCGATCTTTAAAATATCAAAGAGTGCTTTCTTTTCATTCTCAGAAATATTGGTATGAAAATCGGTTCTGCCCATCATAATTTCCTGTGCAATACCTACCAAACCATCTATTTCAATTTTGGTTGATGTACTCGCAATCTTTGGCTCAACTGGTTCAAATTCCAAAGCACCTATTCCACGCTCCCCAATAAAACAGAGCATTTCAATGGGGTTAAGGCTATTTTCAGCCCTTCCATTTTGTGCCAGCCATGCATTGATTAGTGTATGGCCATATCTGTCTGGCAATACATCGGATAACAACCCTGGTAGTCCTTTAAAAGTCGCTACCCTGCTTAATTCCGGGAAGCTAAATATATTACCTGCTCTTGCCATAGCAAGCGGCATTTTTAAAGGTGCTATGTCTAATTCCTGTTTAACGAAAGCTGGCTCAAACTCAAAACTAGCCATACCTGTTGAACTGTCCCATGCAATGGCACCTACTCTCCGCTTCCATAAATGAATATAGGCTGTATCTATCATTACCAGCTTGTTGAATGGTTATTTTTATCAGCTTGTTGACTGGCACGCTGGCGCTTGTTTTTTGCTTGTTTGGCCAGCAATAAAGGGCTTACCTGCGTTGAGACTTGAACTGTTTTTAATAAGCTTAGCTGATCTAATATTCTGAGTACCTGAATAAGCGACAATAAAGTGCCCCCAGCACCGCTTTCAAGAAGCGTTAGGGTAGATCTAGCAATGCCCGCATCATCTGCCAACTGCTGCTGGGTTTTATTTTGAGATAAGCGGGTTTCTTTAATAAATTGTCCAATCCGCTCAAGAATCGATTTATCACTTTCTGCAATGATATTAGTGACTGAATTTTCAATCATTGTGGCTTATTTTAAGTTATAATGTCCGAAATATCAGACAAATATACTAAATATAATGACTGAAAAATCAGTCGTTAAGCCAATTTTTAGCTTACAATGATTGAAAAATCAGTCATTATAAAAAATTGCTGCCCTCACCGACTTTCATTGGGGTGGGGCTTTACAAAGTCCCCAGCTGCTTTGCAGCCACAGTCTGTTTCATGCTTATCAGCTTACACAAACAAGCTTTTGACGCTGCCTCGAACAAAAAAGCCCCTACAATTTTTTGTCGGGGCTTTGTAGCGAGAATGGGAATTGAACCCATCACCTCAGGGTTATGAATCCTGCGCTCTAACCAACTGAGCTACCTCGCCAAAGGGCTGCAAATATAAGGGGTTTTAATAAAAAGGAAAGCTAGTAAGCCAACAATTTACTGATTCTCTCCGCTACCTTAGTGGCAGTAGGCAACATGGCCGTTTCCAAAGCTACATTGATAGGTACCGCTGGTAGGTTTTTAGCGCCCATCACCTCTACTTTCGCATCCAAAAAATGATAACAATCATTCGATATACGCAACGATAATGCTTCCGCAAATGAATTATTCTGTTGTTCTTCACTCAATACCAACACTTTACCATGACGCTTTACTGCCGTAAAAATGGTCTCCTCATCTAAAGGAAATAAGGTTCTAAGATCTATAATTTCAATGCGACCCGGATACCGCTCCGCCGCCGCCTTGGCCCAATAAACACCCATGCCATACGTAATAACACAAACAGTCTCCCCCTTCCTCACCTTATCCATATCTGCTGCTAATATAATATTCGCCTTCCCCAATGGAAGTATATAATCTTTAGATGGCTCTGTTGCCCTTGCATCATCCGTTCCAGGTACCTTACTCCAATACAATCCCTTGTGCTCTAACATCACCACTGGATTGGGATCTAAAAATGCAGCTTTCATCAACCCCTTCATATCAGCCGCATTTGATGGATATACTATTTTTATTCCTTTTATTGATAATAATGTACTCTCTATACTTCCACTATGGTAAGGCCCGCCGCCTCCATAAGCTCCCACCGGTACCCGCAATAACATCTGGACTGGGAATTTTCCGTTGGATAAGTAACAAGACTTTGCCACTTCCGTTACCAACTGATTTAATCCAGGATAAATATAATCACCAAACTGTATCTCTACAATGGGCTTCATTCCCATAGCCGACAATCCCACCGTTGATCCAATAATATACGCTTCCTGAATAGCCGTATTGAATACCCGGTTGTCGCCATACTTCTCTGCCAACGTTGCCGCTTCTCTAAATACACCTCCCAATCTTCCACCCACATCCTGTCCATATAATACCGCTTCTGGATACTCTTCCATCAACTCATCTATAGCATGCAATGCAGCATCTACCATCATGATGCGCTCTCCTTTTTTGGGCGATCGCTCTCCCCGCTCCTCCCTCACTTCTGTTGGCGCAAAAATATGCTCCTCCACCGATCTGATATCTGGCTCTCCCGCCGCCTGCGCCTTTTTAAAATGTTCTAACACCAGATCCAATGCACTGGTTTCTACTTGATTTATTTCAGCATCAGTAAACCCAACTCCATTTAAAAGCAATCTTAACTTTGGAATAGGATCGTACAATCCATGTTTTAAAAGGTCTTCCCTACTTCTATAAAATTCTTTTCTTACCCCACTGGTATGATGCCCCAACAACGGCACTTTCGCATGCACCAATACTGGCTTTCTCTCATTGCGTGCATAATTAACCGCCTGCTCCATGGTCTCAAAACAACGCATAAAATCACTTCCATCACACTGCATTCTTTTCAACCCCTTAAAACCACAAGCATACTCATACGCATTCATGGTTCTAATTTCATCTGCACTGGCACTAATGCTCCACTGATTGTCTTGTACCAAATAAATAATAGGCAACTGCTTTAATACCGCAAACTGCAATGCTTCACTCACTTCCCCTTCACTCATAGAACCATCTCCTAATGAACACAATACCACGGGCGACTTCCCATCTGCCGTTTTGCGAAGTTTTGCCGTATAATTTTTTTCTAAATACTGAACTCCCTGTGCAAGACCCGTTGTGGGTATGGCCTGCATGCCCGTAGCACTACTCTGGTGAATTATGGATGGCCGAGTTTCATCCTTACTGCTGGGGTGACAATAATAAGATCGCCCTCCAGAAAATGGATCTTCTTTTTTAGCCAGTAATTGCAGCATCATCTCATAAGGCATAAAGCCAATCGCCAACATTAAACTATCATCTCTATAATATGGACTCACCCAATCGGTTGGCAACAACTGAAAACCAGCCGCCAATTGTATGGCTTCATGCCCCCTAGATGTTGAATGCACATACTTACATACCGCACGATTTGCATCGTAGGTTTCACTCATAGATTTGGCTGTAATCATGAGTTGGTATGCCTGTAATAATATGCTGGGTGTTAACATTATTTAATTTCGAGTTCAAACATTTTTTGCGCTTCAAAAAATCCCTCCAATACATCTCCAACCACACATTCACCTACTCCTGCAGGTGTTCCCGTATAAACTAAATCACCAATATTTAAGGAGAAATATTTTGAAATATGAGCCACTATCTGATTAAATGAAAAAATCATATCATTGGTATCTCCTACTTGCACTACCGCCTTATTATTCATTAATGAAAAATGAATTGGCTCTTGCAACATTTCGGGTGTTAGCAATACCCAATCGGCTACCACAGCAGAATTATCCCAGGATTTTGCTTTCTCCCAAGGCAGACCTTTCTTTTTTAAATCTGATTGAATGTCTCTAGCAGTAAAATCTACCCCAATACTAATGGCGTCATAATATTTATGAGCCTGACTTTCTTGAACGTACTTTCCGTTCTTAGAAATGCGTAGCACCAGCTCTACCTCATAATGTAATTCGTTGGAGAATTCAGGGTAGTAGAACGGCGTATGAGACTGCAATAACGCAGTCTTCGGTTTCATGAAAATGACTGGCTCATCGGGTATATCGTTGCCCAGCTCCTTTGCATGATCGGCATAATTTCGGCCAACGCAAAAAATTTTCATAGTTCAGCACTTTTAAAATAACAACCAGATAATCCAGGGTTAAGTCATATCGACTTTAGGTACGGTGCGGATTACTTGTATTATATTTCCACTGTATATAACTATGAAAGGCGTTGATTTATTATATAAATGTGAAATTATTTGCCATATTCATGGCTTTTTCAAGACCAATGGCCGCAAATGCCTCTATTATTTCCGTACAGGCGATTACTTTTTTATTCACGATCAACTGCTCTTCTGGTAGCCATTTGCCCAGTACAAAATCAACTTGACCGCCTTTTTGAAAATTATTTCCAATACCAAACCGCAGTTTTGTGTACTGGTCTGTACCCAGTGTTAACTGAATATCTTTCAATCCATTGTGACCCGCATCGCTGCCCGATCCACGCAGCCGAAGCTTATTCAAGGGCAATGCAAGATCGTCTACCACGGTAATGGTCTGCGCTACTGGTAATTTTTCTTTGTCCATCCAATACTTGAATGCTTTACCGCTTAAGTTCATGTAAGTAGTAGGTTTGATACAAACAAAGGTTTTTCCCTTCCACTTAACCTCCGCCACTTCCGCCAGCCGATCTAGCTTAAAAAACCCATTCTGTTTGCGAACAAAGGCATCCAATACATTGAAACCAATATTATGTCGCGTATTTTTGTATTCATCACCTATATTACCGAGACCTATGATTAAAAACTTATGCATAGGTACAAAATTAGCTGGTTGACCCTCAATCACAAAGAATGCTATAGAAATAAAAAACTTAGATACTGTTTGTTAAAAACAATCAGGCAATAACAGTTTCCATTAGGGATACTGGTACGGGAGTGCACTCCATACAATTGAAAAATATATTCACCAATGAAGAAATAAAATCTATTCACTAAACCAATAAGGAGAGAGGATTCGGTATGCAGCTTTGTAAAGAATTCTTTCATAAAAAAGCGGCGATATTTGGGTGAGTAATGAACTTGAAAACGGCAGTACTTTTTCTTTTTCCATACCACTGGCACAATAAAAAACCCGCTCTCTTTAAGGAAGCGGGTTATAAAGTAATGCCGTAGGCGATTATTTTTTCTTTTCATCTTTTGCAGCAGAGGCCTCGTCTTGCTTAAGCTGACGGGTCATTACTACAGAAGCAATAGGAATACGAGGTGAATTCAGAATTTCCATATTCAATGGTTTCACATCTTCAACACGAATATTGCCATTCAAATCTAGATTGGTAATATCTACCTCAATAGTTGAAGTCAAGTCTTTTGGTAAAGCCTTAATTTTTAAAGACTTCATCTTGGTAACCAATTTACCACCACCTTTTACTCCAACAGAAACTCCCGTAAATTTCAGGGGTAGGGTTGCTACTACTTTTTTGTCGTCAACCAACTCCAGCAAGTCAATATGTATCAAGTTGTCTTGAACTTTATCAAATTGTAGGTCTTTCAAAATACATTTGTATTTTTTTCCACCAATGCTTACTTCAGCCAATTGGAATTCACCAGTGTACACTAATGGCTTGAAAGCCTTAGCAGGAGCGTAAAAATTAATTTCCGCAGCACCCCCGTAAATTACACCTGGCACATTTTCCTGAGAGCGAATCTGGCGGGCAGCTTTTTTGCCATGTTCGGTCCTCAGAACACCTTCGATTGTAATTGTATTCATTTTAATTTATTTTTTGGACGGCAAAGGTAAGGGAAATCTGGAATTAACACGCATTGGAACTTCCAAATTCGACCTATTTACCCCTCC
This sequence comes from Sphingobacteriia bacterium, assembly GCA_004294135.1. Taxonomy (GTDB): domain Bacteria; phylum Bacteroidota; class Bacteroidia; order Chitinophagales; family Chitinophagaceae; genus Sediminibacterium. The sequence goes on from RDZY01000034.1 coordinate 11,248, forward strand.
CCTTTAACTGCGAATGAATAAAGAGGCTGGTAATACTCTTATTTTCATATGCATTGCGAATGGCGATGGCAAACAAATCGGCCACCGATATCACTTTTATCTTTGGAGAGGTTTTTAACAAGGGAATGGTATCGCAAACCACCAACTCTTCCAAGATGCTGTTTTCAATGTTTTCGTAGGCATTTCCACTTAAAACAGGGTGGGTAATCAATGCACGAACACTTTTTGCGCCTTTCTCTTTCAACAGGCCAGCAGCTTTAGCCAGCGTTCCACCTGTATCACAAATATCATCTACCAAAATAATGTCTTTGTCTCTCACATCCCCAATCACCACCATACTGGCAATTTCATTGGCACGCTTGCGGTGTTTATCACAAATAACCATTTCAGCACTGAAATAACTGGCAATTTCCCTTACACGATTGGTACTACCCACGTCGGGAGCGGCAAAAGTTAAGTTCTCGAGTTTTAGCTGCTCTATATAGGGAATAAAAATAGCTGAACTATCGAGGTGATCAACAGGCACATCAAAGAATGCCTGTATCTGCGGAGCATGAAGATCCATGGTAATGATTCTATCTGCCCCAGCTGCTTCTAATAAGGTAGCAATGAGCTTTGCGCCAATGGCAACCCTTGGCTTGTCCTTTCTATCTTGACGAGCAAAGCCATAATAGGGAATTACCGCTATAATTCTATGGGCACTAGCTCTTTTTGCTGCGTCTATCATGAGCAGTAATTCCATCAGATTATCTGTTGGAGCATATGTGCTTTGTACCAAAAACACATAGTCACCTCGGATACTTTCTAAAAATACAGGCTGGAATTCTCCATCACTGAATTTTTGGATATTGATTTTACCAATGGAAGCACCAAATCTTTGGGCTATTTGCTCTGCCAGCTTGTTGGAACCAGTGCCGGAGAATATCTTAACAGAAGGGTTCATAAAGTTGTAGTGTGCTGCGAAGATAATTATTAGGTTAAGAAATTGTAATTTGATTTTTCAGATGTTTTTATTATGAGAAAATTATCTATTAAAGAATGGGCAATGGACGATCAGCCTAAAAGTAAATTACTACTGAAGGGAACTCCCTCACTGAGCAATACAGAATTATTGGCTATTCTAATCAATACGGGTACTGTAAATGCTACGGCATTTGATATTGCCAGGTCGCTACTGATAGCTACAGATAACGACGTTCAAAAATTGGCCTCCTTGAGCGTAAAAGAAATGGTGAACTTAAAAATAAAGGGGCTTGGAATAGCCAAAGCCATTGGCATTGCTGCTGCGCTTGAATTGGGCGTTAGAAGAAATATGGCCTCCGAAAAAAGAGAAAGGGTAAGCAGCAGTAAAGATGTTGCTGCCTACTTGCAAGCTTCTTTTCAATATTTACAGCAAGAGGTTTTTGCAGTTGTATTCCTAAATAGAAGCAATAAAATTGTCCATTTTGAAATCATCAGTCGAGGTGGAATCACTGGCACAATTGCCGACCCCAGAATTATTTTAAAGAAAGCTTTAGAGAATAATGCCACAGCCATTATTCTATGCCATAATCACCCAAGTGGCAACCTGAAACCAAGCACTGCGGATGAATTATTGACTAAAAAAATAAAGAATGCAGCAGCATTAATTGACATTTTAGTCACAGATCATATTATTGTAAGCAATGAAGGCTATTACAGCTTTGCAGATCAAGGAATGATTTAGAAAGCCAATCTTGATGCCTATTCAATAGTGAATAGACTTTAAGCTTGCGCCGTTGGCCCCCCAAAATGCATGGGAATTTGTATTTGTTCCAAATCTTGTATCATACCATTGGCGGCTTCAAATCGTTCAATATTTTCTTCCAACGCTTTCATAAACCGCTTTGCGTGCATGGGGGTGAAGATAATGCGCGACTTCACCCTGCTCTTAGGCGTACCGGGCATCACATTCACAAAGTCAATCACAAACTCTGCATTGCTATGCGTAATGATTGCTAAATTGGCATAAGCACCTTCGGCCATTTCTTCACTTATTTCAATATTCAACTGGTTATTCGGTTGTTGTTCCATACACTTTAAATTAGGCTTACAAAAGTACTTGGATTTGCACAAGTACAACAATCTGTAAAAAAATTAGTCGCTCCACTTTATTTGAAATAATTTTGCCGCATGTTAGTACTTGATGGAAAAATAGCAGCCGCTGCTGTTAAAGCCGAGCTGAAAACACAAACCAACGCATTATCAGCAGCCGGAAAACCTGCACCACATCTTGCCGCCATATTAATCGGCAACAATGGTGCTAGTGAGACTTATGTGGCCAGCAAAGTAAAAAATTGCGAAGAAACAGGTTTTAAATCTACCCTAATCCGATTGGAAGATTCCGTACATGAATCTGAGCTGCTTCAAACCATCCAATTGCTGAATGATGATTCGGATATTGACGGTATTTTGGTTCAACTACCACTTCCAAAACATATTTCCGAACAGAAAGTGATTGAAGCCATTGACCCTCGCAAAGATGTGGATGGGTTTCATCCATCAAGTATTGGCAAATTGGTTCAAGGATTGCCTACTTTCATTCCAGCTACTCCCTACGGAATTTTATTAATGCTGGAATATTTTAAAATTCAAACCAAAGGCAAATACGCAGTGGTAATCGGCAGAAGTAATATTGTTGGCCGACCTATAAGCATCTTGCTCAACAGTAATATTCCACAAGGTAACTGTACGGTTACGGTTTGTAACTCGCATACGCCTAACTTGACTGAAATTTGCCTGCAAGCAGATATTGTGATTGCGGCACTTGGGAAGCCAGAATTTGTGCTTCCTGAAATGATTAAGGAAGGTGCAGTGGTAATTGATGTGGGTATTACCCGCGTTAGCGATGACACCGCAAAAAAAGGTTTCCGAATTAAAGGTGATGTGCATTTTGAATCGGTTGCGCCAAAATGCAGTGCCATAACACCTGTTCCCGGTGGTGTTGGCTTGATGACCATTGCTGGTTTACTTAAAAATACCATGCAAGCCTACTTGCAGAACCGACCTTAGCTAAATTTTTATCTCTTATTTTTAATTTATGACCACCCTTTTATCTACCCCTTCTTTACCCGTAATGGAAGCATTTTATACTTTGCAGGGAGAAGGCTTTCACCAAGGCAAAGCAGCGTATTTTATACGTCTTGGTGGTTGTGATGTGGGCTGTATTTGGTGTGACGTGAAAGACAGTTGGGACATTAATAAGCACCCTAAAATTGGGATTGAACAACTGGTTAAAACTGCAGCATTTTTCCCTGGAAGATTGGCTGTTGTTACTGGTGGTGAGCCACTGATGCATTCCTTGGATGAGTTGACCCATCAATTGCACCATTTTGGTTTTGAAACCAATATTGAAACATCTGGCTCTTCTCCATTAAGTGGTGAGTGGGACTGGATTTGCTTATCTCCTAAAAAATTCAAAGCACCATTACCCGAAATAGTTTCACTGGCTCATGAATTAAAAATTATTATTTTTAATAAAAGCGATTTTGAATGGGCTGAATTATATGCAGCACAAGTAAATAAAAGCTGTAAACTCTACCTCCAACCAGAATGGGATAAAGCCGCAGTGATAACGCCGTTGATTCTTGATTATATTCAGCAAAATCCGAAATGGCAATTGAGCTTACAAGTACACAAATACCTGAATATTCCATAAAAAGAACCTGGTTTGTCACCGTTTTGTAAAAAACCGTTAAGCTTGTTGTTTTTCTACATTATCGTGACAATTGTCATTCCTTTCTAATACAATTTTGCAGCCTAATAATTCATTATGTTGTTGCGGATTGGTGGTGTTTCTTTGGGCTTATTATTTTCAGTAAACCTATGGTCACAACAATCGGACACATTATCGGGTACTGGCAATGAAATTGTGGTGACTGCCACCAAAACAGAAAGAAAAATAAGTTCGGTTGCAGTACCTGTTACTATTATCAGTCAACAAAGAATTTTACAAGCTGGTTCTCTTCGCCTCAATGATATTTTACAGGAACAAACAGGCTTATTTTTAACCGCTGCTTTTGGATCTGGTGTGCAAATGCAAGGATTGAATCCAGATTATACCCTTATATTAATTGATGGCGAACCCCTTATTGGCAGAACGGGCGGTGTATTAGATTTAAAAAGAATTACTGTGGGCAATATCAAACAAATTGAAATTGTAAAGGGCCCATCTTCCAGTCTCTATGGCAGCGAAGCCATGGCAGGTGTAATCAATATTATTACCGATAAGCCAAAATCTAATGCACTAAAATTCTCACTGCGTTACGGTAGTTTTAATACGGCTGATTTATCACTGAATGGAAGTATAAGAAAAAACAATTTCACCTACCAAGGTTTTGGTAATTTTTATAAAACGGATGGGTTCAGCATCAGACCCAATAGTTCTGAACGGGCTATTGCTCCTATTGAAAGATTTACACAACAACACAATTTTAGCTATCGTTTCAACAACAAGACAGTTCTTTCTATCAATCTTCGATTGAACAACGAGTCTATTAAAAATATTATTTCGGTCAACAACAACGGCACCATTATTCAATCTGAAGGTCTAGAAAAAAATAAAGACTTAAATACTACGGTACAATTAAGCCATCGGCTGAACGAAAAAATCACTAATAATACCCGCATTTATGCAACCGAATTTAGTGCAGAGCAACAATTACTCACGAGCAATGGAACGCCTTATACCGATTTTTTCAAACAGCGTTTTGCAAGAGCAGAAAATCAAACTGATTTTACACTAAATAAAAAGTTATCACTAACCACAGGAGCAGGATATATTATTGAAACAGCCAATAGCACCCGTTACGATAAAAGCAGTAATACAAAGACCAACCGTATTGGCTACGCTTTTATTCAATCAGAATGGAAGCCTACGGATGCATTCACCATTGTTGCCGGCGCTCGTTACGATCACAATGAATTATTTGCCGCAGCGTTCAGTCCCAAATTAGCATTCCAATATAAATTCAATCCCAAATTTTCTTTGAAAGCCAGTATCGGAAGGGGTTTCAAAGCACCTGACTTTAGGCAGCTCTACCTTAATTTTACCAATACAGCAGCGGGTAGTTACAGCGTATTTGGAACGGTAGAAGCACAGAAAATTATTGCCGAATTGAATAGAATTGGTCAAATTTCAAGCCTCGAAAGCGACTACTACCGTTTGAGTGAATTAAAGCCTGAATTTGCGACTGGAATAAATATTGGACTCAGTTACAATCCCATCACACCCTTATCTATTACTGCGAATATTTTCAGTAATACGATTGAAAATTTAATTGACAGTAGATTGGTTGCTTATAAAACAGGTGGGGCACAAATTTTCAGCTACCTAAATGTAAAGCATGCATTCACAAAAGGAATAGAGACTGATATTAAATACGCCCTTAGTAAAAAATGGAGCCTGGCGGGTGGATACCAATTTCTGTTGACTGGTGATAAGGATGAAATAAATAGAATCAATAATGGACAAGTATTTACCCGTGACGCAAATGGCTTTAGCAGCAAATTAAAAAGAAGTGAATACGTTGGATTGGCCAATAGGAGTAAGCATATGGCCAATTTTAGGGTTCAATTTGAACAACAAAATTATTTTGCTAATCTTAGACTTATTTATAGAAGTAAATGGGCAGTAAGCGACAAAGACGGGAATGGTTTGTTCAATACCAATGATGCATTTGCAGATGGATTTATTCAGGTAAATATGGCGACTGGAAAAAATTTCAATAAAGGGATACGCGTACAGGCAGGTTGCGACAATATTTTAAATTATACAGATGTATTGAACTTACCCAATTTACCGGGAAGGACTTTCTATTTCACATTGGCATATACTTTTTTAAATACAAAAACAAAACAATGAAAAAAGCAATTTGGGTAATTGGGTTTATGGCAGTACTGGCTGCTTGTTCAAAAGACGATAAGGGAACGGGATCCATTCCCGTAGAAACCATTACAGTAAAGGATTTGGCCGCAGATACCATCATTGGTATTACGCCTGGCGCTCCTCCTACTGGCGGTATGCCCTTTGGTGCAGGCAAATACAGTTTCTATAGTTTGGAAAGTAATCAAATGGTAGCTTCAAGCGATAGTGCAAGTAATAAATGGGACATTGCTTTTAGGGGTACCAGTATTATTACCAACAGTGGCAATAGAGGTCCCGCAGCAGGTGGTGCATTTGTATATATTGGTTTGTTTAGCGACTTAAAAACAATTCCAAAAGACTCTAGTTTTAAGGTAGAAAATGCGCCTACTGCATTTGCCATTCCATCTGGCAGTAACCGTGGATGGTATGTATATGATGGATTAAATAACTTAATTAACCCTATTCCAGGTAGGGTATTGGTGATTAGAACAGCATCTGGTAAATACGCTAAAGTAGAGATACTAAATTATTATAAGGGTGGTATTACTCCAGCCGCATCTGCTTCTGATGCCATAAAAACCAATACACAACGTTATTATACTTTCCGTTTCAGCTACCAAAGCAACGGAAGTACTACTTTCTAAAGCAGCACCAGTAGTACAGATTGGAGATTGGTAAAAGCAATTAAGTCTGTACTATTTTTTAACAATCTACTTGCGCTTTTTTTCCGATCTTGTTCATCATGATTAAGTATATTCTAATTCTTGGCTTTCTACCCATATTTAGTACTGGCTATTCCCAGCATTATGATATGGATCAAGTAAAAGCAAAAGCGGTTGATATATATGAGAAAGCAGTGGTTTTACTGAGAAATGAATCTTTAAAAGAAGGGGTGCCTTTATTATTAGAAGCAATTAAGATTGATAGTAATTTTGTGGACGCCTATTTATCTTTGGGAGGCGTTTTTGGCCAGCTCAAACAATACAAACGTTCCATATTATTTTATGAAATAGGGAAAAGTAAAGACTCCATTTACTTCAAACCCTACGAACTTCCTTACTCTATAAATTTGGCTGGTGATGGTAGATTTAAAGATGCGTTGGATGCAGTAAATCGTTTTTTACTTAATCCAAAACTCAATGAGAGAAGTATTAAGAGTGCCGCTTATAGAAAAAACACCTACCAGTTTGCACTCCATTTTTCAGCTACTCATCCGAATACTAATTATGAATTCATTCCAGTGAATTTAGGAGATAGTATCAATACCAGCAGTTCAGAATATTATCCATCGGTAACAGTTACGGATAGTCTTTTGGTATTCACTCGTAGAAAAGAAAATAAAAGAGAAGATTTTTTTCAGAGCAGTACAAAAGAAAAAAAATTCGGTAAAGCGCATATCATCCAAGGTGATATTAATATAGAACCTCAAAAAGGCGCCATCACTGTTTCGCAAGATGGCGAATGGATGTTGTTTGCAGGGCAATTTGCCGAACAACACGCCAATAATTTTGATATTTATATTTCATTTCTTACCCCACAAGGTTGGAGTGAACCGCAGAATATGGGTGATAATATAAATACCGAATTCTGGGAAAGCGCACCCTCACTGAGTCCCGATAAACGCACGCTATACTTCAGCAGTAATAGACCTGGCGGGTCTGGCGGCGCAGATCTTTATTGCAGTCACCAATTGGCAAATGGCAGGTGGACCCCAGCAGAGAATTTGGGGAATCGTATTAATTCAGCAGGAGATGATCAAGCTCCATTTATTCATGCCGATAACCAAACCATGTATTTTACTTCGGATGGACTTACCGGTTATGGTGGTGCTGATTTATTTATACTCAGAAAAAACAGTAAGGGTGAATGGGGCGATCCAGTGAATTTGGGATATCCCATTAATACTATTGAAAATGAAGGAAGTTTGGCGGTTTCTGCCGATGGACTCACTGCATTTTATGCCAGTGATAGAAGTGATAGCAGGGGAGAATTGGATTTATACCGTTTTCAACTAAGACCAGATATTCGCCCTTACAGAACCTTGTATGTAAAAGGAAAAGTAACCGATTTACAAACTGGAAAAAGCCTTCCTTCATCGGTTGAACTCATTAATAATAGTGATGGAATGGTATTGATGAAAATACAAACTGATGAAACAGGCAGCTATTTTATCACCCTTCCTACGGGGAAAGATTATACTTTTTCTGTGAATAGAAAAGGCTATTTCTCATACAATGAATTGTATGAGCTTAGTAAAAGTGAAGCCGATAGTGTGTACCAAAAAAACATTGCACTACAACCCATAAAACTCAATGCCATCATTACTTTCAAGAATATTGAATTTGCAAATAATGAATTCAATCTACCCAGTACCGCTACCATTGAATTAGAAAAATTGGTTACTGTATTGCAAGAGAATCCAAGTTTAACAATAGAAATTGGTGGACATACAGATTATATTGGTCGCAAAGAAGATAATATACGCTTATCTAAAAATAGGGCTAAAGCAATTGTGGACTTCTTAATTGCAAAAGGAGTTGACGCAACAAGGTTAAAATTTAGCGGATATGGCGACAGCATTCCAATAGGTGATAATAAAACAGGCGAGGGTCGCGCAAAAAACAGGCGAACTACCGTTACAATCACCCGCATTTAGGGTATAAATACCTAATCAACCTCTATTAATAATGCCGAGCTTGCTGTGAAAATATTTACATGCAAAAAGAACTTTGGTATCGGATAGCCTTGACTAAAATTCCGGAGATTGGCCCTGTTAGCGGCAGGAAATTAATTCAGTATTTTGAAACTGCATCCGCTGTTTTTGCTGCCCGAAAAAAAGAATTAAGATCAGTATCAGGTATTTCAGAGAGAGCAGCGGAACAAATAAAGAGTTGTACAGTGGCTGCCGCTGTGGATGCAGAAATGAATTACCTTAAGAAGGAGCATATTAGCCCATTGTTTATCACAGATAAAGAATATCCGCATCGTCTGCTGCATTGTTACGATGCCCCAATATTATTGTATTGGAGGGGAACCGCTGATTTAAATGCGCATAAAATACTCAGTATTGTGGGGACTAGAATGAATACCCCTTATGGAAAAAATACCACTGAAAATATTATTCAATCTTTGCCCAATGATCTGGTAATTGTAAGCGGACTAGCACTGGGCATTGACTCCATTGCACACAAAGCAGCATTAAAAAATGGCACGCAAACCATTGGGGTATTGGCACATGGGCTGGATGATATGTATCCATCACAAAATAAATCATTGGCAAATGCCATGTTGCAGCAAGGCGGATTGCTGAGTGAATTTGCGCATCAAACCAAAGCAGATAAATATAATTTTCCAAAAAGAAATAGGATCGTTGCTGGCATTGCCGATGCTATATTAGTAATTGAAACAGCCATTAAAGGAGGTAGTATGATTACGGCCGACTTGGCCTTTAATTACAACAGAGAAGTATTTGCATTACCCGGAAAAATTACCGATTTACACAGCAGTGGCTGTCTTCATTTAATTGAACAAAATAAAGCTAGTGTTTTTACTTCTACCGAAAAGTTGTTGGAAACGATGGGCTGGGAAACAAAGCGACAAAAACAAACAGATCCTCAATTAAAAATTTTTCTGCAATTATCCGATGATGAACAATTGATTATAAAAATATTAGAAGAGCATGGCAGCATCAGTCACGATGAACTATTCAGCAACGCCTTATTAAACAGCAGTAGGATGGCTGCTGCATTATTGAATCTTGAATTACAAAATATCATTACTATTTTACCTGGCAGAAAAATAGTGTTAAATTACACTGCTAACCGAGTAAAATAGAATATCATCCTTTTCACGGGCTAGAAGCCTTGGTTTTATTGGTTTATTAATATTGTTTTCAAAGTAGACCTCCCCCCATTTTTAGGTAGCGTAGGAACAAGGCAGGCTCTTTTGCAAGGTTGGCTTTTGTGTGTCGGCTTTGTGTGCCTTGCAAATGTGCCTGACTTGGTGCGTCGGCTAAATGTCCTTGATGATATTTAAAAAATCATCAAGCTTATATGCACCCTCAACTGTCCGCCTTTCATAAACCATAAAGTAACGGTAATTGTTTCCAGCTTTACTTGCCCAAAGATTGCCAAGAGTAATTTTTTGCTCTGCGTCTAAATGGTCACCTTTCGTTTCCAATAAAAGGGTCTTACCGCTTCTTGTCTGAATGATAAAGTCAGGGTAATGATTTAAGAAACCATTTATTCTAAACCCTTTCCTCTCAATGTTCCTTGTCCAGAAAGCAATGTTACCAAGATTTGCAATTTCATTAATGATTCTTTCTTCAAAACCATTCATGCTGCCTTCCTTCTCATAGAGTGACTTTGTAATATCTTTTGCTGTATCGCCCGGAGCAATACTTGATAGCAATGTAAATGCTGGTTTTATAAATACTTTATCGGTGTCCAAATAATCTTTGAATTTCTTTTCTGCAAATAGTTCTGATAGTGATTTTATCTTATTCTTTATTTTATCCGTGTAAGTATATTCATTATTTGCAAAGTCGTTGAATTGTTCATCTTTAAAATCTTCCAGAATCCGATAGATATATTTTTCAATTTCTTTATCAGGAATTGGATACATGTTCCCGATAATATCCATAATTCGCTTTGTAAAATTCTTAACCCTGCTCTCTTTCCTTGTTGGGTCAAGAATGTAAGCCATAACGCTTTCTTTAACATCGCCATCAAGCCTTAAAAAAGTAGGTGTATGTTCTTTTTTTGTTTCATCCAAATCAACTTTATAAAGTTCCGATGTAATGCTGTCGAAAATTATGTCTGTTGGTTGCTGGCTTAACTTGAAACCATCTAATAAATTTTCTTTTTCTAAAGGCTGTTCTTCTTTTGCTCCAAACAAATCAGAGCCAAGAACTTTCAAATAGAACTGTGGTAAATTAATTTCACCAGCTTGTTCTTTGAATATCTCTTTTACGTTAAATGTTTTCACTATTTTTTGCAATTCGTTTGGTAATGTTATGCTGTTATTTGTTTCCATTTCGGAAACTGTTTTTTCAAATGCTTCATTTTGTTCAATCGCTGTTTGTTCAATTTGTGAAACGGTTGTTGTTGGGATAATTGTTTCTTCCAATGCCGTTATTCTTGAAGTGTCAATATCCGCAGTAATATCTTCTTCTGCTTCCGGTTCTGTTGTTGGAAAAACTGTAAGTTGTGTTAATGGTTCTTGTTTCTTTGCTTCTTCTATCATTACAGGGTCAGCCAGTTTGTAATCCTTATCACTGAAACCTGCTTTATTCAATCCTTTTACAATATTATCCAACGTATCAAGGAATTTTGAAGAAGCAGTTAATACATAACTCAAATTGAGTAACGGAAAATTATGCTTCATCACATACGGCTGCCTTAAAACCCTTCCTAAAATTTGCTCTACATCCACTGCCGAACTTTTGTCAGCTAACGAAGCAAGGATATAAGCGAATGGACAGTCCCATCCTTCTTTTAATGCGTTTACTGTAATGATATAACGAACAGCACAATCCCTGCTCATTAAATCCTCATTCTTTATTTCATTAATGTTTGCAGTTTTTATTTTGATTTGGTCTGCTGGTATTTTTAGTTCAATCAATTTTTCCTTCAGCTTTTCAAACGTAGTATTGTCTTCTGCATTTTTTGGTTGTGCCTGAAATAAAACGATTGGCCTGATATATTTGCCTCCTTTCTTTTCTTCTTCGATAGCTTGTAACTCTAAACGTTTCTGCAATTGCAAAGCAGAATTGATTACTTCGGTTTTGTCCTGATGATTGTAAACTATAACAGGAAGTTTAACCATGTTTTCCCTTTTCAATTCCAGGGCATCAATAAAGCTAATGATGTTGCTGTTATTTCTTGGAGTGGCAGTCAGGTCAAGGATAAAGCAGGGATTGAGTTCTTTAAGCATATCAACACTTAAATCACTTTCGGCATTGTGGCTTTCATCAACCACCACAACAGGGTTCAGGTATTTAATTACTGCACCCAATGTTATTTCAGTGTCTTTGCCTAAAAGATTTTCAAATGATTGCAGGTTGCCGTTTTCCTGAAAAACTTTTCTGTCTTCTTTGTTTTTAGCCCTTAAACTATCAAAGCTAAAAACCATAATGTTTAATTGTTCCTTTATAGTTGTGGCATTAAAACCACTTCCCTGTAATAGTGCAGCTTTGTCAAATACTTCAACCTTGTTACCGAAATGAGAGTTTATTTTTTGACGGTATGGGTGAGAGGGGTCTTTGAGGTTCTTTATAGTTTGGTCTAATATAGTAATGGAAGGTACAAGCCATACAACTGCTTTTGATCGGGCATAATCAAACGCATCAAATATTGTTTTCAAAGCATTGCAGGCAATGAAAGTTTTGCCGCCTGCTGTTGGCACTTTCACACAAATGTTTGGAACCTTCGGTACGTTATTCTTATATGGCTCAATGGCTGTTCCTGAAAATGGTTGCAATGGTGTTCTTGGATGCTTCGCCCAAAAAATCTGAAATGCATCTTTAGTGTCTTTGGTTTCCTGCACTTGTTCCAAAAACAATGAAAGGTCATTTATTACCTGCTGTTGATATGGCTTTAATTCCATTATTCTGTTTCGTTATTATTTTCAAATAGTTGATGTAATTTTTGTTGCAATAGCTTTTTATCGGGCAATTGTGTTCTGTACTCTGAAATCATTGTTGGCGAAAGGCTGCGGCTCAACGCATATTCCACCACTTCGCTGTCTTTATCCTTGCAAAGCAAAACGCCAATGCTTGGGTTTTCGTTTTCCTTTTTTACATCTCTGTCCAGTGCTTCTAAGTAAAAATTTACTTTGCCTAAATGCTCCGGTTCAAATTTTTCTTTCTTCAATTCAAATGCGACAAGGCATTGCAGTCCCCGATGATAAAAGAGCAGGTCAATATAAAAATCTCTGTTGCCCACTTGTACTTTATATTCTTCGCCAATAAACAGAAAATCTTTACCCAGTTCAAGGATAAATTTTTTCATTTGTTGGATTAAGCCTTTTTGTAAATCGCTTTCGCTGTGAGGGTCGGGCAGGTTTAAAAATTCAAATACATAACTGTCCTTAAAGCTGTTGATAATGTTGGGATGAATTTCTCTCAACAGTGGTGAGAGTTTTTGGTTGCCAATCATTACCCGTTCAAAAATACCACTGTCAATTTGCCTCTCCAGTTCCCGTTTGCTGTATTTCTCCTGTATGCAAAGTTTCAAGTAAAACTCTTTTTCCTCAGGGCTTTTGGCTCTGCCCAGGATGGTGAGATTATTTGTCCAGCTAATTTCTCTCACCAGTGGTGAGAGATTTGGGGCATCTTTATAGGCTTCAAAAAACTGTTTCATCCGCCAAAGGTTTTTGTCGGAAAAGCCTTTCAAATCCGGTTCGTTTTGTTGGATATAATCAGCCAGCTCTTGTACAACAGATTGTCCCCATTCTGCACTCTCTACCCGTTTGCTGATATGTTCGCCAATATTCCAGTAAAGGGTTATCAGTTCGGTGTTAACGGCTTTTATGGCCGCAATCCTGCTCTGTTTTATGAGTTCAATTATATCGGCAAATTGCTTTTGTAGCATAGTTTAAAAACGGGTTATATCCCTAGGTATCTTTTTAAAAATAATGTTGTGCTTAATCATATAATCTTTGGTAAGCAAACAATTGTCTGCATAAATAACATATTGCTCTGCTTTGGTTTTCATGGTTGACAAAAAAGTATGGTCTAATGTGGTAATACCATCCTGCTCATAGAAAAAATAATAGCCGGTATCATTATACTTATCTAAGAAATATTGATTGTCTTTATGTGCCGTAATGGCAAGTGGCTGCTTTGTTTCTGTATAAAAAACATAGTTCCTTATTTTTTCTTCACCCACCAGTTCATTCAAATTACCATCTTCTAAAAACATAGGTTGCCCTAACTCGTAAAAATCAAAAATGCCACCAGTACCTTCTTGCTCTGCGAAACCATTAATGACCATTTTAACTCTCTCTGCTGTTACAGTTTGTGCATAATCTTCCATCTCTACTAAAATATACTTTCGTTTTCCACCATCTTCTGAGTTTAAATATAAGGCAGCATGGGCTGTGGATGCAGAACCAGCAAACGAATCAAGGATAATATCATTTTGAGAAGTCATTGCTCTTAATATTTCTGTGATTAATGGCAAGGGTTTGGGGTAATTAAATATCTTCTTTGAAAAAATATCATTAAGCAATGTTGTTCCCTTAACAGAATAAAACTCCTTTTCCAACCAAATCGTAGGTATATCGCTTCCTACTGTTTTATTTTCACCAAAAGTTAAAGTTGGTGAATTTGCTTCCTTGCCATTTACTTTTAAAACACCTTTTTCAATTTTCTTAATAACGCCTTCTGGTAAATATTGAATACTATACTTATTTAAACTATCCTTTTGACGATTAGGACTTATTTTGATATATCCCTTTTCCCAATCATTTAAAAATCTTGTCGGAGATAATCTCCATACACACTCTTTCCCTTTGCTTGTAATCGGCCAAATAGCAGCAGTGCCTTCAGGGGCTTCTGAGAAATCATACTCAAATTCAGAAAGCTCACCTTGATATTTGCCATTTTTAATTCTTTCTTGTAATGATTCACCAACACTTTCCAACTTGCCTGTTTCAAGATTTACAAATATTGGATAGGTTTGATTAGGTCTTTGAGTCTTGTCGAAAGTAGCAAGTGTCAGTCCTTCAAATGGTGTTCGTTCTTTCCCGCCTGTGAAATTCATTGGATTTGCTTCGAAGTCATTAGGTACAATAAATATTAAAAACTCATGTTGATAATTGAAGGAACCTGATGGTTTTCCACCTGAAGTTTGAACGGTAGCACAGGCAACCTGTTTAGATGCAAAAATCTCTTTTAAAACTGGCATCAAATTAAATACTTCTTGATATCCAATACTAATAACAAGAGAGCCTTTTTCAGCAAGCAATTTTTGTAAAAGCTTTAGTCGGGGATACATCATACAAAGCCACTTGTCATGCCTTGTTAAATCTTCCGCTTCTTTTCCTACAACTTGCCCAAGCCATTTTTTTATTTTTGGGTCATTTACATTATCGTTGTAAACCCAGCTTTCATTACCGGTATTATAGGGTGGGTCAATATAAATGCACTTTATTTTTCCTTCATATTCGGGCAGCAAGGCTTTCAGGGCTTCCAGGTTGTCGCCATGAATTATTTTATTTCCGCTATTGGTTTCAGAGCCGGTTTGTTTGCCATTGTCAAACCCGTAACTGTGTTCCAGCACACGGTATGGTACGTCCAAATGATGGTTAATAACTTTATCTTTTCCTATCCAGTGTAGTGTTGGCATGTATAATTAAGTCTTGTCAATTAATTTAAGGCTGTAAAATAATCAAAAACAACGGCTTATTGTCTTTTGGGTGGTGGATTAGCAATCATCGCTTACAAAAAGTGGATGAAACAAGTACCCTGTTCAGCTATAAAGATTATAAAAGTAGTAGCATCAAAAAAACAATGTTATTGAGTAACCCTGAATTTATCCGACGATTTGCCATGCATATTTTACCGCATCGTTTTGTGCGTATTAGGCATTACGGAATTTTGAGCAGTACTTGGAAACGTGGTATGCTGCAAGCACTCCAAGCAAGGCTGTTGGTGCAACGACCAGAAAATAGGATAAAAACAATGCTTCATAAATGCCCTTGTTGTAAAACGGGTGAGCTCATCATCATTGAATCGTTCGGCATACGTGGACCACCTGAAAAATATTTACTGAAAAAACAACTTGCTGCTGCTA
>RDZY01000035.1 GCA_004294135.1 Sphingobacteriia bacterium
AAAAAAGACAGAAAGCAAGTGCAAAAGTATTTTCATGTAAGCCATGTTAGATATGCAGCTTAGAGAATTTATCCTTACCAATTTGCCAAACGATTAATATATGCTGATGGCGTACCATTTGCAACTGAATAGCCTGTTATAATACCAGGATTAATTTTTTAAAAGATGAGGTTTTATCAGGACATTATTCATAGTCCTCACTTAAATTTAACTATATCTTGTAGATCTTGATTGAATTGTTCCAATTTCAATACCTTCAATCTAAAAATATTCAGATCTCTACCAGCAGCATTTAACTCCTAAAAACCTACCATGCACCAATACCTTTTCTCTTACGGCACCCTACAATTAGAAAAAGTACAAATCGCTTCTTTCGGTAGAATCTTAACCGGATCTACCGATAAACTCTACGGATACAAATTGGTTTCTATAGAAATTACCGATGAAAATGTACTGCAACAAAGTGGACAAAAATTCCATCCCATGGCCTTACCCGCCAGTAGTGATGACTATATTGATGGCGTAGTTTTTGAAATTACCCACACGGAATTACTCCAAGCCGATCATTATGAAGTGGACGATTATAAAAGAATCTCCGTTCTACTCAATTCCGGTATTCATGCCTGGATCTATATCAAAGCCTAATATACAAATTGTAATATACAAAATGTATAGTGGCGTATTTCAACACCTTACTCCTCCATTGCCCTATTTAAAAAAATAATCAAAGGCTGCATGGCAGCAAATGCTGCTGCTATTTTCTTGGGTAAATCTTTCGCTGTTAAATCTTCATCTGCTATGGGCAAAGTAGCAATCCAAGTTTTTAGCTTTATATATTTTATGGCTGGATTTTCTTTCTCATATCCCTTAGGCTCTCGCTGTAAACTCATGCCCTCCTCAAAACTTAAATCTCCAAAACTTTTCTTAAATATAGGATGGGCTATCAGCTTACTGAACTCCTCCCAATTATAATCAATCTCCTGCCTCACTTTTTTTATTTGATCGGATTCGCCTCCATACAATCCCCCTCCAACAAAACTCTTTCCCCCTGGCTCACAATGAAAATAATAACCCGCTAGTGGACTCTTCTTTCCGCCCTTCACCAAATAAAATGCCATATTGTTTTTATATGGTGCTTTATTCTTACTAAACCGCACATCCCTATTAATTCTAAACATCGTTTCCTTGGCCATTAACATAGCTATGCTAGGGTCTTTCTTCCCAAACTGTTGCAGCACCTCCGTTACCAACTCCGTAAAATTCTCCTTGGCTTGGGTATAATTATTCCGATGCAGATCAAACCACTCTTTTGAATTGTGCTGCTTTAATTGCTTTAAAAATTGTAGGGTTGTTGCTGCTAACATAATTACTTTTTTATACTATTCTTGAATGGCCAATAACTGTATTAATTCTTCCTCACTAATTATTTTTACCGTATTTATTTTCTTCGCCTTCTCTAACTTACTGCCCGCTTCTTCTCCCACCACCAAATAATTCAACTTACTGCTTACACCACTTAATATAATGCCTCCCGCTGCTTCTACACTCGCTTCTGCGTCTGCTCGTTTGAGCTTGCTTAATACGCCCGTAAATAAAAATGTTTGTCCCCTCAATGCCCCTGTTGATACTTGCTCCTTTTTGGTATTCACAAATTGTAGTCCCAATGCTTCCAACTGACAAAGCATTTCTATATTTTGCGCATTGCTAAAAAACTCCTGAACACTCTTTGCCACCTTCACACCTACATCTTCTAATAACAACAAAGACTCCTCACTGCTTTCCACAAAATCTAATAAATGATTTACTGAATTGGCCAGTGTTTTTGCCGTTGTTTCTCCCACAAATCGAATCCCCAAAGCATATATCAACCTATACAATGGCTGTTGCTTACTGGCTGCAATGGCCGTAAATAAATTCTGAACTGACTTCTTTCCAAATCCTTCCATACCCGCTATTGCTGCTTCCTTTTCAGCCAGCTGATAGATGCCCGGTATATCTTTCAATAATCCCAACTCATAAAACTTTCTAATATTAGCTTCGCCCAAACTCTTTATATCCATTGCATCCTTACTCACAAAATGTATCATCTTCTCTACCACCTGTGCCTCACATTCTATATTTATACATCGCCATACCGCTTCTCCTTCCGCTTTAAACAAAGGACTATTACAAACCACACAATTTGTTGGAAATACAATGGGTATTTCTGTTCCCCTTCTCCACTCTGGTAAACTTTTTACTATCTGCGGTATCA
The DNA here is from genome assembly GCA_004294135.1 of Sphingobacteriia bacterium. GTDB lineage: Bacteria > Bacteroidota > Bacteroidia > Chitinophagales > Chitinophagaceae > Sediminibacterium. The sequence goes on from RDZY01000035.1 coordinate 2,255, forward strand.
CATCTCCCGCCCTTTCAATTAAAACCATATCACCTATGCGCAAGTCTTTCTCCCGAATATATTCCTCATTGTGTACCGATATACTCGATACCGTTACACCCGCTAAATATACAGGTGCTAATTTGGCTACTGGCGTTACCGCACCCGTTCTTCCTACTTGGTATTCTATCCCCAATAAAGTGGTGGTAGCCTGCCTCGCTTTAAACTTAAATGCAATGGCCCACCTTGGATGGTGTGAAGTCATTCCCAACCGCTCTTGCAATGCCAACGAATTTACTTTTACCACCATTCCATCTATCTCATAAGGCAACTCATCTCTCTTGGCTTCAAATGCCAAACAATAATCTATTACCCCCTGTATGCCCTGCACTACTTTTTTCTCCTCTTTGGGTGATTTGAATCCCAACTCCCACAATAATTCCAATATACCTGAATGAGTATCCACTGGTGATGGCCCCCCATCTACCGTTCCTATATAACTGATATGATACAGAAACGCGTCTAAATTCCGCTCCGCTACTTCCTTCGGATCCTTCATGCGCAAACTTCCCGATGCCGCATTGCGGGGGTTGGCCAATGCATTGTTTCCCTGCGCTACCAATTTTTTATTGAAAGCTTCAAATGCGTCTTTACGCATAATAATTTCTCCCCTTATCTCTACCTGCGCTATACCCTTACTCGCCAATGGGGCTGATAAGGGTATAGATCTTATCTGCTTTATATTCTGGGTTATATCTTCTCCTGCTACACCATCTCCACGGGTTGTTCCCCGTTGCAATAAATCATTTTCATAAATCAATGAAATACTGGCGCCATCAAATTTTGGCTCTACACAATATTCAATACTTTCTATGCCCGCCAACTCTCGTACCTTTCTATCAAAATCATTCAGGTCGGCTGCATCATAACTATTATCGAGACTCAACATGGGTACCAAGTGCACCATCGTTTCAAAGCCTTGATTTAAACTATTGCCCACCCGCTGCGTAGGTGAATCAGATATTATCCAAGATGGATTTGCAGCTTCTGTTGCTACCAATAAATGATACAACTGGTCGTACTCCCCATCGGCTAAAAGGGGACTATCCAATACATAATACCGATGCTCATGATACCTCAACACTACCTTTAACTGTTCCATCTCCGAACGGCCTATTACCATCCCTGCTTTTTTTAATAAATCGGCAGTAGATTGTTGCATTGCCATTGCTTGTTCGGTAAGATTCATAAATACCTGCTTATACGGTTCAAGTCAAAATTAACATACAACCCCTTAACTTTACACAATAGGGTGACGATTAAGTTGGAAAATAGCCCCACTTCTCCTAACTTTTGAAATTATGAAGATTAATCCTGCACAGGTGCTTGCTCCAGTTCAGCCCATTCAAGACGCAGTATCACTGGTAAACGCTTACCCCAAAGTACCTTTAACGGTGGACTGTGTAATTTTTGGTTTTGAAGCCAATAAATTAAAAGTGCTGCTGATACAAAGCGACTTGGCCATTTATAAAAACCAGTACTCTCTGCTGGGCGATTTTGTTCGCGATAATGAAGAACTAGATGACGCTGCTTACCGTATTCTGAAACAACGTACTGGCATGAATAATGTTTTTTTAGATCAAGTAAAAGCTTTTAGTAACCCCACAAGGCATCCCGGTGGTAGGGTTATTACCATTGCCTATTGTTCCTTATTAAATATTCAGCACCACGCACTAAATATTCACGATAATCAGCTGGACTGGTTTGATTATGCCGCTGTAAGTGAAATGGCTTTCGACCACAAAGAAATTACCGATGCCTGCCACGCTTGGTTGCAGAAAAGAATACAAGAACATCCCCTCGGATTTAACCTGCTACCCGTTAAATTCTCACTACGTGAATTACAGAACTTATACGAAGCCATTTTGGGACTACGGCTGGATCGTAGAAATTTTAGAAAGAAATTTGCTTCCATGAATTTACTCATCGATACCAAAGAAATGGAACAAGACGTTTCTCATCGCCCGGGTAAACTGTATCAGTTTAATTTTGAGAAATACGAAAACAATAAAAGAAAATGGACGGGAATTGATTTTTAGTTTTTTTCTGACTTCTATCCGTTACTTTTACTAAAATAGTTGCGCATGCTACATTCAATGACGGGTTATGGTAGAGCCGAACAATCCATCGGTGATAAGAATTTTTTGGTTGAAATTAAATCGCTTAATGGCAAACAATTCGATCTTCGGTTGAATATTCCCTCTTTGTTAAAACCTTTTGAATTTGAAGTACGCAATGCCTTAAACGAAGGGCTGAACCGTGGCAGCGTAGAATGTAATATCAGCATTAAATTCAATGGTGCCAATAAACCCGTTACCATTAATACCGATCTTGCAAAAGCATATTTTTTACCCGTTGCACAACTGGCTGATGAACTTAATATTGAAAAAGGTGATATCCTAAGCACCATTCTTAAATTGCCAGATGTAATTACACCATCCACTGAAATGCTGAGTGAAGCTGAATGGAACCAGTTTGCTGCTTTATTAAAGCAAGCCATTGCCCAGCTTAACCTACATCGGGAAGAAGAAGGTAAGTCCATTGAAAGCGATCTGCTGTTGCGACTCTCTAATATTGAATCTCAACAAGCTATTATTGCCGAACTGGCACCGCTAAGAAGAATAAAAATTAGAGAAGGGCTACTAAAAATTCTAGAAGAAAATGTAGGCAAAGAAAACTACGATCCCAATCGTTTAGAACAAGAACTGATTTATTATATTGAAAAAATTGATATCAGCGAAGAACAAGTGCGCCTCAACAATCACTGTACTTATTTTCGAAGTATCTTAAATGAAGCCGGCACCTCAAAAGGTAAAAAACTCTCTTTTATTTTACAAGAATTTGGTAGAGAAATTAATACCACCGGCTCTAAAGCTTATGATGCCAATATGCAGAAAGCTGTTATTCTTATGAAAGATGAATTGGAAAAAGCCAAAGAGCAAATACTGAATGTTCTGTAATACCTCAAAAAAAACACGCATGCAAAAAGGGCTGATTCTATTGGTTTGTACCGCCTTATTCCTAGGCTGTGATTCCATTGGGGTATTCGAGAAAACTAATTTTTTTGCTGACCATCACTGGAAATCTAACCAACAACTCACTTATCGTTTTACCATCACCGATACCACTGCACGCTACCAGATTTATACCATTATTCGCCACGAAGACGCTTATCGCTACAACAATATTTGGGTGCGCTTTACCACCCAAGCACCCGGTGATACCGTAAAATCACAACTGTTAAACCTGCGCTTGGCTGATAATAGAAAAGGATGGCTGGGTACTGGCATTGATGATGTTTTTGACCACCGAATTCGGATCACTCGCAGTCCGCAAAAATTACGAAAAGGCGACTATATATTTACCCTTCAACAAGTAATGCGAGAAGATCCTATTGCTGCTATTTTAAATGCTGGCATTCGCATTGAAAAAGTACAACCATGATTCCCTTAAAACCACCCAAATTAGCCCCAGTAATTGTTGTGTATTGGTTTTTGCTTGTATATATGATTGCTGCCCTATGCTGGTGGTATATTGCGCTGGAAAAACAGAATACGGCCATCAGCAATATTCGATTGAATGATTTAAAAAAAGACAATCCTGCTTATTATAGTCAAGCCAATGCCATTATTGAAACCAGCAACCGCAAGTCCGCTCAATATATTGGCGAAGGCCTTACTTTCTTAGCTTTAATTTTAACAGGTGCTGTTTTTGTGTACCGAGCCGCCCGCAAACAGTTTAGATTCTCTGAGCAACAGCAAAACTTTATGATGGCCATTACCCATGAACTTAAAACCCCCATTGCCATTGCCCAGCTGAATCTTCAAACCCTGCAAAAAAGAAAACTAGATTCCGATAAACAAGCAAAACTTATTGCCAATACCTTATACGAAGCCAATCGCCTGAATATTCTTTGCAATAATATTCTTTTCGCCTCACAACTAGATGCCGGTGGGTATACGGCCGTTACACAGAAAATTAACATGACCGACCTGCTTGAGAATGGGGTGGACGATTGTAAAATCAGGTTTGCCGATCGTATTTTTTCTGAACAAATTCAAGAAGATGCTTTTTTACAAGGCGACTCTTTTTTATTGCAAATGCTCGTAAACAATTTATTAGAGAACGCTGTTAAATATGCACCCAAAGAAGAAGCCATTAACGTAACACTTTCTGTTGCTAATGGTACTATAAAACTGGCTGTTGCTGACAAAGGCGCGGGTATTACTGACTTTGAAAAGAAAAAAATATTCGACAAGTTTTATCGCAGTGGTAATGAAAATATTCGCAAAGCACAGGGAACAGGGTTGGGCCTCTATCTCTGCAAAAAAATTGTAGATGCACACAATGGAAACATTACTGTGACAGACAATCAACCAAACGGAAGTATTTTTGCCGTAATATTTAAGTATGATGACAGATGATAAAGCCAATATATTAATCGTTGAAGACGAACTGAATCTGCACGAAGCACTTCGGCTGAACCTAGAAATGGAAGGATATGAAGTAAGCTCTGCCTACGATGGTAATGAAGCACTGTGCCAAATTTCCAATGCCTATTTCGACCTGATTATTATGGATATTATGCTGCCTGAATTAGATGGCATTAGTATTACCGAAAATGTACGAGTACACAATAATAATGTGCCTATTCTAATGCTGAGTGCAAAAAATGCACCTGCTGATAAAGTATTGGGACTAAAAAAAGGAGCCGACGATTATCTTTCCAAACCTTTTAATTTAGAAGAACTACTGATTCGTGTGGCCAAACTTATTGAGAAAAATAAACGCATATTGGTAAAAGAATCTATTGGAGATCAATATAAATTTGGGAACAACCTAATTGATTTTAAAGCACAAGATTCCATTACATGGAATGGCCTTACCATCAGCCTGAGTAAGAAAGAAGCCCTGTTACTGAAACTTTTGATTGAAAATAAAGGAGAAGTAGTGCCCCGCGAAAAGATTCTGCAAGTAGTATGGGGTTACAATGTTTATCCTACTACCAGAACCATCGATAATTTTATTTTAAGCTTCCGCAAATATTTTGAAGAAGACAGCCGCAGCCCCAAATACTTTCACTCTGTAAGAGGCGTGGGATACAAGTTTATAGAATAATATATTGCGCTGGCAATACTAAAATTAACACTTGATCTGCTTTCTTTTATGTACTTTTCAATCGTAAACTTCTTTTATTGGTATGCGATTGATTGGTTATAAAATAGTTTTTTTGGCAGTTGTACTCTTATGCACTTCCTTCAAAAAACCCATACTTATTGATCTTGCTAAGGCAGGTAAGGATACCTATTCCGTATATATTATTAAGAGCGAATACCAATTAAAAGTGTACCAAGCCAATGGGGACTGGCTGGCCTCTTATCCCGTTGTATTTGGTAGTAAAGACATGGGCGATAAAATGATGGAAGGTGATAGAAAAACACCAGAAGGTATTTTTCACATCAGCGGTAAAAGGGTTCATGCTAAATGGGAACGTTTCATGCTGATTGATTATCCAACTGCAGATAGTTATATAAAATTTAATGAACGAAAAGCAGCAGGCTTAATTCCTGCCAACGCCAGAATAGGCGGAGATATTGGCATTCATGGTACCGTGCCTCACGACGATTACGCCATTGATCAATACCGTAACTGGACTGAAGGTTGCATCAGCACCAAAAACAAATATGTACAGGAATTATTTGAGCTTCTTCCCGTGGGTACTCGGGTTGAAATCAGGCGATAAACTTTTTAACCAATCTTTTATTCCCAACTGAATTTTACTCGCTACCTCTTTTTTAAAGAGGGGATTCACAATTCTTTTTTCATCAGCTTCATTACTCAGAAAAGCTATTTCCACCAAACAGTTCGGAAAATCGGTAGGCGCATTCAAGGCAAAATTAAAGTGACCAATATTGCCAAATTCTTCCAGCTTTAATTCCATCATCCGCTTTAATATTGGCTGCGATAATGGCCTAAAACCAATATGCTTATAATAGGTACTTACGCCCTTAATATCTGATTTGGTGCTGGAGTTTAAGTGGAGGCTGATGAGTAAGTCGGGATTCTTTTCTTGTAAAAAAATAATACGATCCTTGTTCTCAATACTGGTATCTGAATTGCGCGTCATGATGATATTTTTTACTCCTATTTTCTTCAGCGATTGCTCCAGTGCTTTGGCAAATAATAAAGTCTGTTCTTTTTCAGATGCTTTTAACAGCACACCACCGGCGCCGGTATTGGTGCCACCGTGTCCCGCATCAATGGCAATAATCATTTTACGAATATCTAATAATGCAGGCTGGCGTTTTACTTTTACTACCAGTGTTTTATTTTTATAACTCAAATTATAACCCCAATGCTGCTGGTGGTTCAACTCAATGGTTACCCGCACAATATCATCTTCTACCTGCTGGTAGTAAACATTTTTTATGGCTTTAAGGGAACTTAATTGCGTTACCCAGTTGGTATTGCTTTGTACCCCATAAATATCTACCACAATACGAGCTGGATTTATTTCCATCCAGGTTTTATAAGGCAGTTTTTCTTCTAGGTTGATATTGAGATAATCAAAAGCAGAATCGCCTTTTGCAAGAAATGAACCAGTTAGGTAAAATGGTTTTTTTAAGGGAGAAGCGGTATCCGCTTTTAGGTATATTTTTTCTAAAAAAGCGGTATGGAGTTTAGAAAGTTGAACGGTATAAAGATCGTTGGTTGAGTCAATCACTTTTAATAAAACATTGGTATCAATATAGCCCATTTTAGCGCCTCCCAATCTATCCGCTCCCATACCATAACCCAGTGCGGGCAATTTACCCGTGGTTCTACCGTAGCGATAACCAGTGGGAGTGCTGGTTTGTGCAACCAAAGCGGGACTCAGAAAGAGGATGATAACAAAAAAAATAGGTTTCATGAGTTAATTTTCATTGATTTTAATGGTCTCATGGAATGAGCTAATTCATATTTCGGTTGGCAACAAATTATTGTTATGGCTCATTTCATTTTTTGAAGGTAATCATTGCTCCTTAATTGCCATAAAAAACCCCATTACAAATTCATGCAATGGGGTGGTGTATATCAGCCAGCAATCGTTAAAAATGGTATCCCTTATCTGCAATAAGCTTATCCGCAATTCTTCTCCGGGATTCTTTGGTGTTGAAAGGAGCTACTTTGGTAAAACGTTTTAGGCCAATATGCATCATGCGAAGTTCATCGCCATCGGCAAAACTATTCAACGCGTCTTTACCAGCTTTGTTAATGCGGTCAGCAGCATCATAAATATAAGTCTTCATTATATCGGCTTGTACACCCACTTCATTATCTCCTTTGCTATTGGCCAGTTTCATTACCCGCAATAAGGCACTTTCTGCATGAAAAACTTCAATGGCCATATCGGCAATATTCATTAGAATTTCTTGCTCTTTATCCAGTTGCATCATCAGCTTCTGTACTGCTGCACCAGCAACCATTAGGATGGCTTTTTTAAAGTTGGTTATGGCTTTTAATTCAGCGGCATAAACACCTTCATCTTCGCCACCAAATTCAGGAATACTCATCAATTCTTTTTGAACGGCCATAGCAGGTCCCATCAGATCTAGCTTGCCCTTCATGGCGCGCTTCAATACCATATCTACGGTTAGTAAGCGATTGATTTCGTTGGTGCCTTCATAAATTCGGTTGATGCGGCTATCGCGATAAGCCCTTGAAATCATATATTCATCGCTGAAACCATTGCCACCATGTATTTGTACGCCTTCATCTACTACAAAATCAAGCACTTCACTACCAAATACTTTTAAGATGGCACATTCAATAGCATATTCTTCAGCAGCACCTAAGAGAGCTTGTGCAAATGATTTGCCGTTGGTAGCCAGTTCATGCTCTTTATCGTCAATCCATTTTGAAGTTCTATAAAGTGCAGATTCTGCCACCCAAATGCGGATGGCCATTTCAGCCATTTTGTGTTTGATGGCACCGAATTTTGAAATAGAGATATTGAATTGCTCTCTGTCAATAGCATATTGAACGCTGGTGGTAGTCGCTTTTTTAGCCCCACCCAAAGTGGCTGCGCATAATTTTAAGCGACCAATATTGAGGATATTAAAAGCAATAATATGACCCTTGCCTATTTCGCCCAATACGTTTTCTACTGGTACTTTGCAATCCTGAAAATACAGTTGTACGGTAGAAGAACCTTTGATACCCATCTTGTGTTCTTCGGGTCCTTGTGTAAAACCTTCGGTGCCACGGTCTACAATAAATCCAGTAAATTTGTCGCCGTCAATTTTTGCAAAAACAGTATACACATCTGCGAAGCCACCATTGGTGATCCAGCATTTCTGTCCATTCAATAAATAGTATTTTCCATCCTCACTCAGCTTGGCTGATGTTTTAGCACCCAGTGCGTCACTGCCGCTATTGGGTTCTGTTAGTCCATAAGCCCCTTTCCAAACACCACTAGCGAGCTTGGGTATATATTTTAATTTCTGTTCTTCGGTTCCAAAATACAAAATAGGTAAGGAGCCAATGCCTGTATGAGCAGCTACTGCAACGGAAAAAGAGTAACCACCTCCGAGACCTTGGTTTACAATAGTAGCCGTAATAAAGTCTTTACCGAGACCACCATAAGCTTCTGGGAATGAAGTGGACAGTAAGCCTTGCTCTCCTGCTTTTTCCATGAGGGATGGCATCAAACCCGGTTCCATTTTATCTATTCTGTCTACAATGGGTAATATTTCAGTGTCCAAGAACTGGTCGCACATTTCCAGTACCATTGTTTGTTCTTCGTTAAAATCTTCGGGAATAAAAGTCTCGAAAGGATTGCTCTCTTTGATAATCCATTCGCCGCCTTGTAAGGCTGTGGTGGTGTTGGTGGCTTGCATGGTTTTGTTATTGGGTTATTAGGTTATTGAGTTATTAGGTTATTAAACTTCGAGGATACCCATGGTAAGGTTATCGTACACTCTTTGGAAAACTGATTTCACCATTTCAATTTCATGCTTCTCTACACCAACCAATGCTTCTGCCATGGTTTGGTTGGCCAAGTCGATGGTAATATGCTGCAATTCCAATGCCGCATCGGTAAGTTGAACCAAATTGATTCTTCTATCGGTAGGCGAGGCAACTCTTTTTACGAGTGATTGTTTTTCTAAATTGTCAATCAATCGGGTAATGCTGGGCTTGTCGCGAAAAGTACGAATGCAGAGTTCTTGCTGGCTCAATCCATCTTCTTTCCACAAATGATATAGCACACTCCATTGTTCGATGGTGATATCGAGACCAGCATTGCGGAAATTTTTCTGCAATCTCCGGGCTACGGCGGTTGAAGCCATGCCGTTGATGACGCTGTATAATTCTCCTCTTCTAAAATGGTTGTTTATCATATAGTTAGTTATGCAACTAATATCAAAATAAGTCAGTTTATTTGATACCACCAAGAAAATTTTAAAAAAGGGTTAACAGCGGCTGGAATTATCTTTTCTTTGTTTACCATGGTAGGATTATTCACGGTGATATTGGGAATACTTGCGGCTGCATATTGTGGGTTGATTTTGGTGTACCGTTACTGGTTTAGGCGGTTGAAAATATACGAGCCAATTCGGCCACAGCCCTCGGCTACTTATTTCAGTATTATTATTCCTGCAAGGGATGAGGCGGAGAATATCAGTGCTTGCCTAAATACCATCTTACAACAAAATTACCCAGTAGCGTTTACAGAGGTATTGGTTGTAAACGATTATTCAACCGATGATACGGCGGCAATTGTAGCTGAATTTTCCTTGAAATATCCTTTTATTCGATTGATTAACCTAGCGGATCATTTAGATGGTAAAGTAATTAATGCGTATAAAAAAAGAGCCATTGAAATTGCAGTAGCGCAGAGCAAGGGCAACTGGATGGTTACCACTGATGCGGATTGTTTGTTGCCAGTTGACTGGCTGTTTTTATTAGATCAATATATTCAGGAAAAAAATCCGATGCTGGTAGCAGCGCCAGTGATGTTTACCCAACTGAAAAGTGTAATCGGCATATTTCAATCGCTCGATTTCATCAGTCTCCAAGGCATTACAGCCGCAGCCGTTGCTGCTGGTTACCACAGTATGTGCAATGGGGCTAATCTTGCGTATGAAAAAAAGGCATTTTATGCAGTCGGGCAGTTTAAAGGCATTGATCATTTGGCAAGTGGGGATGATATGTTTTTGATGCATAAAATCAAACAGCAGTACCCAGCTCGTTTGGGTTATTTGTTTTCCCCCAAAGTAATTGTGGAGACTGCACCCATGCCCAATTGGAATGCTTTTTTACAACAGCGAATAAGGTGGGCCAGTAAGGCCGATAGCTATACAGAGAAAAGTATATTTTGGGTATTGGCCTTGGTGTACTCATTTAATGCAGCATTATTACTGGGAGTTCTGGTCGCATTTTTTACAGAAGGCTTGTGGTATTGGGTACTTTATTTTATAGGGATTAAAACCTTGGTGGAGTTATTATTTATGCTGCCTGTGGCTAGATTTTATGGATTACAGCAAACGCTTTTGTATTTTCCGTTGCTGCAACCCTTGCATATTTTTTATACAGTAATTGCTGGCTGGTTGGGTAAATTTGGTAAATACCGTTGGAAGAATAGAACCGTTCAATGATGGATTGCTTAATATAAACTACTTTAGTAAATGATGATTTCAACGGCTCCAAGTTTTTTCACCAAACTATTACGCAACAAAACGGCGTGCTTAGGTATGGTACTGATTATACTGAGTTTGTTGCTTGCGGTATTTGCTTATTTAATTGCGCCCGATGGTTCTCCCAATGCCAACCGCATGATTCCAGAAATTGGGAGTAAGAAACCTGGCTTCACACTTCAATTTTTACAGGTAAAAAAGAAAGTGGTTCCAGTGCCCGTTAATTTTTTGGGACAACTGGTTTCAGGCAAAGCAGACGCGGTTGATTTTATACCGATTAATCACTATCGTATTCAGGGTGATCGCATTTATTTTGATAAGTTTATTGATGATGGTATTGAAGAAAAGCAAGAAATGCCCTTGGCTGAACTGGGAGTACCGATGGTTAGAACCATTCGTTTTTATGCTGGTACGGATAAGTTTGGGCGGGACATTGCGAGCCGATTAATGATTGGTGTTCGAGTGAGTTTGGCGGTGGGCATGATAGCGGTATTATTATCGCTCAGCATTGGTATTTTTCTGGGAGCGGTAGCTGGTTATTTTAGGGGATGGGTAGATGAGGCCATTATGTGGTTTATGAATGTGATTTGGAGTGTACCCACTTTGTTGTTGGTATTTGCCATTACGTTGGCATTGGGAAAAGGTTTTTGGCAGGTATTTATTGCGGTAGGGTTAACCATGTGGGTGAATATTGCGAGATTGGTTCGCGGTCAAGTTATGGGCATTCGCGAAATGGAATATATAGCAGCCACCAAGGCATTGGGTTACTCGCATACCAGAACAATTGTGAAGCATATTTTACCAAATATTTTTGGTCCCGTTATGGTTATAGCTGCTGGTAATTTTGCATCGGCCATAGTAATGGAAGCGGGGCTTAGTTTTTTGGGTGTGGGCGTACAGCCACCGCAGCCCAGTTGGGGACTGATGATTAAAGAGAACTACAATTTTATTATTACCCATAATCCCATGTTGGCATTGGCACCTGGTATTGCTATTATGGTATTGGTATTGGCTTTTAATTTGGTGGGTAATGGATTGCGAGATGCGCTTAGTGTGCGGGATTGATAAAGGCAAAACGATCTCCATCGAAAAGGCCTTTATCGCTCAATTTTAAATGAGGAATTACCAGTAAAGCCATAAAGCTAAGCGTCATAAAAGGAGCAGAAAGGGTGGATCCCATTTCTTTAGCCAGTGCATCAATAGCGGTGTATTGAGCTGCAACAAGGTAACCATCATCGGTACTCATTAATCCAGCTACAGGAAGTGGAAGTAGTAAGGTTTTATTTTTGCCATCTACACAACTCACGCCACCTTGGGCTTCAATGACCAAATTAATGGCTGCTGCCAATGATGCATCATCTACTCCGATGGCTACAATATTGTGGCTATCGTGTGCAACGGTAGAAGCGATGGCTCCTGTTTTTAACTGAAAATTTTTGACAAAACATTTGGCAATGGGGGCCGGGTGGTACCTATTTACCACGACCATTTTAAGGCAGTCGCTCTCAGTATCAGACACCCAATTGTTATTCACCAGCTTTCCTTTTAGGTTTAGTTGATGGGTAATTAATTGTGATTCTAGCGCAGCAATAACGGGAATAAGTTCATCTACAACCGGATATTCATGAAAGGGGATGGCGAGATCGGCGGCGGTTATTTTTTTACAGTGAAAACGATTGATGGGATTTACGGCCACCGAGGGAAAACTTGCCTTACCATTTTGTAGCATAGCAACTCCGTTGATATAGGTCTGTTCTACTTTAAAATCTACTAGGTTGGCAACCTGAATAAAATCTGCGGGATCACCTACGCGAAGCATGCCAATAGCCAGTTTATAATGAAGGATGGGATTGATACAGGCAGCTTTAAGCACATTAAAAAGGTTCACGCCATGTGCTACAGCCCTGGCGCAGAGTTGGTTAATATGCCCATTTACCAAGCTATCGGGATGTTTATCATCGCTGCAGAAAAGAATGCTATTGGGATGATCGTCGATAAGGTTTACGAGTGCGTCAAAGTTTTTGGCAGCACTCCCTTCGCGAATGATGATTTTCATGCCGTGAATCAGCTTGCCTACAGCTTCTTCGGCGGTAAAACATTCGTGGTCGGTAGAAATACCTGCTTCAATATATTGTTTGGCGGCGGCGCCAGTGAGGCCAGGGGCGTGTCCATCTATGGGTTTGCCAGCCCGGTGTGCTGCTGCAATTTTTTTCATCACTTCAGGATCTTCCTGCAGCACGCCCGGGAAATTCATCATTTCTGAGAGGTATTTAATTTCTGGGTTGGCCAGTAACTGAATAATATCATTCGAATGGAGGGCAGCACCAGCAGTCTCAAAGCTGGTAGCAGGCACACAACTGGGTGCGCCGAAGTTGAATTTAAAAGGTGTTTCTTTTCCGTTCTCCATCATAAATTCAACGCCCTCCATACCGCAAACATTGGCAATTTCATGGGGATCACTTACCGTGCCTACCGTGCCATGTACAACAGCGAGACGAGCAAATTCACTGGGTACCAGCATGCTGCTTTCGATATGTACGTGACTATCAATAAACCCGGGTAAAATAAACCCAGTAAGTTCTGTAGTTTCAGCACAACGCTCAATGGCGTGAATGAGTCCGTTTTTAATAGTGATGGTAGCGGGATAGATAGATTTGGCTAATATATCTACCAACTGGCTGGTAATTTTGAGTGTATTTGGCTGCATTAATATAGAATGAGGTTGTAAGTAACTAGATTTATGGCAATAATTTAACATTTTTTATATATCACCCCATTCAGTGTAGTAAAAATCATGAATATGATAGTTTTCTTTAACAATTGGTTGAATATATTGAAAATGAGATTAAATTCATAATTGTTTTGTATAGCCATCCAATAATTAGTTATGTACCAGCTCCCTTTGCGTTTACTTCTATTGCGTTTTTGTTTTTTTATTGCACTCTGCATGCCCGTAATATCATGGGCAGAGGGAAGCAAGAATTTGTTTCCTACCTCATCACCTGCTGATGCTAGAAGAGCTTATGTGAGTGATGGAACTTTTGTATATGCTTATGCTAAAAGCGGGGAAATATTATACCTAGGATCGAATTCATTAACCAACACAACGGGAAAAATAATAGTCACTTCTCCATCTGGTGTAGTTACAACAATTGGACAAAACGGCTCAACAGGGTTAATTGATACCAGAACCAAAGAATTAAACGGCCCCTCTACTTTTACCGCAGGTGGTTATACCCCTGCTACTGTGGCTGTGGGGACTACTGGTATTTGGAAAATTCAGTTTATAGCCAATGGCTCTGGAAACCCAAGTTTTGCGTTGGTAGGGAATGCTTGGGACAATAGCTCTGCTACCATTGCCGCATGGGATGTTACAGTAGGTACAGCATCGGCAGCCATTCCTGGTCGCGCTTATATGACCGTTATCAGGGGTAATATGGGTGCTTTTAATTTTGGAACTGGTAGTTGGTGGAGTACGGTATATGCACAAACAAGGGACGGATACCGCTATTCGGTAAATACCAATGGATTGGATCCTTTTGGTTTTCAGTTTTTTGTAAACAATAAAGGAGTGAGAATTGGTTCAGGTGCATTACCTTATACCAGTGGCCCACCCTCTTATACCAGTCAAAACAGCAGTTCGAATGCGGGGTTTATTGCCACTGGGTTCGACGTTCACAATCCTGATTTAGCGGATGATGTGTCTAATGTAACCCATAAATTATTTTTTTCTACACCGGCAAGTGATTTGCCAACCAGCTCCACTGTTTTTTTAACCGCTGCGGTGAATACTTGGTTGTTAACCCCGCCAGTAAACCCCTCTGTTACTGGCGTAAGTTTAGTTGGATTAGAAGGGCAGAACGGCTTTGGTGGAACGCCTCCCATAAATGGTGGCTTTATTAATTTTACCGCCAACCAAGGAGGAAGCTATCGGATCAGAATTGATGGAAACAACAATGGTATTTATACCGATGCCATTGATACGGTTTTAACGGGAACTGCTGTTGCAGGCCCAAATAGTAGGTATTGGAGTGGGAAAAATGGACTGGGTGCCATCATGCCCAGTGGTACACCCTTGAGTGTGGAAGTGGTTACATTTGCGGGAGAAGTGCATTTTCCCTTATTTGATGCGGAAGAAAATATCAATGGCTTAATTATTACCAGAGAAAATGGTTCAGGCGCGCCTTCTAATACAGTATTTTGGAATGATACCAAACTCCTCAATACTTCCAATAACCCAGTTAGTGCCGATGCCAATACAGCTAACCCCTTAAATGCTTCGGCAGATCCCGGTATTAGCAGTGCCACCAATGGTCATAAATGGAAAAATGGATCTCAAGACATTCCAAGTGGCAACCAAGGTTTTGGTAACCAACGTTTAATGGATACTTGGACTTTCGTATACAGTTCCCCCATCACAGTTGTTACTACTTTAGTTACCAAAGAAGCCAATTTAGAAATTGTTAGCCTTACTGGCTCTCCCACCAATAATTGCGTTGGCAGTGATATTACCTATACGTTTATAGCCAAAAATAATGGCCCCGATGACGCTCCCTTGAGTAAAATAAGTTTTGTAACACCCGCTAACCTCACCAACCTTCAACTGATTTCCGCCACCCTTACTACTGGCACTGCCACTGGTATTGGCGGTGCTTTTACAGGTAATATATACAATGATACCCTTGCCACTTTCAACAATGGTGCACAGATAACTTATATTATAAAAGGGACTGTTTCTTCTTGGCCTACTGGTAATAACTTGATTACCTCTGCTAGAATTTTACGCCCCAGCGACGTGACCGACCCCGATGCCAGTAACCCAGATCCTGCTCCTCCTACCGATCCCGTAAATGAGTGTAATTCAGCACCATCAGGACCAGGTTGTAATAATATTAAAGACAATACCGTAACCGTTTTTGCAACACCTAGCACCAGTGTGGCTGCTGCTGCAAGTGCCACCCTATGTAATTCAGCCAGCTTTACCATGGCTGCCAATACACCAACTGCTGGCACTGGCTTATGGTCACTGGTTTCTGGTACTGCTGCTATTACCACGCCAGCTTCTGCTACTAGCATCGTTAGCGGTGTTCCAGCTGGTGGGACTGCTGTTTTAAAATGGACGATAAGCAATGGTACCTGCCCTGCATCAGAATCTACTATTACCTTAAACAATACAGCAGCACCTAGTGCTGCCGTGGCTGGTGCTAATCAAACCCAGTGTAATAATGGTGCATTTACTTTGGCAGCAACCACGCCGGCAGTAGGCACTGGCTTATGGTCACTGGTTTCTGGTACTGCCACTATTACAACACCTGCTTCTGCTACCACCACTATTACTGGAGTACCTGCTGGTTCTACTGCTGTGTTAAAGTGGATGGTAAGCAACGGAATTTGTACGCCCAATACGGCCAATATCAGTCTCACCAACTTGGCTATACCAACCACTTCGTTGGCTGGTGCTAATCAACAAAACTGTAATAGCGGTTCATTTACACTTGCCGCCAATACCCCTACTGTAGGCACAGGCTTGTGGACCTTACAATCTGGCACAGCAACTATTACAACGCCTGCTTCCGCTGCCAGTACGGTTACTGGTGTTCCTGCTGGAACTAGTGCGGTACTGGTATGGACAATTACCAATGGTAGTTGCGCGGCTTCTACTGCTACCGTAACCGTCAGCAACCAAGCAAATCCAACCACGGCTAACGCTGGTACCAACCAAACTCAGTGTGGCAATAGTAGTTTTACTATGGCAGCTAATACACCTGTGGTAGGTACTGGTTTATGGACTATTGTAAGTGGTGCTGCTACCATTACTACCCCTGCTTCTGCTACCACCACTATTACGGGTGTTACGGCTGGTGCAACGGTGGTGTTAAGGTGGACTATCTCCAATGGAATATGTGCAGCCAGCAGCAGTGATATTACCTTAATTAATAAAATTGCCCCCAACACTTCTATTGCTGGAACCAATCAAATAAAATGCAACGATGGTAATTTTTCCATCGCCGCCAATACAGCTATTACTGGTACTACGGGTGTTTGGTCTGTAATAAGCGGTGTTGCTACTATTGCCAATGTGAACAATGCAAGCACCACCATCAGCGGGGTGCCAGTAGGTGCCGTAGCAATATTAAAGTGGACCATCAGCAATGCAGGCTGTACCTCAACCAGTTCAGATATTAGTTTATCCAATCAAGCATTGCCTACTGCAGCTATTGCAGGTGCCAATCAAAATCTTTGTAATGCCACCAGTGCAACCCTCTCCGCCAATACCGCAGTAGTGGGTACTGGCGTATGGACACAGACCAGTGGCCCCAATACCGCAAGTATTACCTCCCCAGCATCGGCTGGTACAAGCGTGACTGGAATGGTTGCTGGCTCATATATTTTTACCTGGACCATCAGCAATGGCAGCTGTGCGCCAAGTGCTAGTTCAGTCACCATCAATAATTTACCCACTGTAAATCCGGGTGCTGATATTGCCATCAGTTGTGCAACAACTGCTACACTTACTGCGGCAAGTGCTGGTGAACTGTGGACAGCATTTGCGGGTAATCCTACCAATGCAGCCATCACCAATGCAGGTGCTGTAAGTGGATTATTAACAAGGGGTGCTTATCGCTTTGTATTATCTAACGGTGCTTGCACTGCTTCAGTTATTGTAACCAGAAACAATTGTCCCCCTACGGCCAATAATACCACCGCAACCGTAAATGAAGACAATCCATTAAATGGTGCTTTGGTAGCTAATACCAGTGATTTTGATGGGGATGCACTTAGTTTTTCTTTGGCTACAGCTCCTACCAATGGTACGGTGGTTGTAAATGCCGACGGAACATTTAGGTATATTCCCAATGCCAATTTTAATGGCAACGACACTTTATTTTATAGGGTTTGTGATCCTACTGGTGCTTGTACAACGGCTAGGTTAATTATTACGGTAAATCCAGTAAATGATCCTCCTATTGCGGTGAACGACAATGCAAGTACCGTAAGAGACGTACCCGTAACTGGCAACCTCAGCAGCAACGACCGTGATATTGAAGGCCAACCCTTGACGGTTCAAACCACACCTGCTGCTAATCCTGTAAATGGATCGGTGGTATTAAATGCCAACGGTGTTTATACCTATACACCCAATCCTGGATTTACAGGGGTGGACTCTTTTAAATATACTATTTGTGATCCTGGCCCACTTTGTTCCGTTGCAACCGTAACAGTGAATATTACACCGGGAGTAATAGATCTATCGCTCACCAAAACGGCTGCTCCACAACCAGTAGTGGCAGGTGGCACGCTTACCTATACCATTACCGTAACCAATAATGGACCTTCTACCATTAGAAGTTCAGAAAGCTTTTTAGTAAAAGACGATTTACCCATTGGGTTTACAGCCACCAGTTTCACACCATCAGGTGGTGTTTATACGGCAGCTACCAATAGTTGGACCGGATTGCAATTGGCTCCTGCTGGCGCAGCCACGCTCACAATAGTGGGAACGGTGAGTCCCGCTTTTTCCGCATCTTCCATCACCAATACCGTAACCGCAACACCTCCAGCAGGAACAACAGATCCTAGTCCCGCTTCTGCAACAACTATCACCAATGTAAACAAAGCTGCTTCTATTGTAGTAACCAAGACCAATGGGGCAACTAGTTTTGCGCCAGGTAATTCGCTGGTATATACCATTACCGTGACTAATAACGGCCCTTCAAATATTATAGGAGCTGATTTTGCTGATCCACTGCCTGCGGGTATTACCAGTGCGAGCTGGACTGCAACCACACAAAATGGGGCTATAATACCTGCTAATACAGGAATAGGTGGTATTGCACAATCGGTAAATATTCCAAATGGTGCAAGTATTGTCTATACCGTTACCTTATTAGTACCTTCTAATTTTACCAATAGCAATATTGCCAATACGGCAACCGTAACATTCCCTGCTGGCGTAACCAATACCACACCGGGTACCAATACGGTTACAGATACTGATACTAGAAATCCGATACACGCACTCCGCATTGTAAAAACAGCACCTGCGGTTGCAGCCGCTGGCGGTGCAATTCGTTACCAGTTAACGATTGACAATGCTGGTCCGAGTGATCTTATAAATGCGGCCATCAACGATATCGTTCCAGCCAATATCACCAATATTAGGTGGAGTAATCTGGTACAGGGCTCTGCAACTGTAACAACCGTATCGGGAACGGGTAATGCCATTAATTTTAATACAACCATTCCCGCAGGGGCAGCCAACCGATTGATACTCACCATTGATGGTACTATTAATCCTGCTGCTACTGGCACTATCAGTAATACCGCCACTGTAACGCCTGTAGGCAGCGTGGCCATTCCTTCTAATACAACGGTAACAGAAGTGCAGACCATTACTGGATTGCAGATTGTAAAATCAGGCCCATCATCCAGTACAGTGGTGGCGGGACAAGGCATTACTTATACTATTGAGCTCATTAATTCTGGTCCTTCTGATGCTACCAATATTGCCATTGCAGACAATGTACCTGCTGCCATACAAAATGTGAGTTGGTCGGTGATTACCAAAAATCTTGCAACGGCCAGCGTGCCAGCAGGTACGGGTAATGCAATTGCGTTCAATGGAAATATTCCAGCAGGTAATGGCAATGGCATTTCAATTGTAGTAAGTGGTTTTGTAGCATCTGCTCAGCTAGCAGATATTGTAAATACCGTAACAGCAACACCAGCAGTAGGAACAGCCGTAACGGGTCAAACAGTAACCAAAGTATTGAATCAGCCGAGGTTAACCATTAGCAAATCGGCACCAACAACCGTAGCGGCAGGTGCGCCCATTTCGTTTACCATAGTTGCAGGAAATGCGGGCTCCTCCGATGCATTTGGGGCTTTGTTGGCAGATACCATCACCAATACCATTGCCAATTTAACCTGGACTGCCGTTACTACTGGTACGGCCAGCATAGTAGGCGCAGCAACAGGTAGCGGAAATATTGTAGCATTAACCGCTAATATTCCTACAGGTACTGCTAATACCATTGTGCTTACGGTGAATGGAATAGTAAATCCGGCTGCCACAGGAAACATCAATAATATTACCAATATCCGCATACCTGGAGGCGAACCAGTGAATAGTAATAGAACTACTACAACGGTAACAAATAGTCCCAATATTTCCATCACCAAAGGCGCTCCAGCATCCCTTAGTGCGGGTGAGCAAATCAGCTATACGCTTAGGGTGGTAAACAATGGCCCAAGTAATGCATACGATGTGGTAGTGAGAGATACCCTAGCATCTGTGCTTACCAATATAACAGTAACCACACAAACACTAGGTGCCGCCATTATTGGCAGTGCTGGCAATGATGGTGGGAATAGGATTGTAGGAAGAAATTTAGACATACCTGCTGGCAATGCCAATGCAGTAATAATTACCATCAGCGGAATTGTACCAGCATCATTTAGTGGGGTGTTGAATAATACAGCTTATGCACAAGCTCCCGGCCAACCCATTGCAGCTTCTAATATTGTAGCAACTGCAGTGAATATAACACCTGGATTGAAAATTGTAAAAGGGGGGCCAGCACAGATTTCTGCGGGGCAAAAAATCAGTTATACCATAACCCTTACCAACAGCGGCCCTTCTAATGCCAGTGGTATTACCATCACTGATATAGTAAATAGCAATATTAAAAATGTAAGTTGGAGAACGGTAGTAGATGGAGCTGGAACAGCAGTGTTGACTGGAGCTACAGGAATAGGCAATACAATTAGCGTTACTGGAAATATTACCGCAAGAGCCATCAGTAAAATTGATGTAATTATTACTGGAATGGTGGACTCATCTTATAGCGGAACCATTAGCAATACGGCCACAGTAAGCGGAGGTGGATCACCCACCATCAACAGCAATCCTTATATAACTACCGTAAATAAAACGGCTGATTTAACCGTCACCAAATTTGGACCACAAACCATTTCTGCGGGTAGTGCCATACGTTATACCATCACCGTTAGAAACCAAGGACCTTCATTGGCATCTAATGCGAGTATTACTGATATAGTGCCAGCTGATATTACCAATGTAAGCTGGACGGCAGTTGCCTCTGGCAGTGCAACCATATTAACGGGCGCAACAGGAACAGGTAATAATATTAGTGTAACCGCTGATATCTCAAACAACACCATAACAACCGATAAAATTGATATCACGGTGTTGGGAACGGTAAAAGCAAACGCTACAGCCAGCTCGCTGGTAAATATTGCCAATGCAATACCAGCAACTGGTACAACCGATCCAACACCGGCCACAGATACGGTAAGAACCGCATTGGTGAATAGAGCAGATATTCGGGTGGTAAAAACAGGCCCCGGCTCTAGGGCAGTAAATCAAACCATTAGTTATAATATTATAGTGGTGAATAGGGGACCTGCTGTAGCAAATGATTTTGTGGTAACCGATACCATCCCAGCCAATATTAGTAATATAAGTTTTACCAGTGCGGTGGTGAACAATGCCACCATACTCACCAGTAATTTAACGGGTAATATTTTAACCCTTACGGGGAATATTGGTGCAGCCATTAACGACACCGTAAAAATTCAGGTGAATGGTATTTTAACTGCGCCAGGTACTTATACCAACCGTGCAAGAATAACTGCGCCAGGAGATTTAATTGATCCATCACTCAGAAATAATATCAGTACCGTTACCACCAACGTGACCAACCAAGCCAATATTACAGTTGCAAAAATTGGGCCTGCTCGCGCTAGGGTAAAAGATATTATTCAGTATAGAATTGATATTGCCAATAGCGGACTCTCCGATGCAAATGGGGTACTATTTTTAGATACCGTGCCCGCTTCTTTAACCAATATAAGCTGGACGGTAGTCAAAAATACGGGCGGAATTGGAACCAGCTTTACGCCCAATACCGCACAAAATCAATCCATTATTGATATTACCGCCAATCTTCAAGGAACCATAAATGGCGCGGGTAGTATTTCTGTTTTTGTTACCGGAACACTGGCCAACAATGCACCCAATATTGTTACCAATAAAGCAATGGCCAGCTTTAACAATATTACCAAGACCTCAACCGTAAATACTACGGTTGACAATACAGTAGAATTAACCATCAGCAAAACAGCACCCAATAGTCTCCCTGCTGGCAATGCCATTCAATACAATATTATAGTGGGCAATAATGGTCCCGCCGATGCAGTGAATGCCACTATCAATGATTTGGTGCCAGCTACTATTACCAATACTACTTGGTCTATTGCAACACAGGGCGCAGCAACACTGGCAACAGGTGTAGCAGCAAATGGAACAGGTAATACCATTAATGCACCAGTAAATATTCCATCTGGTAATGCCAATAAAATAATAATTACCGTGAATGGTACGGTGGCTTCTTCTGCCACTGGTACGGTAAGCAATACCGCTACCGTGGTTGCAGGATCGGGACAAACCGATTTAACGCCAGCCAGTTCAACTGTAGCGACCAATCTTACTCAAGTAACCAATATTCAAATAATTAAAACAGGTGCGGCAACACTTGCGGCTGGTAATAGAATTATTTACACGCTATTTGTAAATAATGCGGGTCCTAGTGATGTTAATGCAGTGGTGATTGCAGACGCCATTAGTAATAATATAAGCAATGTGAGTTGGACAGCCACTACATTGGGTAATGCAGTTGTTACTGCCGGATCTACTGGAACGGGTAATGCAATGAGCTCCACTGTAAACCTACCCGCAGGTATTAACAATGCTATTCGTTATACTATTACGGGTACCGTGAATCCTGGATTTGTGGGAACTATTAACAATACCGCGACTGCCACAAACGGTACAGCTGTTATCACTACGCCAGTAGTAGCAACGGTGGTTACGGCACAACCGGGACTGATTGTTTCAAAATCGGGACCAACTGTTATTGCCGCTGGTGAAAGCATTAACTACAATATTAAAGTAACCAATATAGGACCAAGCAATGCAAATGGTATTACCATTACCGATGCGGTAACTGCTAATATTACCAATGCGAGTTGGGTTGCTACTGCCACGGGTGGCGCTGTAATCAACAGCGGAGCTGCTGGTGTAGGCAATGCCATAAGTGTTGGAGCAAACCTGAATGCGGGTGCTGGCAACGAAATAAATATAGCCGTAACAGGTGTGGTTAATAGTGGGTTGACGGCTGCTAACTTTAGCAATTTTGCATTGGCCAGTGGAGGAGGTTCACCCATAGTGAGTTCGGATACCATTGTTACATTGGTGAGTCGCAAAGCAGATATTACCATCAGTAAGGCAGCACCTGC
>RDZY01000036.1 GCA_004294135.1 Sphingobacteriia bacterium
TTGGCTTATGGTAAAGCCTTTTTGTTGTTGCATTTTAGTCCTGATTTTCGTTGACTTATCCCTTGATTTGGTGTCAACCTATTTTAGGACAAGACAGATTTTTGTTCGCTCTTATTTGAAACAGAAAATATTTTTTGTTCAATTGGTATAATTTCACTTACATTGTTTAATGCTACCGGCACTAGCTCAGTTACTAGATTTCCATTTTTCTTCAACAAGAATAATAGTTTAGAATAGGTTGCTTCACCATAAACTATATACCAGCATCTATTGGTATTACTCCATTTCGCTTTTAACTCTTTTACCAATAACGTATTCAATAAATGATTGGTTTCATAATAAATACCAATACATAAACTCCCTCTGTGTTGAAGGGCTTTTAATTTTACAGTTTTCATCACAACAGTTTGTGGCCAATTGTATTAGCCAGTTAACAAGGCAGGGGTTACTGTTGTATTTTAAAGGTAATCCAATCTTCATAAAGCTGGTTTTGCTGCCGCTGGTTTTTACATCCTTCCCCGTCATGTATTTGGCAGGGGTTTTACTGCACCCAGCGATAAACTGCTGGTTGCTGCCATCGGTATCGGCGGCTTTGCCGAAACTGAACTCATTCATTTATTTAATACTGGCAAAACTGAAATTGCTTTTCTATGTGATGTAGATGATAGGCAGGCCGAGAATAGTCGCGCCCGTTTTACTAAAGCCAAATTCTATAAAGATTATCGGCTAATGCTTCAGCACAATACTACCCATTTTGATGCGGTGATGATTTCTTCTCCCAACCATATGCATGCCCCCCAATGTATGGCTGCTATGCAACTCAATAAACATATTTTTATTCAACAACCCTTATCGCATACGCTTCAAGAAGGACGCATGCTTCGCAATGCCGCCCTCCATTACAAAGTGGTTACCCAAATAAATAATACACACAATAGCAACGGTATTCATAAATTAATGCATTGGCAGCAGGCCAACCTCATTGGTGATATTCATACCATTTACTGTTCTACCAATCGCTCCCTGGCATGCCAAGGCATTGGCTGGCCTAAAAATACCAGCAGTACTCCTTCCCAACTTGATTGGAACCTTTGGCAGGGTGTTGCGCCCGCTAAAGACTATATAAATGGACTCCTACCCACCAATTGGCGGGCTTGGTGGCATTATGGTAATGGTGTTCTTGGTGATATGGCTCAGGCCATTTTGGGGCCTGTATTTGCCCTTCTTAATCTAGGCCTGCCATTATATGTTGAATGCATGGCAGTTGCCCGCTATCACCAACCTTTTACGCCAATTGGCTATCCCGATAGCAGCCCCTTAGCTACTCACCTTGTTTTTACTTTTGAAGGGAAAGCAGGTATGCCCAATATTGTTTTACATTGGATGGATGGTGGCTTTCAGTCTAGCAACGGTATTCATTTTATTGGTACAAAAGGTAAAATGGTTTGCGGCGCCTATGGCGATGCTCCGCAATTATTACCCGCTTTAAAATCTATGGAATTTTCTGATGACTCAATAGAAAATTTAGAATCGATTATGGATAATACGCAGCACAAGCTCTGGGTTGAAGCGGCTATTGCTGGCTTCCATTCCCCACAATCCAAAGCCCTTAAATATAATTTTGAAAATTCTGCTACCCTTAATGAATGTATTCACTTGGGTAATATGGCCATTCGCAGCTACGATTTGCAGCAAAAAAATAGGTCTGGAAACAAAATATTTCCAGACCTGTCTATTCGTTTAAATTGGGATCAATCAGCTATGAGGGTTACCAACTTTGATGATGCCAACCAATTTATAAAAAAAGATTACCGACTATTTTAGATGGTAAATTTTTTCATATAAGCAGCATTTAAAGCGGCACTTTTTAATGGCGTACTACCCGCAAATTCTTCCTGCTCTACTATAAAATATTTTAATCCCTGTTGCTTACCTTCTTTCAATATTGCAGAGAAATCTATAGTGCCTTTTCCAATTTCACAACTGGCAAAACCTGTAGCAGTTTTTCCTTGGTCTTTTACGTGACAAAGTCTAAAACGCTGCGGATATTTTTTCAGCCATTTAATGGGATCCTCATTGGCAGTTACCACCCAATAAATATCCATTTCAAAATCTACCAGTGATGCATCTGTACCTTCCATCATTACAGATTGTGGCGCCAATCCGTCTAATGACTTGAATGAATAATCGTGGTTATGATACGCAAACCGAATACCATTCTTTTTACAGATGGCTCCGCTGGTATTGAATTCATCGCTGATCTTTTTAAAATCTTCGATTGATTTTTGTGGCCCAACATATGAACATACCAAGTACTTTATACCTATTTCAGCAGCTTCGGCAGCCTTGCGTTCAAAATCATCTTTATAATTAGCATGTGAGGAAACGATTTTCATTCCCAAATCATCCATATACTTTTTAAATTCTGTATTTTTCATTCCCCAATACATGCCTTGCTTGCCTTCAAAACTTTCAATTTGTTTATACCCGTACTTTGCAAGTTTTGCAAGCGTTCCCTTAGCATTTGCTTCCATATCCTCTTTTACAGTCCACAACTGTAACCCAAATGAATCTAGTTTTTTACCCGCACCAAATCCCTCTAACAAATTGGTTTTACCTACAAATGGCAGGGTAAGCGCAGCAGATGCTAAACCCACTGTCTTAATAAAGTCACGTCTATTATTGGTCATAATTTTTTATCCAAATGGTTTATGAATATTAAAATACCTGCAACACTGCTATCCCTAGGTAGCCCAGGCTTTGTCGCCTTTTTTATAATCGATACATCCTTCGTATCTACCTGGCACTGCAACATAACGCAGCACTTTTGTGGCACCCACTTCCGAAGTAAAGAAACCCCATAATGTTAACTCTTTCATCATTCGGAAATAATGCGACATTTCTTCTGGTTTTTTCTTTTCCTGAAAAGCTTTCTGCTCTGCATCTAATCCTACCAACAATTTATGGCGTTCTTCGGCACTGGCTTCCATAAACGATTTACCTATTTTAGCTTTTGCATCTTTTTGTTGCAATGCTACCATTCCTTCCATAAATACTTTAGCTTCTTTGGGTTCATAACAGTCTTTTACAATTACTGCCATAAACTCGCCTACTTTAGCTTCTTTGGCACCAGGTGTATCTGTTTTGGGAAGAATGGTTTCGGCCACTTCATTCAAAAAAGCAATATCATCGGGCGTAAATGCAATGGCATCACTGGTTGCAGTTTTACATCCTGATAAAAAAGCTTGTGAACCTAAAATGGTTCCACCCAATAAAAGTGCTACACTGGATAATGCTTCTCTTCTATTCATTTTGCTAGTATTAAAGATTTTGTTTTTTTAATTCAGATACCGCATAGTCAACCGCTCTTGCCGTAAAAGCCATATAGGTTAAAGATGGATTTACACAAGCAGCAGATGTCATGAATGAACCATCGGTTACAAATACATTGGGTGCATCCCAAACTTGGTTGTGTTTGTTTAAAACCGATGTTTTAGGATCCGCGCCCATTCGTGCCGTTCCCATTTCATGTATGCCTCTTCCCAATATTCCATTGCCTTCATATCCTCTTACATCTTTTACGCCAGCATTGGTCAACATTTCTATTGCATCTTGCTGCATATCCTTGCGCATTTTTATTTCATTGTCTTGGAGCTCTGCGTCAATTTTTAATACATTCAATCCCCACTTATCCTTCACTGTTTTATCCAGTGTTGCAAAATTTTTGTGGTTGGGTAACACTTCCCCAAAGCCCATCATACCCATACCCCATCCGCCTGGCTCTGATAGTGCATCTTTAAATTCACCACCAATACTAACTTCTGCAACATCTCTTCCCCAACCCGATCTACTTCCGCCTCCTTGATAACCAAATCCTCGCAGATAATCGCGTTTATCAGTGCCTACATTTCGGTAGCGTGGAATATAAATACCATTGGCTCTTCTACCAAAATAGTATTTGTCCTCATAACCCTCTACTCTTCCACCTGCACCAACTCCCAAATGATGATCCATAATATTATGTCCTAACTCACCACTACTGCTTCCTAAACCACCTTCCCAAACATCGGTTGCTGAATTCATCATTACCCATGTTGAATTGAGTGAGGATGCGTTGAGGAAAATTATTTTAGCATTAAATGTGTAAGTCTTGTTGGTTTCAGCATCAACTATTTCTACCCCTGTAGCTTTTTTCTTGTCTTTGTCATATAGTATTTTGGTTACTATACTCCAAGGACGGAGGGTTAAATTACCAGTTTTCATGGCCGCAGGCAACGTAGAACTTTGGGTGCTAAAATAGCCGCCAAATGGACAACCAAGCCAACACTTATTTCTAAACTGACAACTGGTTCTTCCTTCATGATCTTGTGTAATATTGGCAACTCGTCCAATAATCATTGCCCTTTGTCCTTTATAATATTCCTTCAATCTTTTAGCCACATCTTTCTCTACACAGGTCATCTCCATTGGTGGTAAAAATTGACCATCTGGCAATACACCTATTCCATCTCTATTACCACTAATACCCGCAAATTTTTCTACATAATCGTACCAAGGTGCAATTTCGTTATAACGTACTGGCCAATCTACTGCTATTCCTTCTTTTGCATTTGCCTCAAAATCTAAATCACTCCAACGATAACTCTGCCTGCCCCACATTAAAGAGCGACCTCCTACATGATATCCCCTAAACCAATCAAAACGTTTGACTTCTGTATAAGGACTTTCTTTGTCGTTGGCCCACATTCCATAAGTTTCTTCATTCAACGGATACTCTCTGTTCAACACCGGATTTTCCGCAACCATTTCTTGCGTTTTTCTGCCATGGTGGGGATAATCCCATGCCTCTTTATTGGCATTCACATAATCTTTTATATGCTCTATATTGCGCCCTCTTTCAAGCATCAATACTTTTAAGCCCTTCTCTGTTAACTCTTTTGCAGCCCAGCCTCCGCTAATGCCAGAGCCGATCACAATTGCATCAAAATTTTGTTCTGCCATACAGGTAGTTTAATCGTTGTTATTTAAGTTTTTTATTTGGAGACCACTATACATCACATATTTCGACTGCTTTTTTTAGAGAAGCAATTTTATCTTTTGCTGTTGGAATAAATTCCTGTGCTACGAATCCTTTAAAACCTGTTGCCAGTATGGCTTTCATGATGGCAGGATAATACAGCTCTTGGGTTTCATCAATTTCATGCCTACCCGGAACACCTGCCGTATGGTAATGCGCTATATAAGCTGCATTGCTGGTAAGGGTGCTAATCACATCACCTTCATCTATCTGCATATGGTATATATCATACAACAATTTAAAATTTGGAGAACCGATTCGCTTACAAAGTTCTACTCCCCACGCTGTTTTATCGCATAAATAATCTTTGTGATCTACTTTGCTGTTGAGCAATTCCATCACAATCGTTATACCCATCTTCTCTGCCAAAGGCATAATTTTTTTCAATCCCATAGCCGCATTGTTCAATCCTGTTTCATCACTCATACCATTCCTATTCCCACTGAAACAAATCAGATTAGTAAACCCAGCAGCGGCTACCAATGAAATATATTCTGTATAATTTTTTATCAAAACAGCATGGTGCTCAGGATGGCTCCAGCCCTTATCTAGCCCGATTTCTGCGCCATTACACATGCTAGATATTAACCCATGTTTTTTTAAAATTGGCCAGTCACTTGGACCCACCAGATCAATTCCAACTATGCCAATTTTCTTGGCTTCAACACAAAGTTGCTCAATAGTAAGATCGCCAAAACACCAACGACATACCGTGTGATGAATATTTCCTTTCATAATTTTTGGTGCAATACTACAGGATGCAATAGTAGGAACAAACGGGGCTGCCGCTACAACAGCCGATCCTGCAAGGATATTTTTAATAGCATTTCTTCTATTATCTTTCAACTTCATATGGCAATTAAAAGCTAAATATAATATTTGTTCCTGATCATTTCAAATAGTTTTTGATAAAGGGCAAAATAATGACAGATTTTTTTTATTTTTAGCCCTCACTTCAAGATTTTACATTTTAATAAAAATCCTATGTCAAGAAAATTAAGAATGGGTATGGTAGGCGGAGGCAAAGATGCTTTCATTGGTGCTATTCATAGATTAGCCGCCTTTATGGATGGCCAAATTGAATTGGTTTGTGGTGCACTCAGCATCAATCCCACTATTGCGCAAGAATCTGGCGAAATGCTTTTTTTACCAAAAGAGCGCATTTACTTGACCTATGAAGAGATGATTACCAAAGAAGCTGCACTGCCAGCTGATATGCGTATGGACTTTCTAACTATTGTTACACCCAACTTTGCGCATTTTGCACCTGCAATGATGGCACTAGATAATGGATTTCATGTGGTGGTAGAAAAACCCATCACTTTTACCCTCGATGAAGCCAAACAATTAAAAGCTAAAGTTGAAGCAACAGGTCTCACCCTTTGCCTAACACATACTTATTCTGGTTACCCCATGGTTAAGCAAGCCAAAGCTATGGTTGCCGAAGGTGCATTGGGTAAGATTAGAAAAGTTTGGGTTGAATATCCCCAAGGCTGGCTCAGTAAACTCAGTGAACGCGAAGGCAATGCACAAGCCGCTTGGAGAACAGATCCGAAAAAATCTGGTAAAAGTGGATCCATGGGCGATATCGGTACCCATGCTGCTCACCTAGCCGAATATATTACTGGCGCTAAAATTTCAAAACTTTGTGCCGATCTTAATATTTTAGTTACTGGAAGAGCTTTGGATGATGATGGCTCTGTGTTGTTACATTTTGACAATGGCGCTGCTGGCGTATTAATGGCCTCGCAAGTGGCTGCAGGCGAAGAGAATGCCCTGAAAATACGGGTTTATGGTGAAAAGGGTGGACTAGAATGGGCTCAGATGGAACCCAATACCCTGATCTTAAAATGGCTCGATCAACCCACTCAAATCTATCGCGCAGGATCAAACTATACCGATCGCTTATCTAGCTTCGCTACCAATAGCTGCCGCACACCCGGTGGTCACCCAGAAGGTTATTTAGAAGCTTTTGCCAATATTTATAAAAATTTTGCCACCACCATTCAAGCTAAGATTGATGGAACCACTCCTTCTAAGGAAGCACTCGATTTTCCTGGCGTAGAAGATGGTA
This sequence comes from Sphingobacteriia bacterium, assembly GCA_004294135.1. Classification (GTDB taxonomy): domain Bacteria; phylum Bacteroidota; class Bacteroidia; order Chitinophagales; family Chitinophagaceae; genus Sediminibacterium. The sequence continues at coordinate 7,152 of RDZY01000036.1, forward strand.
TTCGTGGCATGGCTTTTATTGACAATGTAGTAGCTTCTGCTGCTTCAGAACTTAAATGGACTCATTACACGATTTAATATTATGACTACAATAAAAGGGCCTGGAATTTTTCTGGCACAATTCATGGGCGATACCGCTCCGTTTAATACACTGGAATCTATTTGTAAATGGGTGGCTTCGCTAGGCTTTACAGGTGTGCAGATTCCCTCTTGGGATGCACGTTGTATTGATTTGCAAAAAGCTGCTGAAAGCAAGACTTATGCCGACGAAATCAAGGGCATCGTTCAAGCTGCCGGTCTTGAAATAACTGAATTATCTAGCCATTTACAAGGCCAACTGGTTGCAGTTAACCCCGCCTATGATGCACTCTTTGATGGGTTTGCACCAGAAGCAGTTAGAGGTAATCCCAAAGCAAGAACCGAATGGGCCATTCAGCAATTGAAGTACGCAGCAAAAGCTTCGCAGCATTTAGGACTCAATGCCCACGGCACTTTCAGTGGTGCTTTGCTTTGGCAAACTGTTTATCCTTGGCCACAACGCCCTGCTGGTTTGGTTGAAACTGCTTTTACAGAACTCGGCAAAAGATGGCTCCCCATTTTAAATGTATTTGATGAAAATGGAGTTGATCTATGCTATGAAGTTCACCCTGGTGAAGACTTACACGATGGTGTTACTTATGAAATGTTTTTAGAGAAAGTAGGTAACCATAAAAGAGCTTGCATATTATACGATCCTTCCCATTTTGTATTACAATGCCTCGATTATAAAGCGTATATCGATTTCTACCATGAACGCATAAAAATGTTCCATGTAAAAGATGCTGAATTCAATCCCACCGGAAAACAAGGCGTATACGGAGGCTACCAGAGTTGGGCAGACAGAGCGGGTAGATTCCGTTCATTGGGCGACGGTCAAGTTGATTTTAAAGCAATCTTCAGCAAATTTGCCCACTATAATTATACGGGCTGGGCTGTGATGGAATGGGAATGTGCTTTGAAACATCCTGAATTAGGTGCAGCAGAAGGTGCTCCTTTTATTAAAAACAATATCATTCGCGTTACCGATAAAACTTTTGATGATTTTGCTGGTATAGGAAGTGATGAAGCGTTTAACAGGAATTTATTGGGAATTTAAAAATCAGGCATTCCACCTGAAAATCCCTTCCCAATTTATTGTTTCAGTTTTACTCCATATTAAAACCATAAATTGCAATTCTTTGTTGATATATACTAACTTAAAATGCTAAAATTAATACTGTGAAAAAAATATTTGTACTGTTTGCTGTAACGGCACTTATTGCTGCCTGTGGTAGTGAAAATGAAAAAAAAGAAACCCCTGCTAATGCAGCTACTACTGCTCCTGCCAACGATTTAAGCAGTAATCCAGATTATGTAAAGGGACTAGCACTGGTGGGTAAATCGGACTGCCTCACTTGCCATAAAATAAGTGATAAATTAATTGGGCCATCTTATAAAGATGTTGCAGCCAAATACGAGGCTACTGAAGAAAATATTGCCATGCTTGCTGGCAAAATCATAAAAGGTGGCAAAGGTGTTTGGGGTGAAATTCCAATGACTCCCCATCCGCAAATAAGTGAAGCCGATGCCAAACAAATGGTTAAATATATTATGCTCCTTAAAAAATAAATCATCATGCAAATATTATTATCTGCTGCTATCGCATTAAGTATGTTTTTTGGAGTCAGTCCCGAAAAACCAGCAAAACAAAAATGGGTTAGTCTCTTTGATGGTACCACCACCCGTGGCTGGAAATCTTATGGTAAAGCCTATGCAGGTGAGGCTTGGAAAGTTGTAGATGGTGCTTTATACCTTGATGCCAAGAGCAAACAATCACAAAATGCCTATGGTGGCGATATTATTAGCGAAAATACTTACGAAAATTTTCATTTAAAATTAGATTGGAAAATTGCCCCCAATGGCAATAGTGGTATTTTCTTTTGGGTACAGAACGATCCCATTAACCAGTCCACCGTATGGCTTACTGGCCCTGAAATGCAGGTGCTGGATAATGATGGCCATTATGATGGAAAAATTAACAAGCACCGTGCAGGAAATCTATACGATCTTATTGCTGGAACCGAAGGTGCTGTTAAGCCCGTTGGTGAGTGGAATAAAGCTGAAATCATTATAAACAAAGGGAAACTTCAATTCATCCTTAATGGCATAACTACCGTAAATACTACTTACGGAAATCAGCAATGGGATTTATTAATTGCTGGTAGTAAATTCAAAGACATGCCAGCTTTTGCAAAAAAATTTAAAGGTCATATTGCATTGCAAGATCATGGTGATGATGTATGGTTTCGCAACATCATGATTAAAGAATTATAATGCAGCATTTAGATCATACTCACTTTATGCAAATGGCATTAAAAGAAGCGCAAGCTGCTTATGATGCAGATGAAGTTCCTGTAGGAGCTGTTGTGGTAATGGATGGTAAAATTATTTCTCGCGGTCACAATCAAGTCGAACTGTTGAATGATTCCACCGCACACGCAGAAATATTAGCACTCACCTCTGCTTATAGTTTATTGGGTACCAAATATTTACCCACTGCAACGCTTTACGTTACAGTTGAGCCCTGCCTTATGTGCTGTGGTGCTTTGTACTGGGGCAAAATAGGTTGTATTGTTTACGGTGCAGCTGATGAAAAAAATGGTTATCGGCATATTACCCAAGAAAAATGGCCTTTTCACCCAAAAACAGAATTGGTACATGGAGTACTGGAAGCCGATTGTGCCTTTTTAATGAAATCCTTTTTTAGAGAAAGAAGGTAGCCCCAGCTATCTCAAAGAAAGAATTCATTCTCTTAACACCAACTTCCACCTAACAGCCTTAATTTTACAATAGTTGACAGATCATATTGATGGTTACAATTGGGATCTGTACTCAATTAAAATATACACTCAAAAAAATTATTATTCATCATTCAAAATTCCTAAATCATGTCATTTACACTTGCCCCTTTACCCTATGCACACGACGCATTGGAACCGCATATTGATACAATTACCATGCAAATTCACCATGGTAAACACCACCAAGCTTATGTAGACAACCTGAATAAGGCTGTGGCTGGTACCCCCAACGAGGGAAAATCATTAGCAGAGTTGGTAAAAGTTGCTGGCAGTATCAGTGCAGCAGTTCGCAACAATGGCGGCGGTCACTGGAACCATGGTTTTTTCTGGGAAAGCCTTGCACCCAATGCTGGCGGTATTCCATCTGGCAATTTGGCCGATGCCATCAACAGTGCATTCGGTTCATTTGATGCATTCAAAGAGAAATTTGCTGCTGCAGGAATGACCCGTTTTGGAAGTGGATGGGCTTGGCTGATTGTGAAAGATGGTAAATTAGAAGTATCTTCTACCCCCAATCAAGACAATCCATTGATGGATATTGCCGATGTAAAAGGTTCGCCCATACTTGGTGCCGATGTTTGGGAACACGCTTATTATTTAAAATACCAGAACCGCAGAGCAGATTATTTAGCTGCATTTTGGAATGTTGTAAACTGGTCTAAAATAGCGGAACGTTTTTCTGCCGCAAAATAAATAGATAAAAAAATGTACTTTAGTCCCGCCCTACTATATTTAGTGGCGGGACTTTTTATTAAACCCCAATAAAATCAATACATGAAATCAACTTCGTTTATTTTTTGCTTCGTTCTTTTTTTAGTGTCCTGCACTACCAACAATAAAACCATTGTAGTAATGAGTAAGGGCGCGGCAACTATTGATTTAAATGCAGGTACCATTAAATCAGAAGATGAAAGTGGACATGAAGAAAAAACCCTGAATATTAACCAAAAAACAATCAGCTTTAAGCTTAGTACCCCGGCTGGTGATGCTACTGTTAGTCTACAGGAAAACGGTCTTTACATCATTAATGTAAAAAACGATACCATCATTGGTTCTTACCAACAATACAGTGCTGCTGGCACAGAAAAAAATATGATGTCGCAAGCATACCTTAAACAAAAAATTGATTCACTACAATTGTTATCATCGGGTAAAAATATAACCAAAGAAAACCGCAATTATTTTATCCTGCCCAACCAGGCCAGTTTTATCACTTCAAATAAAGATGCATTCGTAGTAGCACCGTATCACCAGATGCGTTCCGCAGAGCGGGTTGATGGCAAAGACCCAGAGATTTATCGTTTTTATAGCATCAAAGAGATAAGAACGATGATTGCTAAGTTGCAGGCACTTACTGTTGCCCCCAAATAATTAATATAACCAACTAAGGTATCAATACCCTTACGTCTTCATCGCTTTCTATATTGTTCATCTGCTTAAGTATTTGCGGATATCGCCAACTAACCCTTCTACTCATTGGTTTTACCGTGAATTTTTTTGGATTGGGCAAACAAGCTATTATCATTGCCGCTTCTGATCTGGTGAGGGCTCGTGCATCTTTATTAAAATAGTGTTTTGCAGCGGCTTGAACACCAAAAATACCAGGCCCCATCTCTATCACATTTAAATATACTTCTAGTATTCGTTGTTTTCCCCAAACCCATTCTATCATTTTAGTGAAATACATTTCTGGGATTTTTCGAATGTATTTGCTCATCGTTCCGCCCTGCCACAGAAATACATTTTTTGCTGTCTGCTGCGTAATGGTACTGGCTCCTCCTCCCAACGGTATCTTTGTTTTCTTCCCTCTCTTTTTGGGCCTTAAACTTTTTTCAATGGCATCCCAATCAAATCCGCCATGATCTGGAAATGCCTGATCCTCACTGGCTATTGCTGCCAGTTTTATTGATTGATTCATTTCATTCCAACTGATATAATCGCGCTTAAGTCCATATCCAAATGCATTGGCCAACTGTGTTATAGTAATTGGTGGCATCACCCATTTGCATATAATTAAATATAAGAGTGAACTTAAAAAAAGTACCAGCACCAGCTTTTTAAATTTACTCCACCACTTTTTTACCACAGTATTTTTTTTATTTCAACTGATCACCAAAATTCAATACACCCCATATCAGTGCTACGCCAAAACCTATTAGAATGAGTCCCGACAACTTATTAATAAATTTCAAATTTCCTGCTGTCAGCTTCGATCGAAGTTTACCCGCCAGTATCACCTTAACCAAATCACTCAAGAGTACAAATACCAAACAAGTTATAAAAACAATGAGTTTATAGTTAGCGGGATTGGGAGTAGTTGCAGCATCACCAATGATAGCTGCTGTCCACGCAAACCAAAAAATAAATACACTCGGATTAAGCGTATTCATAAAATAGCCCGATAAAAATATTCCAACAAATTCTCTTTTAGTGAATTTTTTTTCTTCCAGCTTATTGTCGTCCCCCACGGCTACTTTCTTAAAGAATAAAGTGTAAAAACCTGCCACTATTAAAAATATACTACCGCTGATGGCTATTACCGAACTGTGATTAAGTGCAGTCGTAAAAAAAGAAGTAAAATAATTACAAATCAATACCAATGTAATATCACTAGCCGAAACACCTGCTACGAATGTATATCCAGCTTTATGGCCATTGTTAATGCTTTGCTTGATGATGGCAAAAATAACGGGGCCGACCGAAATACTCAGTATGAATCCGAGAACCAACCCTTTTAATAAAGGTGCCACCATATGCTGTATTCGGTTTAATTAGTTTAATAAAAATAGAAGATAAATATTATTTCAACGGATAATTATTGCACGGATAATTTTATCTAGTCCAGGATAATTTATATCTAAGTACTTATTTCCATGCAAATACACCGAATCTTGCAATGGTAGTATTTGTTTTTTATACTTACCATTCAATTTCATCAATACATCAAATCCTTTAATTACCTTGCCAATAGGTGGGTACCCGTGTACCTGCTCACGCATGGTTGTGTCCAGCTTTGGATTGTCAACCATATCAACAAATAGCTGGGCTGATCGGGAATTCTTTCCACTTCGTGCAAATGCTACTATGCCCTTTTTATGTTTTTGCATTACAGGCTCATCGGGTAAACTTTTTTTATCCCAGTAAAAATTGGTTTTCACATTGTCTGTTATTCCAAATTGTATTACATAATCTTTCTCTACCCTAAAAATATAATTATTTTGATAGTAGCCACTTTGCACCAATGCATACAATCTATCTACTGCCAAAGGCGACCAATTTCTATACGCTTCTACTATATAATTGCCTTTTGTGGTGTTAAACAATATTTTAAAACTGAGAGGGCTTTTTTGTGCGCATGCTTCAGTAATCCAAGTTAAATTTATCAATCCTACTAACAATAGTATTACCCGCATAGCATTTCTAATTTATTACAGTATCTGCACTGCAATATTGTTGTAGGTACATTTGCCAATCTTTCAGCATCTTGCCTTTTAGTACTCGAGGGAATTTATGCTGGCCCCCTATTTTTCCTTGCTTATGCATAAAATCCATGAATTGCTGTTCGGTCATTATTTTCAATTTTACTTCACGCAATGCGCTTTTTCTTTCTACCGCATAATCATCGTTCAATTCTTTTAATTGCTCATCAATAAATGTACCGAGTAGCAACTCATCTACCATATCATCGCAAGCTATATACCACTGATGTCCAAAAAAATTGCCACAGGGTATACCTGCAACTGTAAATTCAGGGATAGAAATATTAAACTCACGCGTTGCCATTTGAATGGCCTTATTCATATTATCTACACTAAGGTGCTCTCCAACGAGACTTAAAAAGTGTTTGGTTCTTCCTGTAATGATTATTTCTGCTTTCTCTTTATCTACAAATCGAACCGTATCTCCAATTAAATAACGCCAAGTTCCAGCAGTGGTACTAATTAACAATGCATAATCTTTTCCCACTTCTACCTCATGCAACATCAAAGCTTCTGGCTCATTAATCATATCTCCATCCGCTGTAAAATTCTTTTCATCAAAGGGAACAAATTCATGAAAAATATGCTCATTAGTTACTAAGCGCATTCCAGCGGCATTTTGATGGTCTTGATAAGCTATAAAACCCTCACTGGCTAAATATGTTTCTATATAAGTAATGGGCTTTCCCAGCATTTTCTCAAAACCTTTTTTATACGGCTCAAAACTTACTCCTCCATGTACAAAAAAAGCAAGATTGGGCCAAAGTTCATGAATATGATTGAGTTGATAACGCTCTACTATTAATTCAATACACATCTGAATCCAAGCAGGAACTCCCACCAAAAATCCAATATCCCATTCTGGTGCTTTTTCTACTATTTCACTAATTTTTTTATTCCAGTCTTTCTGTTTGGCAATTTTTTTGCCAGGCTTATAAAATGGTTGAAACCAAAATGGTGCTTTTTTCACCGTAATTCCACTCAAATCTCCAGCATAATATCCTGCTCCTTTTTGCAACTCTGTACTGCCTCCCAATGTAAGCCATCCTTTTCCAATAGAGGTGTATGGAATATTTTCATAACTGCGCAAACTCAATAATTGCTTAATCATTACTATCTTATTCCCCTTGAGTAAGTCATTGGTAATTGGAATGTATTTACTAGCCGATTCACTGGTTCCACTGCTGAGTGCATAATATTTTATTTTGCCTGGCCAGCATATATCTGAATGCCCTTCAATGGTTTTATGCCACCATTCGTTGTAAATACTATTGTAATTAAAAGTAGGTACCAATTCCTGAAACTTCTTTCCTGGATGCTTGCTTAATAATATCTCATCAAAACGGTATTGCTGACCAAATGAAGTGAATCTTGCTTTTTTCAGCAGCTTCTTCAATACCATTAATTGTTCACGCCTCAGGTTATTCTGAGGTAGCCTTAACGCTTTTAAAATTGAGTTAGGTAATTTGAGGTCAAAAATGGGCATGCAGGCGTATACTGTTTTCTACACGAAGCTAAAACAAATGGATTATATTCTATCATAATACGATAAATACCCTATATAAAAATCTAGGACTGCTTTTACTATCTATCCCATATAAATTTTCCATGCTTTGTAAACCAGCCAGCCAATAGGCGGTTTTTCATCCATTTCAGCCATTATTGCTTCAATGGTATGCATTTCCAAATCTAAATAGGGTGCAGAAATAGTCGACCTTTTAGTAGTAAAGCCCAATGTTTTTAGTTTGCTTTTCCAGCCAGATAGTATGGCTATTATTCGTATTGCAGGCATTAATAAAACAAGGCCAATGGCTCCGCCATATCGCGACTGGTATTTTCGCACAAATAGTTGCATTGAATGGTAAAAGTGATAGTCTCTATGCTGCGTATAAGGACCACTGGCTCCTTTACAATGTATTATTTTAAGGCAACCCAAATAGTGAATGGCATATCCAGCATCGGTAATCCGTTTGCTCAAATCAATGTCTTCTCCATACATGAAGAATTGTTCATCAAATCCACCTAAAGATTTTACCAATGTAGCTCGCACCATCATAAATGCTCCAGCCAACACTTCAATAGCATGAATACCTGTTTTACCCATCTCTCCCAATGCGTAATGGTTTAAAAATGAGGAGCCTGGAAATACGCGCCACAAACCAGTTAGCTTGGTAAATGATGCCCATAAACTGGGGAAAGCGCGTTTACTTTCTGGTAAGAATTGGCCGCTTAAATTTATCATTTGAACCCCTATTGCCCCCACTCCTATATGTTTAGATAAGTATTGCAGGCCTTGTTTAAATGTATTTTCGGGCAGCATCGTATCTGGATTCAAAAACAATATATATTCTCCTTTACTAAGCAATATTGCTTGATTATTGGCCTTGGCAAACCCAATATTTTCGCTATTTATCAGCCAGTTTACTTTCGGAAAATGCTGCTGTAATGGCAATAGTTGTAGCGGATCCGATTCATTGTCTACCACCCATATTTCACACGCCAATCCCCTTGCGGCGAGTTCTACCGAAAAAAGACAAAGAGCCAAATAATTGTATGCCCTATAATTTACTATGATTACACTCAGTTGCAATTCAATAATATTCTTCCAAAGATGCAGATTCTGTATTAAATATCATCACATGAAATGATTCGGGGTTATTTTTGCGCCATGATTAAAGAAACCTTACTCAAAGCCACTGAAGCTGGAGCTGTTCAACTCAAACATTTTTTTAATGGCAGTTTCACCATCAGCAATAAAGAAGGCATGAATAACTTGGTTACCGAAGCAGATCATGCTGCAGAAAAAGCCATTATGGATGTGATTCAACAAGATTTTCCTGATCATTTTATTTTAAGTGAAGAATCGGGTGAAATTGTTCAAGATTCCAGCTATAAATGGATTATTGATCCCATCGATGGTACAGTTAATTTCGCCAACGGTATTCCCATCTGTTGTGTAAGTATTGGACTAGAGAAAGATGGCAAAATGATACTAGGGGCGGTTTATAACCCTTTCATGAATGAATTTTATTTGGCAGAAAAAGGGCAAGGTGCTTTTCTCAACAATCAAAAAATTAAGGTCGGCAATAAAAGTGAATTAATTAAAAGCTGCTTGGTTACTGGCTTCCCTTATACCTATTTAGACGCCCCAAATGGCCCTTTACAAGTATTTGAAAAACTAATTAGAAAAGGCGTACCCGTTAGAAGATTGGGTAGTGCTGCAATTGATTTATGCTGGGTAGCTGCCGGAAGATTTGATGGTTTCTATGAACACAAACTACAAGCTTGGGATAGTGCAGCAGGTTTCTTAATGGTTGAAGAAGCTGGTGGCAAAGTAACCGACTTCAAGGGTGCTTATTATTCACCTTATCAACCACATATTATTGCTACCAACGGATTGATTCACGATGAACTGGTTGCTGTTGTAAATGGCGGCGCTTTTTAAATTCAACTTATGGAACAAAGAACTGAAATAGCTGATTTGGGTGAATTTGCACTTATTCATCACCTTACTAAAAATATTGAACTCACCAACGCTTCTACTGTTTTGGGCGTTGGTGATGACGCCGCAGTAATTGATCATTTCGGTAAACAAACGGTTATTACTACCGATCTACTGCTAGAAGGAATTCATTTCGATCTCATGTATACCCCACTTAAACACCTCGGCTACAAAGCAGTTGTAGTGAATTTAAGTGATATATATGCTATGAATGCTATACCCACTCAAATAACAGTAAGTATTGGTATCAGCAATCGCTTTAGCGTAGAAGCTTTGAGTGAATTTTATGAAGGTGTTTATTTTGCTTGTGAAAAATATGGCGTTGATTTAATTGGTGGCGATACCTCCTCTTCTCTTAAAGGTTTTGTTATTTCTGTTACCGCCATTGGAGAAGTTACCCCCAACCAATTTGTAAAAAGAAGCACCGCTCAAAAAGGCGATTTAATTTGTGTGAGTGGCGATTTAGGTGGTGCTTTTTTGGGACTAACATTAATGGAAAGAGAAAAGAAAATTTATCAGGAAAATCCTAAAGTGCAGCCTGATCTAGAAAATGAGTCATATATAGTTGGTCGCCTTTTAAAGCCCGAAGCAAGAAAGGATATTATTGAATTTTTTGTTGCCAATAATATTGTTCCTACTGCTATGATGGACGTGAGTGATGGCGTAAGCAGTGAAGTATTGCATCTTTGTAAAGAGTCTGGTATTGGTTGCAGAATTTATGAGGATAAATTACCCATTGCTGATTTAAGCAGACAAGCGGCTTATAAATTCAACCTTGATCCAACTGTTTGTGCATTGAATGGTGGGGAAGATTATGAACTTATTTTTACCCTTAAACCAGAAGACCACGATAAAATTGTTTTGAATGAAGAAATAAGCGTTATCGGTTATACCACCTACCTTGAAGAAGGAGTGAAATTATTAACCAAGGGTGGTAATACTTTTGATATAACCGCACAAGGATGGAACGCATTTCAATAGCTTATTTCAATTGATAGCAAATTCTTTTATGGCTCATTTTATGAAACTATTTAGTTGTTTGCTGTTTGTATTTTGTTCATTGTTTACCAATGCTCAGCAAAATAATAAGCAGTTGCCAAAAATGTCTGCTTCCATTTTAAGGGATGATATGACGCTCCTAAAAAAAATACTCGAAGCAAATCATCCAAGTCTCTATTGGCATACATCCAAAGAAAAGATGGACCTGATTTTTGATTCATTGTACCATTCAGTTCCTGATTCATTGGATGAAATAGGTTTTAGAAATCATTTAGCCGTGTGGATTAGTAGCATCAAATGCGGCCATACAGTCAGCCTTTTTTCAAAGTTCTTAATAAAAAACATCAACCAATACCGATACCCCAAACTTCCATTGCAACTAAAAGTTTGGGGCGATACCATGGTGGTGATTGGAAACGCTTTTCAAAAAGATAGTCTCTTAAAACGTGGTACCATTATTCAATCCATCAATGGAAAAAATACAGCAGCCATTACAGCCGATCTATTCAAACTTATTTCTACGGATGGCAATGCCATCAATCACAAATACCAAGTGCTGAGTAATAATTTTTCTGATTGGTACAAGCAATATTATGGGGTTGACTCTACCTACCGCATTCAATACTTTGATTCTTCAGGAGGTTTACAAGAAACCATTATTCATAATTTTGAACTGCCTAAAAAAACCAGTCCCAAATCAGTTGCCACTCCTAATGCAGCGCAACCTTTATCTAAAAGAGCTTTATTACAATTATCCAGAAGGTCCCTTCAAATAGATACAAGCAATGCAACCGCTTATATGCGCCTCACTACATTTAGCAAAGGTTCACTTAAAAAGTTTTTTAGGAGAAGTTTTAGGTCCATTGAAAAATTTAATATCTCTCATTTAATAATTGATTTAAGAGAGAATGGGGGTGGTAAAGTAGACAACTGTATAAACCTCACTAAATACTTAATTAAGCATCCATTTAAAGTAGGAGATACGGTTGTAGCAACCAGCAGAAAATTTGAATACAGTCGCTATATCAGTCCCAGCTTTATCTATTGGATTGCTATGAATTTTAGTGGATCTAAAGCCGCCGATGGAAGTATTCATTACCGCAGGTATGAGCGTCACTACTTTAAACCCAAAGCAAAGCATCATTTTAACGGATCGTTGTATCTGCTGCAAGGTGGTTATACATTTTCTGCTGCAACCATGTTTATTGCAAGTTTAAAGGGGCAGGAAAATGTACAACTAGTAGGCGAAGAAACTGGGGGTGGATATTATGGAAATTCTGCTATGCATATTCCTTTAATTGAGTTGCCCAATAGTAAACTAAGGGTGAGCTTGCCCATGTATCGCTTGGTGATGGATAAAAACAGGCCAAAAGGGAATGGTATCATTCCAGATATTTTTATTCCTCCATCATCCATTGCCATAAAGGGAGGGATTGATAAGAAAATGGCGGTTGTTAATGATTTAATTAAAATTGAAAAAGAAAAGTCGTTTCATTTATAGCTTGAATTGAATGATTGACTATATTCTAAACAGATCAAAATTTATTATGCATACAAGGTTATTAGTCAGTTTTTTTTTATGTTTAAGCGTGTTAAGTACAAAGGCACAAACCCAAACATTGAGTTATTTTGATTCCTTAAAAAACCAAAAACATACTTTAAAACCTACGGGCGATTTTGACCAACGTTTCTCTTTTATCAATAATAAAGAAGTTAATATTTGGGGATACCGAATTGGTGCGCTGGTGAATGATCGCTATAAAGTTGGTATTGGTTTTTATACGTTGAAAGCAAATTTCGACTCCAATATTACTAGGTTAAGAAGGGTAACCAATATCAGTCAAGTAAATCAAACCCTTTATTATGGAACTGTTTATATTGAGCCATACCTGATTCGACGTAAAAGATGGGAGATGAGTATGATTTTTGAACTTGGATATGGTAACGCAATTATTGACTCAGTAAATATCAGAAATATAACTGGCCCCCGACCCTCCACCTCCACAAAATTTACTACTAGGCGAGAACCTTTTATTCCTGTAGGAATGGGCTTATCTTTTAATTTAATTATTCCAGATAAAAAGGGATTTCATTTTTTAACTTATTTTGGTCTGAATGGATTAGTAGGAATTAGAAGGGTTATTTTAGATGGTAATTTTAATGAAAATTACAATGGATTATTTTGGAGTATAGGAACAGCCATTTATATCGACCGCATTTTCAGCGATATCAAAAAGAAAAAAGATAGCAAAAAAATAGTTGAATAGAAGATTTTTAATTCAATAATTATTTCTACTACAGGCATAAAAAACCCCTTGAAAAAAGGGGTTTTTTATAGAGATTAGTGCTTTTCGCCTGACTTACATTTTTCCATAATTTCATGGAAGGTATCGTGGGTAGCTGTTATTAATGTGGTTAATTCTTTGTCTGATTTTTTTGCTTTAATAGCAGTTTCAACCGCAGTAATATTACCTACCAATTGCTTTAAAATAGGTTTTGTAATTTTAGCATCATATCCGGCAGGTACTTCAGAATCCTGCCATGCTTTTGCTTTGGCTGATAAGTCTACAATATTATCTTTTAAAGGTTTTAAGTTCCCTTCTTCTGCTGGATGAAAGGTTTTCGCCATTACACCATGGAACTCGTGCATTTGTTTCCAATCGGCTTTTTGTGCAAATGAGGCGAGACTCAGCAAAGCTGTGCACGCAAATAAAAAAATCTTTTTCATTTTATTGTTTTATGCAAAATTAGGTTAGGATTGGAAATTGCATCTATTTATTTTATAAGTGTAATAATCAATGTATAAAGTCAATCTTTATCAATAGTAAAATGATCTGCGTCTTTCCAAAACGGGAATTTGGCTCGGATTTCTTCCAGCTTAGCCTTATCTAATAAATGGGTATATATTGCTTCGGTGTGGGCACAGGTGTACAAAACTTCTCCCAACGGATCTACTACCATACTATCGCCACTATGTTCTATTCCGTTGCCATCTATGCCAACCCTATTTACTCCAATAATATAACACTGGTTTTCTATAGCACGCGCAATGAGTAGACTTTTCCACGCGTGGCTTCTTCTTTCAGGCCAGTTGGCAACATACAAAAGTACATCATACTCTGGCTCTTTTTTTGACTGTTGCCTAGCCCATACAGGGAAGCGGAGGTCGTAACAAATTTGTACATTAATTCTCCATCCGTTTACGGAACTGATTAAACGTTTTTTGCCAGCAGTATAAAAATTATCTTCTCCTGCAAATGCAAAAAGATGCCTCTTATCGTATATTCCTATTACACCATTGGGCATAACCCATAAAAGTCGATTGTAAAAATTTCCTGATTCTTGTATCATTACAGACCCTGTAAGAATAATTTTTTCCTGCGCCGCCAGTTGCTTCATCCATTGAACAGTGATTCCATCCATATTTTCTGCCAGTTCACTTGGCTTCATGCTAAAACCGGTACTGAACATTTCTGGTAATATTACCAACTGACCCCGATTGGGTATGCCGCGAATTTTATCTGCCAACATAGTTAAGTTAGCCGATTTGTTTTCCCAATAAAGATTGGTCTGAATCATGGAGACCGATAGTGTATGCATATTCACCATTAAGAAAGCAAGTTACATAATTCGGTAGTTTATTTGTACTGCCCCATAACGTTGCACTCTGATTTGTGATGGTGTTTCTTTGGTTTGGTACATATATTCCAATTTGGTGGTAAACCTTCCATTGGCATAACATAAACCTATATTTTGTTGAAATACCCATGGCGATATTGTACTTGTACTGGCCGTTCCTTTATCACCCCAAATGCCACCTTGAATAGTAGCATTATAGCCCTGTGCAATGAGTTGTGGATGCCAGTAACCAAAAAATTCATATTTGCGTTTGGTTGTTACTGCTTTAGAGCCAATTCTTGCATTCCATAAAGCAGATTCTTCATTCTGCTCAAAAGCACCTGTTATAAGCATTCCACCCAGTTTTACATTGGTGAATGTAGTACCCAAATTCAATTCAGCCGTACCCATCAGTTTTACACCATTACTCTCTTGAATTGTTTTGGCGTAGGCCATACCCATATCAAAAGATATTGCGTTTGAAATTTGGTATTTCCAACCAGTGAATTTAGCGTACCCAAGCCACTGATGGTATGTATTTTGAAGCCCCTCACCACCAGAAGCTCGCCCCAATAAACCAATTGAGATAAAAGGACGAAATACGGTTTTATGATTTAAAAAGGTAGTTTGTTGGTACTTTAAAAATAAATAACCACAATATGGCCGATCTATATCGGCTGTAGAGCGGGTTGCGCGTTTGAGTGGGGTGTAGATCATCTGGCCTAATTCAACCCGCTGAATTTTTTTTACTTTTTTGGTCGCGCTTACCCAAGCATAATCAAAAAAAAATCCATTGGTATAATAGGCATCTTTTAGTGTAAAAAGATAGGCGTCGTTATCGGTCTTAAAAGAGATTTCTTTGCTGTAATATTTGGAGTTACCCTGTGAAAAAACCTTGCCAGTAAGGCAAAGGCTCAATAATAGTAATAGCGAGTATAGATGAACAAGTTTAATCATTGGCTTTCTAAACGAATTTTAGCTAATAAAGATTGTATTAATGGGGATTCAAAGCCTCTTTGTAGCATAAAAGCGGTGGTTTTAGCTGCTCTATTCTGGTATTGTTCTTTTTTGAGAATACCCCATTTGGTTTTGATGAGTTTTTGAGCCACTTGTTCATAATCAGTTGAGTCTATATCTTTCAATCCGAGTTTTATATTGAATTCACTCACTTTTTTCTGTCGCAAAGCATAAATTATTTTCTGCTTACCCCATTGTTTTTGCCTAAAATGCCCACCAGCAAACAAACGGGCAAACCGTTCTTCGTTGAGGTAATTTTCCTCAATTAATAGGGAAATTAATTTTTCTACGTCGGTTTTATACAGTCCGAGACTGTATAATTTTTCTTTAACATCTTGGTGACAGCGCTCTTGATACCCACAATATTGCTTCAGTTTCATAAATGCCTGCTCTGGTGTATTGGTATTTTTTGGCTTGAACAAGTGTGTTTTTTGTGTTCAAAGTAATTATATTTGCTGAACGACCAAAAAAACCAGATCAAATTCTGCGTTTTATGCTTGGCCAATCCCTGATCAGTATGGCAACAATACAGCACAATGTTTGCTTAATAGACGACGATAAAATCTACCAATTTACCGCCCGTAAGATATTGGAGTCGACTGGACTAGCCAAAACCATCTTATCTTTCTATAATGGCAGTGAAGCCATAGGTTATTTCCGTGAAAAATCAATCAAAGAACAGGATCAACTACCAGATGTGATTTTTTTAGATATCAATATGCCCGTGATGAATGGCTGGCAGTTTTTGGAAGAATACCATAAACTGTTGGTAAACTTAAAAAAAAGCATCACCATTTATGTGGTAAGTTCTTCGGTAGATGACTGTGATATACAGCGTTCTAAGCAGTTTTCTTCGGTAACTGACTATATTGTAAAGCCCATAAACCGCATCAAGTACCAGCAATTGATTGAACAATTGGGTACATATTCAAACTAAAGTATTCACATCCATTGAAGAGTTATTCTCATTATTTTTTTGGGGGTATTTTTGGTGATGAAATATTAACTATTTACAGTAGGTTTGTCAGTGTCTAAAAATTAGTTATGAAATTTATCGTTTCTTCCTCTTCCCTGCTAAAGCACTTGCAACAAATCAGTGGTGTTATTAATGCAAATACCGTACTTCCTATTCTTGAAGATTTTTTGTTTGAGATACATGACAAAAAACTAACTGTGGTGGCTACCGATTTAGAAACGGTGATGAGGGTTCAGATGGATGTAGAGAGCAATGCGAATGGAAGGGTATGTATTCCTGCAAAAATTTTGTTGGATTCATTGAAGAATATTGCTGACCAACCACTTACATTTACCATCGACAAAAACTTTGGTGTTGAACTTACCAGCGACAACGGAAAGTATAAGGTAATGGGCGAGAACCCCGATAATTTTCCGAAAGAACCATCGGCAGATGATACTACCAGCTTTACTATGAGTAGTACTGGTTTGCTTACAGCCATAAACAAGACTTTATTTGCCGTTAGTGGAGACGATTTAAGGCCAGCTATGACAGGCGTATTTTTTGAGTTGACAGAAGACTGGGTTCAATTTGTAGCTACTGATGCGCATAGGCTGGTGCGTTATAAAAGAACAGATACAAAAGCCAGTAAGGCCGATTCATTTATAGTTCCGAAGAAGCCATTGAATTTATTAAAGAATGCGTTACCTGATAATGAAGATGAGTTAACCATCAGTTATAATAGCAATCATTTGTTTGTACAGCATGGTTCAACCAGTATGATTTGTAGGTTGATAGATGCGCGTTTTCCGGACTATCGGGTAGTTATTCCAGCAGATAACCCTTATAGGTTGGTGGTTAATAAGGCTGATTTTCAAAATGCATTACGTCGTGTAAATGTATTCTCCAATAAGAGTACCAGTCAGGTGGCACTGAATATTACAGGAAGCGATTTACAGATGGCCGCTCAGGATATAGATTTCAGTTTTGAAGGAAACGAGCGCATGAGTTGCCAGTATGATGGGGAAGATTTACAGATCGCTTTTAATGCACGTTTTTTAATAGAAATGTTGAATGCTGCTGATACCGATGATATAAAGATGGAGCTATCCACATCAACCAAAGCGGGCTTAATTAAGCCAACAGAGCAACCAGAAGGTGAAGATTTGCTGATGCTGATAATGCCCCTGATGTTGAATAATTAGTGGGATAGAAGATGTAAACATATACTCGTTCAAATTAGAAAATAAAACAATAATTGTATGAATAATGAAATAAACGAAGGGTCAACTACCGAATACGAAATAACTGTATCTGCTCCAACAACAACAGAACAATTCATTGAATTTTTAAGAGCAAATAATTTTAATGGAAACGCTGCAACAAATGTCAATTTCCCGGGTATTATTTGGTTGAGTTCTAAGTAATAGAATAGTGATTACCCTGCCCCTAGCCCTAGTTTTCCAATAATTCTGGTTTTAGTTGTTTTTAAGATATGTATTGTCTTTTTAATTTCACTATAGCACGTTCCCATTGTTATTTTGTTCTAATATTTCAGTCATCTCGTCAATGGTAAATGCGGTCTTACGTTTATGAATTATTGAATGACAATTTGGGCAA
>RDZY01000037.1 GCA_004294135.1 Sphingobacteriia bacterium
CGTTATTTGCACCCAAAATGAGTCGTTTTTTTGAAGGGCTAAATGTTTTATGCAACTTTCATTGAACTACTATTGAGGATATATTGAGGATACTATGAGGATACCACGAGCTTACCATGAGCTTCCCATCAATAAACCATGGCTTTACCCCTTCTGCCTATATTGCAAAGACCCAAATTTGGTTTACCTTCGCAGCATGACAGAAAAAATATTAATTCTCGACTTTGGCAGTCAATACACCCAACTCATTGCCCGAGCCGTGAGAGAAGCCAATATCTATTGCGAAATTATCCCCTACCATAAGAAATTTATTTTCGAACCCTCCCTTAAAGGTATTATCCTGAGCGGCTCCCCCTTTAGCGTAAATGACGAAAAAGCTCCTTCTGTTGATGTGGCCGATTTTATTCAAAAACTCCCCGTACTAGGAATTTGCTATGGCGCACAGATGACCGCCAAATTAATGGGCGGTAAAGTAGACAAATCCAATAAACGCGAATACGGTCGCGCCCTTTTAGATATTGTTCATAACGATATTTTATTCAACAGTATAGAAACCAAATCTCAAGTATGGATGAGCCACAGCGATTCTATTACCGCTCTGCCCACAGATTTTACAGTACTTGCTACCACCGATAGCATTCCCGTTGCCGCCTTCAAAAAAAACAATAGCAATACTGCCCCCCTTTATGGACTCCAATTTCATCCCGAAGTGTACCATTCCACCCAAGGGAAAAATATGATTAAAAATTTCTTAGTCGATATATGCGGATGCACCCAAAGCTGGACCCCCAACTCTTTTGTTGAAGAAACTGTGGCGCGATTAAAAGCAGAGATCGGCGACAAGCAAGTCATCATGGCACTAAGCGGCGGGGTTGATAGCACCGTTGCCGCTACCCTTATTGCAAAAGCCATTGGGAGTAGACTCCACGGTATTTTTGTGGACAATGGAGTTTTACGCAAAGATGAATTTCAGCAGGTTCTAGATACTTATGCCACTATTGGTTTGAACGTTAAAGGCATTGACACTAAAGATATTTTTTATGCCGCCCTGAAACACCAGACCGACCCTGAAGCCAAACGCAAAGCCATTGGTAAATTATTTATTGATGTATTTCAAGAAGAAGCCAATAAACTCAATAATATTTCCTTTTTAGGTCAAGGTACCATCTATCCAGACGTTATTGAAAGCGTTAGCGTTCATGGTCCTTCACAAACCATCAAATCTCACCACAATGTTGGCGGCTTACCCGATACCATGCAATTGCAACTGGTTGAACCCCTCCGCTACCTTTTTAAAGACGAAGTTAGAAAAGTGGGATTGGCACTGGGTATTCCCGCAGATATGATTAACCGCCATCCCTTCCCAGGCCCTGGCTTGGCCATTCGCATTATTGGTGAAGTGAACGCTGAAAGAGTTGACCTGCTGCAAAAAGCAGATGCTATTTTTATAGAGGGACTAAAAAAGAATGGATTATATACCCAAGTTTGGCAAGCTGGCACGATTTTGTTACCAGTAAAAACAGTGGGAGTAATGGGTGATGAAAGAACCTACGAATTTACAGTGGCGCTTAGAGCTGTTACTTCTGTAGATGGAATGACGGCTGACTGGGCTCATTTACCCTACGAGTTTCTTGCTGATATTTCGAATGAAATCATCAACAATGTACGTGGTATTAACAGGGTAGTTTATGATATCAGCAGCAAACCACCCGCTACCATTGAATGGGAATAAAATAGCTTATGCAAAAATGGATTAAATATTTTTTCGGTTGCGTGCTTGCGCTTATTGGTTTTTCTACTGCCGCCCAATCAGTGGCTAAGCCCATGAAAGTAGCCGTATTTGCACCCGTTTATTTGGATGCTGCTTTTACTGGATCAGTGTATAAATTGGGTAATAATAACCTACCCAAAAATATATTGCCAGGGCTCGATTTCTACAATGGCATCTGCCTTGCTATTGACTCCCTTAATACCGAACAAAATGCTTTAACCGTTTTATTTTACGACACCAAGAATGTATCTCAACCCCTGAGTGAAATCATTCGTTCAGCCGATATACAAGATATTTCACTGGTAATTGCTTCTTTTAATTCAAGAAATGAAATTCAACTGCTGGCAGATTTTGCCAAAGAAAAGAAAGTACCGCTTATCTCCATGACTTACCCCAATGACGGTAATATTACCAATAACCCCTTTTTTACACTGGTTAACCCAACCCTCAAAACGCATATCGAAGGCATTTATAAATTCTTGCAACGCAACCATCCCACAGAAACCATCTATTATTTTAAAAAAGCAGGCGCAGCCGAAGACATGATTAGCAATTTATTTGCCGATTTAAACAAACGCACACCAGCACTGCCGCTTAAAATAAAACAGATTGAATTAAGTGATAGCATTCAGTCAGCCGATGTATTTGCATCGATGGACAGTAGCAGTATTAATATAGTGCTTTGCGGAAGTTTAAATGAAAGTTTCGGGGTGAATTTAGTCAAGACCATCACAGCCAATAAATCATATAAAACCATGATTATTGGCATGCCAACCTGGGACGCTATTAAAGATATTGGTAAAGACGCTGAGTTGATTTATACCACTCCTTACAATTATTCGCGCAGCGATAAAACGGGACAATATATTGAGACCACTTATAGGAATAAATATGCTGGTCGCCCCAGTGATATGGTTCACAAAGGATTCGAAAGCCTTTATCATTTTGGTAAATTATTGATCCAATATAAGTACGACCTGATTTATCATCTCTCGGACAAATCTTTTAAACTTTTTAACGAATTTGACTTTCAACCAGTACGCAGCAAAACCAATGGATCTACCGACTATCTAGAGAATAAGAAAATTTACTTTGTTAGAAAATTGAATGGACAGATCAAGTCAATCAACTAAACCGCTTTAATAAAGTTGTTGTTACTATTGTATGAAATCAACTAGCCCAGGTTATAATATCATTCAATCTTGGTTGAAATCAAAACAATTCAAACCCTTCCCTTTTCAAGAAGAAACCTGGCAATATATATTAACCGGTGAGAGTGGATTGGTGAATGCACCCACAGGTTGCGGCAAAACCTACGCTGTTTTTTTAGGTGCTTTAATGCAATTTATTAATGACCATCCCACCAGTTGGCAGCAACAGAAAAACAATGGATTACAATTACTTTGGATTACACCATTGCGTGCATTGGCTAAAGATATAGGAAGGGCAATGGAAGAAGCCATTGCCTCTATTGGATTGAATTGGAAAGTAGGAATAAGAAATGGTGATACCACAACCAGCGAGCGCAGTAAGCAGAAAAAAAACATGCCCGAAGTGCTGATTATTACACCCGAAAGTTTGCATTTATTATTGACACAAAAAGGCTACCCCAGTTTTTTTAATGCACTGAAAATAATAGCAGTAGATGAATGGCATGAGTTAATGGGTAGTAAGCGTGGAGTGCAGACTGAACTTGCCATTGCACGCATTGTATTAGGAAGCCTAAATAAACAATCCACCTTAATTTGGGGAATCAGTGCCACCATTGGCAATCTTAAAGAAGCCAAAGAAGTGCTGCTTGCTCCGCTGAAAAAAGAAGGTGTAATTATTCGTGCTGTAATTAATAAGCCACTGGAAGTGCATACCATTATTCCCGATGAAATAGAACAATACCCATGGGCGGGACATCTTGGTATAAAACTCGCGAACAAATTAATTCCGATTATTGAACAAAGTACAACCACCCTTATTTTTATCAATACTAGGGGCATGAGCGAAACATGGTATCAAACCTTGTTGACTGTTGCGCCACAATTAGCAGGAGCAATAGCACTTCACCACGGCAGCATTGAACAGGAATTGCGGTTGTGGGTTGAAGAAGCATTGCATACCGAAAAATTAAAGGCGGTGGTATGCACTGCTAGTCTCGATTTAGGTGTTGATTTCAGGCCCGTTGATACCGTAATACAAGTAGGCTCACCAAAAGGAGTAGCCCGATTTTTACAGCGTGCTGGAAGAAGTGGGCACCGACCGGGAGCGACCAGTAAAATATATTTCTTACCCACCCATAGTTTAGAATTGGTAGAAGCCGCCGCTTTAAAAACCGCTATCGAAGAACAAGCAATAGAAAGTAAAGAACCCATGCTATTGTGCTTTGATGTGCTGCTACAGTTTCTATGTACACTGGCTATAGGAGAAGGTTTTATTGCCCAAGATTTATTTGAAGAAATAAAATCGACCCATTGCTTTGCCGATTTGCAACAAAATGAATGGCAGCAAATTTTACATCACCTCACCAGTGGTGGCAATGCATTGCAGCAATATGATGAGTACAAAAAAGTAGTGCTTGAAGATGGTGTTTATCGTATTCAAAACAAACGCATAGCCATGCGTCATCGAATGCATATTGGCACTATTGTAAGCGATGCTATGTTGAAAGTGAAATTCATGAGTGGGGGTTATATAGGTGTGATAGAAGAATGGTTTATCAGTCGCCTCGCACCCGGTGACGCATTTACACTTGCTGGCCGTAACCTAGAATTGGTAATGATAAAAGACATGCAGGTGTTGGTGAAAAAATCATCCGCAAAAAAAACCATTGTCCCCTCTTGGATGGGTGGCCGTATGAGTCTAAGCGCTAATTTAAGTGAAGTACTTCGCAAAACTTTTTCAAAAGCACTTACACCCAATGCTGGTATTGAATTAGAAAGTTTAAGCAGCCTTTTTAAATTACAAGCACAGCTTTCCTATATTCCCAAAGAAAATGAATTATTGATTGAACAAATTGAAGGTAAGGATGGGTTTCACTTATTGGTATATCCCTTTGAAGGGCGGCAGGTTCATGAAGCTATGAGTGCAATTCTTGCTTATCGCATTTCACAAATAAAACCAATGAGTTTTTCTATCTCTATGAACGATTATGGTTTTGAATTATTGAGCGACCAACCGATTCCTGTGGACGATAGTAATGCCTATGATTTATTTACACAAGAACATTTACTAACAGATATTCAGCACAGTGTTAATAGCACAGAAATGGCCAAAAGAAAATTTAGGGATATTGCAGTAATTGGTGGATTAATTTTTCAAGGTATGCCCGGAGAAAAAGTAAAAGCTAGGCATTTACAATCATCTGCCTCTTTGTTATTTAAAGTATTTGAAGAGTTTGATCCCACCAATATTTTATTAAGGCAGGCTTACCAAGAAGTGATGGCACAACAAATGGATGAAGTGCGACTGAGGCAGTCGCTTCAAAGAATTACCCAAAATAAAATCATACTAAGTTTCCCAAAAAAGTTAACCCCACTCTCCTTCCCTATTATTGTGGATGGATTAAATCGGAATAACCTTTCATCAGAAAAATTAGAAGACCGTATAAAAAAAATGCAACAACAATTAGCAGCACTATAATTGCAATGCTACACTTATCTTAGCAATTAATGACTGCACCCATATTGCATATTGTTGAACAAAACCGATTCTGGCTCTCACCCCATCGAGCCATTTTTTGGGAGGATGAAAAAGCATTGATCGTATCTGATACCCATTTTGGCAAGACAGGACATTTTAGAAAGCATGGCATTGCTGTTCCACCACAAGTATACCAAGAGGATCTACAAAGGTTTTTTAACCTGATTCATGAATTTAAGGTCGAGAAAATAATTATAGTCGGCGACTTTTTCCACAGTGTTGCCAATGAAGAACTGAACCTTTTTTTAAAATGGCGAAGTGATTTTTTACCCATCCATTTTATTTTGGTTCGAGGCAACCACGATATCTTACACAACAATTGGTATACTGGTGCTGATATTAAAGTGTATGATGGTGTATTTACATTAAACGGATTTCAATTTGTGCACGACCCTGCAATATTAACAACAACAAACAAAAGCCTATTTACCTTCTCTGGTCATATTCATCCAGGTATTGCAATAAAAGGAATGGCAAAACAAAGTTTAAAATTTCCTTGCTTTTACTTTACCCAACATCAGTGTATTCTTCCCGCATTTAGTAAATTCAGTGGACTAAAAATAATGAAGCAAAAAAAAGGAAGTCGGGTATTTATATTGAATGAGGGAGCAGTAATTCCACTCTAAATTATTTTTCTATTAGCTTAATAGCTCTGTTCTTTATGCCTGATTCCAAATGCGCCAGCTCTCTTCTGCTTGTAATACCAGCATTTCATACCCATTTTGTGTGGTAGCTCCTTGCGCGCTCCCCCGTTGTAAAAAACTGGTCTCAGTAGGGTTGTAAATCAAGTCGAACAAATGATGCGCTTCCGTAATAAATTCATAAGGAATGGCTGGCGATGCTTCTATGGTTGGATATTGACCTACAGGTGTGGTATTGATGATAAGTGAGTGTTGCTCCATTAATGATTGGTTCAATAATGAATAAGGGATACAATTTTCACCGTTATTTCTAGAGACATTGGTGTACGCAATATTAAGTTTACGCAACACGTATTGAACGGCAGCAGCAGCACCCCCAGTTCCAAGGATCAACGCTTTGGTATGGTGAGGTTTTAAAAAAGGTTTTAGGGACTGTTCAAAACCTACTATATCGGTATTGTATCCAATTAACCTCCCATTTTTTATATGCACACAATTGCAGGCACCCATTGTTTTTACTGCATCGGTAGATTCATGTAAAAACTGGGTAACCTGTTTCTTATAAGGAATGGTAATATTGAAACCACAAAGCCCATTATCTGCTTTCAGTATCTGGTGCAATTCAGAAATATCGGGGATGGAAAAATTGCGGTATTCAGCATCGGCCATTCCGATGCTGGTGAATTTTTCAGTAAAATATTTTTGTGAGAATGAATGAGTAAGCGGAAAACCAAGTAGACCAAATAATCGCATACTACTACTGTTTGTCAAGATAAAGACTAAATGTATCACCCCTAAGACCAATTCGCATTGTTTCTAATGGAATTACTTCATTTGGTGCAATATTACCTAGGTTTACATTGCATCCAATAAGTTCAAGAAAATACAATTGCTGTGCTTTTTGTGGAGCTTCCCAAATAATTTTCTCTGCTGGTATTTGTGTAAGTATTTCCTGTACCAGTCCCTCCCTTACTTCGCCACTACCTCTATATATGCCTACATTGCCCGCTTCTCGAGCTTCTGCAATAACGTAGGTAGATCCAGCTTCTAACTCTGCACGCATCAATTCAATCCATTTATAGGGTGGAATAATATGAGCTGCATCTTTACTGCCTACTTCACTTAGCACGGTAGCATATTGGGTTAATTTTTCTATATATCCACACTTTTCTGCGTGGGGTATATTTATTGAACCGTCACTTACTTCAATATAATTAATACCATAATCTTTGCAGACGGCAATATAATCGTCAAACTGATTCCTAATTAAAAATGCTTCAAATAAAGTACCACCAAAATAAACAGGGATATCATAAGTTGCATAAACCTCCAGTTTCTCTCTAAGATTTGGCGTAACGAATGAAGTGCCGAAACCAAGTTTCACAATATCAACGTGTGGCCGGGCAATACTCATAAAGTCTTTCACCTGGTTAATGCTTAGACCCTTGTCCATCACCATGGTAAGGCCCGAAATACGGGGCTGGGCTGTTCTTTCTGGTATCTGTGTAAGATTAAAATTCATTCCTATTCATTTATTCGGGTGCGAAAATACAGAATACTATTGAGAAGCTGTTTGAGTTAATTATTTGATTTAGCCATTGGTATTTAAGGCTACAATAAACCAAGCGAAAAAATGCTTATATTTTTTTTCCCTTTTTATACCGTGCAATAATATCTACTACTTGATTGTTTTGAAGAATAGTGGGATTTAATTCCATGAATTTCTTAAGTAGTTTGGGCGATTTTTCCATCCCATTTTCCAGTCGCAACAAGGCTTCCTTTGTTTTTCCCAATGAAAACAATATGGTACTGGCGTAGAAAAAAAACAATGGCTTCTGTTCGGTGGCTTTTAAAGCGACTGCACACTGTTCCAAAGCATCTTCTTCCATACCTGCATTCATTAAGCAACGAATGAGCGCCTCCCAGCCTGCAACATTTTTGGGTCGATGCCTTACTACTGTCCCAAAAAACTGGATGGCTTCCTTGTATTTTTTTAAATTCATTTTACACTCGCCCATTGCAAGATTGTACTCAGGCATAGATCGATGTATGCGCATGGCATTTTCCAACTGCTTTGCTGCTGGTTGCCATTGTTCTTCTAACATATAGGT
The DNA here is from genome assembly GCA_004294135.1 of Sphingobacteriia bacterium. Classification (GTDB taxonomy): domain Bacteria; phylum Bacteroidota; class Bacteroidia; order Chitinophagales; family Chitinophagaceae; genus Sediminibacterium. Next base: position 8,214 of record RDZY01000037.1, read on the forward strand.
TACGGCAATTTTATAATGCAGCTTGCTATCGTCTGGATTCAGATGAACCGCTTTTTTATAATTGAACCGAGCCTGTGCAAATTTGCCCATTCTATGATAGCAATGTCCGATTGCTTCATAAATAACATCTTCGGGACGAGTTAACTCCAGTACTTTCTCCAATACTTCAATAGCTTCCTTGTATTTTCTCAACCGCAAGTAAGCATCGCCCATATTGCGGTAAGCGTAATCGAACTTTTCATCAATCGCTACTGCATATTGGTAGGCATCAATTGATTTTTCATACAGCTTAATACCTTGATAGGCAGCGGCTAAATTAAACCAAGCCAATTCACAGAAGGGATGCTCTTCAATAATTTCTTGGTGCAGTCGAATACTTTCCTCATTGCGACCAGTAAAATCAGTCCAAAAACAAATTTTATACAATGCTTCTTCATTGGTAGGATCGGCTTCTAAAATCAATTTCAAACACTCAAATACTTTGTCAAAAGCTTCATAATCGTCGTACACATCTGCCAATTCAAATAGAAGATCCAATCGCTCTTCTCCTTCAAATAATACCAGTGCAGATTCCAATAATTCTACTGCTTTTGATTGTTGATCTAATGCCAAATATGCATCTGTTTTTAGGATATAAAGATTCAGATCACTGCTGTCGAATAACTCGGCTGATTCTAAAATTTGAAGTGCTTCTTGGTATTTGCGAGTGGCCAACAATAAATCTGCTTTTTTAATCATCAGACTGGCAGAAAAGGGGTACAATTCCAATGAAAATTCGGCCGCTTGAAGTGCTTCCTGTAAGTCTTCTTTTTCATCGTAGTAGTCAATTATTCGCTCAAAAGCATCTTCTTCCAAAAAAGAATGCCCCCTGCCATGTTTCATATTCTGATACTGGAGAATTAATTCTTTCAGTTCATCTCTATCTTCGCGGTAAGGATTTTCTCGCATATAACGATTGGTTTACCTAATTTAAGTCAAAATTTGGACTTTCAACAAGAATTTTTAATTTTTTTCGCATATTAACGTTTGTTAACAAAAAATAAACGTTAAATTGTTTAACAATAGTAATACATTTGCACTGTGAGCCAGAAACAAAATATCAGAAAAACAGCTTTTGCCATGCTACTCGTACTGAGTATTCAGCTGGTATTTGCTGCTTCTACGTTTACTGGCATTGTTGATGACAAGGTAAAAAGCAACAAATATTCACTGCGTAGTTTGAATAATTTTTCAAAGAAAGGTCTTTCTTTAAACGCAATCAAAGCGAATCTTCAATACAAAGGCTTACAACTCTCTCTTGGTTCCTCCCTTATACACAACAATGAAGTGAATAGTATGCTTCAATATAACAGTGGAAATACCACTTATATTTATCCATATAAGTTTAAGGTAAAAGTCCCCAAGTTCAAAACTCCCCAATCTTCACATTAATTATTCAATAGCCGATATCCGCTTGTTGGAATATCAAATTTAGAGGCTGCTACAGGATTTAGATTTATTTTAGTAGCAGTATAAATAATTTTTTGTGTGTACCCATCCATGGCTTCATATTGCAGAACAAACCCTGGAATATCTTTAAACTGGTATTCAAATTCCCTTACAGATGGAGAGATCGCAGTTGTATAATAAACAGAAAAAGTACTTCCATCTTGTAACTGTAGAATTGCTTTTTTACAATCATATCCCAGTATGATTTTGGTATCGCCTGGATATTTCACCATCATTCCAGTAAATTTCTCATTCTGTTTATTCCATTGCTTACTATCTAGCTTGGTCATGAATTTATTCGTACCCATTTCCCTCAAAATTACAGCGGTACCATTTCCCTTGCTGTATATTAGTGACTGGGAAAAAGAAGGGCTATTTAAATCAACCCTACTATTATTCCCTTTAATATAAACCGTTTTGCTGCTTTGTTTTAATTGTGCCAAAGCTTCTTTATCCGTCTGCAATTCGTTTACCACTTCAATACTATAAACCAAAGTAACTTCTGCTACCACCCTTGTTTGAGCAATGCTTTTATCTCCAAATAATAGCAGCAATAATAGCAGCAGTATACTTCGCATATTGACTATTTTTTATTGGTTTTATTTTTTAGATCCTGTACTTTTTTCTGACTATCTACCATTTGCTCATAACGTTCCTGCCACTTACTCTTCGATTTAGGTGCTTTTCTTTTCTGTTCAATCTTTGCCATAATTTTATTATGATCAATGATATAATTCTGAATCACCAATTGCAAAGTAAGGGTGATAATATTAGAGACAGTGTAATACCAAGTTAGCGCAGAAGGTAGGCTATTGAAGATGAACAATAACATGAACGGAAAAATATATGGCATATACTTTAAGGCAGGATTATCCTGTGTTGGAGTCATGCTCATATTATAAATAGAAGTAAGAAAACTGGTAAGTACAGCCGTTATAGTAAACAAGCTAATATGATTTCCAAATGCTGGAATGGTGAAGGGTAAAGTGGCAATTGAATCAAAAGAAGAGAGATCATTACTCCATAAAAATGCTTGTCCCCTTAGTGCAATATTAGAGTTAAAGAAACTATAGAGAGCAAAGAAAATAGGAATCTGTAATAGTGCTGGAATGCAACCACCCAAAGGGTTTACACCAGCTTCTCTAAATAATTTCATTTGCTCCATGGCAAAACCTTGTTGGTCTTCTCCAAATTTCTTCTTCAATACATCTAGTTCAGGACGCATTGCTTTCATTTTAGCACCACTTAAATAACTACTATAAGTAAGCGGAACAGTAACAAGGCGAATAAATAAGGTAAGCAACAATACTACCCATCCATAATTGGTGACGAATCCTGCAAAGAAATCGAAAACCTTCATGATGATATACTTATTAATGGGGCGAACAAAAGCGTACATATCCCTACCTAAGTTTACAATCTTATCCATCTCAGGCGCCTGCTTACTTAATAAAATATATTCACTAGGCCCAATATAAAAATGAAAGGGAATATTTAAGTTTGCAGCAGGTGCAACTTTCATTTGTAATGAAGCAGTAGCGGTTGCAAGATTCCTGCTTGAATCGGTGGCGCGTGCCCACTTAATATCACCGCTGTTGAATGAATTACCAGCTATTAATGTATTGTTGAAAAATTGTTGAACCACACTTACCCATTGAACCGGCTGCTCAAATTTGTGATCTGTTTTAGAAGAGATATAATCGAATGAATTATTTTCTGAGAAACAGATATTAGAAGTCTGGCGTTCGTAAGCAGGAGCGCGCTCCATTTGTGAGGTAGCTACATTCCACGTTAAATTCAATGAATTATTGGTAAGCAATTGATTGGCTCCATTCATTCCCAAATCCCAGTCAATCTTATAGCTATTGGGTTTAACGGTATAAGTATGCGAAACCGATTGTCCATTAGCTGCATTCAATATAAATTTAATGCGCTGGCTACCATCGGCCAATTTCTCAACCGTTCCAGCGGTAAAGAATAGGTCTTCAACGGAAGCTGACTGTCCCGCTGCAGTATTAATATTGTATGCAATGGTATTGCGATTGGCCAATACAACGGGTTTCTTAGCATCGTCGTTGTATTTTTTTAGGCTCACCGATTGAATCTGCGCTCCTTTATTGGTAAAACTGGCTTTAATCAATTCATTTTCAATGGTCACAACTTCTTCCTTACCAATGGCTGCATCGGTAAATGCGCCAGCAACAGAAATGCGAACGGCAGAATCACGCTTTAAAGAATCTGCTTTAGCTGCAACAATATCTATTAATTTGAGTTTAGCAGCAGATACAAGTGCCAGTGAATCGGCTTCTTTTTTCTTTGTCGCCAATATTGCATTCTGTTGCTGATTGGTATACCAGAAATAGAGAAAAAATAACCCACCCAACAATATAAAACCAATGACCGTATTCTTATCCGTCTTCATACTCATTTTTATTGAGCGGCAAAGGTAGTATTTGCACTGCAAACAAGCGTCTTGAATTGGTTTTAGGTTAAAAAGAACCAAAATAATAGGAACGGTAACAAAATATCAAAAATTCCTCGTTTCTTTATCCTACCAACCAGCCAAATACCAACCAACCATTTTTACTTTAAATAGCCATTAACATTGTTATGGAAAAAAGCAGCAGTCCTGTTTTTACAACGGAAAGGTATATCCCCAATATAAGGGAGCGATTTTTATGGTGGTTATCTACTGCTGAGGAGCAATTGCTGAGTGATTGTGTGGTAGACCGTAATCGGCATTCTATTATTGGGATGTTGGTACTGGGCACTTGGTTATTTGCAACATTGGTGTGGACTTATTTTTTTATTACTGTAGTAACAGCTTGGTGGGCAGCCCTTTTATTGGGTATTTTCATGGGAGGCATTATATTATTTATAGATCGGGCACTTATAAAAGGTATGAAAGTGAAACTAGGTGGCGGATGGTGGACCATTTTATTTCGTGGATTACTTGCGCTTACCATTGGGTTATTTATGGCACAGCCGGCATTGTTATTTTTGTTTGATGCAGAAATTAAAGTGCAGGTATCAATTGACAATGAACAACGGAAGCGCAAAAAACTGGTAGATCAACAAGCTGTTTATAAGGAGGAAAAGAATGGGATGATGCTGCGAAAACAAACTGCAAAGAAAGAGTTAAATGAGTTGTACACAGCAGTAGCAGCCGCAAGAAAAGATTTTATGCAGGAGATGGATGGAACAGGGGGCAGCAAAAAAGTGGGACTAAAGAATATTGCTATGGCAAAGCAAGCAGCATACCAGAAGTTGGATACAGATTATCAAGAGCGTTTATTGGAGTTAAAGCCGATTATTGTTGATGTTGACAGTAGTTTAAAAGATATAGAAACGCGTGTACAACAAGAGCAGCAAGCATTTGAGCGGTTATTAAACAATGGATTTATAACTCGAATAGAGGCGTTGAATCATTTGGTGAGTAATAATAATGCAGTTTCATTTCGCTATTATTTATTGGTCGCTTTATTAATGTTAATTGAACTAATGCCTGTTTTATCTAAACTGTTATTACCCGCTGGTACTTATTCATTACAAGCGGAATTACAGGAAGAGATGGAGCGAAAGAGAGCGTATGCAATAAAAAGAATTTGATACCTGCAATACATCAAGAATTATACGATTCGCTGAAAAAAAAGCTGGACGCCATATAACTAGCCCCATGATATTGGCACACCTTGTATGACAAAACTATTTCCCATGCATGCAACGATTTTAATTGACTGACTGTCATGCTTAAAAACCAGCAAATGAATTATCGTATTTTACTCCTTACCCTTATAATTTTTGTCTTCGCCAGTAGTTGCGAAAAAACAGAACCTGAATCGCAGAGTAATACTTTTAAAGTAAAAATTCTCTCAGAAATTTGTAATACCGCCATTGTACAAATTCTAGACTCTAACTACTACCATTTGGGAGTATCAGGATACACCTCAACAGGTATTAAATTCGACCACGTTTTTAATACCAAATTCACTTGTGAAGACATGCAAAAAATGCAGACGCTTACTGCTAGTCGCGCAGGATTGGTTGTATCCATAAAAACAGTGAAAGAACCCAAATTGGAACCGGGATGCGTATTGTGTGAAGCACTTACTTCATTTCAAGGCGCTCCCTTCATTCCTATTGAACTGCTTCGCAACTGGAGTAATTAACCCTTCTACTTTATTTGGCTCCCCAGCCATTTTTTACGAAAGGCATACATTTCTTCCGTTACAGTTAACCCTTCTTTCTCCATTAAAGCAACTGTATATGCTGGGTTCTGGCTCAGCTTTAACCTAGTAGTTTTGGTTTCTCCCCTATGCATATAAATCAACTCTATCTCATCACCCGGCTGGTGTGCTTTTAAAATACTATCTACCTGAGATTGCTTTTTTACTATTTGTTTGTCAATAGTAGTCACCTGATCCTCAATATCTAAACCAGCATCGTACAAGGGGGTACCAATAACTGTATTAGCCGCTATTGTTAAATAAACTCCCTCCGTTAAACGCGTATTACCCCACCAAGATTTTCCCGTTTGTGTTTGCTTTAATACAAGCCCCGCTTTTTCAAGCATAGGCTTGTAATTGAAAGATTCATGCCCCCTAATATATTTTCTAAAAAAATCTTGTGCAAAATTTTTATCGCCTGTAAGGTTTGCCAATACCGTTTCTAACCCTACTACAGTATACGGTATTTCTTTTTTACCAAATTTTTTCCAGACGGCCTCCATATAACTATCTAGACTAAGATTCGCAAACCTAGTGCGCAACTCTAAATCTAATGCCAATGCAATTGCACCTCCATAAGGATAATATGATGTGTACATATTTGAATAATTGGTTTTATCTACCGCTACCCCTGCATCTACAAACACCGCATGCCGGCTGGCTTCTACTGGAGAAAAACGCTTGGCTCCTTGTGTATTTTCTTTGGTATTAATGAGCCCGCTTATATCCTGCAAATAACTTTCAGTAGACCCTAAACCTGCCCTTGTTAAAATTAAGTCGCCATAATACTGCGTAAATCCTTCGGCACACCAAAGCTCATCACTCATATTGCTCTTTTCAAAATTAAAAGGCTCTATTGTTTTAGGCCTTATACGTTCTACATTCCAACAATGAAAAAATTCGTGTGCAAAAACACCCAACAAAAAATTACTATTACTAAACTTGGTAGGAATAGCAATCATGGTAGAATTTCTATGCTCCATACCATCTCCTTTTACATAAGGATTTATGCTGGCTATAAAAGTATAAATGCCATAATCATAAGCAGGTAGTTCACCAAAAATTGCTTTTGCCTCTTGCGTAATTATTTCTACTTTTTTAGCAAAGCCCGCAGCAGTTGTATCGTTTGTTTCTGCTTCTAATGCCAACTCAAATTGATAGGACTTCCCATCGGGATTTTTAAGCATCCAATTTTTACGATTTAGTACGCCAATTTTAGTGGGGCTATCCATGAAATATTGTAATCCAGGTGCTGTAAATATATTGGAATTACCAGTAGGTTTAAGCTGCGTAGCAATACTCCATTTTTTATCTTCAGGTAAATCAAACTGAATATCAATGGGCACTTTATCAGCCCCTTTTACCCATATAAATGATGCTGGCATATTCATGTGTACACTGGATGCATCTATACCTGCATAAGTTCCGTCGGCATAATTGGCATATAGCGTATATACCAATTTTACATATCCAGTATAATTAGGAACTTCATAAATATCGCCGTCTACCCGATAAATAGGAAGCAGCTTACCCGTTTTATTATATGCTTTTACATCATAAATATTTTTTCCGAATTCATGCGTTGCATAGCGGCCAGGTGAAGATCGGCTCATCCTAAATACAACAGTCTTCATAGGCAGTGTTTCGGCTACAATACTAATCTCTGCCTCATGATGAATAATATTTGGGAAGGATACTCGATAATGTATGGACTGGCTATTTGCAGTAATACACAGGAAAATAACAGCGGATAAAAGAAAAATATTTTTCATCAATATGATCATTTAATTACAAGATAGGAAAATAAATAGAATAGCTATTCTGCTAATTAAAAAGGTTGCCCATGTGTTTGTTGAATGAGTTTTTTAGATAAGTAAGCGGATTTACTCATGATCTGTAAAAAAACTGCTGTACTAGCACCGCCGAAAAACTGTTGTACCAATCTGCCCGTAGCGGTTCTAAAAGCAAACTGCTTTTGCCAGTTTTTTTGATAGTTCAACTCCATTTCCTGCCTACTAATGCGCTTATTCAGGTACAATTGAATTTGCGCCAATGCCATACAACCCGCTTGCATGGCCATACTCATCCCATTGCCGCACAATGGGGTAATCATTCCTGCCGCATCGCCTACCAATAATATATGGTTGTTTACCTGTTCTTTTTTGTGAAAGTTTATTTGCGAAATGGTGATGGGCTGTTCGTATAAAAAACGTGCATTAGAAAAGATAGCAGCTAGCTGTTTGTTTTTTGATAAGATATTCTGTTCCATAGCTGTAATAGAATTTCCAGCAGCTACTAAATTTTCTGCCGTTGTTAAATAACACAAGCAACACATATTGTTTTCAATAGCTGAAATACCGCAGTACCCATTTGTAAAATTATGCAATGAAATATTATCTACCGGATGCGGATACTCTATATGGTATTTTACACCCAGATAATTATTTATTTTAGTGGGCTTGTGTTGAATAAAATCCCTACCCCACTTAACATCTAGGTTTGCTTTTTTACCAAATGCACCAACCACCACCAATGCCGAGACCGATGTAGTGTCTGAGCTGATATGAAAAACATCATCTATTGCTTTTACGTCATTTACTTTTGTTGCTGTGTACACTACTACCCCTAAACTTACTGCTTTTTCATACAGGCTATTGTCGAGTTTATAGCGACTGATACCAAAGCCTCCCAAAGGCAATTGAAAATTAAATAGCTTACCAGATGATGCAGATATAGTAAGTTTATTTATTTTAGGCAGTTGCCATTCATCCAATGGCATGCCACAACGTTCTAAAAAATTCCAACTTTCATTGCTTATATATTCTCCACAAACTTTATGAAAGGGATATTGCTCTTTTTCAAATAACACTACTCGATAGCCTTGCTGCGCCGCCTGAATAGCCAGTGTTAGTGCACCCAACCCACCTCCTACAATTCCAATATCATAATCTGCTGCCATACGAATAATTGAGTTGTTTGTAAACAATTAAATGCCTAAATGCCCATTGCCAGCCAATGCTATAATGGGTAATACCTGCTTGTTTAAAAATCATCTTCCACTCTTGTTGCAAAAATCCTCGCTGTACACTAAGTGGTGCATCATTTTTTACTAAGTAAGATTTAGAAAAAAGTTGCGTAAGTAATTTAATAGAAGCATAAGCCAACCAATGCCGATGCAGATCGTTGATAAAAAACCCTAATTTAGATTGCTGCCGCATCCATTGTAATTGTTGCACCAATTGTATTTCTATAAAATGGTGACAAAATAAACTAGAGAAAATAATATCTGGCTTTTCATCAAAATGCACCAATGCATAATCGCTACAAATAAATTGGGTATTATTTTTTAATAAGGAATGCTGCTTAGCAACCTCAATACAGGATGGTTTTAAGTCTACTCCAATCAATTGAACTGCGATATTATTTTTTTGGCAATACTTAAAAACTGCTGCCAAATTATCTCCCCCACCACAACCTATTTCGCATACGTTAATTGATTTTTTATTTCCAATTAACTGTTTTAATCCTTTAATGGTAATAGCATGTCCTCCCAGCAATGTATTAATGGTATTCAGCTCTTGCATATTGAGTAGAATAGCTGGAAATGGAATTTCATCGGCATCGAGCAGTTCTGATTTATATGATCTTGTAGTGCTCATTAATTATTTTTCAAGGTAAAAGTCTCCATGGTTAGTCCCGGCCCAAATGCCATTCCTAAAATCACTGCTCTGGGTTGATCAATTGCTTCCATTATTTCTTTTAATACAAATAATACGGTGGGAGACGACATATTACCATAATTGTACAATACTTTTCTGGCGTATTGTAAATCGGATTCTGAAAGCTGCATTTTTCGTTGAATAAGATCTAAAATTCTTTTACCACCGGGGTGAATACACCAATGTGTAATATCGCTTTTTGTGTTGTTACCAGCGGCTAAAGCTTTTGAAATTAGTGCTTCAATATCGGCTTCAATAAGCTGAGGAATATAGCTGCTTAGCTTCATCAAAAAGCCTTTGCTGCTGAGGTTCCATGCCATATCTTCTTGACCGTTAAATGCCACCTGCGCGTAAAAATTTTGTATGGAAAGTGATTTTTGGGCGTTGATGCAATTGCTTACTAATACTGCGGCAGATCCATCTGCAAATAATAAACTGCTGGCAGCATTGTCTTCAGTAAATTCTTTTTGAAAATGCAGGGTACACAATTCTGTCGCCACCATTACTACATTGGCATTGGGTGTACTATCACAAATCATCTTGGCCAATTTAAGTCCATGCACTGCTGCATAGCAACCCATAAAATTAATGGAAGTACGAAAAATGGTAGTCGGCAATTCTAAGGCCTGCATAATTTGCAAATCGAGCCCAGGCGCACTCATACCGGTACAACTGATGGTAATTAAATGGGTGATCTGATGAATAGGCAAAAATGGTTCAATACATTTCTGAATAGCTGAAACGGATAAGTTTAATGCATGGGCGTCAAAAAATTCCATTCTTTTTTCTAGTAATGGAAAATCGGCACTGGTATCGGCAGGAATAAAATCTCTTGCTGCTTCGCCCCCATGGTAGTCCGCAATGGCAGAATACCTTGTATGAATACCACTTTGGTGATAAAGGAATTTTAATTTTCGCTGATCAACTTCATTCAGTTGATATACGTTTTGCATAAAAGCGAGTATATCCAACTGTTGGAGGCAATAAGTTGGATTTGCTGTTGCAATAGAAATAATATTAGCCAATTTGTTGTACAATTAATATCGTTATAAATGCCGCATTTGAACAAAATGATGCCAGCCAGTTCATTTGCATGGTGTGTTTGAAGTTGGCATTTTTTTCATCTTTCCATACCATTATACTCCATACTATAAAATATACTATAACGGGAAGGAAAAAGATTTGTAAAAGAAAAAATAAGCCCTGTTGATTCAATTTAGAAAAATAGGCAAATAGCAGACCAAAAGCCGCTGAGTAAATTAATCCACAGAATATAAAAGTCCCTTTTTTTCCCAATAAAATAGAAATGGTTTTTACGCCATCTGCTGTATCTGATTCATGCTGATAAATTTGGGTAATGGGATAAAAGCCCCCGATTAAAAAAGCAGCAGCAATGCATGGTAGCAATAATTGAGCAGTAAATGGATTATTTCCTGCTGCAAAACTAACCATTACAAATACCAATAACCCTTGGTTTAGTACAACGGTGAGGTAACCAATGATGGGATATTTTTTAAGTCGCACACCCCTATAACTGTATAAGCGCGAGAAAATAATGTAAACCAATAATAATCCTGCTACGGTAAAAGAAATAAAGCTGGCCAATAGTATTGCCAATACATCCATGACTATTGTAACCATCCAAAGTTCTTTTTCGGGAGGAGGTGGTTTTTCAATACCACCAATACTAGTCTCATCCCTATCCATATAACTATTGTATCCATTGCTAGATGGGTATACCAATAAGTGAAGCACTACAAACAATAATAAAACAGTAGGCCAATAAATTGTGGATTGTAGGCTTAGGGCAAACCAAAATACGGGCATTAGAAAAAAAGAAAAAGGAAAACGCAGTAATTGTATAGTAGAAACTTTCAGCATGTAGAATAATGTAAGCAGAAGGTACAACAATTTGGCTATATCAACTCAAATCGTTGATGCATGGCTGGAATTTGTACATCTGCAAAATGCTTTCTGCTTAATCGTTTGGCAAAATCTTGCTGAACATTGTACTCACCATGCACTAGAAATAAAGTCTTTACTTCGAGGGGGTTTTGGCAAGCTAGGAATTGGTATAGATCATCATAATCACCATGCGCACTCATGCTTCTCATAACACCAACTTCAGCTTTTACTTGGTACAATTCACCAAATATTTTTACTTCTTTTGCACCATTCATTAACCTTCCACCCAATGAAAAAGGATCGGCGTAACCAACCATCAAAATGGTGGTATTCGCATTTTCAATATTATTCATAATATGGTGCTTTACCCTTCCTGCATCGGCCATGCCGCTGGCAGAAATAATTACACAAGGCTGGGGAAGCTCATTCAAAAACTTACTCTCCTCCACTGTCTTAATAAATTTCAATCCTTTAAAATCAAATGGATCTGCGTCAGTCTCCATAATTTTTTGAATCTGCTTATTAAAATTCTCAGGAAATTGCTTAAGTAATTCGGTTGCCTCTCTGCTAAGGGGGCTATCAACGTATACAGGTATAACGGGCAATCTATTTTCTAATTCTAACTGATTGAGTGCATATAAAACTTCTTGTGTTCTGCCTACACTAAATGCTGGTATGATTAGTTTGCCTTTTTTATCAATGCAAGTATGGCGGATCCATTTTTCTAAATTATCGGCAATACCAACTACTTCATCGTGTAATTTATTGCCATAGGTACTCTCTAGAATAATATAATCTGCCTGATCAAATTCAGCAGGTGAACGTAGAATGGCGTCATTATATCTACCCACATCTCCGCTGAATGTAATGCGTGTTGTATTTGCCGATTCTTTCACTTTAAGGTGAACGGCTGCACTGCCAATAATATGTCCCGCATCGGTAAACAATACAGCTATTTCTTCATCAATTTCGATCCACTGGTTATATTCCACTTTTTTAAACAATTCAATGGCCAATGCTGCATCAGCGATATCGTAAAGTGGGGCATAAGGTGATAGTCCCTTTTTTGCTCTTCGCTTATTGATAAATTTGGTGTCATCGCGTTGAATTACAGCGGAGTCTTCCAATAAAATTTCTGCCAATGCCAATGTGGCTGGCGTGGCATAAATAGCTCCCCTAAATCCTTCTTTTACTAGCTTAGGAATTAATCCAGAATGATCAATATGAGCATGTGATAATATTAAATAATTAATCTCAGAAGCCAAAAAGCCAAATTCGGCGTTGAGTAATTCGGTTTGCTTGCCCATACCTTGAAAGAGGCCACAATCGAGCAGTACTTTCTTTCCGTTTTTTAATTCCAATAAATGCTTGGAACCCGTAACTGTGCGCGCTGCGCCATGAAAAGTGATATTCATAATTGCTTGACTTTAAAACTCCATATAATTAAAAATTCCGATACCAGTTCTCCAACTTCATTGGTACCAATTGATTTACAAACAACTGTTTTACCTGCTCCAGTTGCAATGCTTTCTTCAATAGCATCACTTACCAATATACCATCGTTACAGGTAAAAGAAATAAGCCCTGTTGCCTTCTTAAAAAACTTGCCTTCTACACTTACTACCAGCATACTAATTGGCGGATTTCGCTGATAGGTTTGCCCCACTGCAAATAACCCAGTACTCATTTCTGCAGCCATAGATTGCACTGCAAAATACATGGACTTGAAGGGGTTTTGGTTTAACCAATTATAGCGAACTGTAATGGTGGTTTTATGGGCATCCATATACCCAATTTTTAGCCCTGCAATAAATGCGGCGGGTAATTTTGTAAACTTAAAAAAAGCAAATTTTAATGGATTGGTAATGACTTGTTTAAAGCGATCGAATTGCGGATTCATATACCTGTAAGATACAGAAAATACTTAGAGCAACAAGGCGGCAAGCAGATAGTCCGCTACCAAAATAAGAATACAGCTTACCACCACAGCGCTGGTGCTGGAGCGACCAATTTCGAGTGCTCCTCCCTTTACATTATACCCATAATAAGCAGGAACACTGCTGATGATAAATGCAAAAGTGTAGGCTTTGTATAACGCAAAGTTAATATTGAAAAAGTTTAAGTTCTGGCGTAGTCCGATATCAAAAATATCAGCAGGTAAAATACCAGCCATACTGCCAGCGGTTCTTCCACCCCATATACCCAGTACTGCTGAAATAACAATTAGGCAGGGCACCACTACCAGTGATGCCAGTATTTTGGGCATTAATAAATAACTTTTAGTATTAATACCCATAATTTCCAATGCATCTATTTGCTCACTAATGCGCATATTACCGAGTTCACTGGCAATTTTACTACCGACTACTCCTGCCAAAACAATACTTACAACAGTAGGCGATAATTCTAGAATCATACTGTCTCTTACAATTTGCGCAATGGTAGACTGAGGCACGAGTGGGCTCACCAGCTGATAAGCAGTCTGTATCGTAGTTACTGCACCTAGGAATAGCGAAATAATAACCACAATAGGCAATGCTCCCAGTCCGATCTCTACGCATTGGTGCATGAATTCTTTCCAATACATACGCCAATTCTCAGGCTTGGAAAACATGCCTTTCAGCATGAGTAAGTAAGAACCTAAGTGGGTGAAAAAATTCATTGAAGCTGGAATCTAAAATTAGAAATTGGGTTTGATCAAATACTTGATCTTTATTATTGAATAAAGGTACATATTAATCTCAGTAAACAATTCTACCGTCCACCATCTACCTTCCGCCTACTCTTCCACCAACTACTTTTTTTCACTTGTTCGGCAGTATCTACCCTGTTTTTCAGTTGAGCGTCTACTACTGCAAGCAGTGCCATATTCACAATATTGCGGACGGTACTACCCAATTGAAGTACATGAACGGGCTTTTTAAGTCCCAATAAAATAGGGCCAATTGCGTCTGCACCGCCCAGTTCTTTTAGTAAGTTATAAGTAATATTACCAGAAGTAAGGTTGGGAAACATTAACACATTTACTTCTTCGTTTACCAGTTCACTGAAAGGGTAATTATCGCGTAATATTTCTTTGTTAAAAGCTAGACTACCCTGCATTTCACCATCTACAATTAAGGAAGGGTTGCGTTGTTTCAACAACTTGGTTGCCGCAGCCACCAGTTTGGCTTCGGGTGAATCACTGCTTCCAAAATTACTATAACTAAGCATGGCAATTCTTGGCGTAAGATTAAAGTTGCGTACTTCTTTTGCAACCATCATAGTAATATCTGCCAACTCTTCTGCGGTAGGATTAAAGTTTACAGTAGTATCAGCCAGAAATAGAGGCCCTTTTTTGGTGAGCAACAAATACATACCAGCAATTTTCTTCACTCCATCTTCGGTACCAATAATATGTAAGGCGGGACGAATGGCTTCTGCATAATTCTTTGTTAATCCAGAAAGCATTGCATCGGCATCACCGGTCTCCACCATCATACAACCAAAGTGGTTCCGATCTTTCATAATTTTCAAGCTCTCATGATGATTGAACCCTTTGCGTTGGCGTTTACGAAAGAAAAGTTCACCATAAAATTCTCTTTTTTCCTCCATTTCATCACTGCGAGGGTCTACAATGGGAATATCGGATAAATCGATACTATTCTGTTCGGCTATTCGATTGATTTTTTCAGGATCACCCAATAAGATGGGATAAGCAATGCCTTCATCATAAACAATAGTGGCTGCTTTTAGTATTTTAATATTATCAGCTTCAGCAAAAACCAATCGCTTTGGATCTTTTCTGGCTTTGCTACTGATAACTCTAAACAATTGATTATCGAGACCAAGACGCTTATTTAATTCCAGCGAATATGCGTCCCAATTGGTAATGTTTTTTTGTGCAACACCACTGTCAATAGCAGCTTTTGCAACAGCGGGGGCAATGGTAGCAAGCAAGCGCGGATCAAGTGGTTTGGGAATAATATATTGCGGTCCAAAACACATATTGTTTTGATTGTAAGCCATATTCACAATATCTGGAACTGCGGTCTTGGCAAGCTCCGCCAATGCCCTTACGGCTGCCAGTTTCATGGCTTCATTAATTTGCGTTGCACGCACATCCAACGCACCTCTAAAAATATAAGGGAAGCCCAATACATTGTTTACTTGATTGGGATAATCAGACCTGCCAGTAGCCATGATGATGTCTTTACGAACAGCAATGGCGTCTTCATAAGTAATTTCAGGATCGGGATTGGCCATGGCAAAGACGATGGGGTTTTTAGCCATGGTTTTTACCATTTCTTTGTTAACTACATTACCCACACTTAGTCCCAAAAACACATCGGCATCTTTGAGGGCTTTGGTCAATGTCCAATCGCTTTTTTTAACAGCAAATTTTGTTCGTATTGGCCCCAAATCTGTCCTTGCTTCGTGCAATACTCCATCCTTATCAAAAACAATAAAATTTTCATACCGGGCGCCCAATGCCACATACAATTGTATGCAAGCCATTGCTGCTGCACCTGCGCCGTTGATGACGAAACGAACTTTATCTATTTTCTTTTTTTGCAATTCCAATGCATTCAGCATGGCTGCACTGCTGATGATGGCAGTACCATGTTGATCATCGTGCATCACCGGAATTTTCATCTGGTCTTTCAACTGTTGTTCAATATAAAAACATTCGGGTGCTTTTATATCTTCAAGGTTGATACCCCCAAAAGTGGGTTCCAGTGATTTTACAATCTGTACAAATTTTTCGGGATCTTTTTCATTGATCTCAATATCAAATACATCTATATCAGCAAATATTTTAAAGAGTACAGCCTTACCTTCCATTACTGGCTTACTTGCTTCAGCACCTATATCACCCAATCCAAGAACAGCAGTACCATTGGTAATTACCCCTACTAAATTACCCTTGGCAGTGTACTTATAGATATTTTCTGGGTTATCTTGAATTTCTTTACAGGGTTCTGCAACACCGGGACTATAAGCGAGCGATAAATCGCGCTGTGTTTTTGCCTCTTTGGTGGGGATGACTTCTATTTTTCCGGGACGGCCACTGGAATGATATTCTAATGCCTGCTCCCTTCTTAAATTGGTTTGTTTAGCCATAAGAGGCAAAAATACAGTTTATATTAAAAGGGAGTATAGTATAATTT
>RDZY01000015.1 GCA_004294135.1 Sphingobacteriia bacterium
GAAGACAACGAAATAGAAATTGTAATCCACGTAAATATGCTCAAAGAAGGTTGGGATGTAACAAACCTTTACACCATCGTTCCTTTAAGGGCTGCCAATGCTTCCATATTGGTAGAACAAACCATTGGTAGAGGTTTACGTTTGCCATTTAGCGGAGAAAGGACAGGCAATGAGAAAGTAGATAAATTAACCGTTGTAGCACATGATAATTTCGATACGGTAATTGCAGCAGCCCAAGACTCAAATTCTATTCTAAACAAGCTCAAATTCATTGAAATAGATGAAGAGCAGTTAAAGCAAAGAGTAGAAGTTGTTACAGTTCAAAACACCATTCAGCAGAACATTCAGAAAGAACAAGAAGAAGTAAATAAAATTGTTGAACCAGTACAAAAGCAAAAGCAGCAGAACATTGTTGATGCTAAAAAAGTATTAGTCAATGTTATTCCGTTTTTCAATACCAATTCGCAGGTTAAAAAAGTAGACGACCTGATGAAACCCGAAGTAAGGGCACAAGTAATGGAAGCGGTAAACAAAGAACTCAACTCAGGGCAAGGCAATTTATTTGCCACACAAATATTCGAAGAAGCTCAAGAAATGTACCAAACACTAATTACTGATTTCAAAAAAAATATTATTGAAATTCCACGTATGGACTTGGTGCAAGGTGAGGTTACAGCCAGCTTTGAGGATTTCGATTTAAACAGTTCAGATTTCACTTATGAGCAACTCAATGAGGAAATAGTAAGGATTGGCCTTAAAGATCGTAAAACGGATATAATAGAGGTAAAAAAAGGGGTGTATTATGGTAAACCAGAAAAGCTTTTAATATCAGAACTCATCAACTTCTCAGAGATTGATTATGATACCAATGCCGACCTATTACATAAGTTAGCAAAACAAGCTATTGCAGAACTTCAGAGCAACCTTAAAGATGGCGAAGACCTAAATACATTGGTGTTTCAGTGGCGTGGAGCAATAGCAAATAAAATGTACCATCAAATGATGGAACATTTCAAACTCCACGAACCCGATTACATCAAACCCAATGTAAAACCATTCACCAAGATAGAAGATTGGAATTTCACTACCTTAAAAAACGAAGGACGCAAAGATTACCGTGACGATAGTTTCCCGGCTGTACAAGTACCCAAATACGTTTTCATAGGTTTTGAAAAATCTTGCCACTTCGAGTATAAATTTGATAGCCGGACAGAACAAACCCTTGCCATGATATTGGAAAATGATAAGGAAGTAATGAAATGGCTAAGACCAGCACCCAACCAATTCCGTATCTATTGGCATCACAACAGTAAAATATACGAACCCGATTTTGTGGTAGAAACAGCAGATTGTATTTACCTGATAGAAACCAAACGAGCAGACGAAATACCAAACAACGAAGTACAAGCAAAAGCACAAGCAGCATTAAAATACTGCAACTACGCCACCGAATACACAGCAGAATTTGGCGGTAAACAATGGAAATATGTATTAATCCCCCATGACCAAGTAAGTAAAACCAATAGTTTTAAAGGTGTGGTATTAAATAATATTTATAAGTAGAAATTGAAGAAGCAACAATTAAAAAGATCTAATCATAAATTTAGCACCTCCGTTGGGGGTACCCGATTTATTTAATCGGTAGCTGAAACTCAGCATAAAATAACGTTGTAAAACATTGTACCTAGTATCTTGAATAAAATTCTGATTAGCCGTTCTATTCACGCCTTGGTTTTTGTTAAGCAGATCCATTATGCTGAATTTCAGCTCCCCTTTTTTATACTTTAGAAAGCTCTTGGCAAGTGATATATTCCAAAACGGAATACTAATATTGAATCCATCTGACCTCCCACTGTTAACGGTATAATCGAAAAGGTTATTCATTATCAAGCCTCCAGGCAAATAGTTCGTCACATCAATGCCATATACGGTTTGAAGAAATTTATTATTCAACATTGGCTGTAATGAATACTGTGCTTTATTAAAATTCATTTTTACAGTCAGGTGAATATCCATTACGCTATCTAAGTTAAACTGGTAGCCTATATTGGGTGTAATACTATAATTATCAATCGCGTTTTTAGCATCATTTATAAAACTAATATTTCTAAAATTACTAGCACTTATGCCAATATCTACCCTCGACTTTAAACGCTTTAGTGGAAAGCCTGCACTGATATTTCCCATCATAAAATAATTTCCATCTGCATTCACTGGCATAGTAATTCTAGAACCATTGGGTAATACCTTATCAGCATTCGAAAATGCATTATTGACTCTTGAATAGGAGAAGAAAGAAAAAATATTTCGCTGCGTGTACATATTGAATGAAGAAATATTCAACGCCAATGATTGGGTATAACTGCGCTTTAAATTTGGATTACCTGTATAAGTATTCAATGGATCACTGATATCTGCCACTGGTTGCAATTGTTGTGTAGAAGGTTGACTGGTAGATGTGTTGTAATTCAATCCAATAGAAATTGTGCTCTTAGGCCTAAATTGTATCCCCATCATTGGTAATATATCGGTGAAGGACTGACGAATAGCACTGGCATTGGTATTGTTAATACTTTCCAACCCTGCTACTTGTAAATTAGCACCTGTGGTAATACTCATCTTTTTAAAATTCGATCTAAAGCTTAATCCACCTCCGCCATAAGTATATACACTTCTAAAATCATTACTCAGTACTGTATTGCGTTTATCGTATTTACCACTGAAAATATTATAATCAAAAGTCTCCCGTTTACTCTCGCCTATATTAATATTATAAAATCCACTGAACTCTAATAAAGAAGTTTTACCAATGCCTTCGGTGAATACCATATTAGCTCCAAAACTTCTACTAATAGCGTCTCTTTGATTCACTTGACTAACTATTGAATCTGCCAATGGAATTCCCGCATTATAAAACCGGTTGGAAGTATTAAGTATGCCATTTTGTTTGCTATTATTATATGCAACACTGGTTGTGGAAGAAATGGTTCTTCCTTTTTTTCTAAATTTTCTTCTTACCAATAAGTTGCCATTAAAATTTACAGCATCCGACTTAGTAGCTGAACGGGTATTACCTTCATTAATAATATTTTGTTTGGCATCGGTTGAAGTATAATTATTGAAACTGTTGTTCTCATTTTGTTGCGTAGAAAGCTGTGGAGTGAATTTTAGCGAAGTAAAACTGTCAATTTTATGATCCAAAGCTATATTAAAACGTTGTTGTTGATTGTGGCGAACTTCACTGCTATTAGAGATATAATTGAAATTATTTCCCGGTAATAAATTAGCTCTATTCACTACGCGGTCAGTTTGTAAATTCACATCAGTAGCAATACCACTTAGGTTAAGATCGGTTTTCTTATTCCAAGTATTATTGTAATTGACCCCGCCGGCAATAGTTCTTGCGATGCCTTGTTGATTTTGCCCCATACCAGAAATAGGGAGGCCACCATTATCACCATTGCCACCAACAACAACATTAATACCACTGCCATTCTTCATTCCCCTAGCCATGTCGCCAGTAAAATTCATGATATCTGAAATGGAAAAACCTTGCTTATTGGTATTATTTGCCATACCCAATAAAGAGAGTTGTTTATCGCCCTTAAAGCGGTTGATATTGGTTTGTGCCTCATACCTATTTTTATTTCCAGCACCAGCAGTAAGTCTTCCAAAAAGAGAGTTGTCTCGGTCTTTCTTAAGTTTGAGGTTAATGGCTTTAGACGATTGTCCATCTTCGATGCCCGTAAATTCACTGCGATCACTTTTTTTATCAAATACTTGTACTTTATCTACAGCATCTGCGTCTAAATTTCTGGTAGCCAACTTTGGATCTCCAGTAAAAAAATCCTTTCCGTTTACCAAAAAGCGATTTACTTTCTGTCCGTTTACACTTACTGTTCCATCACGATCAACTGTAACTCCTGGAAGTTTCTTAAGCAGGTCTTCTACTACTGCATTGGGTTGTGTTTTAAAATTTTCTGTGTTGAATTCAACCGTATCGTTATTAATTACAACGGGTGGTCTTCTGGCAGTTACTACCACTTCACTTGCGTGCAATAGATCTGTAAGTGTTAAATTTCCGAGGTTAACTTTATCTGTTCCATTCAATGAAATGGGCTTCCACAAAGGAAGGTACCCAACGTAAGAAAAAGAGAGCAGATAATCTCCTTTGGGTAGCCCACTCAATTTGAATTTACCAGAAGAGTCGGCCCTGGCAAAACTTACCAGCGTAGAGTCTTTCTGTTTTACCACAGAAACAGTAGTATAGGCTAAGCCATTTTTAGCTATTGAATCCACCACTGTTCCAATAACAACTGAACCATTCTGTTGGGCTTTTACACCAATATTAATAAGGCAGAATGCCAATAAAAAGCCGCTTAATTTCATACATTAGATTTGATGTACGAAACTAAACGGCTCATGATGGAAGAAGGGTTAAGCAACCTATGGAAAAGGTTAATGAAAGTTAATATTATTCTATCCCTAGTAATTCAACTTCAAAAATAAGTAGTGACCCCGGTAAAATTAAATCGCCTTTTTGCTGATCGCCATAAGCTAGATCTGCGGGAATATATAATTTCCATTTACTACCAATAGTCATTAATTGAAGCGCTTCTTGCCATCCAACAATTACATTACCCAATGGAAAACTAATGGGTTCGCCCCTGTCTACAGAGCTTTCGAAAATAGCTCCATTAATTAATGTACCGTGGTAATGACATTTTACTTTATTACTCAACTTAGGCTTTAAAGTGTCGCTGCCATTTTTAATAATTTCATACTGCATACCGCTGGGTAAGCTAATCACACCAGCACGTTTAGCATTGGCTGCTAAAAATACTTCCCCAGCTTTTCTTGCTGTACTAGATTTGCTCTTATTTATTTTTTGTTGATAATTACCAATACATCCGTCCAATATTCCATCTGCAATCAGCGGCTTTTTTGATTGTAGCGCGTCTTGCATTCCTTTTTGAAAAAGCGATATATTTAATGGATCCAAGCCTTGGGCTTTTAAGTTTTGAGCTATACGCATACCAAGTGCATAGCTGGCACTGTCAACTGCGGATTTAAAAAATACAGCACCAGTTGATTTTTCGGGTGTTTTAACAGTCAATTTTGCCGCTGGTTTTACTTGCGCATAAGATAAGGTTACCGTGAACCCCATTGTAAGGAATAAGATCGTTTTTTTCATTTGCATTTTTTATTTTTTTGGAAGATGGTATTTACCATTCAATTAAAGTATAAATATAGGTGTTCTAAACAAAAAGTAATTCAATGGCTGATATTGCTTTATTAAATTCAAATCGGTTCATAATTTCCTCCATCATTGTACTTATTTCAGCAGTGCAGAGTTGCCCCATACTTCCCTCATGGGTATGGTTTAATTCAGTAGTATAAGTAAAAGAGCCGTTCTCAATTGTTTGTCCCACTTGCTTGTAAGCATCTCTAAAAGGCATCCCACTTAAAACCAATTTATTCACTTCTTCTACGCTAAAAAGGTAACGGTATTTTTCGTCCGTAACTACAGATGGTTCAATGCGAATATTAGAAAGCATTAGATGAACCATTTGTAAGCAATTATTCAGTTCAGCGAAAGCAGGAAAAAGGTGTTCTTTCAGTAACTGAAGATCACGCTGGTACCCAGAAGGCAGGTTGGCGGTCATCAAACTAATTTCATTTGGCAATGCTTTTATTCTGTTACAATAGGACCTTACCAACTCAAAAACATCGGGATTTTTTTTATGGGGCATGATGCTAGAACCGGTGGTGAGTTCAGCAGGGAAAGAGATAAATGCAAAATTCTGGTTTAAGTACAAGCAGGCATCCATACTCAATCTCGCCAATGTATCTGCAATATTAGCCATTGCTGTTGCAACAATACGTTCTGTTTTACCCCTTCCCATTTGTGCGTAAACCACATTATAATTCAGGTTGCTAAAACCAAGTAACGCTGTAGTTAATTTTCTATTGATGGGAAAAGAAGATCCATAGCCAGCCGCCGATCCCAATGGATTTTTATTTACAACACGGTATGCAGCTTCTAGCATATTCATATCATCTACCAAGCTTTCTGCATAAGCACCAAACCATAATCCAAAAGAAGATGGCATGGCCAATTGTAAATGGGTATAGCCAGGTAATAAATGGTTTTTATATTGCTCACTTTTTTCCTGTAATAATTTAAATAATTGATTGGTTTGTGCAACCAATTGGGTAATTTCTGCGCGAAGAAATAATTTAATATCTACTAGTACTTGATCGTTTCTACTTCTAGCACTGTGAATTTTTTTTCCGATATCTCCCAACTCCTCTGTAAGTAAAAACTCTATATAAGAATGAATGTCTTCTACCCCAGCAGGTATACTAAAATTGGGTTGAATTACTTTTTGATAAATAGATTGCAGGGCTTTCACCAAGCTCTCTGCTTCTTGTTGCTGAAGCAAGCCTACCGATGCCAACATTTTAGTATGGGCAATAGATCCCATAATATCATAGGGTGCCAGCATACCGTCAAAATCTTTATCTCTTCCAACAGTAAATTCTGCTACGCTATTGGCTGTTTGGGTATTGGGTTTGCTCCACAAGTTCATAATACTGTATTTAATAATTGAATGTAAAAATCAATACCAGCGCTTATTTCATTTAGAAAAATAAATTCATCGGCAGTATGGCTTCTAGCACTATCCCCAGGCCCAGCTTTTAGCGTAGGGAAATTCATCAACGCTTTATCGCTTGTAGTGGGACTACCATAGCAGGTTTTACCCAGCCCTATTCCTGCTTTCACCAACGGATGATCTAATGCAATAGCAGTCGATTTCAGTCGCGTACTTCTTGGAATAATAGTCGCTTGAACGTGTTGCTGAATAATGGCTATTACTTCATCAAAACTGTACAGTTCATTCACGCGCACGTCCATTAAAAAACTAGTTTGTGCGGGCACTACATTGTGTTGTTTATTATCGGTATGTATAGCAGTTACCGTCATTTTTACTGCCCCCAACAAATCACTTTTTTTATCGAAAACATAATTTTGAATCCAATGAATATCATTGATTGCCTTGTACAAAGCATTATCGCCTTCATTCCTGGCAGCGTGACCAGCTCTGCCCGTTACTTCTGCATCTAGTACCAACAAACCTCTTTCTGCAACAGCAAGATTTAGTAAAGTGGGTTCGCCAACAATACCAAAATCAATAGCTGGTAGTAAAGGTAATAGCAATTCAATTCCATCTGATCCAGAAATTTCCTCTTCAGCAGAAGCAGCAAAAATGATATTGTAGGCTAAGTCTTTCCGATCATAGAAATAAATAAAACAGGCCAGTAGCGCAACGAGGCAGCCACCTGCGTCGTTACTTCCCAAACCATAAAGTTTACCATCAATAACCAGCGGTTCAAACGGGTTGTTGGTATATCCTTTATTGGGCTTAACCGTGTCGTGGTGAGAGTTTAATAATATCCAAGGTTTGGCAGGATCAGTAAATTGATTGGTAGCCCAAATATTATTGAGTTTACGTTGAAAGGGAATAGAATATTGCTCTAGAAAAGACGCTAATATTAAAGCCGTTTTATCTTCTTCTTTGCTAAAAGAAGGAGTAGCAATTAATTGCTGAAGTAAGTTAACTGCGTCTTGGTATAAATGATCCTTATTATGCATGGGTAATGGTTGTGCCAGAATGGCCATTCAAAAGATGTATCAACTGATCTGCTTTGCCTATCACCACTTTGTTTACTCCTCTATCTAAGGCCGCAAAAGCATTGTCCAGCTTGGGTATCATGCCAGCAAAAATCAGGTTTTTTACTTTTAGTTCTTTATAGTAGTCAGGTGCAATTATTGGAATCACCGAAGCTTCATTATTGGTATCTAATAAAACACCAGATTTTTCAAAAGTATAAATAAGTGTCGTAGTAAAAAAACTGCTGAGAGCAGTAGCCAATTCCTGTGCTATGGTATCTGCATTGGTATTAAGCAATTGGCCATTACCATCATGTGTAATAGGCGCAACTATTGGTGTTAACTGATTTGAAATAAGATGTTGAAAAAAGGAAGTATTCACTTGATCAATATCCCCTACAAATCCATAATCAGTAGTGGAACTATTTCTTTTGTGTGCGAGAATGGCATTGGCATCTGTACCAGAAATCCCTATGGCATTACAACCATGCTGCTGCAATATTGCGGTTATATTTTTATTGATATAACCCGCGTAAACCATGGTGACTATTTTAAGGGTTTCTGCGTCTGTAACCCTTCGCCCATCAATCATCTGTTGCTGAATACCCATTGCTTCCGCCATTCGAGTAGCCAGTTTACCACCGCCATGCACCAATATTTTAGCTTCATCTATGGCAGCAAATGATGCTAGAAAAGCGGCTAGTGCCGATTCATCGTCAACAATATTTCCACCAATTTTTATAATAAATAGTTTGTCCATATATTTATCATTAGCGGTTTAAGATGGCAGATAAAACAGATTGTGCCGCCCATACACGGTTGCCCGCCTGTTTTGTTACGAGGCTGTTGGAACCATCTAAAATTTCATCACTCAATTCTATATTTCTTCTTACGGGTAAGCAATGCATTATTTTAGCTTGATTGGTGAACGCTAATTTTTGATTGGTCAACATCCATGCAGGATTATTTTCGTACACTTTACCGTAGTCGGTATAGGTACTCCAGTTTTTTACATATACAAAATCAGCATTTTGCAATGCCGCGTCTTGGTTATGGGTAATGGTAGCACCTTTGGTAAATTCTTCGGCCAATTCATAATCTTCTGGATGGGTAATTACAAAATCAGCTTCGCCCCAAGCATTCACCCATTGCGCAAAACTATTGGCAACACATTGTGGAAGTGGTTTAATATGAGGAGCCCATGTGAGCACAATTTTAGGGCGTGAAGCCGAAGGTTTGCCAGTTAATAATGCTTCTTGAATAGTAATGATATCGGTAAGTGATTGTAAGGGATGTAGGGTAGCACTTTCGAGACTGATGACTGGCACACCTGCATATTTAATAAATTGATTGATATACATTTCACTGTAATCATCTTCCCTATTTTTTAGGGAGGGGAAGGTTCTGATGGCCAATACATCAAAATACTGCCCCAATATGGGTGCTGCATCTTTAATATGTTCCACCGTGTGACCACTCATGATGGCACCTTCTTCAAACTCCAATGCCCACCCCTCTTTATCAACATTAAACACAATAGCTTCCATTCCTAAATTAGATGCGGCAACCTGTGTGCTCAGCCTGGTACGTAAGCTGGGATTCAAAAAAAGTAACCCAATTCTTTTCCCTTTACCCAGTAACTGATCCATCAATGGATTGGCTTTATAATCCAATGCTTTTTTTACCAGTGCATTGATATTACCCGCATCTTTTACAGAAATAAATTGTGTCATGAGTTGGTATTTATTGGGCATTTTGAGAAAGTTCAGCAATGGCATCTTTAAGCGCATCTAGAAATTCGTCGCATTGTTTTCGAGTGATGGCCAATGATGGTAACAAACGAATGGTGTTGGGTTTAGCTTCTCCAGTAAACACATTAAAATCAGTCAATAATTTTTTCTTAAGCCCCTTCAAATGTTCAGGTGTATCAAAGCCAATCATCAATCCCCTACCCCTCAAATTTTCAATTCCATTGATGGTTTTGAGTTGACTCATTAAGTACATCCCTCTTTGTTTGGCCATACTGATTAAGTTCTCTTTTTCTATCACTTCCAGTACTGCTAATGCAGCAGCGCAGGCCAAATGATTGCCTCCAAATGTGGTACCCAACATGCCATGCTTGGGTTGAATATGGGGTGCAATTAAAATTCCACCAATAGGAAATCCGTTGCCCATACCTTTTGCCATAGCGTAAATATCTGCATGAACCCCGGCTGCATCATGTGCAAAAAATTGACCCGATCTTCCGTAGCCGCATTGCACACTGTCTGCAATATATACTGCACCTGCATCATCGCACAAAGTTCTAATCAAGCGTAAAAACGAATCGGTTGCAGCAATGATACCACCCACACCTTGTATGCCTTCAACAATAACTGCTGCAATGGTTTCACCTTGTTTTTGAAAGCAGTTTTTTAAAGCATCTTCATCATTAAAAGGCAGAAAAATAATATTATCTGTCTCGTTTACAGGCGCCACAATAGATTTGTTATCAGTAGCGGCTACTGCTAAAGAAGTTCTTCCGTGAAAAGATTTGCTGAATGCAATAATTTTTTTACGCCCCGTGTGAAAGGAGGCTAATTTAAGTGCATTTTCATTGGCTTCGGCGCCGCTGTTGCAAAGAAACAACTGGTAATCGGTCTTACCACTTAACAAGCCCAACTTATATGCCAGTTCTTGTTGAAGCGGTATTTGAATTGAATTGGAATAGAAAGCAATTTTTCCTAGTTGATCTTCTATACGCTTCACCCAATGCGGATGGGTATGTCCGATACTAATTACTGCATGACCGCCATACATATCTAAATACTGAACCCCATTATTATCCCATACATAAGATCCCAGTGCGCGGGTAATGGTAATATCATTTAAGGGGTAAACGTCGAATAACTTCATACTAAAAATAGTTTGCTTTTAATTTAAGTCCATTGGTTTCATCTAATCCAAACATCAGGTTCATATTCTGTAAAGCTTGTCCGCTGGCACCTTTTAATAAATTATCGATGGTACTGTGAATGGCTAATTTATCACCTTGCTTTTCTACGTGTATTAGGCACTTATTGGTATTTACTACCTGCTTTAAATCAATCATTGTTTCACTGATATGCGTGAAAGCAGCCGCTTCATAAAAACGATGGTAGATTTTTTTTACTTCAGCTATTGGAAGCCCACAATCTACAATAGAACTCACATAAATACCACGGGTAAAATCGCCTCTCCAAGGTACAAATCTCACCCCCCTTCCCTCACCTGTTGCGGATAGTGGCTCATCTTTCTGCAATTGATTAATAGATTGTGTAATCTCGTTAATATGCTGGTGAGCTAAAGATTTATACGCCTGTATATTATTGGCTCTCCAACTAAAATGCGAAGTATTACTCATTCCTTGCCCTGCACCCGTAGACCCTGTAATACCCGTTGTATATACATCTCCCAACATACCTGCATTGGCCAATGGTAATAATCCCAACTGAATAGCAGTAGCAAAACAACCGGGATTGGCAATATTATTAGCTTGTTGAATGGCTTGCTTATTTAATTCGGGTAGTCCGTAAATAAATGTTTTATTGGCTATTTGCGAGTGAGGGATCAGTCGGAAATCTTGCGACAAGTCAATTATTTTAACGGTATCTGGAATAGGATTAGCGGCTAAAAATTTAGCTGCATCACCATGCCCAACACACAAAAACAATACGTCTATATCAGTACTTAATTCGTGACTGAATTTCATTTGGGTATCGCCCAATAAATCGGCGTGTACCTGATGCAAAAAATTACCTGCATTGCTGCTGCTGTGTACAAATGCAAGTGATACTTGAAGATGATTTAACAAGAGCCTTATTAACTCACCGCCTGTATAACCAGCACCTCCTATAATTCCTGCCTTAATCATTTGCGGCAGATTTAATATGGTGATAAATAGCGGTTTGATTACCGAATATTTTAGAGAATCCACGAACATCTTGCCCACTCCAACCATTATTCATTTCTCCGTATTTGCCAAATTTACTACTCATTAAATCATAAGGAGATTCAATACCTATCACCTGAAAACGGTAAGGCATCAATTGAACTGACACTGTTCCAGTAACCTGCTCCTGAGAATGCAGCAGAAACGCTTCAATATCGCGCATTACAGGATCCATTATTTGACCTTCGTGCAACCAATTACCATAAAACTGTGCCAATTGGTCTTTCCAACTCAACTGCCACTTGGTTAACACATGTTTTTCCAATGCATGGTGTGCTTTTAGTATAATCATGGGAGCTGCAGCTTCAAAGCCAACCCTACCTTTAATGCCAATAATAGTATCTCCTACATGAATATCCCTACCAATTCCATAACCACCAGCAATGGATTGTATGAACTGAATGGCGTCTGCGGGATGGGTAAAATATTGTTTATTAACAAAAGTGATTTCACCTTTTTCAAAATGAATGTTGAGTTCTTCTGTCCCCATTTTTGTTACAGGTGTAGGCCAAGCTTCTTCGGGCAACAACCCTTTTGATTGAAGGGTTTCTTTTCCGCCCACACTGGTTCCCCATAAGCCTTTATTAATTGAGTAAGCTGCTTTCTCAAAATTCATTTGTACACCTTGCTCTTTCAGGTACACTATTTCGGCTTCTCTACTCAGCGATAAGTCTCTAATAGGAGTAATAATTTCAACTCCCGGAATCATGATATTAAAAATCATATCAAAGCGAACCTGATCATTTCCTGCGCCTGTGCTTCCATGGGCAACTGCCACTGCATTTAATGACTTAGCGTGTTCAGCAATATGTACGGCTTGACTCAACCTTTCTGCACTTACACTTAGCGGATAGGTATTGTTTTTTAATACATTGCCATAAATAAGAAACTTCACAATGCGATCATAATAGCTCTTCACAGCATCAATGGCAGTATGTGTTTTAACGCCCAATGAATAAGCATGTTGCTCAACTACTTTCAATTCTTCTGCGGTAAACCCACCAGTATTTACAATTACACTATGAACTTCATAGCCTTTTTCTTTAGACAAATAGAGGGCACAATAAGTGGTATCTAAACCACCACTGAAACCGAGTACGAGTTTTTTCGACTGCATGAAGTGGTTGTTTTAAATGGGAAAAAAATAATTAATCAATGTTTTTTTTCTAAACCATTGAAGCATTTTACTTTGTTTTATTTTCATAAAACGCTCATAAAGTTTTGAATTCTGGTGAAACTCTTCTGAAGTTTCTGCTGGCTCAAAATGGTCCGCAGGGTCGTATAACATGGCAGTACACATACAGTTCTTACGATCTTTACTCATTAAAATATCGAAGTTGACACAGCTTTTACATCCTGCCCAAAATTCTTGATCGTCGGTTAACTCACTATAAGTTACGGGCTCATACCCTAGATCGCTGTTAATTTTCATCACTGCCAATCCCGTTGTTAGTCCAAAAATTTTGGCTTGCGGATATTTTTTTCTAGACAGATTAAAAATGGTTCGCTTGATTTGTTTGGCAACTCCACTTTTACGATAAGCTGGTGCAACTATTAAACCGCTATTGGCAACAAACTGTTCATGCCCCCATACTTCTATATAACAGAAACCAACCCATCTTCCATCAGGCTCTACTGCAATAACAGCTTTACCTTCTTCCATTTTCATGGACACGTATTCGGGACTTCTTTTGGCTATTCCCGTACCACGTGCTTTTGCAGAAGATTCCATTTCATCGGTAATGGTATTTGCGTAGTGTGTGTCGTTGCTATTCGCAACACGAACAATAATTGACTGTTCCAACGTATATAAAAATTAAAGAGAAGAAATGAAGGGTATTGCCCTGTGAGAATTGCCGGAGAACTTTTCACTGATAGGGGCAAGTGCCAGTTGCTCGTCCCATCAGAAACTGCGTCGAGGTCGCGGCAAACTGCTATAAGGCAAGAAACTGTGTTCAATAGTATTTGAACCAGTAGCTGTTGAAAATTGATATATCGTATCTAATGCCATTTCAGAATTGAAGAACAAATCTACAATTCTTTTAGATATAATGCATCAACCAGTTTAAATTTTACGTTAAATTAGCTGAATAAATAAGCTACATCTTCTTTGGTAAGCGTTTTAATAAAGCCTTCATCATCTGTAATTACTTCCCGAGCTAAGTTGCGCTTTCGTTCTTGTAATTTTAAAATCTTATCCTCAACTGTATCAGTACAAATCATTCGATAAGCAAAAATATTTTTGGTTTGTCCAATTCGGTGTGTACGATCAATGGCCTGTTGTTCAACGGCAGGATTCCACCAAGGATCTACAATATATACATAATCGGCTGCGGTCAAATTCAGTCCCACACCTCCTGCTTTCAATGAAATTAAAAATACGCGACAATTTTCATCGTTTTGAAAACGCTGTATAGCTCTTTCACGCTCATTTACTGTACTACTGCCATCAAAATATTCATAATTAACTCCGAGTTCTTTTAGCTTCTCTTTAATTAATGCAAGCATACCGAGAAACTGTGAAAAAACCAAGGCTTTGTGATTGCTGATATTTTCTGTAATCTCCCTACCCAATTCCTCTAGTTTAACGGATACATTGGGATAGCGTTCTTCTTCTTTAATAATAGCGGGACTATCACAGATCTGTCTCAATTTCATCAATCCCTGAAGAATGGTTAATTGTGATTTTTGAATACCTTGACTTTCTACGACTCCTAAAATTTTATCGCGGTAATCGTTTCTATACGCTTCATAAATTTTACGCTGTTCGTCGCCCATTTCACAGAATAAAATCATCTCCTGTTTTTCGGGCAAGTCTTTGGCCACCTGCTCTTTGGTTCTTCTAAGAATAAACGGATACAATAGTTTCCGCAAGTGATCTTTTTGTTCTTTTTCGCCAAACTTATCAATTGGAATAGAAAATTCTTGTTTAAAAAACTCCATACTACCAAGCATACCGGGGTTCAAGAAATTCATTTGCGCAAAAATATCAAACGTATTATTTTGTAATGGTGTACCACTTAAACACAACCTACTGGTGGCTTTTAATAAAGAAGCAGCTTTGGTTACCTTACTGCCTGGGTTTTTAATAGCTTGACTTTCATCTAACACCACATAATCAAAATTCAATTCTACAAACTGTTTAATATCGCTTCTTAGTGTTCCATAAGTGGTAATAATTACGTCAATACTAGCATCAGCGATGCCCTCTTTTATCCTTAATGCACCATGGTGTACATAAAAAGATAGTTCTGGTGTGAATTTTTTAATCTCATTCTGCCAGTTAAACATCAGCGTAGTAGGGCAAACAACCAATGCTTTTAAGGATCCATTTTCTGCCTTAAGATGATGTAAAAAACTCAGGGCCTGTATGGTTTTTCCCAAACCCATATCATCGGCCAATATGCCACCCCATTGCACTTCTCGTAAATAATTAAGCCACTGAAAACCACTTTCCTGATAGGGCCGCAACACAGATTGCAAATGTGCTGGAGCTGGTATGGGCTTAATATTGTGGTTATCTTTTAGTCGCTCATATTTTTCTTCCAGTTGAAAAAATAACTCTTCTTCATCCCTTTGTAAATACAATTCTTCAATTACACTAAAATGATATTTACTCAGCTTCATATTGCCTGCCTTACCATCGCCAACCCTAAATAGCAGTGCATATTTTTTAACCCATTCTTCGGGTAATATACCTAGTGTACCATCGGTAAGTTGTACAAATTGTTGTTTATTTACCAAGGCTTTTTTTACATCATCAACGGTAACTTTCTGGTCGCCAAACTGTATTTCAACTTTGGCGTCAAACCAGTCGGTATTACTGCTGATAAAAATTTTGGTAGAAGGTTTAGCAGTATTAAAACGGAAATTTTTAAGTGCTTCAAAACCAAATACAGGGATATTCATTTCTTTTACCGCATCAATAAAAAGAAAAAACCAGTTATTTTTAAGCACTTCTTTTCCTTTCAGTGCCAGCATATTAGATTCAATGGGTCTAACAAAACCAGAATGCAAAGACTCAATTCGTTGCATCAATTCTCGCTCCACTGCCATATTCCGGTGAATCACCAATAATTGATCGGCGACTGGAAAAAATATTTTTTCTTTATCAGTATTGGTAATATCGTAACCTCTGTAATTAAAAATTGGATGAAAAAGTAAGTACTCCCCTTTTTCTTTCAGTAAGATTTTTAATTCGGGGCGACTGTCTCTTATTTCTTCTTTTTTTACATTGGTAAAATGAACTGCATATTCTTTGGATAAAGGCAGAATAAATTCTTGTAGTTTTTGCGCCCAATTAAGCTCGTCAATAATCATTTTACCAGTTGGCAGAAACTTTTCCAGTTGCAGTATATCTTCTGATTTTTTCCATGTAAAAAATTGTTGCAGGTATTGAAAAACAATCGGCGATTCACAGGCATTCTCCGTAATATTCAAATCGGCCAATGGCAGCTTAACCCTACAATCAATGATATATTGATTTTGATGATAACTGATTTCAAATTCGGGACTGATAAAATGGTCTGAAAGTGTAGCTTCTTGTAGGTTTGCGGTAGTAAAAATTTTACCCGACGGTAAATAGTAAATAAATGGAGCACCAGATAATTCCGAAAATAATTTCTTTATTTTTGGGTGTAAATATTCATTGATGAGGTGTTTTGTTTCATCAGGCAGCTCATCATTGTTTTGTTGAATAATATTTTCCCATATACCACTGAATGGAGAGTTTCTATTGAGATAGCGACTCACTTCTGCGGGCATTAGTTTGCGCAATTGTTGCAGCAACATTTTATCGTCTTCAGAAAATACTTCGGTATTCACAAATTTAGTGAGATCTAGCTTAACCGTCTTGCTGATATATTTGGTTACCCCGTCATCTGTTTCACCCTGCACTGCTTCTAGTTGAATATTTGGGTATTGTGTAGGCAGCGCCGTAATCACCAGCCCCATTTTTAAAGAGGCGACAGACGCTTCAATGGTTTTTTCTGATGCAGCAATATCTGATAAAGCATTCGATTTTGTATTGGTATTGGTATTTAGTCCAACCCTTTTAATGGTTGTATCAAGCACCCGGAGAAAAGGTTTTCCATCGGTATAGGTGAATTCAAATTTGC
The DNA here is from genome assembly GCA_004294135.1 of Sphingobacteriia bacterium. Classification (GTDB taxonomy): domain Bacteria; phylum Bacteroidota; class Bacteroidia; order Chitinophagales; family Chitinophagaceae; genus Sediminibacterium. The sequence continues at coordinate 16,763 of RDZY01000015.1, forward strand.
CTTTAATATCATCTGTCAACGCATACCCGTAGAGTGCTAATAATTTATTTTTTTCTTTATCCCAGTTTCGAATACTATCGAAATAAGCAGCTCCATAATTTTTAAATAGTTGTAGAAAAACAATGCCTTTATGCAAACAGAGAGGGTGTTCAGTCTCACTATTACAAGTGCAACTGGTATCAAAATTCCGCTCCTCATTTTTTTGTAATACTACCTTATATTGTTCGTCTTCGATAGCTACAACTGCAACCACTTTTTCATTCTTTGCTTCTAATATAGTGGCTTTATTACTGCGCAAATATTCATCTACTTTTTCGAATGTTGCAGTAGAAGTAAGTAAACGCAACAACTTAATATCGAGTAATTTTATTTTCACCACCGTATGTTTTTGATCGTATACGGTTTCTTTATCACCCAGCAGATTCTTATCAAGTAAATCTTGCAAATGAAATAAAGCACCTGCCTTGTGACGGCAGATTTCGGAGAGATTATAAGGGCAAGTACAACGAAGTGAAATGGTTTTAGGGTCTTTATATTGATTGATATGAACTTTATAGAACGTAGCATACCCATCGTCTTTTACCCGGAAAACAATATTACCCATCAGGTCGTCCTGTTCAATCAATTCAGCATTGCCCAATGCATGAATTTTTTTTCCCCTTCGAATCACTTCTTCGGTTCCGTTATTATAAATATGTTTGACTAAATAAGGTAGTGCCATCGTTTTTGCATCATTGAAAAAAGACCAATTTGCAAAAGTAAAGAAAAGCAGACCGATAAACGAAGTAAAATGAAGGGATTGTGGATGAAATGTTTGTTAATAAGCTAAAATCATGCAATAACAAGGTCGCCATTGCGGTAAAAAGGTAGGATATTGGCCAGGTCGGGGCTAACACAGTACTCAAGATCAGACTCTAGCCCATAAGCAGCCAGTCGGTGCCAATGGGTGGTATGACGAATAAATGCTTTAATATCATTATGGTGTAAAGCATACATTTGTTCGGCCATCAAGCTGCTATCGCAGTGAATGGTAAAATGTTCTTTTATTCTACCAATTACGGCACCAGCAAAAAGGGTATCTTCTATGTTAAATCGGTCTTTCCAAGCAGAGCAACCGAGTATAATATTTTTCTTTTGTGTAATCAGGTGATCACAAAGTGCAGAAATATTGGGAAAAGAGCCAGTAACCACTTCAGATGCACCACTCTGTAGTGCCATATGCAATAGCCGAGTGCCATTGGTGGTAGTGAGTACTAAGGTTTTACCCTCAATAAAAGTTCGGGAATATTCTGCAGGAGAGTTGCCATATTGCAGTCCATCAATTATTTTTCCGTCTCTTTCTCCAGCTGTGATACCGCCAGTTGTTTTTCCCAATTGAATGCACTTATCAACGGTATCAACTGGAATAATTCTACTGGCACCATTGTATAATGCAGTAGCTATAGTAGAAGTAGCCCTAAAAACGTCAATTATTACAACAATACTATTGGTAACATCATAAATGTCTAATAGACGAGGAGAAAGTATGGTATGTAGTTGAGGTTTTGTACTCATGGGCGCAAATATAAGTCAACTTAATTCTTTAGTGGGATCCCAGAATTTTTTTTCAAAATCAATAATCTGGTCCTCTACCACTTTGATTTTTTCTTTAGCCAATAATTCTTCCATTCGGGTAGGTGTAGCGAAATGCATTTTCCCAGAAAGCATCCCATTTCTATTCACCACTCTATGAGCGGGAATATCGGGCATTTTATGAGCCGCATTCATAGCCCAGCCAACCATACGGGCACTCATTTTGGTGCCAAGAAAAAAAGCTATTGCGCCATAGGAACTAACACGTCCTTTAGGAATCAACTTCACTACTTCAAATACTTGTTCAAAGAAAGAAATATCTCTGACGCCGCTGGGGAGTATTGTTTTAAGTGAAGAAGAAGTTTTCATTTAGAAATAATTTATGATTTTTCTATATCAAAAAATTTATTTTAATCGCTGTTCCATTAACTCAGTTTTTTTGGGTTCAGGCACGCATTCATAATCGTAGGGGCAATGCCTGCAACCATATCCACAGCAGTGGCCTTTATCAAGATGGTATACTGCTGTAAGTACCATATATCCATGCTCATCATAGTAATAATCCTTGCCTTCAATCAGCTGTTTGTTCACGAAAAATATTTTTAAGTAGGGTGTCTTTTTCTAAAGAGAGTTCTTGGTTAATGCGAAAGCAGATATAGTGAATTCTGTTGCTTTTTGCAATATCAAGGCCTTCGTAATGCGTTTTAATATTGAGTTCTGGCACAACTGTATCAGCAGCATGCATATCCTCTATAGAAGACAACAATTCCAGCTGAAATAAGTTGATAACGGTAAGGGTAAAATGATAAAGAACTGGACTGTCAGTTTTTAAGTGTACCAAACCACCAGGCTTTAATACCTGCTGATAAAGCCGCAAAAATCTGGGATGAGTAAGTCGTTTCTTTGACCGTGAACCCCTCAGTTGAGGGTCGGGGAAAGTAATCCAGATTTCTTCTATTTCGCTGGGCAGAAAGTAATCGGTTATTTTATCCATAAAAGATCGGATAAAAGCCACATTCTGCAGTCCATCATCCACGGCAGTTTTAGCACCTCTCCAAATACGATTGCCCTTTATATCTATGCCTATGAAATTTCTTTGCGGATAAAGCCTACCTAAACCAACAGCATATTCACCTTTTCCACAAGCCAATTCCAGCGTAATGGGATGGTTGTTTTTAAAAAAATCATGCCAATTGCCCCCCATATTGGAAGGAAATTCCAACACATTGGGGAAAGATTTGATGGCTTGGAAGCGGATGAGTTTTTTTTGGCCCATGATTGCGAAGATATAAGTTAAGGTGTTTTTGCCTCGAAAAATATTTTCTGTGGGTGTACTGATTGAGTATTATATGCTGGGATACCAGTACCAAAATAAAATGTTTGGAATGATATTAAAGAAAAGCAATTAGATGGTTGTTCGTTTAAATTGGGTTTTCCAAACCCAAGCACAAAAACCGAATGCACCAAGTACTATCAAAATGCGTCCAAAAATTTGCCCAATATAAAATGCAGTTGATTCATTAGTAACGGCATAGAGATTCATATCAGACAAATTTTGTATTGCCTTAAATGCCCTTAGAAGCATTATGCTACCGAAGAAGAATAAGACACCTTTTTTCATACTGTTTTTTTTTCTTTTTGATGGTGATTTTTTTGAGACCGGTAGAATAATTTCTAAAATTTTAGTTGAAAATAAAGAAAAGTGTCTAAATAGTCGGACCAAAAATAAGAAAAAAATTTAGGGCCACAACCTTATCCCCTATGATTTATTAGCCTGTAAAAAAAATCCTGCCCTTTAATTTCATCGCAGATTTTAGCAAGTAATAATAAAGCTTTTTACACCCCCTCAAATACCATTGCTGCTCCCTGGCCAACTCCTACACACATAGTGGCCAATCCGTATTTGGCTTTTGTACGGTTCATTTCATGTACCAGCGTGGTAGCTATTCGTGCTCCACTGCATCCCAATGGATGTCCCAATGCTATTGATCCACCATTTACATTCACGTTAGTAGGATCCAACCCTAGGTCTCGCATACAGGCTAAACTTTGTGATGCAAAGGCTTCGTTCAATTCTACCAATGAAAGGTCTTTGGCTGTTATACCCGCTCTCTTTAATGCTTTACGCGAAGCAGGCACGGGGCCTACTCCCATTATGGCAGGGTCTACCCCAGCAATACCCATGCTTACAACCCTAGCAATGGGTTGAAGCCCAAATAATTTCACGGCTTCTTCACTGGCCAGTAACAATGCCGATGCCCCATCATTAATTCCCGATGAATTACCGGCCGTTACCGTTCCATCTTTTGCAAATGCTGGTTTTAATGCGGCTAATTTTTCAAGACTGGTTTCTCGTGGATGCTCATCTTTATTGAACCAAGTAATCAATCGATCGTTAATCATTTCAATGGCAACTATTTCATTCTCCCATTTTCCGTTCGTGCATGCTGCCGCATATTTTTGTTGAGATGAATAGGCAAATGCGTCCTGCATTTCTCTACTTATATTCCATTGCGTAGCCACATGCTCTGCAGTCTCACCCATATTATAAGGATGGTGCATAGTGGCCAATTTTTGATTGGTAAACCTCCACCCAATAGTACTATCATAGGTCTCTAGTTTTCTATTCCAAGCACCTTCTGATTTCGCAGTCACAAATGGAGCCCTCGTCATGCTTTCCACACCTCCAGCTATATATAAAAGTCCCTCCCCGCATATTATTGCCCTAGACGCATCCATGATGGCTTGCAACCCGCTCGCACAGAGTCGATTTACCGTATTCCCACCTACTGTTACGGGTAGGCCCGCTAATAACGCCGCCATCCGAGCCACATTTCGGTTGTCTTCTCCAGCTTGGTTGGCAGCACCTGCTATAATATCTTCTATTGCTGCTGGATCTATGCTGGGATTTCTTTGCAAGAGCGAGCTGATCATATGCGCTAACAAATCATCTGGCCGAATACTACTTAACCTACCTCCATATCGTCCAATAGGTGTTCTTACTGCATCTATAATATAACAAGTTTTCATTATGTTCATCACTTTAAGTCCTGCAAGATATAATTTGTGGGTTAAATGGGGCAATGGCAGTATTGGAGTTATCTTTGCCGCATGAATGCCCTTTTACCAAATATTCGCCACCAGAGCCATAAGGAGTTGGAATCGTATTTTGACACGATTGGCGAAAAAAAATTTAGAATTAAACAGATTCAGGAATGGATCTGGCAAAAACATGCCCATAGCTTTAATGATATGAGCAACTTGAGTAAAGACCTAAGAACCAAGCTGGCCAGCGATTTTTCTTTGCCGGCCTTGGTTACAGATGCCACCCAATACAGCAGTGATGGAACCGTTAAAAGTCGCTTCAAAACCTTTGATGGGCATATGATTGAAGGGGTATTGATTCCTACTGAGGAAAGAAAAACAGCCTGTGTTTCCTCTCAAATTGGCTGTAGCCTGAGTTGCAAATTCTGTGCTACTGGGTATATGGATCGCAAAAGAAACCTTAGTTATGATGAAATTGTAGATCAAGTAGTACTTATTAACCGAGAAAGTGAAAAGGTATTTGAAAAAAAATTGACCAATATCGTGTTTATGGGTATGGGTGAACCCCTGCTCAATTATACCAATGTACTTAAAGCCATTGAACGCATTTCGGCAGAAGATGGATTATTTATGAGTCCCCGGAGAATTACCGTATCTACCGCTGGTGTTGCCAAGCAAATAAAAATGTTGGGGGATGATATGGTTCGCTTTAAACTGGCTTTATCATTACACGCACCCAATGATGCAAAACGCAACCAGATAATGCCGATCAATGAAACCAACAATATTAAAGTATTGATTGATGCGCTCAATTATTTTTATAAAAAAACAGGCAACGAAATCACGCTTGAATACATCCTATTTAAAAACTTAAACGACTCTGCAAAAGACGCCGAAGAACTTACCAAAGTGTTCCGCCAAATTCCAGCCGACTTAATAAATATTATTGAATACAACAGCATCGACGCTTTTAAATTTACCAAACCAGATGAAGATGATGTACAACAATTCATGGATATTTTAGCAACCAATAAAGTAAATGCTCGCTTAAGAAGAAGCAGGGGTAAAGATATTGATGCAGCTTGTGGTCAGTTGGCGAATAAGGGTTAGACGGTAGACATAAAATAAATAATCTAATGAATCCTGTTGTAAAACAGCAAACTAAAAAACATGCAAAAAAGAACCGACAACTTCAACAAATTTTCTGAGAAGAAAAAAGGCAGTGCTGTTAAAGAAGCCATCCGCCAAGAAAAAAGAAAAGTAAAAGCCGATGCCCGAGCCGCTGGTGAAGAAATGCGCGCTATGAAAAAAGCCAAAGCCCGTGGAGAAATAATAGAGCCCAAAAAAGTGGAGGGAAGAAAAGTGCAAGGCAGGGGGGTGAAGGCAGAAGGTAGAAATATTGGAGCTAAAATATTGAAGCCTGATGGCAGAAAAGTAGAAGGTGGAAAAATAAAAGTAGAAGGCAGTAAAGTAGAAGCTACTACCAAAGATTCTATTATCCCCTTGAATAAATTTGTTGCACATGCAGGCATCTGCGGTAGACGAGAAGCTGCCGAATTAGTGAAAGAAGGCAAAGTAACTGTTAACGGTGATAAAGTTTTTGAGCCAGGCTACAAAGTATCCCAAGCAGATAAAATAACCGTTAAAGGCAAAGAAATTTTTCTTCAAAAAAACAATGTCTATATACTGCTGAATAAACCCAAGGATTTTATTACCACCGCCATCGACCCACAAGGTAGAAAAACAGTAGTGGACTTAATAAAGGGAGCTACCCCCGAAAGGGTTTATCCTGTTGGAAGATTAGACAGAAATACCACTGGTGTTTTACTGCTAACCAACGACGGTGAACTGGCGCAGAAATTAACACATCCCTCTTACGAAATCAAAAAGATTTATGAAGTAACCCTGGATAAGGCAGTGACGAAAAATGACCTCGACCAAATTATGAGCGGTATTACTTTAGAGGATGGAATTGTAAATGCTGATTCCGTTGGGTATGCTGATGCTAAAAATAAAAATATTATAGGTATTGAAATTCACAGCGGCCGCAATAGAATTGTGAGGAGAATTTTTGAACACCTCGGTTACGATGTGAAAGCACTAGATCGTGTTATGTTTGCCAACCTCACCAAAAAAAATGTTGAAAGAAGCAAATGGCGTTTTTTGAATGATAAAGAAGTGCGTCTGCTTAAATTCATGAACAAATCTTTTCTTAGAAAAAACAAGACAGCAGAATAAATAATGAACCCTGAAATAATTTTTGAAAACGAAGCTTTTGTAGCAGTCAATAAACCTTCTGGTTTACTGAGTATTCCCGACAGAATGGGTGTTGCCATTTCCTTGAAAGACATACTCAAAAAACGTTATGGAAATATTTATACCGTACATCGCTTAGATAAAGACACCAGCGGTATCATTATTTTCGCTAAAACAGAAACTGCACATAAAACACTCTCGCTGTTATTTGAAGGAAGAGAAATGGAGAAATATTATATGGGCGTGGTGAATGGACAAATGATGAATCCCTCTGGTAGTATTGATGCTGCCATTATGGAACATCCGGGTAAAACTACCAAAATGATCACCCACACAAAAGGAAAGCCGTCCCTTACCGATTATACGGTTACCGAATCTTTTAGACTTTTCTCTTGGGTTCAGTTTCAAATTCATACTGGTAGAACGCACCAAATAAGGGTGCATATGCAACATATTGGCCACGCTATTATTTGTGATGAAATTTATGGTGATGCTAAACCAATATTACTCTCTGCCATCAAACGTAACTTTAAATTGGCAAAAACAGCAGAGGAAGAAAAACCCATTTTATCGAGACTGGCACTGCACTCATATCGCTTGAATTTTATTTTTGACGGAATACCTTATCAACTTGAAGCACCATTACCCAAAGATTTAAAAGCCTTATTACAACAATTGCGTAAATGGAAAGGATAACCAAAAAACAAAACAATCGCCCCATTACTTTTATACTATTGCTCTCAATTGTATTAATGGTGGTACTTTTCTTTGTTCAATCTAGATCTGATAAAAGTATTCGCGCCATGCAGGATGGCAATACGCTTGCAGTAAAAACTTTTCAGATTAATAATATACTTCAGGAAATTATCAATAATACGAATTACCTCGAAAGCGAAAGTAGAAGACTACTAAATAATAATAAGCAACTGGTAAGTGAATCAATCAACAAGAATATTTCCGAACTAGCTGCAAGAAGTTTATCCCTCAAAAAACTTACCGATGGTTATGCGACTGAAGAAAAATACAAATGGTTAAAAATATTACTCGATAAAAAAATAAAATTGATAAACTCCATACTAGATAAGGATTTATCCATTGACGTTGCAAAGGAAACACTGATAGGCGATGTAAATAAAAATCTAATAGATAGCATTTATATTATAGCATCTGATATTCAAATTGGCGCAGAAAAACAATTGCAACGTACAATTATAGAAAATTCAACGGTTTCAAATCAAGTATTAATCATCAGTCGCGCCCTTACCATTTTTGCACTCATTACAATTCTTTTATCTGCCACGCTAATCATTCAGCACTTAAGTAGAAATTTGCAATTAATTAGAGAACTTGAAATAGCCAAGGAAAAAGCCGATCACGCAGGAAGTATTAAAGAACAGTTTCTGGCCAATATGAGTCACGAAATAAGAACACCACTCAATTCTATTATTGGATTCAGCAACTTAGCAAGCAAGACAAAATTAGATGGTGATCAAAAAGATTTTATTCATTTTATTAAACATTCCAGTGAAAATTTACTATATATTATCAATGATATTCTAGATTTTTCTAAATTAGAAGCTGGTAAATTACAAATCTCCAAAGCTCCTTTTAACCTGCAAGAGCTAACCCAGTTTATTGAAATGTTATTTCAGGTGCAATTAAAAGAAAAAAAGATTCATTTTACTTTACAACTAGAAGATTCAATACCTATAAATTTAACAGGCGATGATGATCGGCTGAAACAAATTCTTACCAACCTTATTTCCAATGCCATAAAATTCACTGGTATTGGCGGAAATATTACCCTCAAAATAACCGTAGATAAAAAAGAAGATGAAACAGTCTTCCTTCGTTTTGCCGTTAAAGACAGTGGCATTGGTATTCCTGAAGATAAACTGAAATCTGTTTTTGAACGTTTTGAACAGGCAGATTCCGCTACTACAAGAAAATATGGTGGAACTGGCCTAGGTCTTTCCATAGTGAAACACTTAGTATCATTACAACACGGAGAAGTTGATGTAAAAAGCACCGTAAATATTGGCTCTGAATTCATTGTAACCATTCCATATACTATTAATTTTATTGCATCAGAAGTTGAAACTATAAGTACCAATGCAGTTATAAAGCGGCAATATGATAAAAAAGCTCGCATTTTAATTGCGGAAGACAATAAGATGAATCAATTATTGCTCACCTATTTATTTAGAAACTGGGAAATGAATATTACAATCGCTAAGGATGGACAAGAAGCCATTGATTTATTAAAAAAAGCTCAATTCGACTTGGTACTACTCGATATTCAAATGCCGATTATAGATGGATACGGTGTTGCGAAATGGATGCGTGAAGACCAAAAAATGAATACCCCTATTGTTGCAATGACTGCACATACCATGCCTACCGAAATTGATAATTGCATGACTGCTGGAATGAACGACTATTTGCCAAAACCATTAAAAGAAGAACAAGTAATTGCATTGTTTAATAAATATATTCCCTCTGAAAATTGGGTTGAAATAGCTGATATGAATAGTAGCTCGTCAAAATATGTTGACATAGATAGTATGAAAAAATTATTTGGCGACGAGCCTACTATTATTCATGATTTTTTATCGCAGTTCACAGAACATTTTGGACAGGAAATGAATAAATTAAGGGCTGCGCTTGCAGAAAAAAATCAGTCCAATGTTTTCACCATCGCCCATAACTTAAAAACAACTGTTTCTTCACTCAATGCCAATACAGAACTATTGGCACCACTGAAATTAATTGAACAATATAAAAAAACAGAACCTGATTGGAACCTGATAAAAATGCAGATTGATATTTTAAACAATGCCGAACCACAGATTAAATCAGAAATCACAACCCTTCAAAAGGAATTATTGACATGAACCAAGTAAAAAGTCGTCATACTTCTTTTAAATATTATCTCTATGCCATTTGGATTGTAGGTAGCCTATTTTTCTTTTACCTATGTCAGCCATTTATCAAAAAGGGATCTGGCGTTTATATTCCAGATATTATTTTGGGTAAGGGGCAAATTGACCTGCCGTTTATCCCCGAAAAAAATAATATCGGTAATCAAGCTTTGGTATTTGTAACCATTAATAAAAAGCAGTTCTTGACTAAATTTGTGACTTATATTTCCGATGAAGAGCTGGAAGTAGAGAAACAGACACCGCAAACTTTGGATAAAGTAAAAAAGAGCTTTATTATTGTAGGTAGAAAAAGACCCGCAACACCAACCGAAGATTTTATCATCAAATCATCTCCCAAAATATAACAAATGAAAAAATACAACCTCTACATCATCATTACCCTGATAGCATTTAGTTCCTGCTTCAGCAGTAAAAAAGCACAGTTACAGGAAGTATTAAATCAGGCAACAAGTATTCAGCAGGCAGATTTAAAAGTGGTAGAAGCTACCAAAGCCAAAGTAGAAGACCGCCTAAAAGCCGAAGTAATTGATGGTAATATTGCCGATAGCATTCGTTTTAAAATTGCTCGCTATTCAAATGAACTAGATTCTTTTAAAAACGCCATCAGCTTTATTGGAGAAAAAGTAAATACAGGTAGACGTGCTTACAAACAAAATCAACAAGAAATTGATTCATCTTTTGCGCTGATTGATCGATATAAAAGTAGGGCTAATTTCCGCCTTCGTAGGTTCACCATGATTAATGAATCGCTGGATGTGATTGTGAACCAGCAGCATATTTTTGACCTAGCCGCTTTTTTCGGCCCAGGCAAGTATGAAATACCTACTGAAAAACTAGACGTGGCTCAACAGGCGTTCTCGCCATTAATAGACTCCCTAGTTCACTTTTACAATAAATATGCTGACGTAGAAAAAAGAGCTACACTGGTCATTTTGGGCTATGCAGATGCAAGTGGTTTTAATCCTGAATCTGCCATTTACAAATCACTAGCCAGTATGTTGAATGACAGTTTACCCAGCAAAGAATTAATGAACCAGAAATTGTCTGAATTGAGGGCAGTTAATATAGGCGACCTCATGGAAATTTCATTAGAAAAGAAAATTCCGAATTATACCGCTATTAAGTTCATTGACTTCCTTTTTGTTGAAAAAGGCCGGGGAGAAGAATATCCCAGTAAATTGGTGAGCGACTATAAAATCGATGATGAGAGAAGAAGAGTAGTATTACTTTTCTGGAATATTCTACCAAAATAATTTTATTAGTCTTCTATTACCCCTACAAATTTCAGTTTTATTGCTTGTCCACCTATTTGGTAGAGTAATATAATTTTATTAGTTTCGTTTTTTATGGATAAACTTCAGATAGATACAATCATTCAAACAGTGGAAAATTTGCCACTAAAGCAGGCATTTGCCTATTTAGAAACTAATTTCCCCAATGGCATTGTATTCTCCACTTCATTGGGGCTAGAAGATCAAGTATTAACTGATATCCTCAGTCAGCAAGAAATCAAAATCCATATTTTCACTTTAGATACTGGCAGGCTTTTCCCGGAAACATATGATTTGCTTGACAAAACAATTGGTTATTATAAGCAACCCATTAAGGTGTTTTTTCCAGAAGCTGCGTTGGTAGAAGCCTATACAAGCAATAAAGGAATCAATGCTTTTTACGAATCAGTTGAAAATAGAAAAGAATGTTGCGCTATTAGAAAAATAGCACCGCTTGAAAGGGCTTTATCGGGTGCTAAAGTATGGGTAACTGGCTTAAGAGCAGATCAGTCCCTTAATAGAAAAAATATGCCACTAATGGCTTGGGATGAAGAAAAACAGATTTTTAAATACAACCCACTAATTAACTGGACTACAGAAGCACTAACCAATTATATCAACGAACACAATATACCGCTAAACCCATTACACAAAAAAGGCTTTCCAAGCATTGGTTGCGCTCCCTGCACAAGGGCAATTTTACCGGATGAAGACCCTAGAGCCGGCAGGTGGTGGTGGGAAACCAGTCACAAAGAGTGCGGGCTTCATAATACAAAAACCAGCTCATAAAAAAATTTCATTAATTACCCTACTAATTAAATAGACTTAAACAGAACCAAGCAATGCAGCCTTATACTTTAAATTATTTACAACAACTGGAAGCTGAGAGTATTTATATTCTTCGCGAAGTAATGGCTCAGTTTGAGAAACCTGCCTTACTATTCAGTGGTGGTAAAGACTCTATCACACTGGCATATCTGGCAAAAAAAGCGTTTAGTCCCGCAAAAATCCCTTTCCCATTTGTACATATAGATACTGGTCATAATTTTGAAGAAGCACTTGCATATAGAGACCTATTGGCAAAAGAATTTGGCATCACCCTTATTGTAAGGAAAGTGGAAGACACCATTAAAAAAAGAAATTTAAAAGAAGCAACTGGCAAATTCCCAAGTAGAAACTGGCTGCAAACTTTCACCCTCTTAGATACTATTGAAGAATTTCAATTTGATGCTTGTATTGGTGGTGCAAGAAGAGATGAGGAAAAAGCAAGGGCCAAAGAAAGGGTTTTTTCAGTTAGAAATGATTTCGGTCAGTGGGATCCTAAATTACAACGGCCCGAACTTTGGAATATTTACAATGGAAAAATTCACAAAGGAGAAAACGTACGTGTATTCCCCATTAGTAACTGGACCGAACTGGATGTATGGAGTTATTTAAAAGCTGAAAATATTCCACTGCCTTCTATTTATTTTGCACACGAAAGAGAAGTCATTCACCACCAAGGACAACTACTGGCCGTATCTCCATTTATTACTATTGACGCAGGTGATATAGTTGAGAAAAAAATAATTCGATATAGAACAGTAGGTGACATGACTTGTACTGCTGCCGTTGAAAGCAATGCTACAACCCTTGATGAAGTAGTAAATGAAATTAAACTAACTCGCATAAGTGAAAGAGGCGAAACCCGTATTGATGATAGGGTTACAGAAGCTGCAATGGAAGACAGGAAAAAAAATGGTTACTTCTAAAATAAGATATGGACATTCTAAGATTTATTACAGCCGGCAGTGTTGATGATGGAAAAAGTACATTAATTGGTCGCCTTTTGTACGACAGTAAAAGTATTTTAACCGATCAGCTCGAAGCCATTGAAAAAAGTAGCAAGACAAGGGGTAATGGTGAAATTGATCTTGCCCTTCTCACCGATGGATTAAGGGCAGAAAGAGAACAGGGAATTACCATTGATGTGGCTTATAAATATTTTGCGACCGCAAAACGTAAATTCATTATTGCTGATGCCCCCGGGCATATTCAGTATACTAGAAATATGATTACTGGAGCCAGCAATGTTAGTCTCACCATTATTTTAATTGACGCCCGTACGGGACTTGTTGAACAAACAAAAAGGCATAGCATTATTGCTTCCTTACTTGGTATTAAACACGTGCTGGTGGCCATCAATAAAATTGACCTTGTTGGATACAACGAACAGGTATACCATTCCATTGTATCTGCTTATCAACAAATGGCCGATCAATTGGGAATTCAGTCAATCAACTATATCCCTATCAGCGCACTAAATGGTGATAATTTTATTCAATCATCGCCCAATACACCTTGGTACCAAGGAAAAGCATTGCTACCTTTTTTAGAAGAAGTAGAAATAGATGATACCATTAACTTGACCAATGGTCGCTTTCAAGTACAATATATTATCAGACCACAAACGGCCGAACTTCCTGATTATAGAGGTTATGCTGGAAAAATCATCAGTGGCATTTATAAAAAGGGTCAGCAAGTAAATATTCTGCCCTCAGGTGCCAGCACTACCATTCGTAAAATTGAATTGGCTGGTGAAGAAGTAGAAAGCGCATTTGCACCACAGAGTGTTACACTTTTATTAGATACCGATATAGATATTAGTCGCGGTGATTCTATTATTCCCGCAGATGAAACACCACAAATTTCTAATGAAATAACCGTACTTCTTTGTTGGTTAGACGAAAAACCGCTTCAGCCATTTAATAAATACATATTACAACACAACAATAAAAGGGTACTTGCCAGTATAAAAGAAATTTTATACAAACTAGATGTGAATTCACTTACCGAAGAACCAACTGCTACCATTCAATTGAATGATGTAGTAAAAGTAAAAATAAAAACTGCCGAGCGCCTCGTTTTTGATTCATACAAACAATTGCAAGGAACTGGTGCTGCTATTTTAATAGATGAAACCAGTAATAATACAGTAGCCGCAATAATGATTCAATAAGTTGATTATGAAAAATATATTACCAAAAAAAATATTCGAATACATTAAATCAACACTAATATATTATACAAAATGAATTATCCTGTTATACTTGCTGGCGCTGGGCCCGGTGATGAAGAACTGATTACAATAAAACTGCAAAAAAATATTGCAATAGCCGATATTATTATTACAGATCGTTTGGTTAATCCGCTTATTATTACCAACCATTGTAACAGCAATGCATTAATTATTCAAACAGGTAAACAGGGATATAATCAAAATTCATATACACAATCAGAAATCAATACACTTATTGTAGCACATGCAAGTGCAGGTAAGCGGGTACTGCGTTTAAAAGGGGGTGATATTGCTTTGTACAGCAATATTTTAGATGAATTAGAAGCACTACTGGCCAATCAAATTCCATTCCAAATTATCCCAGGCATCTCTGCTTTTTCAGGTGCATCTGCGTACACAGGAATACCCTTAACAGCCAAAGGATTTTCTCGTGGTGTACAAATATTAAGCTTTAACCAGACCAGTGAATATACCAATGCCGACTGGCAGCGAATGGCTACTTCAAAAGACAGTCTCGTAGTTTATATGGGGGGTAAAAATATGCAGTTGTTGGTAGCGTTATTAGTAGAAAATGGACTAGACGCCGCTACCCCTATTGCTATTATAGCGGAGGCAACCACTGCTTATCAAAATATACAAGTAAATACCCTAAAAGGATTATTAGATCATTTTCCAGATACAGCATTTGTATCTCCTTCCCTCATCATCATCGGAGCAGTAGTTGAATTGTATAAAAAATTTAACTGGTTTAAAAGCGCTGGAGAAATAGGAAGTGTTTTTAATGAATTGGAAGAAAAAATTACTGGATCATGCAATTAGAAAAAAGCAGCCGACTTAAAGAGTTGGTACATACTTGTTCAAAAGAAGAATTGATATGGATCAATGGATATATTAATGGTCTCTTATACGAAACCCCAACCAGTGTTTCTAAAGTTTCAATATTATACGGCACAGAAACTGGTAATTCAAAATCTTTAGCACTTAACTTTTCTACAGAAGCAAAGAAGAAGGGATTAAGGGTTAAGTTGATAGGATTAGATCAATATAAGTTACAAGACTTGTATAAAGAAACCCACGCGTTTATTATTATCAGTACACACGGAGAAGGTGATCCACCAGATGCTGCCAAAGCATTCATGAATTTTTTAGGGCAAGATAATTTATCGCTTCCTCAGCTACAATACAGTGTGCTGGCATTGGGAGATACTGCCTATCCTCTATTCTGCAAAGCGGGTGAAGATGTAGATGCGTTACTTGAAAAAGCAGGCGCAAAACGGATGAGTGCTACCGTTAAATGCGATGTTGATTATGAGCAATCTGCCAATGATTGGTTTACAAAAATCATGGATTCCATGCAACCCGCAACACAAGCAGAAGCAGCTACAACGCCAGTAGTTGCCAGTGCAAAATCACACGAACGAAAATATTACAATGGCATCATTCATACCAATATCAACCTCAATGATATAGGCTCTACCAAAAAAACATTTCATATTGAAATTGGCACCGAAGAAACAGTCGATTATTTATGCGGTGATTCATTGGCATTAAAACCCGTGAATGAATACTCAATCGTACAGAAAATAATTGAACTTACTGGCGCTGATGCCAATAAAACAATATCTCTCCCAAAAGCTACTGGCAGTATTAAAGATTTACTATCTAATAACCTTAATATTTTATACCTGAGCAACAGTACGATCAAAAAATATGCGGCTATTGTTCAAAAAGATATTCCTCCTACTCGCGTCGATTTATTGGATTTACTACAACAATTTCCAGTAAATAATAGTACCCAATTCGAAGAAATATTAGGCATACTCTTACCCATGGCGCCAAGGCTTTACTCCATTGCTTCTTCGCCCGCTGCGCATGAACAGGAAATTCATTTAACGGTTGCACTCGATACTTTTGAGACTGAAACTGGTGAACAAACTGGCAATTGCAGTAGGTATCTTGGTGAACTCGCGGTAAAAAAATCCATTCAATTTTATATTCATAAAAACAACGCATTTAAATTACCTCCAGCCAATGCGGCAATGATTATGATTGGACCTGGTACGGGCATTGCACCATTCAGGGCATTCTTGGCAGAACGCGACTACACTGGAGCTTCTGGTAAAAACTGGCTATTTATGGGAGAACGGAATTTTAGCAGCGACTTTCTTTACCAAACTGAAATACAACAATACCAGAAAACCAATATGCTGCACAAAATAAGTCTCGCTTTTTCAAGAGACCAATCAGCAAAGATTTATGTACAGCACCGTATGCTGGAACAGGCAGTAGAATTGTTTAAATGGATAGAGCAAGGAGCTTACTTATATATAGCAGGCGCCAAGCATACCATGAGTGTAGATGTAGAACAAGTTCTATTGCAGATCATTCAAGAACAATCAAAAATTACCAATGAAGAGGCGATACTTTATTTGCAAAAAATGAAGCAGGAAAAACGCTATCAAAAAGATGTTTATTAATTGAATAAAATGGGTGTAATGAGTGAAACAAAAAATTTATCGCCAGTAGAGCGTATTAAAACCAAGAGCGACGGCTTACGTGGCTCACTAAAAGAAAGTTTGGATGAACCCATCACTGGCGCACTCTACGACGACGATCAAACATTAATTAAATTTCATGGTTTATACCAACAAGACGATCGCGACCGTAGAGAAGAACGTTCTTTAAAAAAGCTAGAATGGCTTTATTCCTATATGGTACGCTTGCGTTTACCGGGTGGGTTTCTATTGCCCAAACAATGGGAGGGTCTGCATGAAATTTCGAATCAATACTCAACCGGAGTTATTAAAGTAACAACGCGACAAACAGTACAATTACATGGTATTATAAAATCGCATATCAAGCCCAGCTTACAACAGTTTGATTTATTAAAACTAGATGCTATTGCTGCTTGTGGTGATGTAAACCGGAATGTTATTTGTTCTGCCCATCCCAAACAATCGGCTTTGCATGAAACTATTTTTGCTTACGCAGATAAAATTAGTACGCTGGCACTGCCTAAAACAAATGCTTACTATGAAATATGGCTGGACAAAGAAAAAATAGGATCCTCTGAAACCGAAAAAGATCCCCTCTATCAGGATCGGTATTTACCCAGAAAATTTAAAATAGCCATTGCCATTCCACCCAATAACGACAGCGATATTTTCGCCAATGATATAGGCTTAATTGCTATTATTAAAGACAATCAACTAAAGGGTTTTAATATTGCTGCAGGAGGTGGGTTGAGCAGTACCCATGGTAATTCAAATACTTATGCGCGATTGGCAACCATGCTTGGTTTTGTAGCAACCGAAGAACAGCTTTTGAAAGCAGTGTATGAAATCATTACCATTCAACGAGATTATGGCAATAGAGGCGATCGTAAATTGGCTCGTTTAAAATATACGATTGATACCATGGGGGTAGACGCTTTTAAAAAAGAGCTCGCAATCCGTTGTGGCTTTGAATTAGCCGAAGCAGCTCCTTATGAATTTACAGAGCGAAAAGACTATTATGGCTGGCACCAAAACCATGAAGGAAAATGGTACTATACCCTTTTTATTGAAAATGGAAGAATTACAGATACCGAAACCACTGCGCTTAAAACGGCCTGTTATGAAGTAGCGAAAACAGGAAAGGCCAACTATCGATTTACTTGTAACCAGAATCTTATTCTGGCCGATATACTACCCGAAAATAAAGCGATAATTGAAGCTATTCTAGTGCAATACGGAGTAATTACTCATACCAATGATGCCAGTGCTATACGCAAAAATTCAATGGCATGTGTGGCATTCAATACTTGTCCCCTTGCACTAGCAGAAGCACAACGCTATTTACCTACCTTGATTGGTAAAATAGAACCCATTCTAACAAAATATGAATTGCTATCAGAAGAAATTACCATCAGAATGACGGGATGTCCCAATGGTTGCGGAAGGTCTCCTTTGGCTGAAATTGGCTTAATAGGCACTGCCTATGGGTATTATAATTTGCATATAGGGGGCGACAGAAATGGGGAGCGACTAAATAAAGAATACAAACAGCATTTGAATGAAACTCAAATATTAGAAGCGTTGGATCATCTTTTTAGCAACTATGCAAAAGCGCGAAACCCAGCAGAAACATTTGGTAATTTTGTTACAAGACTAAATTTGGTATAATGGATTTTTACGAATCAATATTCAATCAAAAAATAGATTTACTAAAAGCCAATGGTGCTTATCGTTATTTTTTGGAAGTGAATAAAAGTGCGCAGCATTTTCCTAAATTTTATTTTCAGGACGAGCAACAAGTCCTCAAATCTGCCATCAACTGGTGCAGCAACGATTATCTTGGCATGAGCACTGAGGAAGATGTAATAGCCAAACTAAGTTATACCGCCTATAAATCAGGTACTGGAAGCGGTGGCACCAGAAATATTTCAGGAACTACCATTCAACATCGAGAATTAGAAGATACCCTAGCCAATTGGCATCAGAAAGAATCGGCACTTATTTTCAATAGTGCTTACCAAGCCAATATTACTGCTTTGCAAACCATTGGCAAGCATATCCCATCACTGGTATTTATTTCTGATGAACAAAATCATGCTTCCCTAATTGAGGGTATACGTGCAGCAGGAAATGAAAAAATTATCTACCCGCACAACGATATTTCATCAGTAGAAGCTGCCCTTGCTGCTTTGCCTTATGACCAGCCTAAAATATTGGTTTTTGAGAGCGTATACTCTATAACAGGTACGGTTGCACCGATCGCTGAATTGATTGCTTTAGCAAAAAAATACAATGCCCTTACTTATATTGATGAAGTACATGCAGTAGGAATTTATGGGAACAAGGGAGCAGGAATGTTAGAAGCATTGAACCTTCAACTAGAAGCAGATATTATTAATGGTACCCTTTCTAAAGCAATAGGTGTTTTTGGTGGGTATATTGCAGCATCTGAAACGTTAGTCGATTTTATCCGAAGCTATGGCAGTGGATTTATTTTTACTACTTCACTCCCACCTGCTATTTGTAGTGCAGCCAATAAAAGCATACAACTGATACAAGAAAATAAGCAGTGGCGACTTGAATTACACCATAACGTAGCATTATTAAGAGCAGCACTTATTGAAAACAATATCCACTTTTCTACCAACGAATCTCATATTACAAGTATCAAAGTATCGGGGGCATTGCAATGCAGACAAGTTGCAAAAGCATTGCTGTATGAACAGGGTATTTATTTACAACCCATCAACCACCCTACTGTTCCCATTGGGGAGGAATGTTTACGAATCATCATTACAAGAAAACATTTACCCAAGCATATTGCTTATTTGGCATACAGCTTAAAGAAAACTTTATATGGAAAAGATTCGCTTGATTGGAAGGAATTCCCGTCTCTCTATGCTGCAAATGAACCTGGTGAAAAATAAAATAGAAACCAGGTTTCCAGAAACAGAAGTAGAGATTATCACCAAGACTAGTCTCGGTGATCGGCTTCCTGAAATTCCATTGCAAACAGTGGAGGGGGTTGACTTTTTTACGCAAGATATTTTCAACAGCCTCTTAAACAAAGAAGCTGATATAGCGGTACACTCTTTAAAAGATATGAGTGCCACTCATTTTTTTGGTGAAAATAATTTTGCTGTCGTGGATAGAGAATACCAACACGATTGCGCCATTTTCAATCCATCTATTATAGAAAAACTAAAGCAAGGAAAAGAAATAGTTGTAGGTACTTGCTCCCCTAGAAGAGAAGAAATGGCGATAAAATTTCTGCAACAAGCACTTCCTTTTTATGGCAAAACAGTTCAGATCATTACAAAATCTATAAGAGGTAATATTGATACCCGATTACAAAAATTAGATCAACGGCAATATGATGCCATTATTTTAGCTGCCGCTGGCATCAACCGATTATTAAAAAGTAAAACTGATGCACCACTTATACGGGCATTGCTATTACATAAAAAAATTATGCTGCTGCCATTAATAGAATGTGTACCAGCTCCTTGTCAAGGTGCTATTGTAACGGAAGCTACTAAAAATCATCCTACTGCCTTAGCCATTTTATCCGCCATTAAAGAAGAAAAAATACACCAAGATTGTATCAACGAAAAAAAATTCGCTTCACAATATGGTGTAGGCTGCTTACAAAAATTCGGGGTAACTACCTTACCCATTCATCCATCAAATATGGTATATGCCGCTGGAAAAAAAAGCGATGATACCGATTTTACAAACTGGTTTAACCTACCAATATTAATGGTTCCAGCGGAAGAACTTTTCAGTAGTACAGATTATATGAGCCGTTTTTTCAATTACACTTATTCAGAACAACCTACTCATTTTTCTACTCCTACTATTTTTATTGCCAACTATAAAGCAGTTCATCTTACAGCAGATATAAACAGTTTACAACAAAAGCGTATTTGGGTATCGGGTACAAAAACTTGGCTGGCACTTGCAAAACTAGGTATTTGGGTAGAGGGGTCGGCGGATGCATTTGGGTTAGACTCTTTATTGCCCCTTTGGGAGAGTCCACTCTTAAACATTAAAAAAGAAGATACAACCATATTGACCAATAAAGCTTCCGAGAAAAATTGGCAGTCAAAATTTTGGAATACCGCTTCTAGTTATGAATTAGCCAATCAAACAGATGCAGTAGTCACCGAAAAAATAAAAGCAGCAAATTATATTTTCTGGACCAGCTATCGGCAATATGAGCAATATAAAAATCAAGTTAAACCAAATGCACAACATTTATGCTGTAGCGGTGAAACAGCAACCTTACTAAGGGCTAAAGAAATTCAACCAATTGTTTTTCCCAATATTAAAGCATTTCAGCAATGGAGAATAACCAATACTTTTTAAACCAACGCAGGTTAAGAGCCAGCTCGCATATTCGCGAGTTAGCTGCTACTGTAATGCTCAACTATAAGCAATTCATTCAACCTGTTTTTGTGGAGGAAGCACTTGCAGTGCCAAGAAATATAAAGGGACTTCCACATATTCAGGTAGAGACTTTAAATACCATTATTGCAACCATACAGCAGGATATTGATTGTGGCATTACTAAGTTTTTATTATTCCCCATTCCATCGGAAAAAAAAATAAATGATTTCAATTATGATTTTGCTTCGTTGGTCGTAAATACCATTAAAAATTCATTCAAAGAAAAAATTTGGCTGGCTGTAGATATTTGTTTGTGCAGTTATACCACACATGGGCATTGTGGTATATTAAATGAAGCTGGAACGATGGTAGAAAACCACCAATCGGTGCAGGAATTGTCAAAATATGCCCATACGCTAGCCGCCGCTGGAGCTGATTGTATTGCACCAAGTGATATGATGGACGGACGAATAGCTGCTATCAGAACCCTTTTAAATAAGCACCATTTTGAGCAGGTAAGCATCATGAGTTATTCGGCTAAATTTAGTTCGCAATTTTATGGCCCATTTAGAGACGCTTGTAATTCTACACCCAATAATGCTGCATTAAGGGATAGGAAGACTTATCAAATTTCTCCTTTTAACCAACCCGATGCCATTGCATCCGCACTAAGGGATGAAGCAGAGGGCGCGGATATAATAATGGTGAAGCCGGCAGCACTTTACACAGCTATTATTTCGGCTATAAAAGCAAAAAGTAATGCGGTACTAGCAGCCTATCATGTAAGTGGCGAATACGCATCTATTGAATTAATGCACGAACAACAATTATTAGAAAGGTCTTCCGCCCATATAGAAGTATGGGCAGCTTTAAAACGCAGTGGAGCCGATATCATTATTTCTTATGCTGCGCGCAATGCCAAAGCATGGATTGAAAACCATTTAATGTGAACAACAATCAACTTTATCCCATTTTTTTAAAACTAGATCAACTATCTGTATTACTGGTAGGTGCAGGTAATGTTGGACTGGAAAAACTCAGTTCGGTATTGGTGAATAGTCCCCAAGCAAATATTATTATTGTCGCTCCTTTTGTAAGGCCTGAAATAAAAGAGTTGGCAGCAGCGCATCAAAATTGCATTGTTGAAGAGCGTATTTATTTGCCAGACGACTTACAACACAAGCACCTGGTAATATTGGCAACGGATGACGTGGAATTACACAAACAAATAAAAACACAAGCTGCAGAAATGAAATTACTTGTGAACGTAGCGG
Organism: Sphingobacteriia bacterium; assembly: GCA_004294135.1. Classification (GTDB taxonomy): domain Bacteria; phylum Bacteroidota; class Bacteroidia; order Chitinophagales; family Chitinophagaceae; genus Sediminibacterium. The sequence goes on from RDZY01000015.1 coordinate 39,065, forward strand.
ATACGCCAGATTTGTGTGACTTTTATTTAGGAAGTATTGTACAAAAGGGGAATTTAAAAATCGCCATATCTACCAATGGGAAATCGCCCACTGCTGCAAAACGAATTAAAGAAGCATTGCAGGTATCACTACCCGATGAGCTAGATGATTTGCTGAATAATTTACAAAGTATTCGAAATAAGTTAAAAGGGAATTTTGCATATAAGGTAGAAGAGATGAATCGTATTACAAAGCCAATGATGGAACACCATGTACAAAAAGAAGAGAAAAGGTGGAAAAAAATTGCCACTTATTCCATCATAGCTTTTGCATTTATGTTGGTAGGTCACTTTATTTTTTCTTATCTCCCTTTAACCGCTATGATGAATGATACCATCAGTTGGTATAAAACTTTAGGGGATAATTTTCATTGGATGGTACTGGCTGGCTTTTTAGCACAAATGGTAGATGGCGCTACCAGTATGGGTTATGGGGTTACAAGTGCCATCGTATTAATGTCCGCCAATATTCATCCTGCCGCAATCAGTGGCAGTATTCATACAGCAGAAATGTTTGCCAGTGGGGTATCCGGTTACAGTCACTATAAATTCGGTAATGTAAATAAAAAATTATTTAAAGTATTGGTAATACCTGGGGTATTGGGTGCCATATTGGGTGCGGTATTATTGGTGAAATTTGGAGAAACACATATTGGATATATTAGGCCCATCATGGCTTGTTATACACTTTTTTTAGGCATCAAAATACTTATTGCAGCATTTGGTAGGCAGTTGGTTCACAAAAAATTTAAGCAACATCGACTATTAGCGGGAGTAGGTGGATTTTTAGATTCATTTGGTGGAGGTGGATGGGGCCCCATTGTAACCGCTACTTTAATTACCAAAAGTAGAACCAGCAAATACATTGTAGGTTCTGTTAGTCTCACCGAATTTTTTGTAACCCTTGCCAGTGCATTTACTTTCTTTATATTATTAGGGGTTCAACACTGGCAGACCATTATTGCATTAATTGTAGGAAGTGTTGTAGCCGCACCAATAGCCGCTAGGTTGAATGGAAAGTTGCCCAGAAAGGCATCTTTTATTTTACTGGGCTTTATTGTAATTGCTTGGAGTGTAAAAATTCTGGTGCGTCTTTTTTAATTAATAAATACAGTCACTAAAGGTTTCCTTTCTTCAGCGCTTCCACTGCAAAATCAGCTGCCCTTGCAGTGATTGCCATATAGGTAAGGGATGGATTCTGGCATGCAGAGGAAGTCATGCAAGCCCCATCTGTTACAAATACATTTTTACAATCCCATACTTGATTAAAAGCATTTAGGACAGATGTTTTTGGATCCCTACCCATACGAGCTGCCCCCATTTCATGAATGCCGTGCCCCATTGCGTGTCCATTGTCCCAAGTATGTACATTTTTTACGCCAGCAGACTCTAACATAGCTTTCATTTCAAGTTTTATATCAACACGCATCTTCAACTCATTTTCTTTTAGCTCGGCATCCATTGAAAGTACTGGTAGTCCCCATTTATCTTTTACCGTTTTATCGAGGGTGATTTTATTTTCGTGGTAAGGAAGTATCTCCCCAAATCCTGTGGTACCTATTTCCCAGGCACCTGGCTCTGAAACTGCGTCCTTTAAATTCATTCCAATACTAAGTTCAGCTACATCCCTATTCCAACCAGTGCGACTAGCCCCACCTTGATATCCAAAGCCACGCAGGTAATCTCTTTTATCATTTCCAATATTAGCAAATCGGGGTATGTAAAACCCGTTGGCTCGGCGACCGTAAACATCCTTATCTAAGTAACCTTCTACATGGCCAGCGGCACCAAGATTGTAATGATGATCCATAATATTATGTCCCAGTTCTCCACTGCTGCTACCCAACCCATCTGGCCAAATATCTGTAGCTGAATTCATAAGTATCCAAGCCGAATTTAGTGTGGAAGCATTCAAGAAAACTATTTTACTAAAATACTCATAGGTCTGATTGGTTTCGGAGTCTAATACTTCTACTCCTTTTGCTTTTTTAGAGTCCTTGTCGTAAATTATTTTAGTAACGATGGAGAAAGGCCGCACTGTTAAATTACCCGTTGCTTGGGCAGCTGGTAATGTAGAAGATTGGGTACTAAAATAACCACCGAAAGGGCAACCCTCCCAACAACGATTTCTGAATTGGCATTTGGTTCTTCCTGCAATAGGAGCAGTTAAGTTGGCTACTCTTCCAATTATTAGGTGACGGCTTCCTTTATATTGTGCTTTAATTCTTGCAGCCACGTCTTTTTCTACAATATTCAAATCCATAGGTGGCAAGAACTGTCCATCGGGTAAATTAGGTATGCCTTCAATAGAGCCGCTGATGCCTGCAAATTTTTCTACATAATCATACCAAGGAGCGACGTCTTTATAACGAATAGGCCAGTCAACTCCATGCCCATCTTTTGCATTGGCTTCAAAATCCATTTCACTTAGGCGATAGCTTTGTCTGCCCCATAAAAGCGAGCGTCCGCCCATACGATAACTTCTCCACCAAGTAAAGGGCTTGACTTCTGTATAGGGGCTATCTTTTTCATTGGCCCAAGCATCCATCACCGATTCATGAGCAGCCCATCCCCTGTGAATTACAGGATAATCTTTTTTCTGTTGCGGAGTAGTTCTACCACGATGGGTAAACTCCCATGGTTCTTTAGCACCATAGGTATAATCCTTAATATGTTCGTGTGGCTGACCACGCTCAAGTAATAAAACTTTTAGCCCTTTTTCAGTCAACTCCTTAATGGCCCAACCACCACTTATTCCAGAACCAACTACAATTGCATCATAACGATTTTTTTCTGACATGGTACGCAATAAGTATTATTGAGGAATTAGTGTTGCTTTTGGTAGTCTTTTCGTTTTACAATATAAATTAGAATAAATATTACCACCAATACAGCAGGCATGATGGCGACTTTTGTAAAAGTACTGGCACCTGCAATGGCATCTGCCTGAAGTGCATCAATATTAGTAGCTAATGCTGCTTCTTTAAAGCCATCGTACCATTTTCCCATATATGGAATGATTAGAGACACAGAAAACATACCAGCGCCACCCATTAAAGAGAGCCCTAATGCACCGGTATTGGGTAAATATTCGGCGACAAAACCCAGCATGGTAGGCCAGAAAAAACAAATGCCTGCAGCAAATACAAACGCCGCCCCAAAAGCTGCATAGCCAGTAGTTACACTCAATAACAGCAAACCGATTCCTGCAAGTGCTGCCGATATAATCAACATCCCATTGGGATTGAATTTATGTACAAAAGTTCCTGCATAGGAGCGACCAACAGCCATCAATACATTAATAAATACCAACACTAAAATACCCGATACCCCAGCACCTTGTAATAAGGCACCCAGCCACTGGTTGGTACCCAATTCAGTAGCTGCTGTTAAAAACATACATACAACCATAATTATGAATAAAGGATTTAGGCAAGCCTTAAACATTTGATTGGTGCTTACCCCACGCGTAGTACTTTCGGTTTTAGGAAAATCTAATTTGAAAAATAAGTACCCATATATAGCAGCAGGTATAAAAAGAACGGCGACAAGCAAATGCCAATCAAGCCCTAATTTTTCAATGAAAAGATACGATAGCAATCCCCCTATTACTATACCCCCAGGAAACCATACATGGAAGCGATTGAGCATGGTGGTCTTATTTTCTGGGTAAAGGGCAACTGTGAGTGGGTTACAGGCGGCTTCTACCATTCCGTTACCAATACCTATACAAAGTGTGCCCACAAAAAGCATGGTGCCAGTACCTGCGGTTAGGTAAATAATTACTCCAGCAACATGCCCAATAAAGGCTATTATCAATAATTTTTTCATCCCAATAAAGTCGCAAAGGGGGCCGCCAAAAATCATGGCGAGGGTAAATCCATAAAAAGCGGGACTGAAAATCCAACCCATTTCTTCCTTATTAAGGTGGAACTCGGCACTCCAAACGCCTTCTAATCCTGCCCTCAGGGCAAAAGTCATGGAAGTAAAAATAAGCGCAATACGGCTGGCAAGAAATAACTTGTCTCTTTGAATGGTTTGCATAAAATAAATGGGGATAGGTTGTTATTTAATCAAAATGGCAATTACTTAGAATTTGAAGTTAATGATTTGTGGCGAAATCAATCACTTTCTATAAAAAAAAGCCAATGTTGGTATAACCAATATCGGAAGCGTAAAAATATACAAAGTGCATTAGACTAATAAATTTTTCAATTGCACATCGGTATAATCTTCAATAAAAAAAAGGATATTAGAATAAGATGCAAAATCTATTGCTGCATGCATGGTGGTGAGTACCACACAAGGCATTCCTGCTCGGGCTGCGGCTTCTACGCCTTTGGGTGCGTCTTCAAAAACAACACAATCCTTTGGTGCCACACCCAGCAATGCTGCTCCTTGTAAAAAAGTTTCTGGATCGGGCTTACTCATTTCAACATCCGATGCACTTACAATGGCTCCAAAATATTGTCGAATATTTAATCCATCCAATACAAAATCTATATTAAAAGGAATAGCAGCCGAACCTATTGCCATTCTAATCTGGTGCTGCTGGGCTTTTTTTAAAAATTGCTCCGCACCCGCTATGCAAGCCAAATGGGGTAGAAACGCTTGTTGGTAACTGCGCTCTTTTTTCATTTCCAATAAGGCTATTTCTGATTGCGTAAAATGGTTTTCACCAAATATACGAACCAACAATTCTGAATTCTTTCCATACATCTGCTCTTTTACTTGATTCGCTGTTAGCGATGCCTTCAACTCATTATTCAGTATATCGAACCACGCATCAGCATGGTAGGCCATATCATCTACTAAGGTTCCGTTCAAATCAAATAGAAAAGCTTTTGGTTCTAACATGGTATCCATTTATTTAAGCAGGTTTATCAGCTTACTTCATCAAGCAAATAAAACAATGATTGGTAATTTTTTCCCGTTGCTTCACTAAGCGACATTTCACAGGTTTTAGCAGAAGCATAATAGCCATCGTATTTTTTTTCATTCACTTCTGTGGCTTCTGCTTGGGTAGCAGATGCTGTTAATCCTGGATAATAAAATCCCCTATCACCCGCCATACCACAGCATCCTGCCTGTATTGGTATGGTGTATTCAATAGCACAACTTTCTGCAATTTTTTTCAGTTTGTCCTGCCATCCCAACTTATACACACTACAAACAGGATGCAATACAATTTGCTGTTTGGGTTGAAGAACAGCTAATCTAGGTAAAATTTTATCTGCAATAAAATCAATGGAATCATGAATTTTTAGTCGATCGAATTTTTGTTGATTGTCTTCCGTTAAATAACTACGAGCCCCAAAAATAGTCTGGGTACAAGAAGTAAAATCTACCAGCACTGGCAATTCCCCATGATTGGTCCACCCCCATAATTTTTCTACCAATTGATTGGCTGCATTTTGATGGGCTTCCGCAAAACCTTTAGACGAAAATGGCTGTCCACAACAATTGCCTTTTATATCTGTAGGAATATATAGTTGCAGTCCCGCTTTTTTTGCCACCGATAAAACCACTTCTGGTAAGGAAGCCTGTTTTTGTTGATCGGCTCCCATTATTCGAGTAATACAGGATACAAAATATATTGCATCTAAAGGGCTATTATTATTTGTAATAGGCATTTTAACAGGGCCTGTAAGCGAATTCATCCAGACTGGCATTGCAGGAACTATTTGCTTTATACTACGGGTGATGCGGTGCATGGTTTGGGGGCCAAAACCGCGATTCACGAAGTTCCCAGCGTTCAGTCCAAATTTTAACAGCCCTTCTATTGCACCAAAATTTTTCGACACCCATCCCGCTATTTTATTGGCACTCACAGAATGATTTTCTCTTCTCAAGCGTTTCACCAACTCCCCTGTATTAATATTAACGGGACAATCAGTGGCGCACATTCCATCCACCGCGCAAGTATCCAATCCGGCATACTGGTATTGCTGCAATAATATTTTTTTATCTTGCAAATTATTTTCTTCCGTTAATCGCTGCAATGCCCTGCGTATAACAATTCGCTGTCGTGGCGTCATGGTAAAATCTTTACTGGGACAACGGTTTTCGCAGTAACCACATTCAATACATTTGTCCACTTCAGATTCTACAATGGGTAAAGTTTTTAAGTTATTGATATGACAGTTTTCATCGCTATTCAGCAATACACCCGGATTAAGTATACCATCTGGATCAACCGCTTTTTTAAGTGCTTGCATTATTTTATAAGCGTCTGCACCCCACTCATCTTTTACAAAAGGAGCAATTTGTCTGCCCGTTCCATGCTCGCCTTTTAAAGAGCCATTGTATTTCTCAATTACCAATAAGGCTAATTCTTTGGCGAATAAATTAAACGATGCAACTGCTGCTGCATTACTCATAGATTGCGACATTACAAAATGCAAGTTGCCTTCTTTAGCGTGGCCAAAAATAATGCTGTTATCATACCCATGTTTGCGCATTAACTGTTGTATGTCTAACACGCCTTCGCCCAGTCTTTCAATGGGCAACGCTATATCTTCTAGTAATACAGTAGTGCCTTGTTTTCTAGCAGCAGCAACAGAAGGATACATGCCTTTTCGCAGCTTCCACAAAGCAGCTTGTTGTTTTGTATCGGTTGTAAATACCAATGGATGCAATAGTTCCAGCGCATAAAGTGCGGTGGTAGCATCGTTGAATTTTTGTGTTAAAATAGCTTCAGTAGCCGCTTGATATTCTACCAAAATAGCAGTTGCTTGCTCAGGTAAACTTGCTAATAATTCAGGTGCATCTGCTTGCTGTTCTATAGAACGAAGGGCAGCACGATCCATCAACTCCAATGTTTCTGCACCCGATGCTTTTAAGGCTGGAATAGCATTACAAGCTGTTAATGGATTTTCAAAATAAAGTAATCCGGTAATTTTAAACGCATTATCTGGCAGTGTTTTGAGAACTGCTTCTTCTATAAATGCCAATGTGCCTTCTGCACCAATTAATAAATGTGCGAGTATATCTAGTGGATGTTTATAATCTACCAATGCATTCAATCCATAACCAACCGTATTTTTCAGTCGGTATTTTTCTTTTATTTTAGCCACTAATGCTGTATTGGCTAGCAACTGTTGTTGCAATTGTAATAACTGTTGAAACAGTGGCGCAGACTCAGTTTCAAACCGCTGATAGTCGCCTTTTTTCTCCGTGTTATACCTACTCCCATCGGGCAATATGAATTTAATATATTCAAGGGTATGATAAGAATTGTATTTTACCCCGCAACACATACCACTGGAATTATTCGAGAGAATACCACCCATCATAGCCGCATTGATAGAAGCAGGGTCAGGGCCAATCTTGCGCTGGTATTTTTTAAGTTGATGATTCACTTGCGCGGCAATAATACCAGGCTGAACCCTTACCAAATCTCCATTGGATTCTACTACAGCTTTTCGCCAATATTTACTAAGATCTACCAATATACCATCGGTAATAGACTGACCAGAAAGGCTTGTTCCACCTGTTCTAAAAACAATAGGAACAGCATAAGCTCGGGCAATTTTAAAAAGTCCATTTATTTCTTCAGCAGAAGAAGGTTGAACCACTATTTTAGGAAGTAGATAGTAAAAACTTGCATCAGGAGCAAAAGCATAACGGTCTAATAATTCAGACTTTATTTTGTGTGCTGGCAATACTTTTTCTACCGCTTCTAAAAAGGGAACCATGAAATGTACAAATTATATAATAACGAATTTCTCAAACTATGTATCCACCTCCACAAACTACTGAACCATTGTATTTTCTGTAAAGCCCAATTGTTCAATTTCAACACGCACAAAATCACCTGGTTTCATCCAATTTTTTTCTTGCATCCCTAAAATCACGCCAAAAGGAGTACCCGTAAGTATGAGATCCCCTGGTAAAAGTGTCATATGATTGGATAGATCTTCAATGATTTCTGCCACAGAAAAAATCATATCGGCCGTATTTGAATGTTGACGAAGCTCTCCATTCATCCAACATTTAAGATCAAGCGCTTGTGGATCAAGCAGCTCATCTGCTGTTACCACATATTTTCCCAAAGGCAGAAATTGATCCAAACTTTTGCCTAATAGCCATTGACTGCTTCTGAATTGTAAATCGCGGCATGAAAGATCATTAGAAACACAATAACCCAACACGTAACTCAGTGCATTTTCTTTGGCAACATTTTTTGCCGTTTTACCAATTACAACACCCAACTCCACTTCATAATCAAACTGCTCACCTACTTTACCCAGTGAAACATCTTGTTGGTAATTAATAAGTGTATTACTGAATTTATTAAAAACAACTGGATTGGTTGGAATTGGCATATTGCTTTCAATAGCGTGCTTTCTATAGTTAAGCCCAATACAAATAATTTTAGAGGGATTGGGGCAGCAAGCTGCAATGGTTACTGAGGTTTCATCCAAATAAAATATTGAATCAATTGAATCAGTATTGAGTAAGCTCTTTAAATACTCCAGTCCATTCAAGTCAATTGGCTTATCCCCAAATAATGGCAGGGCTTTAGCAACTTGTAAAGCATCTACATCTAAAATGCCTTTATCACATAAAATACCAAGAGCTGGTTGATGTCCGTCTTTCAAAAAGTAAAGCAGTTTCATAGCGTTGTTTTATCGGCTGAAATTAATTCATAATTGGCAAAAAAGCCAATACTAATTTTCAAATATTGGGCATTTGAATTATTTATTTATTGAGAACCAATGATGTAATGCATATAGTATTAATAAAACATGTTTCAGCATAAATACAACTAAGTTATCAAGATAGGCATTTTGTAGAACCGTTTACACAACACCAACTTAATATAAGAATGCACTTACAAAGATTTTTTAATAACAGTCATCAATGACTTAATTATACAAACACTTCATAAAACCGACCTAAGTATTTTCTGACCAGAATCGTATTTATGCAGGTCTGAATATTACTCTTCAATCCAACTTATCTTTTGAATTGGGTTATCTAAATTGGTTCCAACAAAGTACTGGACACGATTTTTTTAATCGTGATATTCTCAGATTTACTATTTACCATACTGTAAAATGGAAAAAATAACTCAGCCAGCTTCTTGCTTACATAGCATGCTTGCTGCCTTTTTTTACAAATCGATAGGTATAGCCCAAACTAATAGAATAATCTGCAAAAGCAGCGTCACCCTGCACATGCACCAATTTGGCAGGATCAATAACACCTGAATTTCTTATATTTTGGGTGGCAATATCTGCCGCACTTTGAATACGATTTTTTATAAAATTGTAGGGTATAAATAGGCTGATATTGTGCTGGCCAGTAGCATAAGAAATTCCAGATTCAATGGCAACTACATAACCAGGGCGACGATAAGCTACTTGTCCACCCAATACATCATAAGCTGGAATACCTTCCATTCTAAGTGCCAAAGAAGCAGTGAGTCGCTTGGCTTTTCCAATTGAAGTCATCGCACCAGCTCTTAGGAAATACTGATCGGGGCTGGCATATAATTCATAGCCCGCTAAACCAGGCGTAGCTGAAGGAGCTGATTTATACACGCCATTGGATTGTTGTGGGCTGAATAAATAATAGGCATTTGCAAATCCAGTAATGCCCTTGTATAGTTTTGTAAATCCTTGTAACTCTACTGAAAAACCAATGCCGCCATCACCAGGCTGAATGGCCTGATCCATCACAACGTTTTTTACAGTCCCATCGGTTTGAGGTGCTTTATCCATAGTAGAAAAATCACCAGTCTTTAACTTTACACCTAACCCAATCATAAGGTTGCCGTTGGTAGTTTTGGCCGGATCAATAGTCCAGTAGTTAATCCCTAAACGGATATCGGCTAATCCCTTAGCAAAAACACTGTAACGAAAAGTATCTACGGTTGGCGTTTTTTGAGCCATAACTTGACTCCTTTCGTTGTGTACCCAAGGCAGTGTTGCATTTAATTGAATGCGATCTGTTAATCCATAAGAAAAATTAAAGTCAACCGCATGTGAATAAATATTAACCGCATTGCCGCGCTCAATTCCATCTTTTCCAAAACCACCTCGGGTATACTGACGTTGAGGTTGCTCTTCAGTTCCAACAAAATGGCGCCAAGAATGAAAATACCTATAATTTAATCCAACCTGAAAATCACCTTTGGCAAGGTTATAATGCTGTGTTGGATTACTGATATTGCAAACACCCCCCATTTGTCGCACAGCAACGCAACCCTGAGAAAAAGTTTTTAAGCACGCAAAAACTATAAAGAATAATATGATTATTTTTTTCATTGTAAATAATATCTGATTTGAATAATAGGTAATATCGAAACTATATCTTAACCCTCCCCTAGTTTGGGGAAATATGCTAATAGATAAGCTTAAATTATATAAGAAAATATTTCACATACCAAATTGTATATGAATTTCTCCAACAGGTTTACCTATACCTGGGGTGGTTTATCTAAGCGTTGTAAGTGGGCATAGCTTAGAAAACTTGTATTTGAAGAAAAATAATACGGGTAGCTTATTTGAAAAATCCTACCAGTAACTGATGAATAATGTACAATAAAATCAGGTGTAGAAAATTTTGTGACAGGATGGCTATTGGAGGATTTTTTTGATGCACGATTATCTACAAAATCATTTGTCTTTTTATAAAATGCATCTTCAGCATTTTTAATGCTTGACTTTTTAAAGTTGGGCATGCAGAGCAACTCAAGTGAATCTTTGTAAAAACGCCTTTTTACATAAGTATAATTGATCCCATCAATATCTATATCACCTTCTGTATTTTCAAAGTTTGCGGTATTGGTTCCATAAGGAATACTTACCGGAATTTTAATGGCAATTAGTTCAGATTCTTTGTAATGATTGTTCTTAATAAAAGAGACCAATTGACGGTCGGCTTCTTTTTCAAAATAAACAGATACCAACCTATATCCAAACCAATTGAATATTAGTACGCACAATAAGAGTATGGCTGCAATCTTTTTCAGAAGTGTAAAATAGTAAAAAAAAAGAAATAAAAAAAACCTAGCGTTAATATATTTTTTATCGGCTAAAAATAGCTCCTGCATAAAAATGCAAGAGCTTAATTCTTCTTAAACTTAAAAAAACTAAACCCATGAGAAAATATATGGGACTATCCCAGCTTATAGCTTATGCTTTTTCAAAGTTAGGTTGTGGCGTATAACGCAGGTAAGGCTTCACAACCGTAACTCCTTTAGGAAATTTTTGAATAGCGTCTTCTGTACTTACAGCAGGAACAACAATTACGTTTTCTCCCTCTTTCCAGTCCGCAGGTGTTGCAACGCTGTATTGTGCGGTAAGCTGCAATGAATCAATTACCCTTAATACTTCATAAAAATTTCTTCCTGTAGAAGCAGGATAAGTAATCATAAGCTTCACTTTTTTATCGGGGCCAATAATAAATAAAGACCTAACTGTAAAGGTTTCGGAAGCATTCGGATGAATCATACCATATTGATTGGCAATAGATTTATCCTGATCGGCTATGATAGGAAATTCAACACTTGTATTTTGGGTTTCATTGATATCATTAATCCAACCAGCGTGACGATCTAAACCATCTACACTCAATGCCAGCACTTTTACATTGCGTTTTTCAAATTCTGCGTGTAATGTAGCCGTTTTGCCCAGCTCGGTTGTACATACTGGCGTATAATCTGCCGGATGTGAAAACAAAACCCCCCAGCTATTTCCGAGGTACTCATAAAAATCAATATCTCCTTTACTCGTTTGGGCCTTGAAATTGGGTGCAATATCCCCTAGTCTTAAACTCATAATATAAATTTGAGAGACGAAGATAATAGTTTCCTACTAAATAAGTAGACTATTCATGGGAATTTATTTTTTTGTTACTGTCCTTGCTTTTATCAAGGCCGACTTACCAAACTTATTTTTTACATCATCTATGGCTTTGTACAAATCCTTTCTTTTATCAGCCTCGTCAAATAAACTTCCTTGTAATACGTGACTGGTGAGCTCAGATAATCTCACCCCCAACAGGCGAATGGCTTGCCCTTTTCGGTATAATTGATGAAACAAGGCGATGGCAATCGGTATCAATTCATCATCTTTATAAGTATAGTCAATCGTGGTTTGTTTGGAGGTAGTTTCAAAATCGGGATACCTGATTTTCACTGCAATACATCCACTCAATTTCTCTTCCTGCCTTAATTCATATGCAATTTGCTCCGTCATTCTTACCAACTCACTGAGTAAAAAAGGAATATCGGTTTTATTTTCTTCGAATGTACACTCCGTAGAAATAGACTTCGATTCATGATAAGGCTGCACTATTGCTTCATGAATACCTTGCGATTTTCTCCATAAATCAGCCCCATATTTACCTAATATTTTCTCTAACAAAATCAATGGTGTATCGCTCAGTTGTTGAATGGTATGCACGCCCAGCTGTTTGAGTTTTTCAAAAGTAGCTACACCCACTCCCGAAAATTTATTGACTGGCAACGGCGCCAGAAATACTTTTTCCATACCAGGTTGTACAAACAAATAACCATTGGGTTTGGCTTCATCCGTAGCAATTTTAGCAATCATTTTATTAGTGGCCAATCCGAATGATATGGGCAACCCGGTCTTATCTATAATTTCATTGCGCAAATCTATCGTCCACTGGTAAGGATCAAAAAACTTATCCATCCCTGTTAAGTCAATATAAAACTCATCAATAGAAGCTTTCTCAAATAAGGGAGCTTTGGCTGCAATAATCTCTGTTACCCAACGAGAAAAGCGGCTGTATTCTCCCCTACTGCTTTTTACTAGAATGGCATGGGGACAAAGCCGCATTGCTTGGTGCATGGGCATAGCACTCTTTACACCAAATTTTCGGGCTTCATAACTGCAAGTTGTAACAACCCCCCTATCGCGCGTACCGCCTACTATCACTGCTTTTCCAATTAAGCTGGGATTGTTCAATACTTCTACACTCACAAAAAAAGAGTCCAGATCAAAATGAGCAATATAGCGCTGCGGAGTAGTCACCCCATAAAATTAACAAAATAAAATTTGGTAGTCTCGTAATTACCCTACTAAATTTGTGGACTAATTTACTTACTATGAGTCAATCTACCCACCGTTTTGAAACCTTACAACTGCATGCTGGTCAACAAATAGACCCCACTACAAAAAGCAGGGCAGTGCCTATTTACCAAACTACTTCTTATGCGTTTGACAATGCTGAACACGCAGCCAATTTGTTTGGATTAAAAGCATTTGGAAATATCTATACCCGTATCATGAATCCCACCACCGATGTATTTGAACAACGCATTGCAGCCCTAGAAGGGGGCGTAGCAGCGGTTTCGGTTGCGAGTGGACAAGCTGCTCAATTTTTGGCACTCAATAATATTTTACAAGCAGGCGATAATTTCATCAGCACGTCTTATTTATATGGTGGCACTTACAACCAGTTTAAAGTGGCTTTTAAAAGATTGGGTATTGAGGTAAGGTTTGCAGACGGAGATAATGTAGAAAGTTTTGTTCCGCATATTGATGAAAATACCAAAGCCATTTACTTAGAAACCATTGGTAACCCTAGGCTGAATATTCCGGACTTTGAAAAATTTGCTGCCCTTGCAAAAGCGCACGACTTACCCTTGATAGTTGACAATACTTTTGGTGCGGGCGGATATTTATTCCGTCCCCTTGAGCATGGTGCTAATATTGTTGTAGAGAGCGCTACCAAATGGATTGGGGGTCACGGCACTTCCATTGGAGGCGTAATAGTTGATGGCGGAAATTACAATTGGGGGAACGGTAAATTTCCACAGTTTACCGAACCAAGTGAAGGCTATCATGGACTAAAATTCTGGGATATTTTTGGTGAAGGCAATCCGCTGGGCTTACCCAATATAGCTTTTGCCATTAGAGCAAGGGTAGAAGGGTTGAGAGATTTTGGTTCTTCACAGTCGCCTTTTAATTCGTTTTTATTATTGCAAGGATTAGAAACATTGAGCTTACGCGTTCAACGGCATGTAGAGAATGCATTGGCACTGGCTACTTGGTTGGAGCAGCACGAACAAGTTACCCATGTACTTTATCCTGGCCTCGCCAGTAGTGCTTATCATCCACTGGCAAAAAAATATTTACAGAATGGATTTGGGGGTGTATTGCAATTTGGGGTAAAAGGTGGCAAAGAAAATGCTGCTCAATTTATTGAAAGCCTTCAACTGGCCAGTCACTTAGCCAATGTAGGCGATGCCAAAACATTGGTCATTCATCCCGCATCAACTACACACGAACAACTGAGTGAAGCGGAACAAGTTGCATGTGGCGTAAGCCCAAATCAAATTAGGGTAAGTGTAGGTATAGAACATATTGAAGATATAAAAGCTGATTTTACTCAGGCTTTTGCAAAAGTATTTAAGTTTGCATAAGTATGAGTGATGCAGTTTTTACGCACAAAGAAATATTTAGACTAGAAAACGGCGAATGGCTGCCCCAATTGCATTTAGCTTATCATTATTTTGGTGAGCTAAATGCTGAGGGTACCAATGTGGCTTGGGTTTTTCATGCCCTCACTGCCAACAGCGACCCTACCGAATGGTGGCCAGGTGTTGTAGGGAATAGCTGCCTAATTAATCCCGCCGATTATTTTATTATATGTGTAAATATGCCTGGCAGTTGTTATGGTAGTATTGCACCTAAAGATATTAATCCCAATACACAACAAGCTTACCTAAACCATTTTCCTCAGTTTACAACGAGGGATATGATTCACAGCTACGAACTTCTGAGAAAATATTTAGGCATACAAAAAATCGAGATTGGAATAGGTGGTTCTATGGGCGGTCAACAATTGCTTGAATGGGCTATTGAAGCACCCAATTTATTCAACCATATTGTTCCCATTGCTACCAATGCGCAACACAGCCAATGGGGCATGGCGTATAATGAAAGCCAGCGATGGGCAATAGAGCAGGATCCAAGCTGGCTTGCAGGAACTGAAAATGATGGAAAGAATGGGTTACAACTGGCGCGTAGTATTGCATTATTAAGTTATCGGAACTATACCATGTACAACCAAACTGCAATTGACAACCATAAAAATGCCATCAGCTATCAACGCTACCAAGGAAAAAAATTAGCAGATCGTTTTAATGCTTATAGTTATTGGTTCTTGAGCAAAAGTATGGACTCACATAATGTAGGAAGAGAAAGGATTTCAATCGTTGCTGCACTGCAAAATATACGCGCAAAAACTTTGGTAATTGCCATTGAATCAGATGAATTATTTCCAGTACAAGAACAAGAATTTTTAGCGCAAAACATACCCGCTGCAAGCCTCTCCATCATCACTTCTTCTTATGGCCATGATGGGTTTTTATTAGAATATAAAGCCATCAATCAGGTAGTTAGTAATTTCTTAGGCAACTCGGCTATCTGTAAACATCCAACAACCCATCAGGCAGAATAATATATAATTTTTTTGCGGCTCTATCAATCTTATCTAATGTTTCCGAATGTAGCGGAATCAATGCTTCTTTGCCATCCAGTGATATTTTGAGCAATACTTGATGGGGTTGTTCTATTACTTCTTCTATGGGCCCCAAATTCTCATCCTCGTCGGTAATAATCTCATACCCCAGTAGAGAAATAGGCGCATCTTTTCCAGCTAATTTTCTAAAGTCCGCATCCAGCAACCACACTGGTTTGGTATGAAATCTTACGGCTGCCTCCTTGCTATTAATACCTTCTAACTTAATATATATTTCTTCTCCATCTTTGGCCTTGGAGCTTTCAATAAAGTAAGGAATAAATGAACCCTTTACTTCTTCTACAAATATGGCTGCTACATCTTTCAATATGGTTTTTTTACCAAGTGAATGCTTCAATATCAATTCACCTTTTACACCAAAAGCTGCTACTATTTTTCCGATGTGAATATAATCAGTCATTGTACATTTTATTAAACAGCCTCTTAAATGAAAATGGGCTCGGAAAATCCGAACCCATTTTCAAGCTTATTCAAAAAATTAAGCTTCTGCAGGTGCTGAATTGTCTTCAGCAGGAGCAGCTACTTCTTCTTTCACTTCTACCTTTTTAACAATAGGAACATACACTTTTTTAGCGCGTTGCTTGTTTCTATGCTCATCATTTCTACGAGTAATACTCGCTTCATGTTCGTTATGCCATTCCTGAAACTTAGTCATTGCGGCTGCATCATCAAACAATCCCATTTTAACACCACGTAAAAGGTGTTTCAGGTACAATACTCCTTTGAATGAAAGGATTCTGCGAACAGTATCAGTAGGTTGAGCTCCTTTGTTGAGCCACTCTAGTGCTTTCTGACGATCTAATTGAATAGTTGCTGGAACGGTTAACGGGTTGTAGGTTCCGATTTTTTGGATAAACTTACCATCTCTGGGTGCACGACCATCGGCCACTACAATAAAGTAGAATGGACGCTTTTTACTTCCATGTCTTTGAAGTCTCATTTTTACTGCCATGATAAATAGAAATTTAAAGGCGTTATTAAATAGGGTTAATTTCCAGTATAAACTGGATTGCAAATGTAAAGAAATCTATTTGAAAAAAGTACCCATTTTTCACACTTACCGCTTCATGCCAGGAAATTTACCCCCCATTGGCATATTATTCATCATTTTCATCATCTGTTTCATCTGCTCAAACTGTTTCATAAAAGCATTCACTTCTTGCAGATCCTTTCCACTGCCTTTTGCAATACGGGTTTTCCTGCTCGGGGTAAGTGAATCGGGATTGGCTCTTTCGAAGGGCGTCATAGAACTTATCATGGCTTCAATTCCTTTAAATGAGTCATCATTAATATCAACATCTTTTACTGCCTTCCCTACCCCCGGTATCATTCCCATTAAATCTTTTAGGTTACCCATTTTCTTAATCTGCTGCAACTGATCCATAAAATCTTGAAAATCAAACTGATTTTTCCGAATTTTCTTCTCCAACTTCCTTGCTTCTACCTCATCATATTGGGCTTGGGCTTTTTCTACCAAAGTAGTAATATCGCCCATTCCTAAAATCCGTTGTGCCATTCTTTCAGGATAAAACACATCCAGCGTATCCATTTTTTCTCCACTGCTCACAAACTTAATGGGCTTGTCTACCGTGTATTTAATGGATAAGGCCGCACCACCACGAGTATCTCCATCTAATTTGGTCAACACAACTCCAGAAAAATCAAGGCGTTCATTAAATGCTTTTGCCGTATTCACTGCATCCTGCCCCGTCATGGCATCTACAACAAATAATATCTCCGTAGGATTTACTGCCCCTTTAATATTGGCCACTTCCATCATCATTACCTCATCAACAGCCAATCGACCAGCAGTATCAATAATTACCACATTTTTATTGGTAGATTTTGCCTCTTTAATGGCATTTAATGCGATGGAAACCGCGTCTTTATTATCGCGCTCACTATAAATACTTACCCCAATTTGTTCTGCAAGAACCGTTAACTGGTCAATCGCTGCGGGACGATAAATATCCGCCGCAACTACCAAAGGTGACTTCCCTTTTTTTGTCTTTAGGTAATGCGCCAACTTACCAGTGAAAGTGGTTTTACCACTTCCCTGCAATCCTGCCACCAATATAACCGCTGGATTGCCATTTAACTCAAAAGCAGCCTCCTTACCTCCCATTAATTCAGTTAGCTCATCCTGTACAATTTTCACCATCAATTGGCCGGGACTAATAGCGTTCAGCACTTTCTCCCCCACTGCTTTCTCTTTTACCTTATCGGTAAATTCCTTGGCTATCTTAAAATTCACATCCGCATCTAGCAATGCACGGCGGATATCTTTAATGGTATTGGCTATATTGAGATCGTTGATCCTCGATTCTCCTTTTAAATTCTTAAACGCCGACTCTAATTTTTCTGATAAACTATTGAACATACAATAAATCGCTTTTGATTGAAAGCGTTGCAAATATACTGGGTTGACCAAAGAAATACAATTGCCAACCAGGATTGATGCCCTGAATCTTCATTCACTGGTTTGTTAAGTTTACCATCTCCAACTTTAACAAATTAAGTCCGTTGGTCAGTAAATTAAATAACCTGCTGATTTACAATATTTTAGTCCAATATTCTGTCTACCATATATACTTCTATACAACCATTTAACGAGAATTGAAAAAAAACATTTGGAGGATAGTTTTTATTTAATATTATTGCACGCACCATTATAGGTAAAAGAGTAGTTAATGAGTAAGAAACAATTATTTACACTTGAGTTCCCCGTTAGATGTTCTCCAGTTATTCTATACGATTTTTTAGCAACCCCAACTGGTTTACAGGAATGGTTCGCAGATAAAGTAGATGAATGGGAGAACGTATTCAGCTTCTCATGGGACGGTGGCGTTCCTGAAAAGGCAGAAATCATGGACAAAGATGAGAATAAGTTCATCCGTTTTCACTGGCTTCACACTGAAAAGCATGAATTTTTTGAATTTTGTATTGAGAAGACAGAGATCTCCAATCAAACCATTCTGATTATTAAAGACTATGCTGAGAAGTCCGAAATAAAGGACCAGAGCCAGTTATGGGAATACCAAGTGAAAGAATTATTTCACCGATTGGGAGCCTAATACTCTGTCATCATTGCCAGCATTTTATTAAAATTGCGTATCATAAATAAATCTATATCTTCCCACTCTTCGAGTGGGATTTTTTTTGCCAATTTTAGAAAAGGTAATTTGGTTACACTATACCCATTCCAGTCGGCCATTCTTATATAATTGTCTTTATTAAAATGATGCTGCCAAGGATCCAGGCCTACACCTATAAACCAGTCTCTGGTTTCATCGGCATACTTACCATAAAGTTGAAAATAATTGTCAATCGAATGTCCATATTGTGCCAACCACGCTCCTTTCAATACCAAATGAATACTGCAATGATTGCCCCACCAGAAAAAACTGCGGATGGCAAAAATATCCGACTCTGTAAATAACCGGGGATAATCTAACATCACATAGGGCAATTGTAGGTATTGTTCCCCCTTAGCAATCTTAGGCAAAGTAGAAAAAATTGCCGAATTGTGAAACGCAGGATATTTTGAAAAATCTGACTGAAAGTGGCTTCCCACTACTCCAAAAAGCTGGTAAACCTTCTCAATAATCAGGTTCTTTGTTAAAATCCAGTCGGCATTATTTACCAATTCCAGTTCCTTTGGCGAAAGTGTTACTTTTGCAGTGCTCATAACGCAATATTAAGAAAGCCTAAGTGATAAAAAAACTCGACATACTCATTATCCGATCTTTTATCGGTCCTTTTATTGCCGCATTTGCCATTTCCCTCTTTGTACTCACCATGCAATTTTTTTGGTTATATATTGATGATTTGGTAGGAAAGGGACTCGATTTGATAACTGTGTTTAAGTTAATAGGCTTGGTTACTTTATTTTGGGTACCCACGGCTTTGCCATTGGCTTTGTTGTTTTCTTCTATCATGACTTTTGGTAATCTGGGTGAATCATTTGAGTTGGTTGCTATAAAAGCGGCTGGCATTCCCTTGCTGCGTTTTATGCGCCCTTTATTAATTATTACTTTTTTTATCTGTGGCCTAGCTTTTCTTTTTGCCAATAATATTATTCCTGTTACCCAATTAAAATTAGCATCACTCAAATACGATATCATTGTTTCTAAACCATCAATAGAAATAAAAGAAGGTGTTTTTTATGATAAGATTGATGGTTATATTATTAAGCTGGGGAAAAAAGAAAAGAATGATAGCATTATTCACGACGTAGTTATTTTTGAAAAAATTTATTCATTACAAGATAATATTTTGGTTGCAGATAGAGGAATAATGCGACTTACAGCCGATAAACGCTTTTTAGAATTTATCCTCATCAATGGATGGCGTTACCAAGAAAAAGGAGTGCGAAATGTAACCAATACCGAATTCAATCGAATGGGATTTAAAGAATATAAGAAGGTATTCGATATGAAGAGTTTTCAGATGAACAAATCGGGCGACAGTGCATTTTATGATCCAAAAATGCTCAGTGTTCGACAACTAAATACGGCTATAGATTCTTTGGAACATGTGGATAGTGTATATATTAAAAAATCAAAAGCAGAAGTAAGCCCCTATCTCCGCTTTGCGAGGTATGCCGATAGCAGCTGGAAGCATACAAAGAATCCACTTCCGAAATTAGCCCCAGACAAACTGTTCAGTGATAGCATTCACCAGTCGCTGATTGATGCTGCTGCCAATCAATTGGCAACCATCAAAGGCACTGTATTTGTAATGGCTACCGATCAAAAAGAAAAATTAGCCTCCCTAGAATTACACGAAATAGAATGGCATAGAAAATTTACTTTATCAGCCGCTTGTCTCGTTTTGTTTTTAATAGGTGCCCCACTTGGCTCTATTATTCGAAAGGGTGGATTGGGAACCCCACTTGTATTTGCTATTATTTTCTTTGTTGTATTTCATCTCTTCAACACTTTTGGAGAAAAATTTGTGAAGTCGGGACAAACCAATGCGCTTGCAGGAATGTGGCTCTCTTCTTTTATACTCATTCCCATTGGTGCGTTTCTTACCTATAAAGCCATGCGCGATTCACAATTGTTGAACCAAGAATTTTATTATAGAACCTTTAAACGGCTTCGTATATTTTTAACTACCTTGAAACAAAAAAAAACCAATGAAGTATAATCCATCAAGAAGGGCTTTTTTAAAAGACACTGGTACCGTGGGCATCGCTACTGGAATTGGTTTATCGCTCCTTCCTACAGTAACAAATGCAGCTAGCAAATTACCGTTGACTGGTTATTTGCAACAAAAATTGCCTTATGATTACAAAGCTTTAGAGCCATTTATAGATGCGCTAACCATGGAAATTCATTACAGCAAACACGCAGCAGCCTATGCAAAAAATTTATCCGACGCGTGTACAGCAGAAAAAATAGATACTTCAAAAATTTCTTTAGAAGATCTGCTGCAAAATATCTCTAATTATTCCCCAAAAATGCGCAACAATGGTGGCGGTCATTATAACCATGAACTTTTTTGGCAATGCATGAAAGGGGGAATAGCAACCATGCCAAATGGCGAATTAGCCCATGCCATTACGAAATCATTTGGTTCATTCGAAGCATTTAAAACACAGTTTACAGAAGCAGGCAAAAACAGATTCGGAAGCGGCTGGGCTTGGTTGGTTCAAACAAGCGACCAGAAACTGGTGATCAGTTCCACACCCAATCAAGATAATCCACTTATGAATATTGCTGAAGTAAAGGGGAAACCCCTATTGGGCTTGGATATTTGGGAACACGCTTATTACCTTAAATACCAAAATAAAAGAGCGGACTATATTGCCAATTGGTGGAATATAGTAAACTGGAATTTTGTGGAAGAAAGGTTTGGTAAATAAAAGCAATAAAAAATTACTCATGAAAATAGTGACTACTTGGAAAGAAGCATTGGCTTTTGATGCACTATCCGATAGCGGACATATCGTAACATTAGATACTTCTGTTGAAGGTGGGGGGCTCAATAGTGGCATGAATCCTAAAAAAATGTTGCTCGCTTCTCTATGCGGCTGTAGTGGAATGGACGTTGTAGATATACTGCATAAAATGAAAGTAGCTTTTAGCAAATTAGAAATTACAGCGGAAGCCGAACAAACAGATGAACACCCCAAAGTATTCAAATCAATTCAACTCGTATACAGCAGTGATATAGCCGCAGCAGATGCCGATAAACTGAAACGTGCTGTAAGCCTCTCTATGGAAAAATATTGCGGAATT
This sequence comes from Sphingobacteriia bacterium, assembly GCA_004294135.1. Classification (GTDB taxonomy): domain Bacteria; phylum Bacteroidota; class Bacteroidia; order Chitinophagales; family Chitinophagaceae; genus Sediminibacterium. The sequence goes on from RDZY01000015.1 coordinate 60,873, forward strand.
TCCGCCATGCTGGCAAAACATTGTGCCATTACTCATACCATTCAATTGGTTCAATAAAAAATGGACAGCAACAAACTGTTTAACAATCTATTGCTGTCCATTTAAATGCTGTAGGGGGAGGGATCGAACCTCCACGAGGCAGTTAGCTATAGCACAAAGTTCAGTGGTCGACCCTGGTCACTCTGGTATTGCTACCATCGTGGCTCTACACTACGTTTATCCTGTTATCCTCACCCCCGAGACAAGAGGGCATGTCTGCCAAAAATTTCATCACCCCACAGTAAAAGAACTATTTTGTTCGTTGTATAAATCAAAACTAAGCAATTCAGGTATTAATTAATCATTTTCGAAGAAAAAATAAATAAATATAGAAATTATTTAATAATATTGTCATTATATTAGATTAATTCAAAATTATAGTGCAATATGTCTCTCAAATTAAATCTCGACAAACTAGATTTTCAGATTATCCAAGAAATGATGGAAAACGCAGAAGTCTCTTATGCCGACCTTGGCAAGAAATTATTTGTATCTGGTGGCACCATCCATGTACGTATTAAAAAACTTGAAGAACTAAAGATTGTGAAAGGTAAGCGTTTATCGGTAGACCTGAAACTACTGGGATACGATGTAATTGCTTTTATTGGTATTTACCTCGAAAAAAGTTCGCTTTACGATTCCGTTGCCAAAGAACTTAAAAAAGTACAGCAAATTGTACGCCTTAATTATACTACCGGCAATTACAGCATGTTCGCTGAAATTGTTTGTAAAGACATTCAAGAACTGCGATTTGTATTGCACGATGAATTGCAAAAAATTAAAGGAATTGAAAGAACCGAAACATTTATTTCACTGGAAGAAAGCCTCGACAGAAATGTGGTGGTTGCTCAACCATAACTTATCCTTACCATTATGCCTACCAACTTCAACCTTGTAAAAATTGTAGCTGTACTGCGATCAAAATGGATTTTTCTCCTATTATTTACCATTGCCGCTGCTGTAGTTGCCAATATTATTTTTCTATTCACGACTCCCCAATACGAGTCGCAAACTACCGTTATTCCGGGCAATACAGAACTGGCCGATAAAGCCCGATTTTTCAATCCTGGCATCAAAGACCTTTACTCTTATTTTGGTTCTGGTGATGACCTAGATCGACTGATGGCAATTGCTGAAATGGATACCACACTTAAACAAATTGTGCAAGAATTTAAGTTGAACGACTATTACCATAACAATGAAAAAAATTATACCCTAGCAATTTCCAATGCTGTTATTTCCTTACGAAAAAATCTTAAATTCATTAAAACACCCAACGATCAATTACTCATCCGATACCGCAATAGCAACCCTATAACTGCAGCCAATATTTGTAATAGCATAGCGCATAATATTGAAAAAAGTCTGCAATATCTATGGCAAGAAAATTATTCAACTACGATTGTTAAACTGGACAGTAGCATTCTACAACTCAAAAAAATATATACAACCACTTCACTCAATCAGGCGGCCAACGAAGCCGAAAAAATACTTTTTGCTGCCGAAGCCAATAACCTACTTGAACAAATAAAACAGTATCAAAAAAACAGTAATGAATACAAACTAGCACTTCAAACACCCCCAAACGCGGTCCTAATTATGGAAAAAGCAACACCCGCTCAACAAGTATGCTGGCCAAATATTCCTTTAGGCACCGCTGTTGCCGCAATACTTGGATTGCTTTTCAGTAGCATACTCGTATTAACCATTCATCGCAGTAAGGAATGATTCATGCAATTGAATAAATTATATAAAAGCTACACACTTGCTTCCTGCATTATTTTTTTTGGCTTTGGCATCACTGCCCTTTGCCAACAGAATTTTGCTTGGATATTGGCTGCTTTTTTATGGGTGCTTAGCATCCCTTTTTTAAATTGGTTTATAAAAAAAACTGAAGATTTTTTTTGGTTGCTGCTGATTTTACTACCGCTCTCCACTGAGTTGAACCCAACAGCTTCTCTTGGTTTGGATTTCCCAGTTGAACCAATTTTATGTTTACTCACGGTTGCTGCCTTTGGATATTTGTTATTTAAACCAACTGTTTTTTTTGAAGTATTAAAAAGTAAGGTTTGGATTTTTATACTAGTTTGGTTGTTATGGATAAGCGTTACCATTTTTTTCTCTACCCAACAATGGCTCTCTGTAAAATTCTTACTCGCTAAAATATGGTATATCATACCACTCGTATTGCTTACCCCAGTATTTGTGAAGGAATCAACTCACTTCAAAAAAATTGGATTATGTCTTTGTATTCCAATGTTATTCACCATTATACAAACCTTAATTAGGCATAGCTTTTATGGGTTTGATTTTATTGCAATCAAAAAAACACTCCACCCTTTTTTTAGAAACCACGTGAACTACGCTTCAATGTTGGTATGCCTTTTACCCCTAGCTTGGTTGATTCATAAATTCACTCCAGCTCATTCACGCAATAGAAAATTGGTTAATATAGGATTACTTATCGCTGGTTTTGGATTATTTTTCGCCTATTCTAGGGGCGCATGGCTGGCTTTAATTGTAGGTTTATTAGCAGCATGGCTGATTCGAAAAAAAATCATATTTAAAACGATTATCGCCGCCATGGTATTGATTGTTATTTGTATTACCACATTATCATATCAGAACAATTATCTTCGTTTTGCTCCTGAACACGATCAAACCATTTTCCATACCGATTTTCGCGATCATATAAACGCTACCGTTACCTTAAAAGATATTTCAAACGCAGAACGATTTCATCGTTGGGTTGCTGGTATTAGAATGGTGGCAGAAAAACCATTTACTGGATTTGGCCCCAACAGTTTTTATTCGCAATACCAACCATATACCGTTTCTTCTTTTAAAACCTGGGTGAGCAATAATCCCGAACACTCCACCGTACATAATTATTTTTTACTCACTGCAATTGAGCAAGGCATTTTGGGCTTGATTTTATTGCTGGCATTTTGGATGTATTTATTGATTCAATCACAAACGCTTTATCATCAATTTAAAAATAAATTCCACCAAGCAATTGCACTGGCCAATGGAACTTTATTGAGTATGATTGCCTGCATTAATTTTACCAGCGACTTAATAGAGACCGATAAAATTGGGGGATTATTCTGGCTCTCTGTTGGCATAATAATAATATTGGAAATAAAACTGAAACAAGAGCAGCAACACTTCTATTAATGACCTATTATAACAAGCACAAAATCTTGTTTGGGTGAATTATTGCATATAACAGATTCAACAACACCAGTGATTACATCGGTTGAAACAGTTTAACCCCTATTTTCGCAGTATAATATCCCCAATTATGGTCATTAATTTAAGCAATCAACACAGCCTCCTAAGCAACTGGGTAGCAGAATTAAGAAATACAAGTGTACAAGGCGACCGTATGCGTTTTCGCAGAAATTTAGAACGTATTGGAGAAGTGGCAGCTTATGAAATAAGTAAAATACTTCCATTCACCCTTACTGAAATACCTACCCCATTAGGCACCCATAAGAGTATGATGCTGGAATCACAGCCTGTATTGGCTACTATTCTGCGTGCAGGATTGCCCCTGCACCAAGGCATGTTGAACTATTTTGACAAAGCCGATAATGCTTTTATTTCTGCCTATAGAAAACACCACCCCGATGGAAGTTTTGAAATTAGTCTCGAATATATGAGCTGCCCCGATATCAATAACCGCACCATTATCATATCCGATCCCATGCTGGCTACAGGGGCATCCTTGGTAAAAACCATTCAATATATGAAGTCAGTGGGAGCGCCTATTGCCATTCATGTTGTGGTTGCTATTGCATGCACCGTTGGTATTGAATTTATTGAAAAAGAATGTGGCAGTGATATCACCATCTGGTGTGGTGATATTGATGATGAACTTACTGCAAAAGGATATATTGTGCCAGGATTGGGTGATGCGGGTGATCTTGCCTTTGGCAATAAACTACAGGCATAAAAATATTTCGTATATTTAGAATAAGGTTAATTGTGTATGCGCGGCTTGTTCATTTTTTTTCTATGTTGTAAATTCACGGGCATGGCGTATGCACAGGATCCACATTTCTCTCAATTCTTCTCTTCTCCACTTACACTAAACCCTGCTTTTACAGGTAAGTTTTTTGGGGCATACCGAATAGCTGGTAATTATAGAAATCAATGGTCAACTATCCAAAACGCGTTTAGCACCAATACCGCTTCTATTGATTTCCAAATCATGCAAAATAAAATTGCCAATAATGATACTTGGGGTGTAGGGTTTATGGGCTATTCAGATAATAGTGCTGGCGGGGCGGTTAAGTTCAACTATGGTTCTTTTTCAACCGCTTATCACAAGGGCTTAGATGAGGATGGTATGCACCAAATTGGGGCAGGTTTTCAAATCACTTATTCCAATATGCTCATTAATACGAGTCTCTTAAATTTTGAAGACCAAATAACCATTGCTGGTTTCAGGGGTATTAGTTCAGAATTTTTTAGTGGCAATACCCTTAAATCAAATTATATCGACTTGAATGCTGGCCTCTTGTACAATGGAAGTACAAACAATCGCAACAATTTTTATTTGGGTGTAAGTATGTACCATATCAATCGGCCCAAGCAATCATTAACGGGTGCTGCATTTGTATTAAATCCTCGAACCAATTTTCATGCAGGTGGTTATTTCCCCATCGGATACAGCACTTCACTTCATATAAGCGGGATACAGATGTTTCAAAATGGCGCATCGGAAACCATGTTGGGAGCTGCTGTACAAATCAATGCCACGCCCGATGAAATAAAATCAACCAGTATTTATATTGGCAGTTGGATGCGTTTGAATGATGCCATTATTCCTTATGCAGGCTTAGAATTTGGCGATTATCGAATTGGTATTTCTTACGATTATACGACCAGCCAAATTAAAACAGCTTCTCTGAATAGAGGTGGTATTGAAGTGTCGCTTATTTATATTAGAAGACCAAGTACAGACAGACCCATTAACTGTCCCAAGTTTTAAAACCGTATCTTACAAACTATTGCTGCATAGTTTATTAACTTCGTAAAAAAATCATCCCCCTGTTTAAAGAAATCATTATATCAATTCAGGCATATGCGCAGGCGCACCGGTTTATTAAAGCCAATAAACTCTGGAAGTGGATATTGTTGCCTGGTATTTTTTACACAAGCCTTTTTTTAATGGGCATGTATTATTTTAGTATCAGCTCTAGCAGTTTTATTGAGTGGGTTATTTTGCAGACGGGGCTAAAAAACTGGATTGATCAGCTTAACAATGGGTTCTTAGGTTTTTTAGTCACCATCGGCATGCTGTTATTATGGCTTATCTTATTGCTTTTTTATTTTTCGTTGTTCAAATATTTATTTCTAATAATTGGCTCTCCACTATTCGCTTATCTGAGTGAAAAAACGGAAGCAATTATGGAAGGAAAAGAACATCCTTTCAATGCCAAGCAGTTTCTAAAAGATATTATAAGGGGTATTCAATTATCTATCAGAAATAGCCTTTGGCAAACGGTTTATATCATCAGCATATTATTACTATCACTTATTCCGCTTGCAGGATGGCTTACGCCGGTAATTGCTTTATTGGTAGAGTGTTATTATTATGGTTTCTCCATGCTGGATTATTCTATGGAGCGACACCAAAAATCTACTCCAGAAAGCATTGCGTTTGTGAGTGCACATAAAGGGCTGGCTATTGGGAATGGGCTGGTATTTTACCTCATGCATTTACTGCCCATTATAGGTTGGATATTAGCACCTGCTTATGCGGTAGTAGCAGCAACACTTAGTATTTATCCATTGAAAAAAACGATTACCCCATCTTAATATGAACGCACCCGGAAAAGTCTACTTAATCCCGACTGTATTGCAGGATGATGCATTACAAACCCTACCTGCATACTTATTAGATGCCATTAAAAATTGCTCCGTATTTTTTGTTGAAAACGAAAAGACCACCCGCCGTTTCTTTAAAAAATTATGGAAAGAAATGGTGATTGATGATTACCAGTGGTTTGTAATTCACAAGGCGGAAGCCGCGGTAAAACAACAATTTGTAGAAGTTTTAGAAAAAGGATATACCGTTGGTATTTTAAGCGAAGCTGGATGCCCAGGCATTGCCGATCCCGGTCAGTTATTAGTAGAAGCCGCACAGGTAAAGGGTTTCAAGGTAATGCCATTGGTGGGTCCTAATTCAATTTTACTCGCGCTTATGGCCAGTGGTATGAATGGACAATGTTTTCAATTTAATGGCTATTTACCCATTGATTCAATGGAAAGAAGAAAGAAAATAAAAGCCTTAGAAGCCAACTCAGCAAGCAACGATTGTACACAAATTTTTATTGAAACGCCTTATCGCAATAATCAATTATTGGGAGATATATTACAGAGCTGCAACCCTGATACCTTTGTATGCATAGGGAAAGATATAACGGGGCCTAACGAAACTATTGTAACCAAAAAAGCGGCTGAATGGCGCAAACAATTACCCGAACTGCATAAGATACCGGTAATTTTTTTATTGAAAGCGAGTATATAGAACATAAATATAATAGTCTAACTTACCGATAGATTATCATTGCATAATTATACACGCAGCATGCAATTACCAAATTTTTTTGCATAAAACCAACCCAGTGCAAATTGAACAAGCATACGTTGATTTTTTGAGCAAGCTTACAATTTCAAGAAGAACAGTGACAAAAAATACCCGCCCTTCTTACTTAGGCTGTATAATGGTTTCACCCACTGCGGTTCTTATTTCCAATACACTGTCAACAATGTATTTCTCCACTCCTCGCCATGGTAATGCACCTAGGTATCTTTTGTAATGCAGGTTTAATTCGCGACCAGAATTTTGAGAGAGTATATCTGCCACTTTTTTATCTTCTACACTAAAAATAAATTCATTGCTCTGCACATTCGCCTTGAAGCCACTTTGTATAATAACTCCTTCATAAGTTTTAAATACAAAACCCTTTTGCTGAAAGGTATTCAACTGACCCGCTTTGGTTCCTTCTGAATAAACAAAATAAAAGCGCCAATAAATAAAGGCTGTAAGCAGCAGCAATACAATAAGAGTGAAACTCCAGATGATTTTTTGTTTGGTCATATTATAGTCCGTGTTTATCTACAAGGTAAATTAAAGCAGCCATATTCACGGCTCCTAATAGTAATTCTCTTTTATTTACATTTTCAAATACATCTGATCGCGCATGGTGAAGATCAAAATAACGCTGACCATCAGGCATTAATCCAGCCAATACTGTCCCAAAAATCCGATTCAGTGGCCCAATATCAGCACCTCCCCCACCCACATTTATATTTTCGGTACCATAAGGCTTTAACAAAGGCAGCCAGGATTGTATTTTACCCAGTTGATCCACACTTGCCGTAATACCAAAACCCCTTGGCGTAAATCCACCTGCATCACTTTCTAACGCAAATAAATGTTGTTCCTTATTTTTTTGAGCTTCCTCCGCATACTTATTAGCGCCTCGAAATCCATTTTCTTCATTGGCAAATAATACAAAACGCAGCGTTCTTTTTGGTCGGTAACCCAATGCCTTCAAAGCGCGCATTACCTCTATGGTTTGCACAATACCAGCACCATCATCATGGGCACCTTCATTCACATCCCAACTATCTAAATGCCCACCAACTGTAATATATTCATTCGGAAATTCAGTGCCAGTCAACTCTGCAATCACCGAATGTCCTTCTACATCAGCAGCAAAAAATCCATTGGTTGAAATAGATGCACTAAAACTATTTTTTTTACTCAGCTCCCATAAATAATCAGCGTCGTCTCCTCCTACTGCTAGGGCAGGAATTTTAGGAAATGAATCGTTGTATGCCATAGCACCTGTATGCGGATTATTATCCGTTGCTTCCGTTAAAGAACGAATTATAATTCCTACAGCACCATATTTGGCTGCCCTACTGGCACCAGTTCTTCTGTATTGACCAGATTCACCATAAGATTTTCCCGTATTAATATTGGTAGGATTGAATTTATAATTGAAATAAACAATTTTACCTTTTACATCAGCTTTCTTTGCTTCCAACTCAGCAAAATTCTGAACTGCCAAAACCGCTGCCACAATGGGCTTACCACCTGTACCTTCAGAATTTCCCAATGCCAATACATCTAATACACGAGCCGTTTTTTTACCCCCAATTAAAACAACAGAAGCCTTATCTAATCCGCCACGGTTCCAGTTGGGCATCATGCAAGCCTGCAAAAATACTTTGTCAGCACCCAGTTCTTTTAGACTGGCTTCTCCCCATTTCACCGCTTTATTGTACTGGGATGAGCCTGCCAAACGCCCGCCAATACCTTTTGTCAACTGCCTTAACAAATCATAAGCTTTACCATTGCGCATAATTTCATCGCTGATTTGTTTAATATATGCTGAGTCAGTGCTGTATTGAGCTGTCAACAAAAGGGGCAAAAATGCCAGCAGGAGCAGGTTTCTTTTCATCCGTCAAAGTTAACGATTTGTGTTGTTTATTCTACTGGGATGAACGGAATGTTCCAAATCAGAAAAAAGCCGTTCTTTACACTCTAATTAATTGTTTTCGATATGCGCATAGGAATAGTGTGTTACCCAACTTTCGGTGGCAGTGGTGTATTGGCCACTGAACTGGGAAAAGCATTGGCTGACCAAGGTCACCAAGTCCACTTTATTACTTACCAACAACCTGTAAGGCTGAATGTTTTTAATACCAATATATTTTACCATGAAGTAAGGGTTCCTACTTATCCCCTGTTCGATTATCCACCTTATGAAGTGGCATTGGCCAGTACCATGGTAGATGTAATTATGAACCACGATCTTGACTTGCTTCATGTGCATTATGCTATCCCACATGCGTCGGCTGCTTATATGGCGCGACAAATAGTGAAGAAAAAAACGGGCAGGCATATTCCCTTTATCACCACCTTGCATGGAACCGATATTACGTTGGTAGGAAAGGATAAAACTTATGAACCCGTTGTTACTTTTTCCATCAATGAAAGCGATGCCATTACTGCAGTATCTAAAAATCTTAGGGATGAAACCTTTCATTCCTTTGCAATAGAAAAAGAGATTGAAGTGATTTATAATTTTGTAGATGTTTCTCGCTTCAATAAAAAACCAATTGATGCTTTTAGAAAAGTAATTGCACCAAAGGATGAGAAAATAATCATGCATGCTTCTAATTTTAGAAAAGTAAAAAGAGTGCCCGATGTGCTTCGTGTTTTTGCAGCGATAAGAAAGGAAGTCCCCGCCAAATTACTTATGGTAGGTGATGGACCTGAGCGCCCCGCCTGTGAAATATTAGCAAGAGAACTGGGTATTGATGAGGACATTCGTTTTTTGGGTAAACAAGAACAGATCGAAGATATTTTAGCCGTTAGTGATGTATTCTTACTTCCTTCGGAATATGAAAGTTTTGGACTAGCCGCTTTAGAAGCAATGGCTGCACATACCGTAGTTATTAGTACCAATGCAGGTGGTTTAAGCGAAATCAATATTCAACATCAAACAGGTTTTATGGCCGATGTGGGTGATATAAATACCATGAGCAATTTTGCCATTGATTTATTGAAAGATGAAGTCAAGTTGACCAATATGAAAGAAGCTGCTTATCAACAAGCACTACTATTCGATATTACCAAAATCATTCCTATTTACGAAGCCTTGTATGGCAGGTTTTGTAGAATGAATCCTGATTTAGTCTGTAATACTACGAACTAAAATTCTACAAAGATCTTTTAACTCTTCTTCAGTAATAGTAAGTGGTGGAGCTATTCTAATTCGATCCGGGGCAAATAAAAACCAGTCTGTAATCAGTCCATTCTTTACACAACGTTCTGCAATGGATTGCGTAAGTTCGGCCGATTCAAATTGAAGGGAGCACCACAATCCATGCGACTGAATATTTTTAATGGCAGAATGCTGTAGTCTTTCTTTTAATATGGCTTGCTTTGTAGCAATGGTTTCCAATATATTGTTGCCAATTAAAAAATCAAAAGCTGCTTTTCCCGCTGCGCAAGAAACTGGATGTCCCCCAAAAGTGGTAATATGACCTAATACGGGATTATTGGTAAGCGTACTCATCAATTGATTGCTTGCAATAAATGCCCCCAATGGCATTCCGCCGCCCAATGCTTTACCCAACAATAATATATCGGGCACTATACCAAACTGTTCAAAAGCCCAGAGCGTACCAGTTCTTCCAAAGCCTGCTTGTATTTCATCTAGTATTAAAAGCACACAATGTTCATCGCATTTTTTTCTGACTAATTGCAACCATTCTTTAGTAGGCGCTTTTACACCACTCTCTGCTTGTACCGTCTCCAATATTACGCAAGCAGTTTGCGAATCAATGGCGTTGATGAATTGCTGAGATCCATAATCTAAATGAAAAATATCAGGTAATAATGGCCTAAAAGCATTGCGCCAGTATTCATCGCCCATTACACTCAAAGCACCCTGTGTGCTTCCATGATAAGCATGATTGGCAGCAATTATCTTAGTGCGATTAGTAACACGCTTGGCCAATTTCATAGCACCCTCAGTTGCTTCGGCACCGCTATTGGTAAAATACACAGTGTTTAATGAATTTGGTAAATGTTTTACAAGTGTTGCTGCATAAGCTACTTGAGGCGTTTCAATAAATTCACCATACACAATTACGTGCATATAATCCGCAGCCTGTTGCTGTACTGCTTTTACTACCGCAGCATTGCTATGTCCAATATTGCAAACACTAAACCCTGCAATACCATCTATGTATTTTTTACCCGCAGTATCCCAAATATAAACACCTTCCGCTTTGGCCATTTCGATGCCGATGGGTTTGGGAGAGGTTTGGGCAATATATTGCAAAAAAAGCTGCCGATTATTCATTGCACAAACTTAAAGCAAGATTGGCGATAATTCTATACCTCTATTTATTAGCAAAGGTTACTAAATGCTGGTCTTTGTTACTATAATGTACTACCATACTAACGAATTAACTTCGTCCTCATTTTTTACCCATTTTACCATCTTACTTAATTTAAGCTTGGCTTTTAAAATAGTGTATTAAAATAACTACAAATTTTATCTTCTATTTTATTTCCTCCCCTTTAAGTAAAATGCCATTCCTAGTTCATATTGCTGACTAGCTGCATTGGCTACTTTGATATTGGTATTGTAAAAGAAATTCGCCTCCCCTATCTCCTTCAAAATCAAGCCCGCTCCTGCTCTGATGTTTCCTGTACTTTGGTATACCAACATCGCATTCACTTGTTTATCGTACTCAAACTGTGCGCCCAAATCTACCAATGCACCCGTGGTGCGGTACAACCTTACCATCATCATCGGCTTGAGGTTTAGTTGCTCATTGCCGCCGATATCGAGACTATATGTTCCACCCAACTGACCCAGTGCTAGGTTCGCTCCTTCCCCTCCCTTTACACTAAAGTTTTCTCTAAGTCGGTAAAACGATAAGCCCACTGTAAGTCTTTTGTTTGTGTACACACCGCCTATATTACCATCATACTGGATCTTGCGATTAATACTTGATATAATCAGCGGATCAATCACACCACCTTGGTCGATATACTTGCTATTGATTCTGTCGCCCGCAAATGCCAAAGATATGCCTATGCGTATATTTTGGTCTGCATTGAGTTTTACTTTATAGGCATAATTAAACACCCCAAATGTGCGGTATAGTATGCCCGTAACATCACTCATTACTTGCAAGCCTGCAGCTGAGTTTTCACCAAAATTCACTTCCCCGCTTATATTGGTCATCACCGGTGCCCCTTCAAAACCTGCCCAACTGCGGTTTTGCATGATACTTACTTTATTGCCATCAATACCTGTAAACCCTGCATTCCATAACATCCTATTCCTAAAATACTGGCTCATCGTATTCTCTAGTTGCTGCTGTGCAGAGGCGCTGAACTGCATTGCCGTGAAGCATGCAATCAGTATGATGATGCTGTTTGTTCTTTTCATACAATTTATTTTAATAACCAATAACTTAATCAACTTAATCAACACAATAACTCAATAACTTAATCAACTATCTCAACACTGTAAACGTTCCTCGTTTTACAATCTGTCCCTTAATAGTGAGGACAAAGAAATAAGTGTCTTTCGTTAATATTTTTCCATTAACCGTTCCATCCCAAGTATTGGCATAATTATTTTGCTCATACACTACCTTCCCATTTCTATCGAAAATTTGTAATTTATTATTCGGGTATTGATCCAAGTTCTTAATTACAAAACGATCATTAATACCATCCCCATTGGGAGTAAATACATTGGTAGGTTCAACAAATATTACATCGGGTTTAATGGCTACCAAAACACTTGCTGTTGCAATACAACCCTGTGCTGTTGTAGCAGTAACAATGAACGTAGTATTATCCGTTATCCTTGCTGTGGTATTGGCTTGGGTAGGTGTGCTGAGGTTAGCAGCAGGCGACCAAACATAACTCGCTGCATTACCTGTTGCACTCAATTGGGTACTTAATCCCTTTAATACCAATGCAGGACTGGCTATTGCCGTAACTTGAGGTAATGCATTTACCGTAATATCTCTGGCAACTGTTGTATTACATCCACTTGCATTGGTAACCGTATAACTAATAGTAGCAATTCCTGATTGTGTTCCTGTTATCAATCCTGCCGTATTAATAGTTGCAACAGTTGTATTGCTACTACTCCACACACCGCCTGTTGTTGTATTTGTAAAAGGTGTGGTTGATTGAAAACATACTTGCTGTGTTCCAGTAATCGCTGCTACTATTGGTAAAGGATTAACCGTTCCACTGACTGCAATATTTTGGCTGGTTGCGCCAGCAGAATTTACGACAATATTACCTGAATAGTTTCCTACTGTAGATGTTATAAATCTTACAAATACAGTAGTATTAGAAAGCATTCCATTAATTGGCGACAACTCAATACTATTATTAAATATTCCATTTTCACTCGTTGATATTTCATATCCTATTGGTGCAGTTAAACTAATATTGGCTAACAAATTATTACCCGATACGGCGAAGCTTTGTACTGTTGAGATTGCATTTATACAACTATTAAATGTTGATACTGATCCAGTTGTATTTATAACTGGAGTTGCTGCTGCCCTAGTGACTGTTACCGTATATGTTTTGGTAGTTGCATCTTGTGCCGTTACTACTACGGTGATGGTATTTGTTCCTACCGCTAAACTAATATTGCCTGATGTATTATCGCGTTTGTTACACTCGCTGTATATGCAGTTGTTGCTGATGCAAATACTGGACTCAATGCTCCCGCTGTTGTAGTGAGTGTAGAGAGGTCTGCATTGTTTGATAATACAATGGCTGCCGCTGCTCTCGTTACTGTTACCGTATATGTTTTGGTAGTTGCATCTTGCGCCGTTACTACTACGGTGACGGTGTTTGTTCCTACCGCTAAATTAATATTGCCTGATGTATTACCACTTGCTACTGCTACCCCATTTACCGTAATGCTTGCATTGGCTTCTGATCTGGTTGGAGTTACCGTTATACTGGTTGTACCATTGCTTACACCCGCAGTGTATGCAGTTGTTGCTGATGCAAATACTGGACTCAATACTCCCGCTGTTGTAGTGAGTGTAGAGAGGTCCGCATTGTTTGATAATACAATGGCTGCCGCTGCTCTCGTTACTGTTACCGTATATGTTTTGGTAGTTGCATCTTGTGCCGTTACTACTACGGTGATGGTATTTGTTCCTACCGCTAAACTAATATTGCCTGATGTATTA
>RDZY01000038.1 GCA_004294135.1 Sphingobacteriia bacterium
ATTATAATGGAGAAAATGGTGGTGGTTACGATCCAAATAATCCAATATCTTTTGTTCCACCCTCACTTTTGAATCCAAATAATCCTAATTTGCCTCAAAATGCAGGTATAGGCTTGACATCTGAAATAACCCCCGAAGAATTTAGAAATTGGTATTTAGGAATACCAGAAGGGCGTGATGGAGAGTATGTAAATCCCGATTTAATTGAATACGAAACGCCCTTAATACAGCAATCCCTTCCAAGCTTGAGTGAGTGGGTAAACAACTTTCCTAAACTAAGTAATAGTATTGAGATGAAAGCTCCTTATGTGTATCAACTTATAGGAGGAACAATCTTAAACAGTCATATTAATGAGCCAGATAAGTATACAAACGCATGTGCCATAAGGGGTTCGAGGGCTTTACTTTATTCAGGAGTTTCAATTCCTGTTTTAAAATATGGAAATCCACCAGTACAAATAACACAAAAGGGTGGAGATAATAAAAATTATATTTTAAATGCAACCAGCTTTAATAAATTTATGATAGATGCTTTTGGAGATACGCCTAATAAATTAGAAGGTGCAGATGCCAATGACCCTCTGAAAGTTACTCCTTTACTAAAAGGTAAAAGCGGAATTTATGTAATTGCAAATGCAGATGGATCAGATAATGGCGCTAGGTATTCTGGGCATGTAGATGCAATAATTGATGGCAAATGTATTTCTGGTGCGTACGCGAATCCAAAGGGAGGAGTGAAGTCTATAAGAATATGGGTCTTAAATTAATGTATATAAGCTAGCATATAATGAGGCATTACAAGTTTTGTTGGCAACTGCAATAGTAATTAGAGAATCATTTATTACAAGAAAAAAAATAAAAATCAACAAATGAAACTATATTTAGCATTACTATTTTCACATATATTTTCTTTGGCTTTTTCACAAAACAAAATACAAATTGGAAAGCATATTTACTTTAGAGAGACGCAATTTAGTATTGAGAAAGTTGGCAATGATATATTGCTTTATTCTACATGGTATAAATATAGGTTAAAAAACAAGCAGTTTGGATTTACAATTCTTGAAAATTCCAAAAGAAATGATACGATTTTTAAAAAAGGAAAATTAGAAATTGATTGTAACAATAAGATTATTAACTGTAAAATGATATTTTTTTTTGGACATTTAAATGATATTGATTCTAGCTACAGAATATTTAAACAATTGAAAAATGGAAAATTCGAATTGCTGAGATACGCTGAGTTCCGAAATGGGAAAGAAAAAATATTGTATCCATTTGTTAATAAGTAAAGGTTTCTATTGAGAACTTGTTCAATGATATTTTAGTAAGAATGATGCACCAAATTAGGCCAGGAGATATTGAAGTTGATTTTATGATAGGTAAAAACCATAAAGGCGCATTATTAGTTATAACAGATAGAGCTACTTAGCATACAAGTCTTCACAAGCTTCGCAACAGGCGCAGTGAAACAGTTAGTGAAGCCATCATTAAAAAGCTTAGACAAGCAGACTATCCAATGCATACAATAACTTTTGATAATGATTTAGGTTTTCCAAACCACATGGAAGTTGCAGAAGCATTGAACGTAGATACCTTTTTCACCAGACCTTATTCCAGCCAAGATAAAGGAACAGTTGAAAACAGAATTGGACAGATTAGAAGATTTTTCCCTAAAAAACCGACCTTAGTATTGTTACAAATTATCAAGTAAAAAGAGTTGAACAATTATTGAATGAAAGACCAGTAAGAAAATTTAATTATCAAACCCCTAATCAAGTGCTACAACAAAAAATTGCACTTATTACTTGAACTTACAAATTTGATAAAACCAATAAAAATTAATTACATGAAATTATACAAATCATTTTGCACAATTCTAATGCTTATTTTATTTTCCGTATTAAATGGGCAGAATAAAATTACTATAGGAAAAAGACTATATACTAGAACCAATAAAGGTTATTTTATAAAAGAAGAAGGAATTTGGGTAAAGTCTGTAAATTATAGCACTAAAGGTTACTATATGGGTTTTACATGTAACTCGATATCTGAAAGAAACGATTCGGTTTTTATGAAAGGAGATTTTGAAATAAATTATAATAAAAAAATTGTAAAATGCAAAGAATTTTTTTATTACAATCTCCTCACTTAAAATGATTCATCGCATAGGTTTTTTAAACAAATGAGTGATGGGGATTTTAAGCTGATTAGATATGTAGAATTTAAGGACGGAAAAGAAAAAATAGTATATCCATTCTCAAAGAAATAACAGGAGTCTATTCGCTATCGCCAAAAAAGTTCCAGTCTAGCAGCTTGCTAAGAAAAAGACTGGCGCCCAATAACAATCCCCTCCAATACTTCGGCAAAATGCCGATGTTCCAATTCGTGTACTTTTTGAGCTACTATTTCAGGGGTATCTGTTGGTTCAACAGTACAACTGGATTGAAAAATAATGGCTCCCTCATCATATTGCTCATTTACATAGTGAATGGTAATGCCCGTTTCTTTTTCCCCTGCATCTACCACAGCTTCATGCACTTTCATGCCATACATGCCCTTGCCACCAAACTTGGGTAAAAGGGCGGGATGTATATTTACTATTTTGTTGGGAAATGCAGAAACCAGATATTCGGGTACTTTCCATAAAAAGCCAGCCAAGATTAAAAAATCAATCCCCCTGGTTTTAAGGTCATTCAAATAGCAATCGGTCTCGTAAAATGCAGAACGCTCAATTAGCCATGTATCAATATGATGGGTTTTGGCTACAGAAAGCACACCAGCATTGGGTTTGTTTACCACAATTAAGTCGACCAGCACCAATTTATGTTGTGAAAAATAGTCGATTATTTTGGCAGCATTGGTGCCCGTACCAGAAACGAAAATGGCCAGTTTGATCATACTAAAAACTGTTTGAATTATTTATTTTTTGTCATTTTACCCCAAATCCTTGCGAGGTAACGCCTGAAAAAAGGAAATTGCCCAAAAGGAATGCTTACAATGAGTACGCAAATGGGCCATAATGCGGTTACCAATACTATATATATAACAAAATAGCCCACTCCTTTTTCAAGTGAACTGAGCATTAGTAGCTTTCTTCCAATATAGCCACAAAGGCTTCCTCCCAACGCAAACGTGGAAAAAATAAGCGTGAATTGCCACCAGTTTACCTTCCATTTATCTTTTAATCGATTGAACATGCGCAAAATTGCTTTAAAAATTTGTTTTTATAACAAGAAAAAAGATAAAAGCAAGATTTGGACAAGTTTTGCCCGTACTTGTGACAAAAAGTTGAAACGATTGGTAAAATCATCTGGAACTTAAGCAGGATAAGAATAAAAAAAAATAATACTGAATGTGTTTTTGTCAGCATCCTGTCATATTTTTGCATCCGTTCACGGATATTTTTCCCCACCAGAACCATCATTGTGCATATGATATTGTATAGATCTATAGTAAAAACCAGTATTACTGCCTTTTTATTTTTCGTTGCTGTGTGTCTAAGTGTTGCAGTTCATGCACAGGACGGTAAAGCACTGTTCAGTGCCAATTGCGCCTCCTGCCATGCTGTTCATAAAAAGTTGACTGGCCCTGCCCTTACTGGGGTTGAAGGCCGTTGGCCCAACAAAGAACATTTATACGCTTGGATTAGAAACAGTGCAGCTTTTCTTAAAACAGGAGATCCTTATGCCAATGCACTCTATAAAGAGTACAATATGGTGGCAATGAACGCATTCCCAAGCCTCAAAAATGAAGAAATAGACGCTATTCTTGCATATATAAATACAGTTCCAGACCCCTCAAAAGCACCTGCTGGAGGAGCCGCTGGTAGTCCCGCTGGCGCCATGAACGATGCAGCAGACAATACTTTATTATTTGGCATACTTACTTTGATACTGGCGGTGATATCTTTAATTCTTTTACAAGTAAATGCCAACTTAAAGAAACTGGCAGATGATAAAACTGGTCAGCCTGCTTTAGAACCCATTCCTTTCTGGAGAAACAAAAGCTATATTGCCATGCTTACGGTGGTATTATTTATTGGTGGGGGCTACCTTACCTCTAAAGGTGCAATGGCTTTTGGTAGGAGTAAAGACTACCAGCCAGAACAACCTATTTATTATTCCCATACTGTTCACGCGGGAGTAAATCAAATCAATTGTCAATATTGTCACTCAGGTGCTTACCAAGGCAAACAGGCTACTATTCCTTCTGTGAATGTATGTATGAATTGCCACCAAGCTATTAATGAATACAATGGCGATAAATTATACAATGAGGCTGGTGAGGAAGTAGATGGCACTTCGGAGATTAAAAAATTATACAAATATGCTGGTTTTGAAGAAGGCAAACCTTGGGATGCCACCAAAGCCAAGCCTATTGAGTGGGTAAGAATACACAATTTGCCTGATCACGTTTATTTTAACCACGCACAACACGTAAAAGCTGGTCAGGTTGCTTGTCAAACCTGCCATGGTGAAATACAAAAAATGGGTGAAGTAAAACAGTTCTCTGATTTAAGTATGGGTTGGTGTATCAACTGTCACAGAGAAACGAAAGTGCAGTTTAAAGAAAACGGATTCTATAGTATCTATGAGAAATACCATGAAGACCTGAAAAGTGGTAAGCTTGATAGTACGAAAGGTATTACGGTAGAAAAGATTGGTGGTACAGAGTGTCAGAAATGTCACTACTAGACCATGGACGGTAGATGGTGGGAGGATTTTAATCATATATAATTCGAACGATTATGGCGGTAATACTGCTATCATCAGTTAATCAATAATTATGGAGCAAAAAAAGCACTGGCAAAGTTTTGGAGAGCTGAATAAGTCTGAAGCGTACAACAAAGATGTAAAAGACGAATTCAAAGAAGACCTGCCTTTTGTAGAAGATGAAAGCAAGGGATTTCTCAACGCCAAAGCACCCCGCAGGGATTTCTTAAAATACCTCGGTTTTAGCACTGCTGCTGCTGCCGCGGCTGCAAGCTGCGAAATGCCCGTTAAAAAGGCAATCCCTTTTGCAAACAAACCTGAGGATATAGTGCCCGGTATTGCTAAATACTATGCTACTACCTATGTTCAGGATGGAGATACGGTAAGCATTATTGCTAAAGTGCGCGACGGTCGCCCCATTAAAATTGAAGGAAACGATTTAAGTCCCCTCACCAAAGGCGGTACTTCTGCCCGTGTACAGGCTTCTGTGCTGGATTTATATGATACTTCTCGGCTTCGTTTTCCTACCATTAACGGCAAGGAAACTAGTTTTGAGGCGGTTGATAAAGCAATTGCCGCCTCTATGAGCGGTAACTTGGTTATTTTAACCAGCACCATTACATCTCCTTCTACAAAAGCAATAGTCGCTCAGTTTTTGGCCAAAAATGCAGGAAGCAAACATATCACTTATGATGCCGTTTCTTACAGCGGTATCTTATTGGCAAATGAAGCCAGCTATGGCATGCGTGCTATTCCTTCTTATCATTTTGAAAATGCAAAGACCATAGTAAGTCTCGGTGCCGACTTCTTAGGAACCTGGCTTAGTCCCGTTGAATTCTCTAAGCAATACGCCAATGGAAAAAAGCTGGACGAGAAAAATCCCGAAATGAGTAAGCATATTCACTTTGAAAGTGTTGCTTCTCTTACTGGTGCTAATGCAGATGAAAAATATTTACACCGTCCCTCTGAAACCGCTGCCATTGCCGCTGCCTTATTAAGTGCAGTAAATGGAGGTGGAGTAAGCGGTATTGCAGATGCGAGACTGAAAGAAGGTATTGAAAAAGCAGCCAAAGCATTGAACAATCACAAAGGCGCAGCCTTGGTTGTTGCTGGCAGCAATGATGTAAACATTCAACTAATTGTGAACGCCATCAACAATGCCATTGGCGCAGGCGGTACTACCATTAATTGGGGTGTTATAAATAATATTCGTGTAGGTGTTGATGCCGATTTTGCGAAATTGGTTGATGACATGAATGCGGGTGCAGTCGGCACTTTATTAATAGTTGGTGCCAACCCTGCCTACTCTTGGTTTGATGCTGAAAAGTTTAAATCAGCCCTCAAAAAAGTAAAAACAACCGTGTCTTTTGCTGGTAAAATGGACGAGACTGCTGAGCTCTGCAAATTCGTTTTACCCGACCATCATTTCTTAGAAAGTTGGGGAGATGCGGAAGCCAAAACAAGTTATTTCTCTTTTTTACAGCCTACCATTTATCCTTTATTTAAAACCCGTCAGTGGCAAGATAGCCTGCTGAAATGGAGTGGTGCAAATGAAGATTACTTGGGTTATTTAAAGAATTTCTGGACCGTAAAACTAGGTGGAACAAATGGTTGGGATAAAGCTTTACAAGATGGTGTAATCACCATTGGTGAATCTTCTACCCGCCCCGGTACTTATAATGGTACTGCTGTAGCTGGCGCATTGTCTGCTGCAACTGCTGCTAAAAAAGGCGGTAAAATAGAATTGGTATTGTATGAAAAAATAGCAATCGGTGCTGGTCAAGGTGCTTCAAACCCTTGGTTGCAAGAATTACCAGATCCAGTTACTAGGGCAACTTGGGACAACTATATAGTAGTATCTCCTGCCATGGCAAAAACATTGCTTAATATCGACCTAAATAATGCCGGTCAAGCAGATGCTTACGAAGTAAATCCTCCTAAGAAACTGGTAAAAGTTACGGTAGGTGGAAAAACCATTGAATTGCCCACCCTTATTATTCCTGGAACGCATCCTGAAACCATTGGTATTGCTTTAGGTTACGGCCGAAGCGAAAAAGTGGGTAAATCTGCCGCAGGCGTTGGAAAAAATGCATTTGCACTGGCTTCTTTAAGTGGAGCCGCTGTAAATTTCTCTCACAATGATGTAAGCCTAGTTGTTACTGGAGAAAAATACCCAGTAGCCCTAACGCAAACCCATAGCCGTTATGATACCGAACAAGGTAATCGTACCGAAGTAGTAAAAGAATTAAGTTTAGCTGCGTATAAACACAACCCCACTGAAATTCGCGATGAGCGTGAGAAAGAGCTTGCACCATGGGGTGGGTTAGAAAAATTTGAATCACAAGGAACTTTGTACCCTGTGTTTGATAGGCCAGGTATTAAATGGGGAATGAGTGTAGATCTCAATACCTGTACTGGTTGCGGTGCTTGCGTGGTGGCCTGTAATGCAGAAAATAATATATCTGTTGTGGGTAAACCTGAAGTGCTTCGTGGTCATGAAATGCATTGGTTGCGTATAGATCGCTATTACAGTGGTGATATGGACAATCCGAATGTGGTATTCCAGCCATTGATGTGTCAGCATTGCGACAATGCACCTTGCGAAAATGTTTGTCCCGTTGCTGCCACCAACCACAGCAGTGAAGGGTTGAATCAAATGACTTATAACCGTTGTATTGGAACAAGGTATTGTGCCAATAACTGTCCCTTCAAAGTTCGTCGCTTTAACTGGGCTGATTATACTGGTTCAGATAGTTTTGGTGATAACCAAAAAGGTCATGTAAATGAGGTGGTTTTAGATATGAACGACGATTTAACCAGAATGGTATTGAATCCAGATGTTACGGTTCGTTCTCGTGGAGTAATTGAAAAATGCTCATTCTGTGTACAGCGTTTGCAGGAAGGAAAATTAAAAGCGAAGAAAGACAGCCGTGTTTTGAGCGACAGTGATGTAAAAGTTGCCTGTCAACAAGCTTGTCCCACCAATGCTATTAATTTCGGAAATGCCAACAGCAAAGAAAGTGCCATCACCATGGCTAGAAAAGAAAACCCCAATCGACAGTTTTATGTACTCGAGCAATTGCACGTATTACCTGGGGTTACTTATTTGGCTAAAGTGAGAAATACCGATGAAATGCCTGCCCATCATACCGAAGGGGAGAAAGAAGGTGCAAAAAAAGAACACACAGAAAAAGCGCACGGATAAATTATATTATTGATAATGAGCGTAAAGAAATTAAAGTTTTGTATATATGTATTGGGAATATTAGCCGTAATAATCTCATGTAAAAAATCTATGCCTGATCAGCAGAATGGGGATATAGATATGACCGTATTCTATAGAAACGAAGCGCTAAAGAATGTTTTTAAATCTATAAATCATGGGTATGCATCAGATCAGCACTTGAATCTAGTTATTAAACAGTACAAAGAACTTGATAGCAAAGAGCATTTTTCTGTTGAATTAAAAAATAAATTTGGATTACCATTGTGGGATATTGCTATCGCTTTAAAGAATGGTAATGGGTTGAGGACTATTTTTATTCCTTTTGAAAAAAAATATAAAGACAAAGAATTATTGTTGATAGCATATTTTGAAACTGAAAATGATATTAAATTCAGGTTAGTAGATAATAAGCAAAGCCACAATTCATTACCAAAAACTTCGAATAAAGAAGGATCTACCTTTACAAAGGAGACGTTAAATTGGTTATTTAAAACTGGGCGTAAAAATCATGCTGAATATTATTTAACAACTCAAAAAAATCAATCTCCAAATCCAGTAAAATCGAATTCAACTATTATTGAATGGGAATGTTGGTATTCATACGGATGGGGCGATAATGGAGATTTTTGGATAACAAATACACAATGTAGATATGCTGTGCGGGTAGTGCAAACTTTTTTAGCAATTGAAGTAAATAATGATATGGATCGTGGAGGAGGTGGTGGGGGGGGTAGTTATTCCCAACCTATAAAAGTGTATGTAGATCCATCAATTGCAAATAATCCTTCAGTAAATTGTGTATATGAAAATTTGCTCTCTGATACATCTATGTTCGGACTGAAATCATTAATTGAAGCATTTGAGGGAGAAACAGGGTATAATTTAGATTTTTCTCTTAAAGATATACCCACAGATGGAAAAACCCACCCTTTAGGAAATGGATCCTTCGAAATATGGATAAATAGAGAACGAGCTTTAGATGAGGACTTTTCTAGAATTTGGCTCGCATCGTCCTTTTTGCATGAAGCTTTCCATGCTCAGTTAAGGCAAAAAGCATTTGCTGTATTTGGAAATATTGAGATAAATAACTGGCCTAAAAATATTGATGATATGACTTTGAGAGAGCTTTCTTCGTATGTTGAAAATAGATCCAAGTCTCTAAATCTTTGGAATGGGATTATGCACGAGTATATGGCTAATCATATTAATATTTTGCAATCAGGTATCACATCGTTTGTAAAAAATAAGTATCCTTCGGTATATTCAAGTATTAGTAATCCTAATGTGTTTAGAGACTTAGCTCTTATGGGATTAGAGGAAACAACTATTTTTGCTGCCATATATAATTCAACTAATGATTTAAACTATCAGTATAATATTGCCCAATTGGCTATGCCAAATTCAAAAAATTGCCCTAAATAAAAATATGCAATCTATACATAAAATATTATTAACAATTTTGGTTTCCTTTTGCCTTGAAAGTCCCACGAATGCTAATAGTGCATCAATAAAGATATTAAAAGACACTTTTTATATTAAATACAATAAAAAATGTTTAATTGAAAAAGATGATAATCGAGAAGACCAATATATTCAGTATTTTTTTAAAAATAAATTAGTAGATAACAAAGTTGCGTTTATAATGGACGGATACAAAATATATGAGAAGATTAGTAAAAGCAAAGCAAAAATATTTATCAATCAAGATGAATTAATAAGTAGGTATAAGCAAGAAGGAATTGGGTTTTTAACAAAAAATGTTTTCTTGTTGTATAAAAAAAACAAAAGGGAGAAGATTGTATCAAAAATTAAAATTTATCATATTCCAGGTACTGGCGATCCTGATTATTAATTTATAAAATAATATCAAATCGCTTAATTTTAAAAACTATGCATTTAAAGTACGAATCACAGCTCAGGGAACCATTGGTATATGGTGATAAAACCTATTCAAAGGTTACGGAAGATATTGTTCGCCCTATTGAAGCCAAACCTACCAAATTATGGTATATCGGTTTTTATATAGCTGTAGCCTTACTTATGTTTGGCGTGTACAGTGTTTATAGAGAAGTAACCTACGGTATTGGAGAGTGGAATCTGAACAAAACGGTGGGTTGGGGATGGGATATTACCAACTTCGTATGGTGGGTAGGTATTGGTCACGCTGGTACACTTATCTCTGCCATCTTATTACTTTTCCGTCAAGGTTGGAGAACGGGTGTAAACAGAGCTGCCGAAGCAATGACCATCTTTGCGGTAATGTGTGCAGGTCAGTTCCCCATCTTCCACATGGGTCGTGTTTGGATGGCTTTCTTTGTACTGCCTTATCCCAATTCCCGTGGTCCTTTATGGGTAAATTTCAATTCCCCATTATTGTGGGATGTATTTGCCATCTCTACTTATTTTACGGTGTCTTTATTATTCTGGTATAGTGGTTTATTGCCCGATTTTGCTACGGTTCGTGATCGTGCTTTTACCAAATTGCGTAAGCGTTTATATGGTATTGCGGCTTTCGGATGGACGGGTTCTACCAAACACTGGCAGCGCCATGAGAGCTTATCATTGGTATTAGCAGGCTTGAGTACACCACTGGTATTATCGGTGCATACCATTGTATCGTTTGACTTTGCCACATCTGTTATTCCAGGTTGGCATACTACTATTTTCCCTCCTTATTTTGTTGCTGGTGCCATCTTCTCTGGATTCGCTATGGTGCAAACCCTAATGATTATTGTGCGG
Source organism: Sphingobacteriia bacterium (assembly GCA_004294135.1). Lineage (GTDB taxonomy): Bacteria > Bacteroidota > Bacteroidia > Chitinophagales > Chitinophagaceae > Sediminibacterium. The sequence continues at coordinate 10,681 of RDZY01000038.1, forward strand.
AAAGTGTTTGCCATGGAAGATTATGTAACCATCGGACATATAGAAGCCATGAATAAAGTAATTGTACTAACTGGCTCAATTGTAGGCATAGCATACCTCACAGAATTATTTATGGGTTGGTACAGTCAAAATAAATACGAAGGATACACATTCTGGTACAGCCGAGCCTACCTTTTCTCACCTTATGGATGGAGTTATTGGGGTATGATGGCTTGTAATGTATTGAGTCCCCAAATTTTCTGGTTCCGTAAAATGAGAAGAAATATTTTTGTTACATTCTTTATGAGTGTGATTGTAAATATTGGGATGTGGTTTGAGCGTTTTGTAATCATTGTTACTTCTCTCTACCGCGATTATTTACCAAGTAGCTGGAGTGTTTATTACAGCCCTTCTATTTGGGAAATCGGTTTCTATGCGGGTACTTTTGGATTGTTCTTTACTTGCTTCTTCTTATTTGCTAAATATTTCCCTGTGATTGCCATTGCAGAAATTAAGTATGTATTGAAAACAACGGGAGAAGGATATAAAAATGAAATGGGCAATATAGAAGCGCAGAAACTAGAAGAGTTTGTGCATGAACATGCGCATTAGAGTTGAAGTTGATTTTGTAATGATCTTACTGTAGTCTATTGAAAAATGATTGCAGAAAAAAAATAAAGTATGGCAAAAAAGAAATTTGTGGTTGGCTGTTTTAACGATGAAGCAGTGCTTTTTCCTGCAGTTAAAAAAGTGCGTACAGCAGGATATAAAATTCACGATGTGTACACACCTTTTGCGGTGCATGGATTAGATCATGCCATCGGCTTGCGCGAGACGAGTCTGCATACTGCTGGATTTATCTATGGCATTACCGGAACCACTACAGCATTGAGTTGCATCAGTTGGATTTTCACCAAAGACTGGCCTTTAAATATTGGCGGAAAGCCGCATTTTGCGCTGCCAGCTTGGATTCCTATTATGTTTGAACTAACCGTATTATTTGCTGCGGTAGGAATGGTACTCACATTTTGCTATCTCTGCCAATTGGCTCCATTTGTAAAAAAACATCATTTTCATCCTCGTGCAACAGATGATTATTTTGTGATGGTAATTGAATGTACTGAGAAGACCAATATAGAAGACCTGAAAGCATTTTTAACCAACCAAGGTGCTTTGGAAACAAATTTTCAAATTGCAGAGGAAGGCTGGTGGCTGGGTAGGTATGATAAGGATGAAATGCCTTTTGAAAATACCGAAGTTGTTGCAGCCTAATTATTGAATTTTAGAATCAATCGAATCATGAAGAATACATCCATCATAGCTTGTTTAACTGCACTGGTACTTTTAGCAGCCTGCAGCGATGTAAAGCGCAAACCCGGCAGTGTTTATATGCCTGATATGGCTTATAGCCGCGCCTATGAGTCCTATGCCGACCATAGCAATTTAGAAGCCAAGGGTATTAGCTACAATAATAGACCAGTAGCTGGAACCATTTCTAGAGAAGAAGAAATGCCGTTTCATATAGCCAAAGATCAAGCTGGAGATACTACCAACTATACCGCATCTAAGTTAGTGCCCAATCCTTATGATAGTTTAAACACAAAAGACATGGAAGAGTCTGAGCGTTTATACCTGATCAATTGTGCAATTTGTCACGGCGATAAGCTAAATGGCAATGGCCCTCTTTACAAAGATGGTGCTGGTCCTTACGCTGCTAAACCAGCCGCCTTGGTAGGTGATGCAAAGTATGAAGCAATGCCAGGGGGACAAATGTTTTATTCCATTGCATACGGCAAAAATCTCATGGGCTCTTATGCTTCACAGTTAAGCCGCAAGCAACGTTGGATGATTATTGCCTATATCAAAGAAAAACAAAAGGCAGGAAAAGCAAAAGCAGCTCCCGCAACCACAGTAGTAACAGCAAAATAATTCAGCAAATTGTGCCTATAAAGGGTACAATACTAACCGTACTAAAAGCGTAACAATGGCATCTTTAAGAACACAATTTGAAGTTCCCGGAAAAATGAAAACCTGGTCTTATGCCCTAATGGGTTTGGGCTTGGTTGCATTATTATACGGCATGTTCACCAAAGGCTTCAGTGCCGATGAACATGAGCAGGTACATTTCTGGGGTACTTTAATGTATAACTCTATTTTCTGGACATTGATTTGTAATGCCAGTATGTTCTTTATCTCTGTTACCACTTTAGCACATGCCGGGTTCACCCAAACATTCCGCAGAATTCCAGAAGCCATTTCTACCATGGTGCCTATTTTTGGATCCATCACATTCGCCGTATTAATGTATATTATTTTCGGACATAAACACCATATTTATCATTGGTTAGATACAGAAGCTGTTGCTGCTGATCCAATTCTAAAAGGGAAAGCAGGATTTTTGAATCCTACTTTCTTTGTAATCTGGACCACCCTTACCATTGCATTGTGGAGTTTCTTAGGATGGAGAATTAGAAAACTAAACAATGAAGCAGATCAAGCTCCAATGGATCAAACCTTAGCTGCTAGCTTTATTAAAAGAGGTACGGTAAGAACCGCAATGTTCACCGTTTGGTTTGGACTAACCGTTGGTTCCACCATACCTTGGTTATGGATGATGAGTATTGATGCACATTGGTATTCAACCATGTATAGTTGGTACACTTTTGTAAGCTCATTTGTAGCAGGGATATCACTGATTGCACTTTGGCTCATTTATTTAAAGAATAAGGGATATTTGGAATTAACGGGACAAGAGCATTTACACGATATAGGTAAATTTATGTTTGCCTTTTCTATCTTCTGGACCTACCTTTGGTTTTCTCAGTATATGTTGATCTGGTATGCTAATATCCCGGAAGAAACGGTGTATTTCAAACATCGTGTGCAAGGACCTTATAAAGGCATATTCTTCTTCAACCTCATTATAAACTTTTTATGTCCTTTGTTGATATTGATGAAACGTGCTGCAAAAAGAAATTATACGCTGGTAACTTTTATGGCAGTATTAATCATATTCGGTCACTGGATAGATTTTTATCAGATGGTGATGGGATCACTAATGAAAGAACACGTAGAATTGGGTTGGCTTGATTTTGGAATACTTGCTTTTTTTGTTGGAACTATGATTTTGTTTGTGGGAAAAGCTTTGTCTAAAAAACCACTGATAGCAAAATACCATCCTTATTTAAAAGAAAGTATTATACATCAGGTTTAATAAAACCAATTGGTCGCATTTATTGTTAGAATAAGATAATAAGATAAGTATATGACAGTTTTTTTAATCACCGCAGTAATCGTGCTCATTTTTGTGGTCATCTTTCAGATTTCCAAAGCAAGTGAGTATGTTTCAGTTTTGAAAGGAGAAGAGGCAAGCCGTAAACAGAACAATAAAATCAATGGTTTTTTGATGGTATCGTTTTTGGTACTTGGGCTGCTGGGAGTTTGGTACTGCAATGAATTGTATTACGGAAAAACCTTACTACCACAGGGTTCTGCCAGTGTAGAAGGAGAGCGGGTAGACTCTATGTTATGGCTCACGCTGGCTGTTACAGGTGTTGTATTTATTGGTACACAGATTGTATTGTTTTGGTTTGCCTTTAAATACCAAGAAAGCGAGAAACGCAAAGTCTACTTCTTTGCACATAGCAATACGCTTGAAATTATATGGACTATCATTCCTGCCATAGCGTTGACTGTACTGGTAGTAATTGGATTGCGCAACTGGTTTCTTTTTACAGGAGAGCCTCCAAAAGAAGCCATGGTAGTAGAAGTAACGGGCAAACAGTTCGGATGGATTTTCCGTTATCCGGGTGCAGATGCTGCTTTTGGTAAAAAATATTTTAAGAATATTGACAATGCCACCAATTCATTGGGTATTATTTGGGAAGACCAATTATCACATGATGACCTGGTAATGGAGCAAACAATGTACTTGGTAAAAGGCAAACCAGTCAAATTAATTATTGGTTCTAGAGATGTTATTCATGATGTGGGACTTTCACATTTCCGAATGAAAATGGATGCTGTACCTGGTATTCCAACCACACTGTGGTTCACGCCTAAGTACACAACTACTGAAATGAAAGAAAGAACCAAAAACCCTAATTTTCAGTACGAAATCAGTTGCGACCAGATGTGTGGAAACAGTCACTACGCTATGAAAGGAGTAATTGAAGTATTGGATCAAGAGGAGTATGATGCAAAAATAGCAGGCACAAAACCTTATTACTATACTGCTTTTCCAGATAAAGACCCAGCTATGGCAAAGCCGGCAGATAGTATAAAGTTGGCAGCAAAGCCTGTTGAAGTAGCTGCAAAACAAATAGCCAAATTGTAGAACAATCATCAACCAAGTTCATGCTTGGTTGTATTAACTAATAAAGAGTAAGTGTATGAGTAACGAAGCCGTTTTACACGCACCTGCAGAAGCAGGTTTACACCTGGATGCACATGGTGATGATCACCATGAACACCATCACCATGAAACATTCATTAGCAAGTATGTTTTTAGCCAAGATCATAAAATGATTGCTAAGCAGTTCCTCATTACTGGTATGGTATGGGCTGTGTTGGGTGGTTTGATGAGTGTATTATTTCGCCTTCAATTGGGCTATCCAGATTCTACCTTCCCGTTTTTGCAAGATTTATTGGGTAAATGGGCCGAAGGGGGCAAAATTACTCCCGAAGCATATTATGCTTTGGTTACCACCCACGGAACAGTATTGGTATTCTTTGTGTTGACTGCCGGATTGAGTGGTACTTTTGCCAACTTTCTTATACCATTGCAGATTGGAGCTAGGGATATGGCATCGCCTTTTATGAATATGCTTAGTTACTGGTTCTTTTTTGCCGCTAGTATAGTCATGTTGTCGTCTCTATTTGTGGAAACTGGCCCCTTTAGTGGTGGGTGGACTGCTTATCCTCCATTAAGTGCATTAGGAGATGCTTCACCTGGTTCTAAAACTGGTATGGATTTATGGCTGATCTCAATGGCGCTATTTGTGGTATCTTCCTTACTTGGTGGGCTCAATTATATTGCTACTGTGTTGAATATGCGTACTAAGGGAATGAGTATGACTCGTTTGCCACTAACCATTTGGGCCTTGTTCTTTACGGCTGTATTAGGTGTATTATCGTTCCCTGTATTGTTCTCTGGATTTATTTTATTGATTTTCGATAGAAATTTTGGGACCAGTTTTTACCTGTCAGATATTTTTATTAATGGAGTAGGTGCTTTACCCAATGAGGGCGGTAGTGCTATTTTATATCAACATTTGTTTTGGTTCTTAGGACACCCAGAAGTGTATATTATACTATTGCCTGCAATGGGTATGGTGTCTGAAATCCTCTCTGTAAATTCACGCAAACCTATTTTTGGATATATGGCCATGATTGGCTCTCTGTTTGCAATTGCAATACTTGCTTTTTTAGTTTGGGCGCACCATATGTTTGTAACAGGATTAAATCCATTCTTGGGATCTGTATTTGTGTTGCTTACCTTGTTGATTGCCGTACCATCCGCTATTAAAGTATTTAACTGGCTCACCACACTGTGGAGGGGAAATATTCGCTTCACACCAGGTATGATGTTCTCCATTGGATTCGTAAGTCTATTTATTTCTGGTGGATTAACTGGCATCTGGTTAGGCAACTCAGCTTTAGATATTCATTTGCACGATACTTATTTTGTAATAGCACACTTTCACATTGTAATGGGTGTGGCTAGTATGTTTGGAATGTTCGCAGGCATTTACCACTGGTTTCCTAAGATGTATGGTCGCTTTTTAAATAATACGATGGGTTATATTCATTTTTGGGTTACTTTAGCAGGTGCGTATCTGATTTTCTGGCCAATGCACTATCAAGGATTAGCAGGTATGCCGCGCAGGTATTATGACTACTCGGCGTGGGAAAGCTTTAAGCAGTTTACTGAACTCAATCGCTTTATTAGCACGGTTGCAATGATTGTATTTGCAGTACAGCTTCTATTTTTATTTAATTTCTTCTATTCCATTTTCAAAGGAAGAAAAGTTACTACAACTAATCCATGGGGAGCTAATACATTGGAATGGACAACACCCATTAATCCTGGACATGGTAACTGGGTGGGTGAAATACCAGAAGTGCATCGCTGGGCATATGATTACGGAAAAGATGGTAAAGAATTCATTGTGCAAACTAAAGCGGTGGGAGCCGATGAGAGTCATCACTAAATAGTTATATACTGGATAATATTTTATTCAGGTGATACAATCTTACAATGCTCCTGTTTATTCGGGAGCATTGTTTTTAAATACCTAAGCAGCATGACAAATATTCCCGATACAGCAACAAGTAGTGGCTCACTTTCACTTGCTGCTAAAATAAAAGACTATTTTTTGCTGATAAAATTCACCCTGAGTTTTACGGTTGTATTTTCTTGTGTAATCTGTTATCTTATTGCCCCCAATGTAGTAGTATACAATTGGGGAATGATTCTATTGCTTTTTTTGGCGGGCATGTTAATAACAGGTAGTGCCAATGCCATTAACCAAGCAGTAGAAAAAGATACCGATGCGCTCATGAAAAGAACAGCCAAGCGGCCAGTGGCGAGTGGTAGAATGAGCCAACAAGAAGCCTATACATTTGCTTTTATTGCTGGTTCGCTGGGCGTGGCTATAATGTGGTATTATTTTAATCTTTCTTCAGCACTACTTTCCGCTTTTAGTCTATTTCTATATGCATTTATTTATACGCCCCTTAAAAAAATTAATTCCATTGCGGTATTGGTGGGTGCATTGCCAGGTGCATTGCCCTGCTTAATTGGCTGGGTTGCTGGTAATGATGATTTTTCGGCTGGCGGCTGGATACTGTTTGGGATGCAATTTCTGTGGCAATTTCCGCATTTCTGGGCAATTGCTTGGGTAGCACATGCAGATTATAGTGCAGCAGGATTTAAATTATTACCCGCAAAAAAAGGCCCTACTAAATTCACTGCTATACAAACTATTATGTATTCGGTATTGATGATACCAATGGGAATTCTGCCCAATTATTTTGGACTTACAGGGGAATGGAGTATGTGGGTGGTGGTTATTTGTAATTTATTTATGGTATTGCAGAGTGCGCGACTGTATAAAGAGATGAGCGTAAAAGCCGCTCGAAGGGTGATGTTCAGCAGTTATATTTATTTGCCCATAGTATTATTGGCTTTGTTGGCAGATAAGGTTAGGTAGGTGGTAGATGCTAGATGGTGGAAACAAATAAAATCAATAAAAAATGGAAGCAATAGTAAAAGCAAATGAGTCAAAGAGAATTCACCCACAAAAATTCACATTGTGGGTAGCTATGGGAAGTATCCTGATGATGTTTGCGGGATTAACCAGTGCATATATTGTAAAGAAAAACCAAAGTAGCTGGCTCGAATTTGATTTACCAGTCGTTTTTTGGTACTCAACGGCAGTAATTCTATTTAGTAGTATTACCATTCACCTAGCGGGTAAATCTTTTAAAGCCAGGGAAATGGCTCGTTATAGAACCCTAATTACGGTAACTGCCTTGCTTGGCATACTATTTATAGGCCTGCAAGTGATGGGCTTTATGGATCTGGAAGCAAGAAATATTGCACTTACAGGCGCAAAAAGCAATTCAGCAGCTTCTTTCCTGCTGGTAATTACCGGATTGCATATGATGCACGTTTTAGGCGGCGTAATTGCCATCTTGGTCATCTTTGTTAAAGCATACAGCAGCCGTACCAAAAATTACAGTAGTTTATCCATAGATATGGTAGGATTATACTGGCATTTTGTGGATATACTATGGGTGTATTTGTTCATATTTTACAATTGGATCGGTTAATTAGAAAAAACTTCAATATTCTGCACCTTTTTTCAATTCCAGCCAATACTTTTGTAAACGAAATTCGAGATAAACATGGCAACAACTGCAACAGCACCAATCACTAAATCATGGAGTGGCGGAAAAAGTCCCTTCAATGTAGAGTATGGCAAATTAATGATGTGGTATTTTTTAATGAGTGACGCCTTTACATTTGGTGCATTTCTGATCTCTTATGGCACTATTCGGTTTTCAACCAATGGCTGGCCTGACCCGAACGCAGTATTTAAAAGTTTCCCATTTGCACCTGAAGGGGCTAATGCTCCATTGGTATTTGTGAGTGTGATGACTTTTATTCTCATCATTAGCTCTGTAACCATGGTACTTGCTGTACAGGCAGGTCACAATATGGATAAGAAAAAAGTGACAACCAACTTAATATGGACCATCATTGGGGGTATAGCATTCTTAAGCTGTCAAGCCTGGGAGTGGAACCACTTACACCACGAAGGAGCATGGTGGGGTAGTAATCCTTTCTTAAATGCAGATGGAACGGCTTCTTCAACCAATTTTACCAATTACTTTTTTACCATTACAGGGTTTCATGGCTTCCACGTATTTTCTGGGGTAATCATTAATATCATCATGTTGATTATGACCCTCACGGATCAGTTTGAGAAAAGAGGCCATTATTTAATGATAGAAAAAGCTGGATTGTATTGGCACTTTGTAGATCTGGTATGGGTATTTGTATTTACTTGTTTTTACCTGATTTAAATTATTCGTTTCATACACGCTAACAATTTTATATGTCAAATTCAACAGCACACGAAGAGCACGCAGGTGGAGGCTCCAAAGAAATTATTAAAGTAACGGTAATCTTAACCGTATTAACTATTGTAGAATTAATTTTAGGATTTTGGATGATTGATATTCCATTAAGTAGTACAGGCGTGCGAATGGCTATTAAAGGAACCATCGTAATTCTAATGATGGCTAAAGCATTTTATATTGTCGCTTATTTTATGCACTTAAAACATGAAATCAAGAACCTGATTATGACCATCTGTGTTCCACTGGCATTGTTTGTTTGGTTCATTGCAGCTTTTTTATACGATGGCAATTCATTCAGAAATCTACGCAATACTTATGATCCACATTATAAAGAGCAAAGCACCATTAAAGTAGAGAAAAAAGAACACGGAAAAGATGAAAAGCATGGTGAGCAACACCAAGATTCGCATAAAGAAAAGAAAGCAGCGGAATAACCACTTATTAAAGAATTCAAATATATTCTGATAGTAATCGAACCATCCCGCACTATTTGGGATGGTTTTTTATTTTAATCAATAAAAATAAATGCATGACTAAGAAGGCAATATTGGGTTTATTGGTGGCATTAGGTATCCCCTTATGTTGTTACCTTATTTTACAGTATGCCAGCAAGACAGCGGTGGACATGCCGCGTAAATATTTATTAGACACGGTGCTTACAAGAGTAGAGAATGGAAAATCTATTACCGATAGTATCTGGCATAAAACCAAAAATATTCGTTTGGTAAATCAATTGGGCGATACAGTTGGCTTGTATGATAAGCAAGGTAAAATTATAGTCGCCGATTTTTTCTTTACCAGCTGTAGAAGTATTTGCCCCCGCCTTACCCGCAATATGGTCAAACTACAACAGTCTTTTAAGAAAGGAGGTAATATTAGAAATAAAGTGGATACCAGTATTGTACAATTTGTGTCTTTTACGGTAGATCCTGACAATGATTCTGTTTCTGTATTAAAAAATTATGCAGACCGATTTGGGGTGAACCACGATAACTGGTGGATGCTTACCGGAAACAGAAAAGATATTTATAGATTTGCATTTGAAGAGATGAAAGTAGATCAATTCAGTGAAGAACCTATATCTCCTGATTTTGTTCATACCAGCCGATTTGTGTTGATTGATAAAGATCATATTGTTAGAGGCTATTACAACGGATTAGACACAGTGCAGATGCTAAAATTATCGCAAGATATTGGGGTATTGTTATTGGAAAAAGACGTTAAAAAGAAGAGCGGTATTTTTAGGAAAATAATTGATTTGAGTTGGCTGTGGCTGATTATTGTTATGGCCACCAGTTTCTTTTTTTTTTATATGCAAGCAAGAAGAAAAATCAATGGATAGTGGGTTGCATTTACTATAGAGATTTTAAAACAAATTAAAAGTTAAGCAGTATGTTAGCAGCAAGTATTAACAAAAACGACAAACAAGCTTATTGGATTATTGGTGTATTTTCTGCAATAGTATTTACAGTAATCATCATATTGGGTCGTGTAAAACTAGAGCTAGATCTGGGCTTCAATGTGCATATTTTTGCTACCGCCAATGCATATATCAATACAACCATAGCCTTATTATTGGTAGCTGCATTGGTAGCTGTAAAACAAAAAAATTACTTACTGCACAAAAAATTAATGATGGGAGCATTGGTACTTTCCATTCTTTTTTTGGTGTCATATATCGCGCACCATTTGCTGGCTGGCGACGCAAAATTTGGCGATGCAAATCATGATGGTGTAGTTACTGAAGTAGAGAAACTGGCAGTAGGCGGTATTCGAAACCTGTATTATGCTATTTTAATCAGCCATATTTTTTTAGCCACAATCATACTCCCCATTATTTTACTAACGGCATATCGGGCTTTGACTGCAGCGTTTCCCCAGCACAAAAAGCTGGCAAGAATTACTTGGCCGTTGTGGTTTTATGTGGCAGTAACTGGCCCTATTGTATATTGGATGATAAGCCCTTACTACCAATAGAACAGGCTATGAACAAACCTGCCTATTGATATGGTAAGGGTGCTGACTGGGGGCAGCTATGCTTTTTTGGTTAGAATTAATATTTCATTGGCTTGAATTTCGGTGATATACTTTTTCACACCTTGCTTATCTATATAGTTGCGATTGATCAGTTTCCCTTCAATCACTACTTCAGTTCCTTTAACGAGGTATTTCTCAACAATATCAGCCAGTTTGCCCCAGGCCACAACATTATGCCACTGGGTTTCGGTTACTTTCTCACCTTTGGCATTTTGATAGCTTTCATTGGTAGCTACACTAAGATGAGCTACTTTTTTGTCGTCTCCAATGTTTTTAACATCTGGATCTTGCCCTAGATTACCAATTAATTGTACTTTGTTTTTTACAGCGTTCATAACGGTTCTTATTTGATTTGAATAAAAAGCAGTGCGGTACTGCCATTAACAAGTCAAATATGAACCAGTATTTTAACTCCATTGCTACTTTAAACGGATGTATTCGCAAGTAAGCGTTTGTAAACGTTTAAATACCGTGTTTTACACGCCAAATTTCCGTATTTATACCTAATCAATGTATTGGGAAGGTTGCTAATTTTATAAAATCGACCCCTTAAACCGATTCATATGGAAATGTCCGAAAAGCAGTGCATCTACTGCGCAAAAAAAATTATTGGCAGAACCGACAAAAAATTCTGTAACTGTTATTGTAGAAGTGGATTTCACAATATTCAGAACGGTACCGCCAATAATAATATTCGTAGGATTAATTTATTGCTCCAGAAAAACAGGCGCATATTGGCTCATATATATGCTGTGTTTCCAAGAAAAAAAACAGTACCTATTAATACGCTCTATTTGCAGGGATTCAATCTGGCACATTTTACGCATCAACAAAAGCATATAAAATTCGGAACCTATACCTGTTGTTATGATTATGGATATAAAATAATTGGTAAGTATGAAGTAGAGGTAATACAGTTGTGAAGTCGAAATATTCTAGTGTATAAATTGTAAAATAAAGTCAATAACAGAGGCTTTAAAATTTACTGTATCAAGTTTTATTAATATTTGATTTTCCTTTATATTTGTTTTACGATACAATTACTAAAACTAGTTGTAAAATACATCCCTAAAATATTTCTAGATTACACCAACAATTTATGCCTATTTCATTAAAGGGTTTAACACAAAAAAAATCATACCAATTTTTATTTCATTCGGTCTATTTTTCAAAGCAATCCTTGGGTTTATTGCTTTTGGGCTTATTGTGTTCATTTCAAGTAATGGCACAGCCCACAATCACTTCTTTCACACCATTAAGTGCTAAGCCAGGGGATAACGTAACCATTACCGGTACCAACTTTAATACAACCCCAGCAAACAATATTATTTTCTTTGGAGCAACTAAAGCAGAAGTAACAGCATCAACTGTTACCAGTATTACCGCTAAAGTGCCTACTGGGGCTACATATGCGCCCATTACAATCCTTAATACTGCAACAGCTTTAATGGCTGCTAGTAGTGCCAGTTTTACGCCAATATATAGTCCTGCCAAAACAGGAATAATGGCCTCTGATTTTTCACCAAAACAGGATTTTGCAACTGGCGAATATCCTCGCTCTGTGGCTGTAGGCGATTTAGATGGAGATGGTAAACCTGATTTGGCTTTTGCAAACTACGGTTCATCTTCAGTTTCGGTGTTACGCAATACTGCAACAAGTGGAAGCATAAGTATTGGCAGCTTTGCAGCCAAGCAAGATTTTGCAATAGGTGGCAATGGTTCCTTTTCTGTGGCTATTGGCGACTTAGATGGGGATGGTAAACTTGATTTGGCTGTTGCTAATGAAACAACAGGAAATCTTTCAGTACTACGCAATATTTCTACTATCGGAAGTATAAATTTTGAAGCCAAACAAGATTTTGCAGCTGGCTCTGTTGCTCCAGGCGAAGTTCGTATCGGCGATCTGGATGGGGATGGTAAACCCGACTTGGCTGTAACAAATCTTCATTCAAGTAGCCTTTCAGTATTTCGCAATACCTCTACCAGTGGGTCTATAAGTTTTTCTACAAAACAGGATTTTACTGCAGGGTTGCAACCTGTTTCACTTACTATTGGTGATTTGAATGGGGATGGTAAGCCTGAATTGGTTGCAACCAATTCAGCTGTAACTAATATTTCATTATTCAGCAATACATCTAGCAGTGGGTCAATCAGTTTTGCTGCGAAACAGGATTTTTCAGTTGGTGTTCATCCTTACTCAGTAGGTATTGGTGATTTGGATGGGGATGGCAAACCCGATTTGGCTGTTGCCAATTATACATCAAACGATGTTTCGATATTACGAAATACTACTATTAACGGAAGCATAAGTTTTGCTGCTGTACATAATTTTTCGATAGGGAGTACTACTGAATCGGTAGCCATTGGTGATTTGGATGGAGACGGTAAACTAGACTTGGCTTTTGCACATACCGGTTCAAACAGTATTGGTGTATTACGTAATACATCTTCTGTTGGAAGTATTGGTAATGGAAGCTTTGCTGCAATCCAGTATTTTACAACAGGAACGAACCCTCTTTTAGTTGTTATAGCCGACTTGGATGGTGATGGAAGACCCGAATTGACTACTGCAGGTCAAGAGCAAGTATTAGGAGCCTCTGTATTAAGAAATGCAGACTTACTCACTAGTATTAACACTTCTGTTACTAGTTTATCAGCATTTGAAGCTTGTGCAGGTATTGTTAGTGCACAGAAAAATTTTACAGCAAGTGGTACAAGTCTTACTGATAATATTACAATTACAGCACCTTTGGGCTTTGAAGTGAGCGCTACCAGTGGTAGTGGTTTTAGCAACTCGCTAACATTAACTCATACAGGGGGGACGGTATCTACAACTACTATTTACGTACGCATTGCAGCAACTGCTACTGGAACACCTAGCGGTAATATTACTGTGGCAAGTACAGGGGTAACTACAATAAATGTAGCGGTAAGCGGTACAATAAACAGCTTACCAGCTACACCAACGATTAGCAATAGCCGCCCGTTGACTTTTTGTTCTGGTGATAGTACCATATTAAGTTCATCATCAGTAACAGGTAACCAG
>RDZY01000050.1 GCA_004294135.1 Sphingobacteriia bacterium
CTTTTAAAATGCCAAATTCATTGCGTTGGTAACTGTTCAAGGCAATATTCACCGACTGCCCCTTACTAATTTTACCGAAATTTTGTTGCGATGCCAATAACTCCGCAAAATAGGTTGGTTGTTCTGGAATAATATAAAACAATTCCTGACCAGCTTTAATCCAACTATTCGCTTGAAAATAATTGATGAATTGAAGTTTACCTGTTTCAGTAGCAGTAATCATATATTTATTTTTCCATTCACCAATTACACTTTTTGAATTCAACAAAGCAGTGATAAAATTTTGACGAATATCCAAACCTGTTTTTTCTATCTCCACCAACTCTTTTTGTTTAGAAACTGAGTTTGCCGTCTGGTTAATATTCCCCGCTTCTACCTGAACCAGTTGCTGCCTTTTGGCTAATACCACTGTTTTGTCTTTGTTTAGATCTAAGGGAGCAATTACTTTATCTATCACCAACTGTTCGTTAATACCTAACAAATGTTGTTGTATATCTAAATCTTGTTGTATTAATTTTTTTTGTTGATCTGCATTCAATCTGAGTGCAATAATAACCGCTAAGTCCTTTTGAATACTTTGCTTTTTCTGCTGAAAATAACCATTTGGTTGAGACCAGCTTAGTTGGTATAATTGCTGCTGAATATCTTGGTAATTTTTTTGTACCTCGCCCAGATTATTCAGTACAGCTAAATTTGGTATTGCTGCCCAGTTTCGGGTGGCTAATTTTTGCTCAGTTTGCTGAATCCATTTTTCAAATAAAAGTATTTGTGAGTAATCAGCAGTGCTTTGTAGAATAGCCAACAGATCACCTTGTTTTACAGAGCCATTTTCTTTAACAGCGAGTAATACCAACCTGCCCTCTGCTTTACTAATCACTTGTTTGGGCAAATTTTTACCAACAATTCGAACAGGTGCTTTTACTAAATCTGGATAATGAATAAAAAAACTAAGGCTAAGTAATAGCCCTATAATTATAAAAAAAAGGGCGGTGCCATTGCGGACGATCCAAACAGGCCGGCTACTGATAATTTCGCGTACTTCATGGCTGTGAATACGGTCTACTTCATCTAAGGGATTGATATTGGCCGCTTGCAGAATGGCGGCTAAGCTATATGATTCTTCATTTGATGGCATACTATATTTTTAATCGCCTAACTCCAATTGATTTTTTACCAGCAGAAAATACTCACCTTTTAAGGCGGTTAGTTCCAAATGGGTGCCCTGTTCAATAATTACTCCATTGTGCAATACCACAATTTGATCTGCATTTTTCACCGTACTCAATCTATGCGCCACTACTACCACTGTTTTGCCTTCGAAAAACTGGTTCAAATTTTTAAGAATAGTACGCTCGTTATTAGCATCTAGTGCATTGGTTGCTTCGTCTAATAAAATAATATCAGGGTTTTTATACACAGCCCTTGCAATCAATATTCTTTGTCGCTGTCCCGCACTAACACCGGTACCTTCCGCTCCAATTTTAGTATTGTATCCAAGTGGAAGGCTTTCTATAAAGCTGGTGATATTCGCAATTTTAGCTGCATGACGTAGTTTTTCTGTATCTGGATAATCTTCCCCAACTGCAATATTTTTTGCTATGCTGTCAGAAAAAATAAAACTGTCTTGCATAACTACTCCACATTGTTTGCGCCAAGCACGGTGACTGATATTAGAAAGATTTAAGCCCAAAGATTCAGTGGTATCACCAATATATATTTCTCCTGATTTGGTATCGTAAAATTTCAATAATAATTTCAAAAGTGTTGTTTTGCCACTTCCACTTGTTCCGACTATTGCAGTTACTTTACCATGAGGAATTTGTATGGTAATATTTTTAAGTACAGGTTCATTACCAGCACCGGGATAGGTGAAACTAATATTATGCAAGTGCAGCGATCTGTTTTCTGGAAGCTGGGTTACCAATTGATTGGCTTTATTACCATTCAGTATCACAGGCTCTTCATCTGGCAACTGATTGATTTCATCTAATCTTTCCAAGCTAATTTTTGCCAATTGCCAGTTTTGCACAAAGCCTATCATTTGCTCAATAGGTGCGTTGAGTTGACCAATCATATATTGAATAGCCAGCATAGCCCCAAGGGTAATCTGACCTTGAATAACAGCCGTGGCAGCAATAAAAGTGATAAATATATTTTTACCTTCGTTAATAAAGAATCCGCCAGCCTGTTGCCATTGGTTAAGAGAGAGTCCCTTCATTCCAATACGAAACAGCGCAGCCTGCAAATGCTCCCATTGCCAACGCTGTTGCTTTTCGCTTCCATGTAATTTGATCTCCTGCATGCCTTGTACTAGTTGAATGGTGCGACTCTGCTCGGCGGCGGCTATATCAAACTGTTGGTAATCGAGTTGCTTTCGTTTTTTCAAGAACAGTAAAATCCATACTATATAAAAGGCACTTGCGGCGGCGAAAACACCAAATATAAGTCCACTATAGTTGAGCAATACAATGGAGAAAACCAGCAAATTAAATAAAGAGAAAAGAGTATTAAGTGATGTGCCCGTTAAAAAATTTTGAATGCGTTGATGGTCGTTCATTCTTTGCAGAATATCACCTGTTTTTTTACTGTCAAAATAAGCCAATGGCAATTTCATTAACTTAATAAGAAATCCTGTAAGTATAGAAATATTAATCCGACTGCTTATATGGTAAAGAATCCAACTGCGGATAAATTCAACACTTAATCTACCTATAAAGAGTGCTAGTTGTGCAAATAAAATAATGTAGACAAATTGTATATTCTGGGTATTGATCCCCACATCAACAACACTTTGGGTGAGGAAGGGGAAAACCAATTGCAATAAACTACCGAGTATTACACCAAGAAGCAATTGAAAAACTAATTTTTTATGGGGGCGGATATAACCAATCAGTTGGTTGATATGATTGGTTTTTTTTTCAGCAAAATCATCATTGTATTGATTATTATAAAAGTCCTGACCGGGTTCTAATAACAATGCAATGCCTGTTGGCTCACCCTGATCATTTTTATCGCTGATCCATTTTTGCAGGAACAATTCTTTGTTGATTGTAATAATGCCTTTGGCAGGATCGGCGATGGTGATATTTTTGTGTAGCTTATTGTGGAAGAAATATTTTTTCTGTGGCTGCAGAATAATAAAATGATTTTGCCCCCAGTGAAGAATAGCGGGCTTGGGAGCTTCTTCTATTAATTTGGTAAAACTTAATTTCAAAGCGGTGGTTTGAAGCCCAATTTTTTCAGCCGCATCGCTAATACCAAGTAAGCTAACGCCTTCTTTACCAATTTCACTCAACTCTCTCAATTTCTCCAACGCAATAACACGACCATAATACCTGCTGATCATATAGAGACAAGTAGGACCACAATCCATTTGGTTTTGTTGATAATGAAAAGTGAATATCATTTATTGGCAGAGAAATTAAAACTTGTTAGGAAAGCTGTACGCAACGTTATAAATAGCTTACAAAAGATAATGTTTACATTCTAATATGTTTACCTAATTCTGCTTCAAACTGCTCTGTTAATGCCGGTAATGGCAAATCTGAATTTAACACTTTTAGTCCGTCTTTTGATAGTAGTATATACCGTGGTATTGTTTGAATATTAAAATATTTACTAAAAATTGAACCGAAATCATTTTGTATTAAATATTGTCCCTCTATTAAATTATTTTTTTTTATATAAGTTCTCCATTTTACTTCTTCAGTATCGAAAGAAAGATAGATCGTATTCATCTGTTTTGTGTACTTACTAGCAATTTTATGCATAAAAGGCATTTGATCTCTACAAGGAATACACCATGTGGCCCAACAATCAATTAATATTGGCATTGAATCTTGAAATAAAAAAGCTAGTGATTTTGTATTATTATCAATATCAATAATTTGTGATTTCAGTAATAAATCTTGGAGTTTGATGCTATTAGCTAGTTGAATAGGAGCTATATAAGACTCAACTTTTTTTATAGTTGCATTTTTGAATGACTTGTTTTTACATTCAACAAAAAAAACTTTATAACATGAATCAAAGGCTGGAAAATTTTGGCCTATATAATCTTGTATTTGCCAACTCAATAATTTATCTTTTATAATACCCGTGTAATTCGAAAGAATTGATTTCATTTCCATGGCTAAATTTGAATATGGCTTTTTAGTATTGAAATCGTTATGAATATAATATGTATAAAGGGCACCAGCTTGTATATAGTCATTACATTTTACAGCATATGAGGAATCATTAAATTCCATATTATTCAATTTTTCAAAATAGATATCGCTTACTTTTTCCTTTGACACTAGAGATAATGGCCCACACATTCTACTCACATATATAGCGTTTAATTCTTGCTCCGCTACCAATTTAAAATTGGTAGAAATTAGTTTTATACGATACAAGGAATCAAGCAAATTTTTTCCAATAAATAAAGCCAGATCACATTTTGATTTATATTCAATTATTTGCTTCGCAATTTCGTATTTTTTTTTGGGGTATAGTATATTTGTACGTTTATAGAGCTCGTCAAAAAAAGTATAATGCCAGGCATATTTTCCTTTTGCAACCAAGTTATTAAAATATTTAAAGTATTCATTATTTGCCATTCTTCTTGATAGATTTGGAATTTCTGTCAATGTTATACTAATAGAATCGCCGTATTCTAAATAAACAAGATGCCCTTCAATAGCATCTGAAATTTTATAAAGTCCATTTGTTAGTATATTAAATTGCTTAGTACCACTTTTTTTACTTTTTAAAGAAATGCTAATATCAGGGTCATTTGGAAATACCACACGTAACCCTGTCTTTACAATTTCTAATTCTGTGAGTTGATTTGTTGAAATATTATAATTAAGTGTAACTGGAGCATTTTGACTCTTAGTTGAAGAAAAAATGATTAGGCTAATAAATAATAATATTCCTGTAAAAATATTCATAGTACAAAAATTAGTAAATTAAATATATGGGGGATATTTTAAAGCCTCCCCCATATTAAAATAGTATTTATCTGACTGTACATCTGATACTGACGTCATCCCAATAATCGGTCTGGTAAGAAGTAGAAGAATCAGGCCATTGGTTAACTGATTTGTACTGATGATGAAGGTATGTTTTTTTGATTAAT
>RDZY01000016.1 GCA_004294135.1 Sphingobacteriia bacterium
TTGAAGCTGGTGGCAAATATGGCAGTAAAGAAAAGCGTTACTAAGATTGATTTTTTCATAGTCATTTTGTTTTATTGGTTTAATATTTTATATCAAAGCTACCTTCGGTTATTTTAATTTCTTTACATCCTGTTTTATTTATTATGGCATCAAATAGCTATGAAATGATGCGATTTATTTTATCCTATTTTGTTATGGATAAGCTGCCTGATACTAGAGTGTTATCAAAAGAAAATAATGTGCATTGATTATTTGAAAAACCGATTCTAAATAGTCCGTTACTTTTGAGCTTTATTGTATAAGAAGGGTTGGATGTAATGATAGAATTAGGTTTTTCATATAGCCAGTTTATTGGTGATTGGCGGAATAGGATATATTGTAACATGGTTCTACATGTATTTTTAATAATTACTAGAATACACCGATTTGTAAGTTAAACTAAAATTGATTTCAAAAAAATACTATTTTATCCTGCTAGTGCTGTGGTTGGGGAGGCAAAAAATGTCGCAATAATGGCTACAATATTTGGTTTTATCTAATAGCTGCATTGTATATTGCAATAATTTTAGGGCAGTACTTGTATCTAATTAAGCATAAGCTGGTAGCATTGATACGAGTAATATATTATTAAAGATGAATTTCGTTAAGGTTTTAAGTATCAGGTTTTTTACCAGATATAAGTTTAAAACCAAAGAATTAGCTTGGCTGAACTTCATTTCAATAATAAACAGCATCCCAAATCCAATTGCATTGTCAAATGATTGTAATTCTGTTCCCGATCTCGTAACCAACTGCCATTACTTGGAACTACTTTTGCAATCTTGATAAATACAACCCTTCATATTGCATTGGTAGGTAATCCAAATAGTGGCAAGAGTTCCCTATTTAATGCACTTACTGGTTTAAACCAGCAGGTAGGTAATTTTCCGGGTGTGACGGTTGACAAAAAAACAGGTAGTTTTTTGTTGGAAGCAAAAAGAGAAGCGAACCTAATTGATTTGCCTGGCACCTACAGCTTATACCCAAGAAGAACCGATGAGTGGGTGGCTTATAAAGTATTAATGGGAGCCGACCCAGACCTCAAAGCCGACCTCATTATTTTGGTGGCCGATGCTAGTAACCTAAAGCGGAATTTATTATTTTGTAGTCAGATTATTGATTTAAAAATTCCTGTGGTAATGGCACTTACCATGAATGATTTAGCTGCTAAAAAAGATATTCAAATAGATATTGGAGGATTAGAAGCAGATCTTGGTATTCCCGTTGTTGCTGTTAATCCAAGAAAAAATAAGGGACTGGCTGAACTAAAAAAAGTGATTGCCAAAATGCAGTTTGATACTGCCTATAAAGGTCGCCACTTTATGGATACCGCAAAGCTTGCGCCTACTGCTGTTGCAGAAATGCAGGCTTGCTTTCCGCAAATGGGTGAATATGCTGCCATTCACCAGCTTATTAACCACGAAGAACTACTTGCCTCTGGACCACACAATGAATTGATTAATAATATTGTAAAACGGCATCAATTTAATACTACCAAAACACAGGCAGAAGAAATTATGCAGCGTTATACACGCATTAGGCAGATCATGCAACAAAATGTAGTGGAGACTGGGCCGTTGGAGAAAAAGTTGTTTACTGAAAAACTAGACAATCTACTGCTGCATAGAACCTGGGGTTATATTATTCTTTTATCGGTTTTATTTCTGTTGTTCCAGAGTATTTTCTGGTTGGCCAAATATCCAATGGATGGTATTGAATGGGGATTTGCGCAATTTGCTGGCTGGCTTTCTAATGTATTACCCAACACTTGGTGGAGTGATTTAACCATTAACGGATTTCTGGCGGGCCTCAGCGGCATCCTTGTTTTTGTTCCACAGATTATGATACTTTTTGGACTGATTACCTTGCTTGAAGACACTGGTTATATGGCCCGCATTAGTTTTTTAAGTGATAAGCTGATGCGCAAAGTGGGATTGAATGGGAAAAGTGTGATGCCCATGATCAGTAGTTTTGCTTGTGCCGTTCCGGCCATTATGAGTGCAAGGAATATTGAAAATAAAAAAGAAAGATTACTCACTATACTGGTAACTCCATTAATGAGTTGCAGTGCACGTTTACCTGTTTACACCATATTAATTGCGTTGGTAATAGACGATCATTATTATTTAGGTTTCTTAAGTTTACAGGGTTTGGTAATGATGGCTTTGTATTTTTTAGGCAGTTTTATGGCAATGGCAGTGAGTTATGTCCTGAAATTTTTCATCCAAATAAAAGAGAAAAGTTTTTTTATACTGGAACTGCCCATGTATCGTTCTCCACGCTGGAAAAATGCTGGCATTACCATGGTAGAAAAAGCCCGCATATTCGTGACCGATGCTGGTAAAGTAATTATGGTAATTAGCTTACTACTTTGGTTTCTAAGTTCTTTTGGACCAGGCAATAAAATGAATGAGGTAGAAAAGCAATATGCCCAAATGATTATTGCACAACCCGCTGCTAAAGATTCTTTAAACAAACAATTGAGTACCGAAAAATTACAACATTCTTATGCAGGTATTTTAGGTAAAGCCATTGAACCGGCTATAGCTCCATTGGGATACGATTGGAAAATTGGTATTGCACTTATCACTTCTTTTGCTGCAAGAGAAGTATTTGTTGGAACGATGGCAACATTGTACAGTGTAGACGAAGAAGACAATCAATCGCTCAGACAAAAACTTCAAGCAGCCACACACGCCGATGGCAGAAAAGTATATACATTACCAGCGGCACTTTCATTGATGGTATTTTATGTATTGGCCATGCAGTGTATGAGTACACTTGCCGTGGTAAAACGCGAAACCAAAACATGGAAATGGCCTGTATTCCAATTCATTTACATGACAGCCTTGGCTTATGGAATGAGCTGGTTGGTATTTACTATATTCAGCTAACTACTCCTTAAAATTTAAGTATACAGAAGTGCCCTTGTCAATATGACTTTCTACATAAATGGTACCGCCCAACATTTGTACAAAATCTTTGGTAAGAATAAGCCCTAGTCCACTCCCTTTCTCATTACCAGTTCCTGTGGTACTTTGGTAATGCTCTCCATCAAATAATTTAGTTTGCATTTCTAGCGTCATGCCCACACCTGTATCACTTACCGAGAGCATAATTTTGGTTGCTTCTTGGTGTGCATAAACGGTAATCACCCCTTCTTTGGTAAACTTATTGGCATTGCTGATTAGGTTGCGTAAAATAAATCGCATAGCATTTATATCAGACCTAATAAACAAGTCTTCATCTACCAGATTTACCATAATATTGGACTTCAGCGAAGCCATCACTTCAAAACTCTTAAACATATTGCTTACCAAAGTACGCATATGTACTTTTTCTGTTTCAAAGCCTTTGCCACGCATTTGCATAGACCCCCAATCTACTAAGTTGTTCAACAATTCTACCGTACCATCAATTTGTTTACCTGCCATATTCATCAGCTCAACCGAATCTTCTTGGCTCAATATTTTACGGGCATTTAATTCAATAATTGATTTTACAGCACCTATCGGATTTCTTACATCATGCGCAATAATGGAGAGAATGCGGTTTTGCATTTCCATTTGTTGTTGCAGTTTTATCTGCTGGTGTTCTAGCTGCTTGTTGAGTAAGTTTTGATCCAACAGTTTTACTACCTGCTTTGCCATTGTTTGTAAAGTAAATACCTGTTCAGCACTCAGCATACCGGGCTTGGTATCTAATACAGAAATGGTACCCACTTTAAATCCATTCTTATTTACCAATGGCACCCCTGCATAAAAGCGTATATAAGGTTCGCCTGTTACCAATGGGTTATCTATAAATCGTTCATCGATTGTTGCGTCTTCAATTTCAAAAATAGAACTATCCGCAGTAATGGTATGCCCACAAAAAGAAATATCACGAGAAAACTCATTGTCTTCAATACCATATTTTGCTTTGAACCATTGCCTCTTTGCATCTACCATAGAAATAAGTGCAATGGGTGTTTTGCAAATAGTAGCAGCAAGCTGAGCAACATCGTTGAACTCGTCCTCGTATGAAGTATCCAGTACTTCATACCGATACAATTCTTTCAAACGCCGATGATCATCAGATGGTATATGGGGAGGTACCATAAACAAGTTTATTTGCTTTAATGACTCATTCCTTTTGGGCATTGAAAAACATATTTTTCCATGCTTCTAACGCAGAAATGTCCATTTTATTGGCTTCCATAGAAATATCCAGCAAATAAATTGCACTAATTTTAAACAGTTTCCCAAGCCGCCAGAATTTCTTCGGTATGGTTTTTTGTATCGGGTTTGGCAATTATTTTTTTAATAATGCCAGCTTCATCTATCAGAAAAGTGGTTCTGGTTGTACCCATATAGGTTCTACCCATGAATTTCTTTTCGCCCCAAAGATTGTATTTATCCACTATTTTCTTCTCCTCATCGGAAACCAAAGAGAATGGCAATTCATACTTTTCCTCGAATTTCTTGTGGCTTTTTACACTATCCACACTCACACCTAATATTTCAAAGCCTTTTTTCAGTAGGATACTGTAATTGTCTTTTAAGTTACATGCTTGTGCTGTACATCCTGGCGTATCATCTTTCGGATAAAAATATAGGATTACTTTTTTACCTTTATAATCTGCCAGTGCAATTGTTTTGCCATTCTGGTCTACTGCTTTGAATGCAGGCGCTTTGCTGCCTTCTTTTAATACTGCCATATTGCTTTTTTTATAGTTACCCATTTCAGGGTATGATCAATTTTTTAAAGGTTAGTTTGGTCTCTGAGCCTTACATTTGTGCAATTTATTACACTAATTCTATGCCCAAAGATCAATCAATTCATTCAGTACTCATCATAGGTTCAGGACCAATCATTATCGGACAGGCCTGTGAATTCGACTATTCCGGCTCTCAAGCCGCTCGAAGTCTCCGTGAAGAGGGCATAAAAGTAATACTTATCAACAGTAATCCCGCCACAATTATGACGGATCCGATGATGGCCGATAAAGTGTACTTACTTCCCCTTACAGTAGAAAGCATTGAACAGATACTTATTGAGAACCAGATTGACGCCGTTTTGCCCACTATGGGGGGACAAACAGCCCTTAATCTTTGCAAAGAAGCCGAAGAGCTTGGCATTTGGGAAAAATACCAATGCAGGCTTATTGGAGTTGATGTTGCCGCTATTGATACCGCAGAAGATCGGGAAAAATTTAGGCAGTTAATGGTAAAAATAGGTATTGCAGTAGCTCCCAGTCACGTTGCCAATAGTTTTTTAGAAGGAAAGGAATTTGCGCAGGAAATAGGTTTCCCGTTGGTAATTCGCCCTTCTTTTACCCTTGGCGGTACTGGCGGTGGATTTGTTCATACCAAAGATGATTTGGATGCTGCCCTTGAAAGAGGTTTAAAAGCCTCTCCTATTCATGAGGTATTGGTAGAAAAAGCCGTATTGGGCTGGAAAGAATATGAATTGGAACTATTGAGGGATTGTAACGATAATGTAGTAATTATCTGTACCGTTGAAAACGTAGATCCAATGGGCGTTCATACGGGCGACTCTATTACGGTTGCTCCTGCAATGACGCTTAGCGATACCGCTTTTCAAGACATGCGCAATAAAGCCATCCTGATGATGCGCTCACTCGGTAATTTTACGGGCGGCTGTAATGTTCAGTTTGCACTGAATCCTGAAACGGAAGACCTGATTGCTGTTGAGATTAACCCTAGGGTTAGTCGCTCTTCTGCATTGGCTTCTAAAGCCACGGGATATCCTATTGCAAAAATTGCTGCCAAGCTGGCCATCGGTTACAGTTTAGATGAATTGAAAAATCAGATTACCCAAACCACTTCGGCATATTTTGAACCTGCATTAGATTATGTAATTGTAAAAGTTCCTCGATGGAATTTTGATAAGTTCAAAGGCGCTAATGACACCCTAGGATTACAAATGAAAAGCGTTGGTGAAGTAATGGCCATTGGTCGCAGCTTTGCCGAAGCACTTCAAAAAGCCTGTCAGAGCTTGGAAAATGAAGCGGTAGGATTGGGATATTATGGCAAAAGCCTCATGAAGAGTGAGGAATTGGTTGAATATATTAAGACCCCAAAATGGGATCGTATTTTCCGTATAAAAGATGCATTAATGCAGGGCTCTACTGTAAAATCTATTGCCCAAGCTACTAGAATAGATCGCTGGTTTATTTACCAAATTCAGGAAATATGCCTCTTGGAAAAAGAAATAGCCAAATTCAACTTAGATACGCTGCCCCAGCAATTGCTGAAAGACGCCAAGAAAATGGGATTTGGTGATTTACAAATTTCTAAAATACTAACTGGCAATTGTACCGAAGATGAAGTGTACGAGAAAAGAAAAGCACTCGGTATTAAACGTGTTTACAAAATGGTAGATACCTGTGCAGCAGAATTTGAAGCCAAAACACCATACTTCTACAGTAGTTTTGAAGGATGATTCCATAATGCTGCACTAACTTTGTACATAAATTTATGCAGTAATGCAGCTTTATGGCTAAAGGATCTTATCAAATTTTTCAGACCAACAACCCAAGTAGGTGGCAACGCTTTAAATGGGGCAGTCGCCTTTTATTGTTCTTACTAGCCATTGCCATTATTGCCATCATCATTGCCATCCGTACTGCCTATATGCCATCGGTACCCATTATTCAGGGTAAGGCTTTTAAAGAAATTCTAGAGTCAAATAAAGACACCGATTCAATTACCAAAGCCTATAAAGGTTTTAGAAAATTCATCAATAGCCAATGGAAAAAAGGAGATGGTTGCGGTCAGAACGACAGTGCCATTCGCTTATCTACATCCGACTTATTCAATGATAGCCTCGGTATTCGCGCTGCGTTTTATGTGGACTGGGATCCGCAAGCTTTTTTCTCCCTAAAAAGAAATATCAACAAGCTCAATCTTGTTTTACCTGAGTGGTTCTTTTTTGATGCCAAAGGAGATTCTATGATTGTAAAAAGAGATAAACGTGGTTACGACCTTATAAAAAAATCGAAAGGCATACGGGTAATGCCCATGCTCACCAATAATATAGATGGGGTTTGGGATGGAGCAGTAATCAGCAGAATTTTAAACAACAAAATAAAGCGAACCAAACTCATCAACGATTTATACCGATATATAAAATCTGAAGGTTTTGCTGGTGTGAATATTGACTTGGAGGAATTGATTGAAAACAACAATGGAGTACTCACTAATTTTCAGCGTGAGCTCTATGAAAAATTTCATGCCAATGGCCTGCTTGTTTCTCAAGATGTGATGCCATTTAATGAAGATTACGACTACCAATCGCTCTCTAAATACAACGATTATTTATTCTTAATGGCTTATGACCAGTTTACTTCGGGTACAAAACCGGGGCCTATTAGCAGTCAGAAATGGATTGAAGCTGCTGTTACCCAGATGGTAAAAAAAGTGCCCACATACAAAATTGTCTTGTGTATTGCTGGCTTTGGATATGACTGGCCTAAAGGTGGCGTTGGCCACGATGTTACCTATCAACAAGCATTGAGTATTGCAAAAGAAAACAACAGTAAAATTGTTTACGATAACAATTCGTACAATCTTCATTTTGATTACTACGATGAAAATGATAGGCCAAGAGAAGTCCATTTTACCGACGCTGCTACCAATTTTAATACACTACGTTTTGCTACTGAATATGCGCTGGCAGGTACTTCACTTTGGCGCATGGGTAGTGAAGACAGCAGGCTATGGGATTTCTACCATCTTCCCATGAATAAAGCAGCACTTAAAAAATTTAATTTCGAAGAATTTAGCAGGGTAGAAAGCAGCAACGATGTAGATTTTATGGGGGAAGGAGAAATTCTAGATGTGATTTCAACCCCAACACCTGGCAAAATTAGAACCGAACTTGATACTACTTGGATGCTTATTAGTGAGCAGTTTTACGATACACTTCCTTCTATGTTTGTGGTGAAACAATTTGGCAAATCGGATGAGAAAAAAATGGTACTTACTTTTGATGATGGCCCCGATCCTTTGTACACAACACAGATTCTAGACATTCTTGATAAATATAAAGTAGTTGCTAATTTTTTTATTGTAGGTATTGAAGCTGAGAAAAATATTCCACTGGTAAAACGAATTTTTAATTCGGGGCATGAGATAGGCAACCATACATTTACGCATCCGAATATGGCTACGGTAAGTAAGCAGCGTGCTTTTTTAGAAATGGATGCAACCCGCTTATTAATTGAAGCCATAACGGGTAGTAGTACCATTATGTTTCGTGCACCATTTAATGCGGATAGTCACCCCGAAAAAATGGAAGAATTAATTCCAGTAGCCTTGAGCAGGACAAAAAATTACTTGACCATCGGCGAAAATATTGATCCACTTGATTGGCAAGCTGGTGAAGTGCCCGACTTTAATGCCGATACTATTTTTAATCGGGTGGTTCGCATGAAAGACCTGGGCAATATTATTCTTTTGCACGATGCTGGCGGTGATAGAAGTGCTACGGTGGAAGCACTACCCAAAATCATTGAATATTTTCATAAAAATGGCTATAAGTTCACCACCGTAGCCGATTTAATGGGCAAGACTAGGAATGATGTGATGCCACCTGTGCCCAATTATAAAGGCAATTATGTATTGCGTTTTAATTATCTGTTGGCAGAAATTGGCTACTATGGCTCTAGAATATTTTATAGCCTCTTCATCTTATTTTTAATTTTAGGTAGTTTTCGGTTGACCATCATGCTTGTTTTTTCATTGATTGAAAGAAGAAAAAAGCAACCCAGTTTGTCCCCAGAAAATAAAGAAAAAGAATTGGTTTCTATTATTGTTCCCGCATACAATGAAGAAGTAAACGCTGTTGCTTCTCTACAAAATTTATTGCGATGCGACTATCCCAATTTCAATATTATTTTTGTGAATGATGGCAGCAAAGACCTAACACTAGAAAGGGTTAGCGCTGCTTTTGTAAATCATCCACAAATGACCATTCTGAACAAGCCCAATGGCGGAAAAGCTTCTGCATTAAATTATGGTATTGCAGTTACTGAGGCCAATTATGTGGTTTGTATTGATGCAGATACCAAATTAAAACCCGATGCGGTAAGTAAGTTAATGGTACATTTTAACTACAATAATGTGGGCGCTGTAGCAGGTAATGTTAAAGTAGGCAATGAAATAAATTTGATTACTCGCTGGCAAAATATAGAATATATTTCTAGTCAAAATATAGATAGAAAAGCGTTCAGCTATTTCAATGCCATTACGGTTGTTCCGGGTGCAATAGGAGCATTCAGAAAAAAAGCGTTGGAAGAAGCCGGTGGCTTTACTTCCGATACATTGGCAGAGGACTGTGACTTAACGGTTCGCATACTTCGTTGTGGGTATCAAATTCACAATGAGAATGCTGCAATTGCAATGACGGAAGCACCTGAAACACTAGCCCAGTTTATGAAGCAGCGGTTTAGGTGGACCTTTGGTGTAATGCAAACATTCTGGAAAAATAGGGATGCGCTTTTTAATATTAATTATCCTGCACTTGGCTTTATTGCCCTGCCCGATATTTTATTATTTAAATATATTATTCCACTCTTTGCTCCCTTTGCAGATTTTCTAATGCTGATTGGATTGATTACTGGTAATGCGCAAGAAATAGGGTTTTACTACGCCCTATTTTTAGCTATTGATATGGTAATAGCTATTATGGCATTTTTAATGGAAAAAGAGCCCATATGGAAACTTATTTGGCTCATTCCGCAAAGAATTATTTACCGTTGGTTATTACTGATTGTTTTATTTAGGACTATGCGCAAAGCAGTGAAAGGAGAATTACAGCATTGGGGAGTATTGAAAAGAACGGGAAATGTATCAAAACCCATCTAAAAAAGCCTTTACTTTGCACCACTTGAGCAAAACAAATATGGCATGAATAAGCCATTAAAAACAATAAAAAATTACACATGAAACTGAAAGATATCCAAGTACTGAACGAAAAAGAAACAAGGGGTGGATTTGGAGAAGGCATTCATGAAATAGGAAAAGAAAACAGCAATGTGGTGGTACTCACTGCGGATTTAGCTGGCTCCCTCAAACTTGGGCCTTTTATAAAAGATTTTCCAGCGCGTTTTGTGCAAGTAGGTATTGCAGAAGCCAATATGATTTGTATTGCTGCGGGAATGACTATTGGTGGTAAGATTCCTTATACCACCACATTTGCCAACTTCAGTACGGGTCGGGTTTACGATCAAATTCGTCAAAGTGTAGCTTATAGCAATAAGAATGTAAAAATATGTGCATCACATGCAGGGCTTACATTGGGAGAAGATGGAGCTACCCATCAGATTTTAGAAGATATAGGTTTGATGAAAATGTTACCGGGGATGACGGTGATTGTGCCCTGCGATTTTAACCAGACCAAGGCGGCCACCAAAGCCATTGCTGCTTATGAAGGGCCAGTATACCTGCGTTTTGGGCGACCGAAATGGCCCAATTTTACCAAAGAAGATGGAAGTGATTTTGTAATAGGCAAGGCGCAGCAATTGAGTGAAGGAACGGACGTAACCATTTTTGCTTGTGGTCATATGGTTTGGAAAGCCATAGAAGCGGGCAGAATTTTAGAAGAGAAAGGTATTAGTGTAGAGTTGATAAATATACATACTATAAAGCCATTAGATGAAGCAGCCATTATTGCATCAATTGCTAAAACCAAGTGTGCAGTTACAGTAGAAGAGCACAATATTATTGGAGGCTTGGGAGATGCAATAGCGCAGGTAGCTGCTAAAAATTCACCCATCCCTATTGAATATATAGGCACCAAAGATACCTTTGGAGAAAGTGGAACACCCACCGAACTACTTACCAAATATGGCTTAGATACGCCATTTATAGTAAGTGCAGTTGAGAAGGTAATGGCAAGAAAGTAAAATTAAATGAGTGAATAAAAAGAAGCCGCCCGACTAAGTTGAGGCGGTTTTTTTGCTTCTTTTACCAGTATTTACCCATATTAAACCCGAGGCTTTGTATATTGCATCCCAGTTTATAATGACTGAATAACTAAGCAGTAAGGGTTAACCATATTCACTAATAAAATTTGGTTGATGGTAATTTCTAAATTGCAATACAAATAAATACCTATGCAAATTACAGAACATATTCAGCAGGCTAAAGATACATTGATCTCCTTTGAAGTTTTACCCCCTTTAAAAGGCAAGACCATTCAACATGTATTTGATCATTTAAACCCCCTTATGGAGTTTAAACCCGCTTGGATTAATGTTACTTATCATAGAAGTGAAACTGCATTTAAAAAGAAGTCTGATGGCACTTTTGATAAGGTTGAAGTTCGCAAACGTCCGGGTACCGTTGGTATTTGCGCCGCCATCATGAACCACTACCATATTGATACTGTTCCCCATTTTATTTGTGGTGGCTTTAATAAAAGAGAAAGTGAAGACGCTTTAATTGATTTAAACTTTCTAGGAATTGACAATGTACTCGTTCTTCGTGGTGACGCTGCAAAAAATGAAGCCAGCTTTGAAGCAGAGACCGATGGTCATAAATACGCCATCGATCTACAAAAGCAAGTGGTTAATTTAAACAGTGGCATTTATTTGGATGAAGACATTCAGAACGGCGGCAAAACCAGCTTCTGTATTGGCACTGCCGGATATCCTGAAAAACATTTTGAAGCACCGAACCTAGAAATTGATCTTCAGAGACTCAAAGAAAAAGTAGATGCTGGCGCCGATTATATCATGACCCAAATGTTTTTCGATAATCAGAAATTTTTTGACTATGTGAAAGCCTGCCGAGATATGGGTATTACCGTTCCCATCATCCCGGGCTTAAAACCCATCACCAACAAAAAGCAACTCTCTGTTTTACCCAGAATTTTTCATGTAGATATTCCCACCGATCTGTCTAATGCTATTTCTAAATGCAAATCCGACCAAGAATGTGAACTAGTAGGTACCGAATGGCTCATACAACAAAGCAAGGAACTTAAAGCTTTTGGCGTGCCCGTTCTTCACTACTATACCCTTGGAAAACCCAAAGTAATTTGGAATACAGTCAAGCAAATCGTTTAAAACTGCCTACCGTTTCTCTTGGGCTTCCATTAGCGCATCAAACTGTTCTAGCGACAATTGCTTGGCCAATATGCGCTTATTTTTATCTAGTAAATAAATAGTAGGAGTTTTAAAAATATCGTAAAGCTGCCTATAATTGGGTAAGGCCGATTTTTCTTCTGCCAGCTTTGCCTCTTTGGTTTGATAGGCATGTATCCACTGCTGCGAGAGTTTTTTATCTACTATAAATTGCTTCCAGGCATTGAACTCATTTTCATAAATATTTACTGAATAAACAACTACCCCCTTGGCCTTCCATTTGCTTCTATACAATGAATCTAATCTTGGAATTTCGTCCTTACAGTGTCCGCAATTAGGATCCCAAAATGCCACCACAGTAAATGGCGCATCTATGCCATACAATGATCTAATCTTTCCCAATGTATCGGTCAATTCTAGCATTGGCGCTGGCTGCCCCAGCTGATTGGCCATTAGGCTATAAGCCCGCTCTATAATAGTTTTGCGTGATGTTGGATTCAATAATACCGTATCTCCTTTAGCATAAAAATTTTCAAACAAATAAATAAATACTTTGTCCTGGCCCATAAACTCTGGGTTCATATACTTATTGGTGAATTTGGTAAGCAAGTAGGGATAAAGCGCTTTAGCAGACCTGGCTGAGAGCAGCATATATTTTACTTCCGCTATAATAGAATCAGGTTCTGGAGAAATATAATATTTAAAATAATCGTCCAGCTTGGGCTCAAAAAAAGGCGTACGCAGCAGCATGTCCTCGCTAAAAATAACATCATCCCAAAAATGATTTTTTACAAATCGGTAAGGATACAATGAATCTGGTTTTCCATTTACAATAGGTATAGCTGGAACTATTGGTCGCTTCATGATATGGAATAGCGCCGATAATAAAGAGGCTGGATATTTTTTTTGAATAGCAGATTTATAGTCGCCCAACTCCTTCTCCACTTTACTAATTTCTGTACGCAATCGGTTGGAATCTACCGCACTCGGAGCTTTTTTATATGCTTGCTCCAGTTCTTGTAATTGTTTGCCCTTGGTTGCAGAGAATACCGCATAGGCTTTAAACAAATCATTATCGGGCGAGCCTATAATTTCAGCTTTGTCTTTGGCAGCAGTATCTGCAACTATCGAAAAATGCTGTAACCCATCCATCAAAAATTCAAACTGAATGGTATAATTGGGCGATACCACAAAGTAAATACCAGTAGTAAGTTTTGTATCTCCTTTGAATACACCCTTCCCTTCCTCATTCAGTTTTGCTGAATCTACCAGCGCCATTCCCTTGCCAAAATAGCTACCCAAGTAAACGGTGGTATTTTTTAAAGGGCTCAGTGTAATGGGTATTAACCTTCCTTTTAAACCCGTTTTTTTTACTAGCGCATTATTAACTGGTGCTTGTTTTTTGGGCTGCGCCAATAAAGGAGCATATACCAGCATGGCCGCCATTCCTATCATCAAAAATTTCATATTCCCAATTTGAGCCTAAAATTAGGCAATTTAAAGTCGTAAAATGAAAATCGTACTTACCTTTACCGGGTGAGAAAGCAACGAAAAACAGTGGTACTAGAAAAAATTTTAGTACAAGATTATGCAGCCGAGGGTAAATCACTTTCTAGGGTTGACGGTAAAGTTATTTTTATTGAAGGTGCTGTTCCGGGTGATATTGTAGATGTTCAACTTTCTAAAAACAAGGCCGATTGGGCCGAGGGTCATACCATTTATACGCATGAATTTTCGAGTGATAGGGTGCAACCTTTCTGTACGCATTTTGGGGTTTGTGGTGGCTGCCAATGGCAGATGCTGCCTTACGAAAAACAGCTTTTCTACAAACATAAACAGGTTACCGATAACCTTACCCGTATTGCTAAAATTGAATTGCCTGAAATTGCGCCCATCATTGGTGCCGACCAAACCGAATTTTATAGAAATAAAATGGAATATACTTTTGCTACCCGCAAATATATTCCTACTGAAGAATTCAGGCGCATGAAAGCCGCTGGTGAATCTTTTGATAATCAACCCGGTGCTGCTGGTTTTCACGTACGGGGCTTTTTTGATAAAGTAGTAGAAATAGATACCTGCCATTTACAAGTTGAGCCCACCAATGGCATTAGAAAAGCCATTGCCGCCTATACCGTAACATATGGCCTTCCTTTTTATGATATTAAAAAACACGAGGGCTGGATTCGCAACCTCCTCATTAGAACCAGTAGTATTGGTGAGCTGATGGTGAATATGGTAATTGCCTACGAAGACCAAGCCCATAGAGTAGCATTATTGGATCTTTTGCTGCAACAGTTTCCACAGATTACCACTTTATTTTATACCATCAACAGCAAAAAGAACGATAGCCTTTACGATCAATCACCAATAGTATATGCTGGCAAGGGTTTTATTATTGAGCAATTGGAATCGTTGAAATTTAAAATCAGCCCCAAATCTTTCTTTCAAACCAATTCCAAACAGGCTGAAAAATTATATGCTATTACCCGAGAATTTGCGGAGCTGGATGGCAGTCAACTGGTGTACGATCTGTACTGCGGTACGGGTAGTATTGGTCTTTTTGTTAGCCAGCAAGCTCGCAAGTTGGTTGGCGTTGAAATGGTTGCAGATGCTGTTGAAGACGCCAAAGAAAATGCTGCTTTAAACCAAGTGCATCACGCTTCATTTTTTGCGGGTGATGTAATTGATATTTGTGACGATGCATTTTTTGCAGAACATGGTAAAGCGGATGTGGTTATTACCGACCCTCCTAGGGCTGGCATGCACGAAAAATTGGTGAAGAAATTATTGGAAATTGCAGCTCCTACCATTGTGTATGTAAGCTGTAACCCCGCTACCCAGGCTAGAGACCTTGCTTTGTTGAGTGAAAAATACAGGGTCACTAAAATTCAGCCAGTAGATATGTTTCCGCATACCCTTCATATAGAAAATGTTGTTCAACTGAAATTAATTCAATGATATGACCGAATTCCGTCCCAGTAGGTTTGAAATATTACCTACCATTGTTAAAAACCTGTTGATCATCAACGGACTTTTCTTCCTTGCACAGAATACCATTTCTGGATCAACTGGTTTTTTTAACCTAGAAAATATGCTGGCACTGCATGGCTGGCAAAGCAGCCTTTTTAAACCCTGGCAGTTGATTACGCATATGTTTCTTCATGGTGATTTTGGACATTTACTCGGCAATATGTTTGCCCTATGGATGTTTGGCTCTGTACTAGAAAACCTATGGGGCTCGAAGCGTTTTCTTACTTTTTACCTAATATGTGGACTGGGAGCTGCCTTAATTCACTTGCTCTTCCTAAGCTATGAGTTTATTCCATTGATGAATGGCTATCAAGCAATTTTTAGCTTACAAGACAATGGTGGTACAGCTTTGAATAATGCTATGATTCAGTTCATAAATACCCATAATATTCGCTTTGACAATCATTCTCAAATTATTAATGCTTTAACATCAAATCCAGATGACACGGTTGCCAGTGCCCAAATGTTTGAAGCACTTACCAGTTACTACCAAAATAATATAAATACCGCTACCCTAGGTGCCAGTGGGGCTGTTTTTGGAGTGCTCGCGGCCTTTGTATTTCTTTTTCCCAATACCTATATCTATATTTATTTTCTTTTCCCAGTGAAGGCTAAATGGATTGGACTGGCTTATTTTGGTTATGAATTTTTCTTTGCCCTTCGCAATTCCGCAGGCGACAATGTGGCTCGTTGGGCGCATATAGGGGGGGCCATTGTAGGATTACTGATTGTACTAACTTGGAACAAAACCAATAAAAAAACGTTTTATTAGTATGCCTATCGCCTCCTTCAAATCGCCAAGAAATATATTATTGGGTCAAGACAACAATGGTCTGGTACTTTTATTTGCCATTAACTCACTGGTTTTTGTGCTTATTAACTTTATCAAAATCATTTATTATTTGAATGATACTCCGATAGAATTTTTTTATCGGCAAATACTGGACTGGTTTACACTTTCTCCCATTCCCGAAACCCTTTTGAACAAACCGTGGACTTTTCTAGCATATATGTTCACCCACAGTAGTATTTGGCAGCTTATTAGTACCCTGCTTTGGCTATGGGCTTTTGGCTATATTCTGCAAGACCTTGCGGGCAATACCAAGCTTATTCCTATTTATTTATACGGTGGTTTTGTGGGTGCTTTTGTTTTTGTGTTGATGAATAATATATTTCCAGGATTGGAAAAAAATTTATCAGTCACCCCACCCATGCTGGGCGGAGGCGCTGCGGTAATGGCCATTGCTGTTGCCACTACCAGCCTTGCCCCCGACTACCGAATTTTTCCTTTAATAAACGGTGGCATTCCACTCTGGGTGCTTACACTTATTTTTGTTGCCATTGATTTTGCCACACTCGCAGGTAGCAATGCAGGTATTGGAGCCGCTCATTTAGCAGGTGCTGCCATCGGATTTTTATTTGTGAAACAATTACAGAAGGGGCGGGATTGGAGTGCATGGATGATTCAATTGGTAAATTGGTTGGACGATTTATTCAGTCCCGAAAAAAAACACCAGCAGAAAAAATTATCTGAAAAGCATTTTTATAGAGCCAACCGCAAACCTTATGAAAAAATTGCCCATATAACACAACAGCGACTGGATGAAATTCTCGATAAAATAAACCAGCATGGTTATTCGTTTTTAACAGATGAGGAAAAGGCCTTTTTACAAAAAGCCAGCGATGAAGACCTCTAAAGCATGAACAAAATTAAATTAGCAAACCCCATCAGAAAAACAATATTCCTACTGGGGTGTATATTGATTTTTGCTTTCTTAATTTCCTGCTTTAGCTACCGCATTCAACCAGAACAGTTTAAAGGAATCACTTATTTTGCACTCAGCTTTCCCCTGCTGCTATTGGGCATGATTACTTGGTGCATTACTGCTGCTTTTTTATACAAAAAAGGCTGGTTGTTTTTTTTACTCCTACTACCCGCTTGGAAAAATATTTCCAATACTATTGCACTGCAAACAGCATCCCCATTTGTATTTAAAGCCAAGAAGAATAACCTACGCATTTTATGTTGGAATGTAAACGAATTTTTAATAGGGCATAATGATGATCCTATATGGCAAGCTAAGCAAAATAAAATGCTCTCTTTCATTCAAAAATCCAATGCCGACATTCTCTGTTTTCAAGATTTTGTAAAAACACCACCGAATGAGCTTCGCAATATTGAAAAATATATTAGCGACTCACTTCACTATCCTTATTACTATTTTAGTGAAGATGGTATTGGCTATGGTACCATTATTTATTCAAGATTTGCCATCAACAGTTATGGTCGATTTAAATACACCGAAAAAGTTTATCCCGAAAGCCTTGCTTATATTGATGTAGAAGTAAACAACCAGCCTATTCGAATTTACAACACGCATTTAAGATCTATGTTCTTGCATTATGCTGACTTGAATATTAACAATATTGGATATCCTGAATTTGTGAAAGAAGATACTGCTTTTCTTTTTCGCTCCACTCGAATGGAACGGCTTGAATATTTTGATAGGATCCATCACGCACAATCCAGAATTATAAAAGCAGCTCTTAATAAAACCACCACTCCCTTTATATTTTGTGCCGATTTAAATTCCGTTCCTACCAGCTATGTTTACAACCTTATAAGCCATGGCTTAAACGATGCATTCTTAAAAAAAGGTGCTGGTATCAGCGGCACTTATACAAAGCTGAATCCATTGCTCCGCATTGATTATATTCTGGCCTCACAACAAATTAACGTACTTCAATACCATTCTTCACCACTGAAACTTTCTGATCATTTCCCAATTTTAACAGACCTACAAGTAGGTAAGTGATTTTTTTGTAATTTTATGCAATGGGCAAGCATTGGGTGAGAAGAACTACAAAGACTATTTTTCTGTTTGTCAATATTTTTATTGGCCTACTATTTTTAATAGCCTGCCTATCTCCCTATATAAATCCCAACGATATTTGGCTGCACGGATTCATGTCGCTCATGACTCCCTATTTAATTGTTTTATTAATTTTATTCATCCTACTTTGGTTAATCAGTAATCCAGTTTGGGCATTACTTCCTTTTCTTTGTTTGGTAGTTGGTTTTAAGCAGGTTGCGGTTGTATTTGCGTGGCATGGTAATTCGGGTTACAGCAAAAGAAAATTAGAAAATAATATTCGTATTGTTGACTGGAATGTACAGGGTTTTAATGGATTAACAAAAGACGTAAATGCAAAAAAATTAGTACGCAACGAAGTAGCATCTTCTATTTTAAAAACCCATCCAGATATTATTTGTCTCCAAGAATTTAATAGTGCTGCATCAGAAAATAATATTGCATTGTTTACGGCTACGCATCCTTTTTATTATTTTTCGGCAGACCATAAAGGAAGGCTGAGTGATTATAAATCGGGATGTATTATTTTTTCTAAATACCCCATCATCAATAGTGGAAAAATAGATTTTCCTTCCGAAGAAAGTTTGATTTACACAGATCTACTTAAAGGGTTAGATACCATTCGCATTTTCACCACCCATTTACAATCGTTTAAATTTAAGCGCGAAGATTACGCAGATATTCAAAAAATTAAAGCATCGGATGAAGCTTCTATTCATGCTTCAATAGGCATTATGAGAAAAATGAAAGCCGCCTACAAAAAAAGAGGTGTACAGACCAATATGGTGGTGAAAGAGCTGGAGAAAAGTCCCTACCCATTTTTAATCTGCGGTGATTTTAATGATGTTCCCAATTCTTATGCCTACTTT
The DNA here is from genome assembly GCA_004294135.1 of Sphingobacteriia bacterium. Taxonomy (GTDB): domain Bacteria; phylum Bacteroidota; class Bacteroidia; order Chitinophagales; family Chitinophagaceae; genus Sediminibacterium. Next base: position 18,909 of record RDZY01000016.1, read on the forward strand.
AATATACGAGGAGATCGTCAAGACGCTTTCTTAAAAAAGGGTTTTGGTATTGGTAGAAGTTTTATTTCGTTGGCACCTACTTTAAGAATTGACTATATCCTACCCGATAATCACTTTGAAGTGAAACAGTTTGACATGATAGATGAGCAGCTCAGCGACCATATCATGCTATTGGCTGATATTCGTTTAAAAAAATAAAATACCTTCGCCTTAATGTCGCTGAAAGTCTATAACTCACTCACCCGTAAAAAAGAAGTTTTTGTGCCGCTTAACCCACCCTATGTGGGAATATATGTATGCGGACCAACCGTAAGTGGTGAGAGCCACTTAGGCCATACCCGTCCCTATATTACTTTTGATGTACTGTTTCGCTACTTAACTTACTTAGGTTATAAAGTACGTTATATTCGTAATATTACCGATGCTGGTCACTTTGAAGAAGAGGGGAGAGAAGCAGAAGATAAAATTAGTACCAAAGCCACGCTGGAAAAGCTAGAACCCATGGAATTGGTGCAGAAATATACCAACCTCTTTCATTGGGCAATGAGCCAATTAAACAACCTGCCTCCCAGCATTGAGCCCACCGCAACGGGTCATATTGTAGAGCAGATAGAGATGATTAAAAAAATAATAGCCGATGGGTATGCTTATGAATCCAATGGCTCCGTTTATTTTGATGTAGAAAAATACAATACTGATTATTCCGCAAAAAATCAACCCTATGGTATTCTCAGTGGAAGGGTATTGGAAGATCAGATTGAAAGTACTAGAGAACTAGACAATCAAGCAGAAAAACGCTATAAAAGCGATTTTGCACTCTGGAAAAATGCTCCACCAGAACATATAATGCGCTGGCAAAGTCCCTGGGGCGAAGGATTCCCTGGATGGCATATTGAATGTTCTGCCATGAGTACTAAATACTTAGGAGAGGAATTTGACATTCATGGGGGAGGTATGGATCTACAGTTTCCGCACCATGAGTGTGAGATTGCGCAAAGCACCGTTTGCAACCATAAAATGCCTGCGCGTTTTTGGATGCACAATAATATGATTACCATCAACGGAAAAAAGATGGGCAAGAGTTACAACAATGTAATCAAGCTAAGTGAGTTATTCAGCGGCAATCATCCTTTGCTTACTCAGGCCTATGCACCATCAACCGTAAGGTTTTTTATTTTACAATCACAGTACAGAAGTCAGCTCGATTTTGGCAATGAAGGATTGCAAGCCAGTGAAAAAGGGTTGCGCAGAATGATGGAAGCATTTGAGTGGCTGATGGGCGAAAATAATATTGGCAGCATCCAACCTACTGATGATTCACTCAACGAAAAAGTAGTGAAGTTGGTAGCAGAATTTGATGAATTCATGAATGATGATATGAATACAGCCAAAGTAATTGCCAATATATTTGAATTGGTTCCCATTATTAATTCCATTAAAGACAAGCATATAGCAGTAAACGCTCTTAGTACTGATACGGTGGCATTATTAAAAAAGCAATTGCAGCATTTTATTGTAGATATTTTAGGGTTGCAGACCAGCAAACCTAACCACGACAGTAAACTAGAGGGGGTACTCCAACTACTCATTAATATTCGCAAGGAAGCCAAGAGCAGGAAAGACTTTGTAACCAGCGATAAAATTAGGAATGAACTGTTAGAACTGGGAGTACAATTGAAAGACGAGAAAGACGGTGAGATGAGTTATACCATTGGTTAATAAAGGGTAGCTTGTACTTATTACGACAGTAATTCCTGTAAAATAGCATAGGTTTTCAGCTTGCCAAAATTAGAAATATGCAGTGATAGATACAGTTGGTATGACTCTAGTAACTGCCTTCTTATTTGTTGATTAAGTTGAATATTTTCCAGCTCATTGTAAAACGTTAGATTAGAAATATCGGATGTGGTTCTAGCCAATTGTCCCTCTAAAAAATAAGGATGCAAGGGTTTCTCAGTCACAAATATACCTTCCTGCAAATCTATTATTGGTGTTGAGCTGCTATAATCACCCTGCAATTGAAAGCCCAGCTCTGCTGCTAAATGTAGGGTAAAATACAGTGGTAAATTTGCGGCTAAGCTTCCATTGGCCTTATCCAATTGTTTCAGCGTATCTTCTATCAAATAAAATAATTCAGGATTGGCTTCGGGTTGCTTTAAACTATGTTGCAACAATTCCATTACATACATGGCAACGGTATGCTTCACCACATCAAACAAAACAGCTTGATACATATAGCCCCAGCGGTACTCTTTAATGAATTGCAATTGCTTTAATTCATTGTGGTGTACTTCCAATTCTAAAATAGCAGACGGTTGAAAATAACTGGCTTTACCAGCAGAAGTCTTGGTGGTTTGTCTTACCCCTTTTACAATGTATTGTTGTATCCCAAATAGTTCGGTATAAATACTGGTAATAATACTGGTATCACCATATTTTACAGTACGCAATACAACCCCTCTGGTAGTATGAATCATATTCTGAGGGTTAAGAAAAGCAATTTGAATTAGGCAATCATTGCTTCGGGAATATTACTGCCTTTTTCTTTAGGAAGTACCGCAGGAATTAATTGTATAATACCTACTGCGTGTAAACCTCTCATAAAGAAAAAAGTAAGATCAAATTCAAACCATTTTTTAGCAAAATTAGCATCTTCTTTTGCAAAGTGGTGATTGTTCTGAAACAGTTCGCCCATGAGTAAAATTCCCCATGGTGAGCTATTTTTTGAGTGATCCCCATTATTGAAATTGCTATACCCATATTTATGCCCGCACCAGTTTACAATGGCTCCTTGAATTGGCCCCATTAAGAAATGTATGGGCAACAATAAATACCACCAAGCATTGGGCGCAAAATAATAATAGAAGGTAATATAGCTGGCCATAAAAACAAGACGAGTAATTGGATGGTGTCCGAACTTATCTAGCTTATCCCATACGGGTAGATAGTCTTTTGTGAATTTAGGATCTGGTAAATTTTTCCCTGTGAGAAAACCCCTAAATATTAAAATGGTACTCTGCATCATCTGATACACATCTTTAAAAAAATGCGGAGAATGTGGATCTTGCTCCGTATCACTAAATTCATGGTGCATCCGATGCATTACCCCATAAGCCCTGGGTACCAAATACGATGATCCTTGCACAAACCAAGTACTGAGATAAAAAAATCTCTCCCAGTTTTTACTGGTTGTATACATTTTATGTGAAGCAAAACGATGCAGAAAAAATGAATGAAAAAACAAGGATCCGAACCAGTGAAGTGCAAAGAATAGTAAAACAGCAACCATTGACTAATAATTTAAGTTTCGTAAGATAAGAGATTATACAATACACTCAACAATTTTTAGCCGTCTTTAAATAAACTGCTAGATCTGTTAAACAACACCCGTAAACTGCTTAAGAAAGCGAATATCATTTTGTGAATAAAGTCGCAAGTCGTTTACTTGGTACTTTAACTGCGTAATTCTTTCTACTCCCATACCAAAGGCAAAGCCAGTGTATTTATTGGCATCAATACCAAAGTTCTCCAACACTTTTGGATGCACCATTCCACTTCCCAATATCTCTACCCATCCAGTATGTTTACAAATATTACATCCCTTTCCTGCACAGATTAAACAACTGATATCCATTTCTGCGCTGGGTTCTGTAAAGGGAAAATAACTGGGCCTAAACCTCACTTTTACGTCTTTCCCAAACATCTCCTGCACAAAAAAGTAGAGGGTTTGTTTCAGATCTGCAAAGCTCACATTTTCATCAATATACAATCCCTCTACCTGATGAAAAAAGCAATGTGCGCGCGCACTGATGGTCTCGTTTCTGTATACTTTGCCCGGACAAATTACCCGAATCGGTGGTTTCTGCGTCTCCATTACCCTTGCCTGAACACTGCTGGTATGTGTGCGCAACAGCCAGGTTGGTCCATTGCCATCAGTTGGTTTTTTAATATAAAAAGTATCTTGCATATCTCTTGCAGGATGGTCTTCTGGAAGATTCATAGCCCCAAAATTATGCCAGTCGTCTTCTATTTCTGGCCCCTCTGCTACCGCAAAACCAAGTCGTTTAAAAATAGATACCATTTCATTTTTTACCAAGTTCAGCGGATGTCTGCTACCTACGGAAACCGAATCACCGGGGAGGGATAAATCATCTTGACTATCAGATCCTGGAAGCTTCAATTTTGTAGTAGTATTATCAACCTGTAAAGCTGCTAACTTGGCTTCTGCAAAGAGTTTGAATTCATTCAGCAGCAGTCCAAAAGCCTTTTTCTGTTCATTGGGAACCTGCTTTATTTCGCCCATCACTTGCTTTACCAAACCCTTAGTACCCAGCCACTTAATACGAAAAATTTCTACATCTTCGGCATTTAAAGCGTTGAAAGCAGCCATTTCAGCCTTATATACTTCTATTTGTTGCAATAAAGATTCCATGCAGCGAAGATAAAAAGTAAGATTGAAAACATATTTAAAATCTACTACAAGGCGCAGTTTACCTATATTTGTTGTTGCAATAAGCTATTTTACATGGAATACAATACCTCCAGAAACTATCTGGGAATGAAGGAATACGGCCGGCACGTGCAAAAAATGGTAACATATCTCCTTACCATTGAAGACCGAGACAAACGTCAACAACAGACATTATCGGTAATAGAATTGATGGGCTTCTTGAATCCGCATTTGAAAAATGTGGAAGATTTCCGCCATAAACTATGGGATCATCTTTTCTTCATCAGTGATTTCACATTAGATGTAGATAGTCCCTATCCCATTCCTCAAAAAGATACTTATAGGCAAAAACCCGATCCACTTCCTTATCCCAAGCGTCATCCTAAATATGCGCATCTTGGTAAGAACCTAGAGGTGGTTATTGACAAGGCGTTGAAGGAAGAAGATCCTGAGAAAAAAGTAGGTTTTGCCAACGCAATTGCCTATTATATGAAGCTTTCTTATAGCAACTGGCATAAAGAACTGGTTCACGACGAAGCCATTCGTTCTGAATTAAATAATATTACTGGTGGTGAGCTAGAATTTAGTAATACCCCATTCATCAAACATCGCAATCAGAATTTTGAGCGCGATGAATACCCTGCTCGCAGCGGTGGAAGGTGGCAACAAAATTTTGGCGGTCGCAATAATCGTAATTCGGGTGGCTCGCAGCAGCGCAACGATCGCAATGCTGGTGGCAGAAACAATAATAACAATAGAAACACCCAAGGGGGACAGCGCAATGACACCCGCAATAGCAGTGCACTTCGCAACGACCGCAATACTGGTGGAAATGGTTTTAAGAAGCGTTATTAAAATTAGCCCCAATCATAAATGAGTAGTTTTGAAGTAAGAGGCGGCAATAGACTAAGCGGTGAAATTATTCCGCAGGGTGCCAAGAATGAGGCATTACAGATTTTATCTGCTGTTGTACTCACCAGCGAGCCTATTACCATCTCTAATATTCCCGATATAGTTGACGTTAATTTATTGGTTGAATTGATAGCTGAAATGGGTGTTAAAGTAACACGCATCAATAGCAATACTTATTGTTTTCAAGCCGATCAAATTGATGCTGCTTATTTGGCTTCTGAAACTTTTAGAAAAAAAAGTGGCCGATTACGAGGCAGTGTAATGTTGGCGGGACCTATGTTGGCTCGTTTTAATAAAGCTTATATTCCCAAACCCGGTGGCGACAAAATTGGTAGAAGAAGATTGGATACCCATATTATTGGGTTTCAAAAATTAGGCGCAGATTATGCTTACGATGACGCGTTGGCTTGCTTTACCCTTACAACAGGGGGATTAAAAGGCAGTTATATGTTACTCGATGAGCCCTCCGTTACTGGCACCGCTAATATTGTAATGGCGGCTGTTTTAGCAGAAGGTATTACCACTATTTACAACGCAGCTTGTGAACCATACCTGCAACAGTTATGTGGTATGCTGAACAGAATGGGCGCAAAAATAAGCGGTATTGGCAGCAATCTATTAACCATAGAGGGTGTAATAAAACTGGTTGGTACAGACCATCGTTTGCTGCCCGACATGATTGAGATTGGTAGTTTTATTGGGCTGGCGGCAATGACCAAAAGTGAGCTTACCATTAAAGATGCGGGTGTGCAACATTTAGGTATAATTCCTGAAAAATTTCAGCAGCTTGGCATAGCATTTCAAATTAAGGGTGATGATATTTATATTCCCGCACAAGAATCGTACACCATTCAAACATTTATGGATGGTGGCATATTAACCATATCCGATCATCCCTGGCCGGGCTTCACACCCGATTTACTCAGTATTGTATTGGTAGTTGCTACGCAAGCCATTGGCAGTGTACTCATTCACCAAAAAATGTTTGAGAGTCGATTATTTTTTACGGACAAACTCATAGATATGGGTGCCCAAATTATTCTCTGTGATCCACATAGAGCAACGGTTATAGGGTTGGGCAGAAAAAATAATTTAAGGGGAATTACCATGAGTAGTCCCGATATTCGTGCGGGACAAGCTTTGTTAATTGCGGCACTTAGTGCAGAAGGCAAGAGCACCATTCAAAATATTGAACAGATAGATCGTGGCTATCAGTTTATAGATGAACGATTGAGAAATTTGGGAGCTGATATAAAAAGAGTTGGATAAAAACTAGTTTATCATCCTTTTTCAAATTTCAGGTTTCAATTAAACTTGATTGTTTGAATTGCTAGCTTTCTGTTTAATAAGCGGCTGCCCCTACTGTGACAGCCGCTTTAGATGACATGATTATTTAATTATTTTCATCAATTCTTTTACAGCCGCTTCCAACTGCTGATCCATCCCTTTCTTTACCATTTCATACTCATTCATCACTTTAATATCAGGTTCAGTCTGGCTGTTTTCTAAATATTTTCCATTGGCTCCTTTTACGCCAACTGAAGGAGCACCCCAGCTAATACCCGTATCCATGAGTCCCTCCCAACCAGCAAAAGTACAAGTGCCTGGCACTGGCATACCGACCAATTTATTTACTTTTAATTCTTGAACCATATAAGCATAACAATGCCCATCACTGTAATTGGCTTCGTTTGCCAATGAAATACTGGGTTTAGTCCACCTAAAATTGGGTTCATAGCCATTGCTTCTCACATCATTGGTATAGTCCATGAATTGCTTACCACTTAGAAATACCGCCAGATCTGCTACCAAATCTCCACCTCCATTATTACGCGTATCTACTACTACCCCTTTTTTCTGAAAATATTTACCCATTACCTCTTCATAAGTAGTTCTAAAAGCACCATCATTCATGCCGGGAATATGAATATAGCCTAAAGTTCCTTCACTCAATCGCTCTACTTCATCTGCATTGCGTTTAACCCAACGTTTATACAACAGTTGATTTTGTTCGCCTGTACTTATTGGCTTTACCGTTATTTCTCGCTTGGTTATTCCGTCTACCAACGATAATAATACCGTTTTTCCTGCCTTTCTATTGAGGTATTGCGCAAGGTCTTTATCAGCAGTCAACTCTTCTCCATCAATGGCTTCAATGATGGTGCCGGGTTTAATATTGAGCCCCGATTTTGCCAATGGCCCGTCTACAATCACTTCTTCTATGGCTACTCCTTTACCAATATGGGCAGGGTTATAAAAAGCACCTAGTGAAGCTGTAGCATCCCCCAATGCGCTAAAGTTTCCGTAGGAACTTCCGCTGTGACTTACATTTAATTCTCCCAATAACTCACTCAACATTTCGCTGAATTCATAGTTATTGCCGATAGAAGAAATATAGGCATCATAATCTGCTTTATAGCTATCCCAATCAATTCCATGAAATGTTTTAGTATAAAAAGTCTTCTTGGTTCTTCGCCAAACATGGTTAAACATGGCTTGCCGCTCTTCGGTAGTATTTACCAGCATTTCTCCGCTAATACCCACTCTATCTTGTTTGCTGGTGGTTGGGTCTAACTTGATAATTCCACCATCACTACTGATGAAAATATTTTTCTGTTCTTTATCCCATACCATACTTGCTCCACCTGCATTTAAAGGAACCAGCATTTTGGTTTCTTTGGTACGCAAGTTGGTAGTCCACAAATTCATTCCTTTTTCAAAGCGAGCCAGGTAATAAAGGGTCTCACCATCTTTACTTAACAAGGCATCCCCCATGCTAGACGAGTGAATGGTTAGCTTGGCTTTCCTTTGTGCAAGCCCTTCCCATTCAATGATTACACTGTCTTTTACCACTGTTTTTTTCTTAGTGGTATCAGCTTTGGTTTTAATTTCTTCTATTTCTTTTACCAAAGCAATTTCATCTTTAGAAAGGCGAAAACGGTCGAATGACTCCTGTGTAAAAAACAGCATATAAGCATCACTTTGAGCACCTCCACTCATAGCAGCAGCGCGTAATCCATCTCTATTACTTTGCCACAGCATGGCTTTACCACCCATTACCCATTTGGGGCGATAATCGTTGAATCCACTCTCTGTAATATTCATTATTTTTTTACCATCAGCGCTGGCCAATCCAACTTCACCAACAGCACTACCCGTAACTGCATAATCAAAAAGCAACCATTTACTATCGGGACTCCATTGAAAATATTGATCGTTTTCCATCCAAGCAAAAATCTGTTCGTTGCCGAGTATGGTGCGCGACTGCTTACTGGCTAAATTATAGATTCGAACCTGATTGCGATTTTCTACATAAGCAATTTCTTTGCCATCGGGAGAATACAGTGGTTGTGTATTATCATTGTTATTATCCAGCACAGGTGTTTCTTTAATTAAAGTGGCTGCATAAAAATAAGGCTCATCGGCACGTAGAATTTTAGATTCAAAAATGCCCCATTTATGATTGCGTTCTGCGGTATAGATAATTGATTTACCATCAGGAGAAAACTGAATACCCGTTTCTTGAGAAGCGGTGTTGGTAATGCGTTTGGTAGTACCGCTCTCTACACTGGTTACAAACACTTCACCCCTGAAAACAAAAGCAACTTCTTTGGCATTGGGAGCTACGGAAATACCACTACCTGTGGTAACACGAATAAGCTGCTCATCGTTTTTACGGGCATCGGAAACAATGGTAACAGGTATTTTCTTAGCACTGCTACCAGGCTTCATGGTATAGAGTTCACCATCATAACCAAAGCAAAGTAGGCCATCATTGGCAGCACTTAAAAAACGAACGGGATGTTTTTTATAATTGGTAAGTTGTTCGCTTCTGCCGCCAGCTAAATTCATTTTATGAATGTTAAAACTGCCGCTCTCTTCACTCAGATAGAAGATGGCTTTTTCACCTTCGGTAAAAAGAGGCGTTCTATCTTCTCCATTAAATGAAGTGATTTTTGTGTGTTTTGCCGTCTTCATATCATAGAGCCATATATCTCGGGTGATGGAAGAAATATGGTGCTTGCGCCAAGCATTTTCACCACCTTTTTTATCGTGGTAAATTAGTTTAGTACCGTCTCTACTGTATTTTACGTCTTCGGCAGGAGTAGTTAAAATTTGAGTGGGTGTACCTCCACTGGTGCTAACACTGTATAATTCAGGCATGGCGCCAGTAGGGAATTGGCGGTTAGCAGCAAGGTCTAATCTGGCTGAACTAAATAAGATGGTTTTATCGTTTTGCGAAAAATCGTAAGGATATTCAGCAGCAGAATGATAGGTAATTCTTTTTGCTTCACCACCGTTGATGGGTATGGTAAAAATATCGAAGTTACCGAAGCGGTCACTGGCAAAGGCAATGGTTTTACCGTCTTTGCTAAAAACAGGCATAAAGTCGTGCGCTTCGTGCATGGTAAGCTGAACAGCTAGTCCACCAGCAGCAGCAATTTTGTACAAATCGCCTTTATAGGTAAACACAATGGTTTTACCATCGGGAGAGATGGATGCATAACGAATCCATTTGGGGTCTGATTGGGCAGTAAGTTGCAAGCAGAAAAAAGAAAGGAGGGTAACAAAAGCGCATATTTTCTTCATAAAAACAGGTTGAGTCGGAAAGATAATAAAGAACCTGATTATGATAAAAATATTTGGATGAAAGGTTGGTCTGAAAACTTTTAGCTTTATATATATGATTTGTTGATGGCAATTATAATATAACCATTACTAGCGATTCTTAGGAACTGCCCTTTTTTATTTGTACTTTAGGCTAATAATAGTGATAGAATCTATTACAGTTATTCACTCGGTTACAATATTTACCAAAGCAATGAATATGGTAGAATTTAAGTTTGCCTTGAGAGCAAAAAAATATTTGAAAAGAAATTGATATAAAAATAGTACCGCTATGCATTTAAAAATTTATCTAGAATGAATATCATAAGTAAATTAAAGCAAAAGAAGTGGATAACTATTTTTGTAATATACCTCAGGTATTTGATTGGTGGTGCAATGGTATTTTCATCTATTGTTAAAATAAAAGGCGAACGATTTACCTCTATGGATGGAATAAAGGAACCGATAAATAGTGCTTGGCATTTCTTTGAGACATTATATCAATCTGGAATTTATTGGAAGTTTATAGGCTGGGGTCAACTCATCGCAGGCTTACTGTTAATGACACAACTTTATGCTGCACTTGGTGCAGTAATGATGTTTCCAATCGTTATCAATATTTTCATCATTACCATCTCGTATTATTTTGCTTTTACTCCCGTAATTACAGGACTTTTATTGATAGCGAATATATTTCTCCTATTGTGGGATTATCAAAAACTATTACCATTACTTCAGCCAAATACTGTTCAAAAAATCAATGCTGTTTTAATCAATAGAGAAATTGAAGCCAATAAGTTATGGTGTTACCTTGGCTTGCTGTTATTTCTTATAACGGTAATTTATATTCCATTATTTGAGAGAAATCCAGTCTATTGGTTTTTGATTTGTATTGTGCTTGGGCTTACAGGATTAATTATTTTTAACAAACAAGAAAAGCAGTTTATCAAGAAGAATTAACTCTTTTTGATAAACTTCTTATAAAATAGCTTCAAAAAAATGAAATACTGCTGAATGAAGGAACCGTTTTTACTAAAGCATGATTTATATTATCAGGAGCTATTTATGAGTTTAAGTATAACAATATTGATGAAAATGTATTTGATTTGCATTGTGAAAATGACTGGTTTGTTGGTCATTTAATTTTTGTAACACAAAAGCCCTTAATTACAATAATAAAAGCCGATTGTGACGTATTGGAAATAAATATTGACTCAATTCATCAGTTAATTGCTCTGTCCCCTTCATTTCTGCGATTGGGTAAAATTTTAGATACGGCAGTTTCCAGAACATATTATTTTGATAATGCATTAACACCTTATGAAAAATATGATACTTGAAAAATATTCATCAAACTGGGTTAATAATTTCACAGATATTAAGCGTGAAATCGAAAATGCCTTAAAAGGACTTACATTTACTATAGAACATATTGGGAGTACCGCTGTACCTAATTTGGACTCAAAACCAATAATAGACATTGATATTATCTACTACAATCAACAATACTTTGAAAAAATAAAATTGGCACTTGAAAAAAGCGGATATTATCATAATGGTAATCAAGGAATTGAAGACCGAGATGTATTTAAACGGAAAGGCAAACTTAAAAATGAAATATTAGACACGGTAAAGCATCATCTTTATGTTTGCCTAAGTGAAAGTAAAGCATTAGAAAGACATATTTTATCCCGAGATTTTTTAAGAAAAAATGATTGGGCCAGAATAAAATATCAGCAAATGAAATACGAATTAGCTGAAAAAGCCAAGCAGAACAGAAAAGTGTATGCTGCTTTAAAAGAACTTAATGTTAATGATTTTATCGACTCAATTATAGCGGAAAAAAGCACACCCAACAAGGTATAATATGTTTCTATAGTTATACATATATCACATCTTTTTTTGCTCGCATCCAAATCACTTCATTCATTTTTCTTTTATTCACTAAATCAATTTTTAGGTCTGTTATTGCATTAAGGTCTCGTTGCAGCCCTAAATAATTATGTAGGTCTAAAAAAGTGTCTGGTAAGGTTTAGTACACTATATCTAAATCGCTATTTGGTGTTTCTTCACCACGACTGTATAAGCCAAAAACCCCTAAAGAAACTAAAGGATATTTTGCTTTGAGTGCTGGCAGGTTTTTGTGTAGCGTTTGTATTATTGAGTTCCTAGTTGCACTAAAAGAGCAGCTACAAACTTCCGTTCATAACTGCTCTTTTTATGTGGGCCCACCTGGGCATGATCCAGGGACCCCCTGATTATGAGTCAGGTGCTCTAACCAACTGAGCTATAGGCCCAAAGAACATTGCTGTTCTTATAAGGGCGGCAAAAATAATGAAATAATTCTTTTATATATTTCTTTTTCTTGATTTTTGTAAAAGCTTTCAATCAGATAATACCGTTTATAAATGAAAAAATATACAATTACCGTCCTTGTTTTATTATTCAATACTGCGCTTTTCTGCCAGCCCTCTTACAAAATGATTATTGGCACTTATACCCATTCGGGTAATAGTGAAGGCATTTATACCTTCCAATTCAATACCAAAGATGGTAGCGCTTTGCCACTGGGCAAGCAAGCCACTCCCAATCCCTCTTTTCTAATTAGTTCTATTAATCAACAAATTATTTATTCCGTAAATGAACAAGCCAATACTGGCACTGTAACTGCTTTTAAACTCAATACTAAGGCCGATTCCTTAACACAACTCAACACTGTAGCTACTGGCGGCGACCATCCCTGCTATTTGGCCAGCGACCGTAATAATCGCTTTCTATTTGTTTCTAATTACACTGGTGGTAGTTTTTCTGCAATCCCCTTAAAAGCAGATGGAATACTGGACACCTCAATTCAAACCATTCAACACATTGGCAAAAGCATCATTATTGGGCGACAAGAAAGTCCACACGTTCATTCTACCGTTTTATCTCCCAATGAAAAATATTTACTGGTGCAAGATTTGGGTACCGATAAAATAAGCGTTTATCAAGTTGATCTGAACAAAATCATCAACCCTATTGATTCTTCACCCATCCATATTTTTAATTGCAAACCAGGAAGCGGTCCCCGTCACCTCATTTTTCATCCTACCTATAAACTCGCTTATGCGGTTCAAGAATTAAGCGGCGCTGTTACCGTAATGTCTTTTAAAAACGGAAGGCTAAAGCAAATACAGGAAATTAGTATGATTCCTACCAGCTCGAAGGGAAAAGCGGGTGCTGCTGACATTCATATATCACCCGATGGAGCATTTCTTTATGCTTCTAATAGGGGTGATTTTAATGAGCTTGCTATTTATAAAATTAATAAGAATGGAACCCTTAGCCATATTGCTACCCAATCTACTTTGGGCAAAACACCGAGAAATTTCGCCATCGACCCGAGTGGTAAATTTTTGCTGATTGCCAATCAAAACTCCAATGAAATTGTGGTTTTCGATAGAAATAAAACAACAGGATTAATCAGCCACAATGGCCAAAGAATTAAAGTGGGCAGCCCCATCTGCATTCAATTTTTAAAAAATTAACTCCCTATCTCCTATGTTGAATAGGCCTACCACCACTGCGCCCATTCCCTCCAGGTTTTGAGCCACCTCCTCCTCCACTTCTTCTAGCTCCTCCACCCTTATGCGATTTTGGTGCATATTCGGGTACAGGTCCAAATTGTTCAGGTATGGGTAATTTAACTACCTGCTTACCCAGTAAATCTTCAATAGCAGCAAATTTTCTTTGCTCTGCTTCGCTGATAAATGTGATGGCAGTACCCTTGGTTTCAGCACGAGCTGTTCTACCAATACGGTGAATATAGTCTTCCCCATCATTGGGTACATCATAATTAATTACCAACTCAATTTCTTCAATATCAATACCCCGACTAAGGATATCTGTTGCTACCAGTATGCGCAATTTTCTATTTCTAAAATCTTGCATTACTTGCTCACGCTTTTCTTGAAGTAGGTCTGAATGAATTTCTTCTGCTAAAAATTTCGCACGCTTTAAATCGGATGTAAGTTGTTTTACATTTTGTTTCTTAGAACAGAAAATTATGACACGCGTAAATTCTTTGGTATTCAGCACGTATTTAATCAGCGGAATTTTTTGTGGCTCATATACCACAAATGCTTCTTGTACAATCTTCTCTGGAGGTTTGGAAACAGCTATATTAATTTCTACTGGCTGGTGCAACAATTTTCTTGCTAGCTCTCTCATTTTCTGTGGCATGGTTGCCGAGAATAATAAATTCTGCCGCTCTTTAGGAAGAAATGAAATGATCTTCATAATATCATCATTAAAGCCCATATCTAGCATCCTATCTGCTTCATCCAATACCAAATACTTCACCTGCTGCATTTTTACATAACCCATATTTAAATGCGCAATCATTCTGCCAGGTGTGCATACCACCATATCTACTCCACTGCTCAATGCCTTTTTCTCTGCTATAAATGAGCCCCCATCACCTCCTCCATATACGGCAATACAACTCACATCGGTAAAATATCCCAGCCCTTCCATGGTTTCTGCAATCTGAATGGCCAATTCACGGGTGGGCACAATAATTAAAGCATTGATATGATTGGCCGCATGCTGCTCTGTAAGTATTTTATGGACTATTGGCAATAAAAAGGCAGCTGTTTTACCAGTACCTGTTTGCGCAGAAGCTATAATATCCTTACCTGCTAAAATGGGCTGGATAACTTGAGATTGAACAGGAGTAGCTGTTTCATATCCCATTGCGTCAATACCTTCTAATAATCTTTCTTCTAATCCGAGTTCTCTAAAATTCAAAGTAATAATAAGTTAATAACCGCTTTATGCGGACAGTAAATAATAAAAATCTTCCGCTCAAGACAGGGCAATAATTTCTTTGTGAAGTATCTCTTTGGCCAATTCGAAATATTTTTTAAAGAGGTTAAGCGTTGGAAGAATCGTGTCTAAGTTAATTAGCTTTTTTGCATTTACTTCCATCGTATTTGCAAGTGTATGCATTTCATGTACCCGAACCACACTTAATGATGATTTTGCGTAGTGGGCAGATTTATATAAGTTTTCCCAATCCTTTGCGGCTAAGTTTTCTTCTATCTTTTGGATAGATTCGGGCATACTTTCTAAAAACATATTGATGATGGTGGTCTTGTATTCATTATCATCTTCTGCCAGTTCATGCAACATTTCTAAATCAACAACTACTGAATCAACAGATTCAGGTAGTGGTATACCATTATTATCTGATTGTGTTTTTGCTGGTGCTGAATAAAAAATCTCATCCAAAGTTTTATAGAGGGCATCTAAACCAAATGGTTTTGCAAGGCATCCATTCATTCCTATCTTGGTAAATTTATCGGTCTCGGTTCTACTACTCCATCCCGTCATAGCAATAATGGGAATGCTTTGGTTGATTTCAGCACGGATAATTTGGGTAGCTTCAAAACCATCCATTTCTGGCATATTAATATCCATCAAAATAAGGTCGTATTTACCCTCTTTGAGCATTTCTATGGCTTCCTGTCCATTCCCAGCAATATCAAATACAGCACCCGTAGTATTAAGCGAATGTGTAATGAGTTTTTGGTTTACAAAATCATCTTCCGCAACTAATATTCGTTTACCCTTTAAAAAATCGGTGTTCATCAATCATTTTTTTAGCTTCCAAGAGGTATAAATATAGAGCATATACCCGTTTTGCACCGAATTTAATCAAAATGAAGGGCATTACAACCCTTTTTGACTAATTTTTAACCAATAAGATGGCTTCATTTTGATTATTTTTGCCTTCCTGCAAGGGAGATTAATCTTGCAACTAACCAAAATGAAAAAAATATTCTTATTGCTTACGGTACTGATTGGTGTGGCTGCAACAGCTCAAACTACGGATACTAAGAAAAAAGATTGGAGTAAAATTGACCTCAGCAATCGATCCAAAGATCATTTTATGATTCAATATGGCATTGATAAATGGACCAATAGACCCGATAGTGTTAGAACAGGTAATGGGCTTAGCAGGCATTTTAACCTGTATTTTATGCTCGATAAACCCTTTAAATCCAATCCGAAAATGAGCCTTGGATTTGGCGTTGGAATTGGTTCTAGCAATATTTTCTTCAACAATGTAAACGTAGATATAAAGTCAACCGCCGCTAGACTACCCTTTACCATTGCTGATAGTATGAATCACTTTAATAAATTCAAAGTCACTAATATTTATTTAGAAGTTCCTGTTGAGTTACGCTATTTTTCAAATCCTGCTAACCCCAATGCATCTTGGAAATTTGCAATTGGTGCTAAAATAGGGACCCTACTAAAATCGTTTACCAAAGGGAAAGATTTGGTAAATAGACAAGGTCAATCTCTTTATGGCAAAAATTATATCCAAAAAGAATCTAGCAAAAGATTTTTTAACGGAACGCCCATTGCCATTACAGGCAGGGTGGGCTATGGCATTGTTTCTTTACACGGCAGCTACCAAGTTACCAGTGTATTAAGAGAAGGATTTGGCGCAGATATGAATCGATTTACGGTGGGCTTTACCATCAGTGGATTATAATATTCAATAAAACTACTACAAAGCCCCTTTGCCAGCAAAGGGGCTTTGTGTTTAAGACGGGTTGAAAGATTAACTTTGTAAAAATTGATGGATTGATAGAGAAAAAAAAACTGATTTCACAGGAAGAACACGCAGTGCTGGTGGGGGTAATACTAAAAAACCAAACCACGGAGCAGTCCACCGAATATTTAGATGAACTGGCTTTTTTATCGGAAACGGCTGGTGCTATTGCCGTGAAAAGATTTACGCAGCGGCTGCCACATCCAGATAGTAGAACCTTTGTTGGCAAGGGTAAGCTGGACGAAATAAAACAATACCTAAACGGAAAAAATATTTCCTTGGTTATTTTTGATGATGAACTCACTGGCTCTCAAATTTCTAATATTGAAAAAGAATTGCAGGTAAAAACCATTGACCGCAGTGATCTGATTCTAGATATTTTTGCCAGCAGAGCCAGAACCGCACAAGCCAAAGTACAGGTAGAACTGGCACAGTATCAATACTTACTTCCCCGCTTAAAAGGTATGTGGAAACACTTGGAACGCCAAGGTGGAGGTATTGGCACAAGGGGGCCGGGGGAAACGGAAATAGAGACCGACAGACGTATTGTAAAAGATAAAATAACCTTGCTGCGTAAGCGTTTGAGCGAGATTGACAAACAAGCATTTACGCAACGAAAAGAACGCGGGGAGCTTATTAGAGTAGCATTAGTAGGCTATACCAATGTTGGTAAAAGCACTTTAATGACCATATTGAGCAAGAGTGAGGTTTTTGCAGAGAATAAATTATTCGCCACACTAGATACCACCACCCGTAAAGTAGTTTTTGAAAATACCCCTTTTCTGCTGAGTGATACAGTAGGATTTATTCGCAAGCTTCCGCATCACTTGGTAGAAAGTTTTAAAAGCACGCTTGATGAAGTGCGTGAAGCTGATATTTTATTGCATGTGGTAGATACTTCACATCCGCATTATGAGGATCAGATAGGTGTAGTAAACAAGACTTTACAAGAATTAAAAGCATTTGAAAAGCCCATCCTCACTATTTTTAATAAGATGGATTTATACCAAGAGCGCACTTTTGATGAATGGCTGGAAGATGAGGTAAAGCAAGAATTACTGAGGGAGTTGAAAGAAAAATGGGAGGATCTTACTGGTGGAAACTGCGTATTTGTGTCTGCATCTGAAAAAATGAATCTAGATGCGCTGAGAGAGCTTATATTGGAACGTGTGAAGAATATATCTAAAGTAAGATACCCTTATAAGACCATGCTTTATTAATATAATTTATTGTATGGAACAATCATTGAATTGGATTAAAATTGCAGTAACAGTAGCGGAACTCTCGTGGCAAAATAACCAGATGGCGATTGTGGAAGCTGATGGAAAAAAACTTACCCTAGCACAATACAAGAACCAGATTTATGCTTTTGCGCATAAATGCCCGCATGCCAGTGGAATTATGGCAGATGGTTTTATTGATGAAACTGGCAAGGTAGTATGTCCTTTGCATAGGTATAAATTTTCGATAGAAAACGGCAGAAATACCAGTGGAGAAGGGTATTATTTAAGAACCTATCCAGTAAAACAGGACGAGACAGGGGTATATATTGGATTTAAGCAAACTAGTTTCTTTAATTTCTGATGTAATTTTTTTGTAAGCAAGCGGAAACCCCTATTTTTGCAACCCCGAAAGGGGAAATTCCTCCTTAGCTCAGTTGGTTAGAGCATCTGACTGTTAATCAGAGGGTCGTCTGTTCAAGTCAGACAGGGGGAGCGTTGAAAATCAAAGGGTTACAAAAATGTAGCCCTTTTTTTATTTTTTAATACGTCACATTTACGTCACAAATGGGGTTTTAACGGATTTATTTTCCTGTTTGCACGCTCGTCTTTTTTGAGACCTAAGGCACTGGATCCCATCCGGAGCCTCCGCCTGGCCTGCATTTGCTCAATCTTTTCAACAACAGCCAACCGCCCTTAAATAGTCCATATTTTTTTAAAGCTTGCTCTCCATACTGGGAGCAGGTTGGTACAAACCTGCACTTGGGTCCTAGTATGGGCGAAATAATATACTGGTATAATTTAATAAACGGAATGAAGAGTAAGCCCAAGATTTTAGAAATAGAAAATGTAAATTGGCGTTTATTTTCTAACCTACAGTTTACACACATAACTGATTGCTTTTAGCTTTTTGTGATTGTACTTTGCTGTTCACCATCGCCCAGCTTCCCCATTAATTTAACCAATACTTTTGCCATAGCATGGGTTATTTCTATTTGCGTAGCCAGCTCCTTCCCTATAAATAAAAAGAACACCGCTACCTGAATATTTTTTTCTGCAACAATTATATGCAATGCTTGCTTTTGCGTACGATATGCTTCACGCAGCAATCGCTTTATTCTATTGCGATCTACTGCTTTTTTAAAATTTCGCGCACTTACACCCACCCCAGCATTTACCAATACCTTACTTGGCATTTCAGCATCAGTAGTTGTGAGCGTATAGAAAATTTTAATGGGGAAAACACTGAACGATTTGCCCGCCGAAAATAGCAACTCCATGGCCTTGCGACTTTTGAGTTTTTCTTCACTGGGATAACCGTTCTTTACTTTCATGGGTACAAAACTAAAAAAGCTCCGTCAATGGACGGAGCTAATATTTTATATCCTGCCCCTATTATGGGGTTGGAGTGGACTATTTTAATCCTTTTTCGCTAGAAACACTTAGTTTCTTGCGACCTTTCGCTCTGCGGCTTGACAGTACTTTACGGCCATTAGCAGATTCCATACGTTTACGGAAACCGTGTACGGTTTTACGACGACGTTTGTGTGGTTGGAATGTACGTTTCATTGATGTATTTTTTTACTAACCCTAAAATATAGTTTCTTTTCAAATGCTTCAGTCACCATACCGCCGCTTGTGAAAGGACGGCAAAATTAAGTAAAAAATGCTAATGACCCAACAGAATATGCATTGATTTCACAGGTTTTCCAAAGAAAATAGCTCCATTGGCATCAAAATCAGCTGTTGAATCGGTTGTACAGAACTTTATAGTGCCATTTTTAGAACATCGGTCAGCCATTTCGGGATGGCGTAACAAGTATTCCATCAAGCTATTGGCCACTATACTTCCCTGAGAAATAATTTTGATGCCCTTTGCAAAGGTCTCAATTTTGGGCAAGAGTAGCGGATAATGCGTACAGGCTAATAAAATGGTGTCTATTTCAGGCGATTTTGATAAAAGTTGATCTAGGTTTTGCTTCACAAAATAATCGGCTCCTGCACCCTCATACTCCTTATTTTCTACCAAGGGCACCCACATAGGGCAAGCTTCTTGGTAAACTTTTGCTTTTGGAAAAAATCGATTAATTTCTATCTCATAACTTTTACTGAGCACCGTTCCTTGGGTTGCCATTACTCCCAATTGCTGGCTTTTAGAATAGTTGCCAATTACCTCAGCCGTTGGTCGTATTACACCCAATACCCGTTTATGAGCATCTATTAGGGGCAAATCTTTCTGTTGAATGGTTCTTAATGCCTTTGCAGAAGCTGTATTACAGGCCAGCACTACCAACTCACAACCTTGTGAAAAAAACCACTGCACCGCCTCAAAAGTGTATTGATAAACTGTTTCAAATGATCTGGTACCATAAGGTGCTCGGGCATTATCGCCCAAGTAGAGATAGTCGTATTCGGGCAACACTTTCACCAGTTCTTTTAAAACGGTTAGGCCACCATAGCCACTATCGAAAACCCCAATTGGTGCAGATTGCGCCATATATTTACTTTATTTGGCTGGTAAATTTCACTTACCGGTGATTACTACTTGTAAAACTACAAAACAAAAGCCCCAATTCGAATAAATCAAATCGGGGCTTTTTATACTATAAATAAGATTATCCTTTTCCAGCAGGTTTAACAGCGGCAGGCTTTGCTCCACCAGCAGCACCATTGGCAGCTTTCCAAGCATCTTCTACTTCTTTGCCCAAAGGAATATTCAACTTTTTTAATGCGCGAATACCTACATTATCCAGCAAGCTAATACTGGGTAAGAAATAGTCTGAAATGATTTCTTGCTTTACTATTAAAGAATATTTCTGTTCTGCTACTACTTGTTGTATGGCTTCAAATAATTTTTGACGGTAAGGGCGAGCCAATAACTCATATTTTGCCTGTAATAATTGCTGCTCATATTCTTGCCAATTGGCTAGTTTATATCTTTTTTGTAAATTATCACGGTTGGCAATTTCGCGCGCTTTCGCAGGCATTGCGGCAGAATCTTTTCTAAATAAACTGTCGCTGCGCTGAAAATCATACACCAGTCCTCTGTACTCGTCTTGTAATGAATCTAGCCTATAACTACTGATTAATGTATCAATTTTACTGAAACCTGGTAGGGCATAAAGCACTTCCTGCTCATTGATGTAACCTATTTTAACCTGTGCACTTACGCTGTTGGTAAAAAGTGTAATCGCTGCAATAGCCACACACACTAAGAAATTTTTGCTCATTGTAATGAAATTTATGGTTTGTTTTTGATTGACTAAAATTTAATGCCCATTTCTCTCAGCACTTCATCGCTTTTATCAAGTTTTGGATCGGCAAATATAACGGTAATTCCTTCACTTTTATCCAGTATGAAATCATAAAATCTTGCCACTGCTATTTTCTGAATAGCATTATATACTTTGTCCTGTATGGGTTTTACCAGTTTCTGGCGCTCTTTAAATAAATCGCCCTCATATCCAAAACGTTTTTTTTGCAATTCACGCACCGTTTTTTCCTTGTTGAACAATTCATCTTCTCTTTTTTTCTTCAAATCATCGGTAAGCATAAACTGCTCAGCTTCATAATTCTTGTACATTTTATCGAGAGCTACTTGTAAATCGTCTATTTCCCTTTGCCATTGCTCACCCACCAACTGAAGTTTTTTATCGGCTTCTTTGTACTCAGGTATTTTACTCAATATATATTTAGTATCAATAATGGCATAACGCTGTTGCGCTATTGCACTGAATGAAATAAGTAATACGGTTAAAAATACTACCAGTGTTTTTTGCATATAATGATTTTTATTTTTAGGATTATTCAGGTTCAAACCCAAGCATAAAGGTAAAGCGAGCTGCATCCCTCAATGAATTGTTTGGCGTAAACCTATCCAATCCTATGCCATAATCAAATCCAAGCAATCCAAACATGGGTAAAAAGAAGCGCATACCCACTCCCACTGAGCGTCTTAGCTGAAATGGATTATAGTCTTTAAAGGAGTACCAGCCATTCGCTGCCTCATAAAATGCAAGTGCAAAAATGGTGCTACTGGGATTTAAACTCAGCGGATAACGCATTTCCACCGTGTATTTATTAAATATAGTAAAGTATTGGCTCGCTCTCTGCTGATCAGGATTTACCCTTGGATTTGAATTATCGTAAACAGGAAATCCTCTATGGGCTACTATATCAAAGCCCAATAATGCAAACTGATTGGTTAACCCTGCATCACCTACCTGAAAACGTTCGAATGGTGAAATCTGTAATTTACTGTTGAAGCGACCCACAAAACCAAACTTAGCTGCAAATCTCATCACAAACTGTTTGTTCCGATCTTCTCCATGTGGTTTTCCCAATGGCACAAACCACTCGCCATTAAAACGCCATTTATGGTATTCAATCCACTTATAAGGATTATTAGCAGGATTAATGCTGCTGTTAATTAGCGAGAAGGGCGGTGTTATGGCTAAACTCGCCATAAAATTTGAACCCGACTTAGGAAACATAGGTTGATCGATGGAAGAACGTTGTAATGAAACCCTAAAGTTGAGGTTGTTTACAACTCCATTGTCGAAACCGGGCAAATTGGTGGGGTCAATGGCATAATCACTCAATTTATAACGGGTATAATTCAATCCCATTGATAAAGAAAAATAATCATCAGGCCATTTTAGCTGCTTG
This sequence comes from Sphingobacteriia bacterium, assembly GCA_004294135.1. Lineage (GTDB taxonomy): Bacteria > Bacteroidota > Bacteroidia > Chitinophagales > Chitinophagaceae > Sediminibacterium. The sequence goes on from RDZY01000016.1 coordinate 41,371, forward strand.
GCAATACTGGCTGTAACACCCGTAGTAGATATATAACTTTGGTTGGCATATTTAGGATCAAACAATCCTGTAGTAGGATTAAATGTTTGCCCGAATTTGGTATTGAAAACACTAACGGTAAGTGCATTTCTTTTCTTACCCCCCAGCCAAGGTTCGGTAAATGAAAAGTTATAGGAACGAAAAGCACGTCCATTACTCTGAATACGTAGGCTTAATTTTTGACCATCACCCATTGGCAACGGATCCCAAGCTGTTTTTTTAAATAAATTTCTAGCAGAGAAATTATTAAACGAAACACCGAGTGTACCCGTAAGCCCAATCAGTCCGCCCCAACCTGCACTCAATTCTAACTGATCACTCGATTTTTCTTCTACACTATAATTAATATCTACTGTTCCATCTTCTTGATTGGGGACTGGGTTAGGAACAATTTTTTCTTGGTTAAAATAATTTAATTGTGCCAATTCACGCACTGAACGAATCAGGTTCTGGCGGCTGAATTTTTCTCCCGGTATGGTTCGGAGTTCGCGACGAATTACATATTCTTTGGTACGATCATTTCCAGATATACGCACATTTTTAATGGTTGCTTGTGGCCCTTCAATCACCCTTATTTCAAAATCAATGGTATCGCGGTAAACCGCGGTTTCAACAGGATCTGTTCTGAAAAAAAGATACCCATCATCCTGATACAATCCACTTATATCATTCCCATCTGGTGAAGAAGATTTACCTAATTTTTTATTCAGTATTTCAAGATTATAGGTATCGCCTTTGCGTATTCCAAGGATGGCAGTAAGAATTGAATCTGAATATTTGGTATTGCCTCTCCAAGTAATATTACCAAAATGATAGCGCCTGCCTTCGTTCATTTTTACGTCGATATTCAGGTTACCATTTCCTACATAATACACTGTATCTTTTTCAATAATAGCATCTCTATAACCAAGTGTATTGTAATAATCAAGTAAGGATTCTTTATCCTCTCCATATTTTTTTTCATCAAATTTAGCAGATGCCAGCTTAATACGGACGTAAGGATCAAGGATTTTTTTGGTTCTAGTAAACGTTAAATACCCTCGCTCTTTAAGGTATTCATCAAACGTATAATGTTTTGGAACAACAATTCTTGCACTGTCATTGTAAGGATATAAAGTGAATCGGGATTTTTCTTTAGAACCCTTCATCTGTTTTTTCAACTTCCCCTCTTCAACGGTTGTATTGCCGATATTAATATTATTAATTTTTACTTTGGGGCCTTTATCAATATAAAAATCAAGCGCTAATGTATTGGCAAAAGCGGTGTCTTTTCGTTCTGCTATTTTAACTTTGGTATCTCTGTATCCTTTTTCTGCAAAAAATTTCTGAATTACTTCTGTAGCAGTAATCTTCATATTTTCGGTAATAACCCTATTCGGAACCAGTCCAGTTTTACCCCTTAAATCATCTTGCTGACCTTTGGGAATTCCTTTAAAAAAGAAATTAGATAAACGTGGGCGCTCTGTTACGGCAATTTCCACGTCAATTTCTTTTCCAGCCACACGGGTAATATAAATTTCTACATAGCTGAAGTAGTTTTGACTCCAGAGTTTTGTTATGGCTTTAGCAAAGTTATCACCGCCAGGAATAGCTATTTCATCGCCTATATTTAAATTGGCTATTGAGATGAGTAGGTTCTCATCAAAAAAACGATTACCGGTTACTTGCACAGCCGATATTTTATACTTTTTGGGTGTTTTTTGATTGAAGAGATTAATCAGATCTGCGTCAATAGATGTGATGGTGGTATCGGTAGTTTCTTGCGAAAATGCCGAGTGATTCGTAAATAGAACAACTAATGCGAACAACGATAATTTAAACAATTTCTGCATCCCTTTTATATTTGTTCTGTTGTCGGTTTGATGAATTCTCACCGTACAGCAATTAATTTGGTTATTGTAAGCAGGGCAAATTAACCCGAATAATGAAAACTGTTTGTTAAATAAACTACGCAACATCAGTACCCTCCTGTATTTGGTGACCAGTTTTGCCAAAACGGCGCTCTCTTTTCTGAAAATCTACAATGGCTTCATACAAATTCTCTTTGCGGAAATCAGGCCAGCGTGTATTGGTAAAATAAAGCTCAGCATAGGCCAACTGGTACAATAAAAAGTTGCTGATTCTATACTCCCCACTGGTTCTAATCATCAACTCTGGATCTGGAAATTTGCTGGTACTCAAATATTGTTGTAGCGTATCCGCATTGATCTGATCGGGATCAATAAGCCCTGCTTTCACGTCTAGCCCTATATTTTTTACTGCATTCACCAATTCCCATCTGCTACTATAACTCAATGCCATAATAAGGTTGAGTCCAGTATTTCCTTCAGTTAAATGAAGTGCTTCCTGCAATTCTTCTAGTGCAAATGCGGGCAACATATTCATATCTCCAATTACATGCAATCGAATATTATTTTTATTTAGAATGGGCACTTCTTTTCGAATAGTATCTACCAATAAACCCATCAGTCCATCTACCTCTTGTCTTGGGCGATCCCAGTTTTCGGTACTGAACGCATACAAAGTTAGGTAGCCAATACCCAGTTCCGCCGCTCCTTCTACAATATTCCTCACACTCTCTACCCCATGAAAATGACCATATAATCTTTCTTGGCCTTTTTCTTCTGCCCAACGCCCATTACCATCCATAATGATGGCGATATGACTGGGCAAATACTCCTTATCAATGGTGGATAAAAGATCCTCCTTTTTAACCATGGGTTAATTTTAGTCTGCGAAATTAGCAAAATCAATGGTTTCTAAGGATTTAAAATACCTAAAACCTTGTTTTGTCTAGTTAGTGGGGCAGCGATAGGTCTGCAAATTGAAAGAGAGTCCCAATTTTAAGGTAGCAAATGCGTCTTTTTTTAAGCTATTGCCTCGCTGGCGGCCTTTAATTCCAATAGAACTACCTGTTTCATAGCTTCTGTCTTGTAATAAAAATCCAGGTGATGGCGATCCATCTGGCAGTGGTTGAAATGCGTCTGGTGCAAAACTAGCACCGCTTACATCATCTAGGTAGTCGGTATTGGTAAAGCGATAAATGATTTCAGCAAAAAAATTAGTCCGGGTATTGAGGGCATACTTTACTCCAAAAGAAAAGGGAATACTTATTCCAATTGGATTGTATATGGTTCTATTGGGATACAAGGCCGACCCTTGCCCCTCCGTTCCTAAGGTTCGCAACATATATTTTTCTCCATTTAAAAAAGCATAAGGGTCGTAAGAAAAAGCACTTATTCCAAGCCCGATATATGGAGTGAACTCAAATCCCTCGAATCCGGGTTGAAAACGGAAAAAATTAAAATCACCCGAAAGGCCTAATTCCCAAATATTGTTATTAAAACTAAGATTACGTCTCCGTTGAATGGGATTTTCACTGTATCGATCCGAATAGCCAAGCATAGTATATTCTCCAAATACCCGCAAGCTGATATAATTGGAGATTTGTTTTCTGAAAAACAAGCCGACAGCGGTTTTAGGCCTATTCAGCCTTGCTGAAGGATTTAAATCTCCAAAATAATGACCAGCCCCAATTCCAATACCGATTTCTCCAGTATGCACAAAACTCTCCATGAGCTGGGCTTTGGCAGCTAATGTGGTTATAATCATCAGGACTATTATCAACCTTTTTTTATACATAGGATAAAACGAAATATTGAGTTTACTGTAAAATAGCACCAAAAATCAATACCATAAATGTTAATTTCTTTTATCTAGACCCCAAGTAAGCTTGGATCGCAGCGTAGACAGAAAAGTATTTTCATTTAACCGGATCAAATTCACGCTGAATTTCTCTTTTCGAATTGCCAATTGAACCGACTTTGACACCAATTCCCTGCGGGCATCCATGGCACAAATAAATTGATCGGCCCGACCCTCTACTTCAAAAGAAATAATATTATTATCTGGCACTACAATAGAACGAACATTCAAATTATGCGGTGCAATAGGGGTGATAACCAAACTAGATGAATCTGGAAATACAATTGGACCATTACAACTTAGGTTATAACCCGTTGAGCCTGTTGGAGTTGATACTATCAATCCATCCGCCCAATACGTATTAATGAATTCTCCATTCATATAAGTATGAATTTTAATCATTGGTGAAATATCCCGCTTATGAATGGTGAATTCATTGAGTGCAAAAGGCGCGTCTACAAATAATGGAATATTAGAATCTAAATGTATTAGGGTTCTTTTATCAATAATAAATGTATGATTCACCAGCGCATCTACGGCTACTTTTAGTTCTTCGCGGCTGATGCTGGCCAAAAATCCAAGGCGTCCGAAATTGATACCCAGTACTGGAATATTTTTTTCTTTAATTAGGGTAACTGCATCCAGCATGGTACCGTCTCCACCGAGACTAATGATGCAATCTATTGATTCATCTAAGTCGTTATAACCCGAAAATACTTTTAGCTTGGCCGATAAATGTTCTGGTATATGAAATTGCTCGGTAAGGGTATTATAAATAAGGATCTGTGTATCGTGTTTATTCAGTTCTTCCAATAAAATAAGCAATGGATTTTCCTGTTCAATATCTAGTCCACGACTGTAAATAGCTACCTTCATTCGTTTATTTTTAATAATTTTAACCTTCTCAAGAAATCCTGATAAGCCATAAAATTCGCTGACAAATATTTTCTTTGAAAGCAAATTGGGTAATGGCTCATTTCATAATCTTTTAAATATTAAGGTAAGAGAGTAGGTGCTGGTAGTTTTCTTTTAATTCATTGGCATATTCTTCTTCGCCAAAATAATAACGCACGGTATAGTCATATCGTTGAAAAGTAGCTACTATATCTGATACCTCTATTCGATTGATCTTTAGGGTAATAATCACCAATCCTGTACCTGCTTCTGTATAAGTATTAAGTTGGGTAATATAGGAATCATTGGTTTCTACCAAGCGGCTCAACTCACCAAAAGAAAAATTACGTTTATCTGTTTCCAGTACAATTACTGCGCCTCGATCTTCATTTCCTACAAATATGGAAATGGTTTTGAGTAATTCTTTGGTTAATAGAACCCCAGTTAGTTCCATCTGCGCGTTTACCACGGGTAGCAAGGAGAGTTCATTATTAGCAATCAACCGAATTGCGCCTAAAAAATGTTCTTCTTGTTTAATATAGAATGGCTTAATTAACTCAGCGGATAATTGGCTTGCTTCATCCATGTCTAATAAATCTTCTTTGGCAACAACGCCCAAGAGTTTATCCTCACTCACCAGAGGAAGGTGAAGTAGGTCATAATCATCCATGAGCTGAAGGGCAAATATTACTTTATCTGCAATATTCAGCGAAGGGAAACTGGTATTTAACAATTGCGATACAAGCATTGAATACAGTTGTATTGAATCAATTACGCTCCAACATTAGGTTTGGTTGCGTGTTGCGCTAAAAAAACACCTAAAATACGATTGAATTCATCTGGCACTTCCATCATAGGAGCGTGACCACATTGATCAATAAAATGAAGTTCGCTATTAGGAATTAAGTTATTAAATTCTTTCCCAACAAAAGGTGGTGTTACGGTATCATTATTACCCCAAATTAATAGGGTTGGTTGCTTTATCTGGTTGAGTTCTTCGCCTAAGTTATTGCGGATGGCACTTTTTGCCAGTGCAATAATTTTAATGACTTTAATTCTGTTATTGGTAATCTCAAAAACCTCATCTACCAATTCTTTGGTGGCGGTTTCTGGATGGTAAAAGGTAATCTGTGTTTTTTTCTTAATATACTCATAGTCGCCTCTTTTCGGATAGGAGTCGCCCATACCATTTTCAAACAGTCCGCTACTACCTGTAAGAATAAGGGTTTTAATATGTTCGGGGTGTTTAAGTACGTGTACCAATGCCACATGACCTCCTAAGGAATTTCCCAGCAAGTGGATATTGGTATACTTTCTGCATTCAATAAATTTTTGGACATATTTTTCTAACCCTCCAACTGTAGTATGAAAAATATCAAGGTCAAAAAGAGGGAGAATGGGCACTACCACTCGAAATTGCTTTCTGAAATATTCGATGAGGTGTTCGAAATTGCTCATTGCACCAAATAAACCATGCAGCAGCAACAAGGTTTCCCCTTCGCCTTCTTCTATGAATTTAAACTTATCCGCTTGTTTTAACTCGTAATTCATTGGGTTATTTTTCTTAAAAACGTGGCACTTGTACAAATAAAGCCAAAAAAGGGTACAAATTACCTAAAATAGACAATTAGTTCCCGTTCAGCAGTGCAATCGCTGCTAAAGTAGGTAAAATAAGGCATATTTCAATTGTAGAGTTGGTTCAAAAGCATTAGTCAAGCTTCTTTCCAACTGCCTCAAAAAAAATGCTTAACTCTTTAAACATATCTTTAAATAGGGGAATTGCTTTGCCAAAAAAATCAATTGATTTAGGCCCCCAATAATGAATATAAGTATATCCAACAGATTGCTGTATAACAGTAGGTTTGAGGAGGTGCATCTTTTCTAGATAAAATATTAAGACGCTAAAAATACTGATGTAAAGAACCGTATATAAAATTATTCCGCCGAGGGTATTTACCCATCCAAGCATAGAAAATTTAAGGGTAGTTTCAATTATTTTAGCGACAATTCTAACCAGTATTCCTACTACAATCATGATTACAATAAAAGCTAAAAAAGGCAACCAACCTATATTTATACTCACCGAATCACTCAACCATTTGGCTACTATTGCACTCATTTTTATAGCTGCGGCCATTCCAATAAATACTGCTGCAAAAGAAAAAGCTGCCACTACAAGTCCTTGTTTCCAACCTTTAATGATTGCCAAAACAATCAATGCTATTAAACAGGTATCGATCAACATATAGTTATTTAGTCAATAATGCCTTAACGGTATCAGCAATTGCTTTGCCATCAGCTTTACCCGCAAGTTGTTTGCTGGCTGCACCCATCACCTTACCCATATCTTGTGGTGAGGTTGCGCCCAATTCCGCAATAATGGCGGCAATTGTTTGTTCCAACACTTCTGGTGATAATTGGGCTGGCATAAACTTTTCTATTACCTCAATTTCTTCTATTTCTTTTTGTGCCAAATCGGCTCGGTTTTGCTGTTGAAAAATGGTCAGCGAATCTTTGCGTTGCTTCACCAGTTTTTGCAATAATTTAAGTTCTCCTTCAGTGGTTACTATTCCGTTTGCACCAGGCTCTGTTTTTACTTTAATGATTTCTGCTTTTATAGCCCTCAACCCACGTAAAGCTGCTTCATCTTTGGCTTTCATAGCATCTTTCAATTTACCCATTACTTGTTCTTCTAAGCTCATATACTAGGTTATTTTGTTTGATTAATTTGTGTGGCGCGAAATTTTTTATAAAACTCTTTTGCGAAATTCTTCATATCATCTACCAGTTCCTGCTGTTGTGTGGCACGAAGATAAGTGTCTGCCATACCCATCATAGTTTGGTAATAGAAATCGGCCATTTCATCTACCATCATATCTTTTGTCCAGAGGTCAATCCTCAATGCAGTTTTATCTGCTCCATCCCAAAATGCCAGCATCATTGATTTGGCTTTTTGTTTCATATCGGCGGTACTGTCGGTAGCAATCCATTCGATGGATTGGGGTACTTTATTTTCGTCGAGTACTATATCAACGGTAATATTTGATTGTTTCATGTATTGATTTTTATTGATTTCATTTGCCACATGGAATTAGCTTCGCTGAACTTCGTTTCGCTAATCAACATTTTAGTTGGCTGCAAATTCCTGTTATGGCTCATTTCATGTGTTAATATTTATTGATTTCATTTGCCACATGGAATTCGCTAATCAAAATTTTGGTTGGCTGCAAATTCTTGTTATGGCTCATTTCATACTAGCTTTTCTTTAAAACTGCAAATTTATGGCTTAACGGTTACTGTATTAAGAATTTCCTGCCAAAATAGTTCTGCGGCAGTATCCCAATTATGGTGAACGGCTCTTTGTAATCCTTTCTGAATAAGTGTTTCTCGAATTTTTTCATCCCTATAAACTATTTGCATTTGTTCGGCTATTGCTGCCGGATTTTTTGCATCTGCGTATAAAACTGCATCACCCCCTACTTCTGGCATGCTTGAATTATTGGCAGTTATTACCGGAACACCCGATTGCATGGCTTCTACTATCGGCAGTCCAAAACCTTCAAAATCAGATATATACAGCGAGGCGTAAGCCGAAGCGGTTAATTTTTGCAGTACTGCATCTGCTAAATAACCCGTAAGAATTACATCATTTCGGTATTTGTAGGTCTTCAATTTCTCTTGAAAAGCTCGGTAATGCCAAGCAAGTCTACCTACAAAAACCAATTTCATATTAGTTTTATGCCATTTTTTAAATAAAGAGAATGCCTTAAGCAGGTTCATCATATTTTTACGAGGGCTAATTCCACCTACACATAAAAAAAATTCATACCCATCGGTATAAGCCTCTTTTAACTGCTCTTTTTCTTCCCAGCTAATGGGTACAAAACCCTTTCTTGCCGCACCGCTGATTACTTTTATTGGCTTGGTTGTAAGCGGATATTGTTGCTCAATATCTTTTTTAGAAAACTCAGAAACGGTGACAATATTAGCGGCTTTATTCAAAAAATGGGGCGTAAATATTTTATAATGCCAGCGCTGAAGCCAACTTATTTGAAGCGGGAAATGATGAAAAGCAAGATCGTGTATCACCAATAGTTGAGGTGTTTTACTTGTAAGGCTACAGAATCCGTAAGGCTGCACCCATATATCAGGCTTTATTTTTCTTAGTGCCAATACCGCACTTATATTGTACCAGTACAAAAAAGCAGGAACGTGGCGAGCTGGCGGACCTACTTGAATAGATTTAAGGTTTGGTGCAGTGAAAAATGGGTGACTGTATGCACGATCAAATACCAATACAAACTCATGTTCAGGGTGTGATTCAACCAGGCGACTAATAATTTCATTAGCATAGTTTCCATAGCCTTCTAATAAATTCGGCTGAAAAAAAATGGCATTCACTGCTATAACCATGGGGCAAAGTTAATCGTGCATGTCCGTAACACCGCCAGAAACTGTATACTTCATTGCATCGGATGCGCTTATATTTGGAAGGGGTTTTACATGGTCTTTGGGTACCATATAAGTGATGCCTGAAATGGCATAGGAATGAGGCACATAAACGGTTACATGATCTTCCAGCCCAAAATCTGCACTGCTTTGCTGGGTAATAAAACCAATTCGCCAGATATCAGCAGCATCAACATTTACAAGTACTGGTTTATCGAATTTCTTTTTATTGCCTGCAAATGCCTCTAGAAAATCTTTTACTGATGAATAAATAAATTTAATACCAGGTGTTTTTTCCAGCACCGTATCTAATAAAGCCACCAATCGGCCAACAGCAAAAAGAGAAGAAAGCCATCCTACCAATAATACCAATGATATCACTACAATAAAACCCAAACCAGGTAGCCTAATAAGATTGCCTTCGGCGTCTCTTTTTATAAGACTTGGTGCCAGCGTGCGAACAATATTGGGAAGAATATCGTCCACTACATTAAACAAACTGATGACTACCCAAGAGGTAATACCAATTGGAGCGAGTACAATCAATCCCTGAAAAAAGAATTGAAGAAGCCGTTTTAAAAATTCGCGGATGGTCATAAGCAGCCCATTGCTTGGTGATGCAAGATACAATAAGATATATAGTTTTGAAAATGCTTACAAATTTTTAAAATACTTACACCTATAAAGCTCGCCTTTCATCACGAAAATGCGGCTTTTAATAATAATTTAATCTAAATAGTTACTTGGAAACTTTGGTTACAAAAATAGTTTCCATAGTTTTGTCCTCGAATTAAATAAAATAATGGAGCAAAGGATTACCATAAAAGCCCAAGAACTTTTTTTCAGATATGGTCTGAAGAGTGTTACTATGGACGATATCGCTTCTTCTTTGGGCGTAAGTAAGAAAACAATTTATCAGTATTATACTGATAAAGATTCCTTAGTAGCAGCGGTAGTTCAACAAGAAATTGATAATGATCTGGTTGAATGTTCTAAGCATAGCGCAGAAAGTGAGAATGCAGTTCATGAAGTATTTATGGCCATTGATATGATGCAAGAAATGTTCAGCACTATGAATCCAGCCATCATTTTTGAGATGGAGAAATACCATCCAATTGCTTTTGAAAAAATGAACGATCATAAAAATAAGTTCCTTTATAAAGTCATCAAAGCTAATTTGGAGAAGGGGATGGAAGAAGGTCATTATCGTGAAGATCTTGATCCTGATATTATTGCTAAGTTCCGTATTGAAAGCATTTTTTTTGCATTCAATCCCGAACTATTCCCTCCAAATAAGTACACATTGTTACAGGTAGAAATGATTATAATGGAACATTTTCTCTACGGTATTTGCACCCCAAAGGGAGAGAAATTAATAATTAAGTATAAAAAGCAACGCGAAAAAAACAACCAATTATGAGCATTTTTAAAAAACAGGTCATATGGCTCTGCATGGTTTTACTGGCTTCTACGGCTGGTGCTCAAAAAACTGTTGCAAAACACGAATTGAGCATTGAACAAGCAGTGGTTTATGCCAATAAAAACAATGTACAAGTGAAAATTGCACTTTTAGCCATTCAAACTCAAATGCAAACCAATAGAGAAATTACTGCTGCGGCTTTGCCTTCCCTTACTGGTAGTATTGGTACCCAGCACTTCCCTAATATTGCCGTACAAACTTTACCCAATTTTATTTCGCCAGCTACCTATCAAGTGCTGGTAGATGAAGGCGTAAAAGATGGTAGTGGCAATCCCATAAAATTTCCAGGTAATTTTGACTTTATTCAAGCGCAATTTGGCACCAAATGGAATGCGAGTGCTGGCATAAGTCTTCAACAACTTTTGTTTGATGGTCAGGTTTTTGTAGGACTACAAGCGCGCAAAGCTGCTATCGAATTTCAAACTACCGGATCTAAAGTAACCGAAACCATTATTAAATCGAATGTTTACAAAGTATACTATCAATTGGTAGTAAGTAAAACGCAGATTGATTTACTAGATGCCAATATAACTAGACTGAAAAAACTGGAACACGATGTAAAAGCTTTATATAAAAACGGTTTTGCTGAAAGAATTGATATTGATAAAATTGCAGTTCAACTTACCAACCTAAATACCGAAAAACTAAAAGCACTGAATTCCATTCAGATGGGATACCTTGGTTTGAAAACCCTAATGGGTATGCCTGCTGCTGACACTTTGGTACTCACCGATTCTCTCAACTACCAACAACTAAAAGAAGATATTACCAGCACTGCATACAATTACAACGATCGACAAGATTTTCAGTATTTAGGGTTGGCAAAAAAACTGAATGAATACAACGTAAAACGCTATCAACTCAGTGCCTTACCTACAGTAGCTCTTGGAGCGCAATACAGTAAAATTGCACAACGAAATCAGTTTAATTTTTTTAATAAAGGCGATTGGTTTACATCATCATCTATTGGCTTAAATATAGCGGTTCCTATTTTTGATGGCTTTGCTAGAGACGCTAGAATAAAGAAAGCTAGGATTGATTTACAACAGACTGACTATCAAATTGACAACCTAAAACTTAATATTGATATTGCCGTAGAGCAGTCAAAACTAAAATATCAATCTGCCATTGCTACAATGGACTTTCAAAAAACAAATATGGATCTCGCCGAACGTGTATATACCCAAACCAAAAAGAAATTTGAAGCAGGTACCGGTTCTAACACAGAAATCAATGCGGCGGATCTTGATTTAAAAACAGCTCAAACTAATTATATCAGTGCATTATACGATGCAATTATTGCGAGAGTTGATTTTTTAACGGCTACCGGAAAACTATAATTACCAACATTCAAACCATGTTTATGAAAACTATACTACAATCACTGTTCATTGGAACAACCCTACTGGTATTCATCAGTTGTGGCAGCAATTCAGAAAAAAACAATCCCCTTGCTGATAAAAAAAATGCGTTAGAGAAATTAAAAACGCAACAAAACACACTGACCAATCAAATTAAAAATTTAGAGTCTGAAATCGCAAAACTCGATACCAGTTCTTCAAATAGTGTGGCTAAATTAGTTGGCATCTCTGCTGTTACTGCGCAATATTTTGCACATTATATTGACTTGCAGGGCAATGTTACCTCCGATAATATTTCTTATGTTTCTCCACGCATGGGGCCTGGTCAAGTTCGCTCCATCTTTATTAAAAAAGGGGATATGGTTAAGCAGGGTCAGTTGCTTATTAAGCTGGACGACGCAGTAATGAAGCAATCTGTAATTGCAGCTCAAAAAAGTTTAGAGACTTTGAAAACACAACTCAGCTTTGCAAAAGACATCTATCAACGTCAAAATAATTTATGGAAAGAGGGAATTGGAACAGAAGTACAATTAATTTCTGCAAAGAACAATGTACAATCTTTAGAGCGACAAATTGCTGCTGGTGAAGAACAAATTAAAGTTGCAGAAGAACAACTTAGAGCCACCAATGTAACAGCTGATGTAGCAGGAGTAGTTGACGAATTAAATGTGCGAGTTGGTGAAATTTTTGCTGGCATAGCAGGCGTAATGCCACAGATTAAAATTGTAAATACTGCTGCTATGAAAGTGACTACAGAAATACCAGAAAATTACAGCAGCAAAATTAAACAAGGTTCCAAAGTCATTATTAATTTACCAGATATTAATAAAGTATTTAATAGTTCAGTAGCAACTGCCAGCAGATCTATTAATGCAAATAATAGAAGTTTTGAAGTGGAAGTGAAAATTCCTTATGATGCCAATATTCGTCCAAATCAATTGGCACAAATTAAGTTTTTAGATTATGAAGCTACTAATGCTATTGCTGTAAATATAAATACAGTGCAGACAGATGAAAAAGGTAAATATGTTTATATAGCAGTAGCCAATGGCAATAAGTTAATGGCAAGAAAAAAAATGATTGTTGTAGGCGAGGTTAATGGCCAGCTCATTGAAATTAAATCAGGTCTTAACGCAGGCGATCAATTGATAACAGAAGGTTATCAGAATATTTACGAGGGGCAATTATTGACCGTATTAGCAAAATAAATTGTGAACAGAAGCAGTTCTGCTTCCATCAAAAGATTGTTTATGAAATTCATAGAAGGCATTGCCAAAAAGTTCAAAGCGTTTAAGCCTACCAGTTGGGCAGTTGATAATAAAACAGCGGTATACGTAATTACAATCCTCATTTCTTTGTATGGATTGAATAAATTCAATACCCTACCCAAAGAACAGTTTCCCGATATTGTAGTACCAACCATTTCGGTAAGTACAGTGTATTTTGGTAATTCTCCTAAGGATATTGAAAATCTGGTAACCCGTCCCATTGAAAAACAACTAAAGTCAATCAGTGGTGCTAAAGTGAATAAGATTCAATCTACTTCGCAACAGGATTTCAGCTTGATTGTTATTGAGTTCGATACCGATATCAAAACTGAAGTTGCTAAACAAAAAGTAAAAGATGCAGTTGATAGAGCACAAACCGATTTACCCAACGACCTAACTACACAGCCCAATGTGCAAGAGTTTGCTTTCAGCGAAATTCCCATCATGTTCGTTAATCTCAGCGGTGAATTTGATGGCGTAAAACTAAAACGATATGCAGATAAAATGCAAGATCGATTTGAAGAGATGAAAGAAGTGAGCAGGGCAGAAATTGTTGGGGCACCAGAAAGAGAAATACAAATTAATATTGATCCAGCAAAAATGGCCGCGGCAAGAATTACTTTTCGTGATATTGAAACGGCTGTGAATTATGAAAACAAAGACATCAGCGGCGGCTTGGTAAAAGTAGGTGAGATGAACCGAAATATTAAGGTAAAAGGCCAGTTTAGTTCTGCTTTTGACATGACCAATATTCAAATAAAAAACGTACTAGGCGCTCCTATTTATTTAAAAGATATTGCACAAATTATTGATACAGTAAAAGAGACTGAAAGCTATGCTAGATTAGGTGGAGCAAATGTTATTACACTTAATATTGTAAAAAGATCAGGTGAAAATTTGATCAATACAGCAGATGGAGTTAAAAAAATTGTTGCTGAAATGCAAGCCAGTCAAGAACTGCCAAAAGACCTTAAAGTATTAATTACGGGCGACCAGAGCAAAAAAACAAGGACCTCTTTCAACGAATTGGTGAATACCATTATTATTGGTTTTTTATTGGTATTGCTGATTCTTATGTTTTTTATGGGTGTTACAAATGCATTTTTTGTTGCATTAAGTGTACCACTTTCTGTATTTGTATCTTTTCTATTTTTACCACTAGCAGATTCAATTGTAGGATCACCCGTAACCTTAAATTTTATTGTATTATTTGCACTATTATTTGGGCTAGGAATTATAGTAGATGATGCCATTGTGGTTATTGAAAATACACACCGTATTTACAATAATGGAAAAGTAAAAATTGTTCGTTCAGCTAAAGAAGCTGCTGGTGAAGTATTTATTCCCGTGCTGGCTGGTACCGCAACAACATTGGCACCATTCTTCCCGTTGTTATTATGGAAGGGGCTGATTGGCAAGTTCATGATTTACCTGCCAACCATGCTTATCTTAACATTAACTGCTTCTTTGATAGTTGCCTTCATCATCAATCCAGTTTTTGCAGTAAGCTTTATGAAACCTGAAGGACGCGAATTTGAAGAACCCAAAAAAGCTATTTTTAAAAAGTGGTGGTTCTGGGCATTTGCAGCTTTTGGTGTGCTATTTAATATTGCCGGCTGGCATGGATTTGGGAATTTCTTGATTTGTATGGATCTCTTGTTTTTATTGGAAAGATTTTTATTAAGAGGAATCATTCATTATTTCCAAGAAAAATTATTGCCTGGATTAATGAATCGCTATGAGAAACTACTGAAGTATTTACTTACAGGATTTCGTCCAGGATGGTTGATGTTGGGACTGTTTCTTTTATTCCCTATCTCATTATTTTTATTGGTTATAAGAAATAATCCCAAGCCGTTTTTCCCTAGTGGAGATCCAAATTTCATTTACGTTTATTTAAAAATGCCTATCGGTACAAAAACACATACAACCGATTCAGTAGTGCGCATTTTAGAAAATAGGGTTTATAAAATATTAGGCGATAATAAACCAGATATACCTGGCAGTATTGTAGAAAGTGTGATCTCTAATGTTGCCGTAAGTGCCAATAACCCAAGTGATAATAACAGAAGCACCCAATCACACTTAGGTAGAATTCAAATATCCTTTATTGAATTTGAAAAAAGGCATGGAAAGAGTAGTGCTACCTATTTAACTGCAATTAGAAAAGAGATGAATGGTATTCCTGGTGCATCTATTGAAGTGGGTCAAGAAGATAGTGGGCCTCCGACTGAATTACCAGTAAATATTGAAATTGTAGGCGATAATTTTGAGTCTATTGCAAAAGTTGCATACGAATTACAAAATCATCTGGATACCAATCGTATTCCTGGAATTGAAAACTTACAAATGGATGTAGATTTAAACAATCCAGAAATTACAGTAAATATCAATCGTCAACGGGCACTTGCTGAAGGATTAAGTACTGCTCAAATTGGTATGGAGCTTCGTACTGCAGTATTTGGTAAGGAAGTAAGTAAATTAAAAGATGGAGAAGATGAATATAAAATTCAACTACGCTATAAAGATATTGCTCGTAATAATATTAATGATTTGATGAATATGCGCATTGTTTTTCGTGACTTCAATAGTGGTCAAGTTAAACAGATTCCATTGAATAGTGTTGCTACCATTGACTATACCAATACCACTGGTGGCGTTAAAAGAAAAAATCTTAAACGTACCATTCAGATTCAATCAAATGTTACCGATCCTTCTTTAACACCTGTGGTAAATGCAGAACTGGCTAAAAAAATAGAAATATTTAAATCGAAAACACAGCTACCTGCTGATGTAACCATTCGTCAGACTGGAGAAAGTGAACAACAAGCGGAAACATTAACCTTCCTCGGAACTTCTATGGTAGCAGCTCTACTAATGATTTTCTTAATTCTAGTATTACAATTCAATAGTCTTAGTAAACCATTTATAGTACTTACAGAAATATTTTTCTCTATTATTGGGGTATTCATGGGCTATGCACTAACAGGCATGACAATGGCTACTATAATGGTTGGGGTTGGTATTGTGGGTCTCGCAGGTATTGTAATTAAAAATGGGATCTTATTAATTGAATTTACCGATGAGTTAAGAGGCCGTGGATATAAAACAAGGGCAGCAGCAATTGAAGCTGGTAAAATTCGGATTATTCCAGTATTACTAACAGCATTGGCAACCATTCTTGGATTGTTACCCTTAGCAATTGGTTTTAATATTGATTTTGTTTCCATGTTCCAGCATTTGAATCCTAAGATTTTCTTGGGTGGCGATAGCGTAGTATTCTGGGGGCCTTTGAGTTGGACAATTATTTTTGGGCTTATTTTTTCCTTCTTTCTTACCTTAATTATGGTACCAAGTATGTACCTAATTTCAGAAAGATTACGTAGGCCAATGGAAAAATTTTATGGCACCAAATACATTGCACTATTGGGGTTTGCTGGGCCATTCTTTTTCATCTTTGTTGGCCTAATGCTTTTGGTAAGAAGAATTCAAGGGAAAAAAGTATGGTTTGGCCAAATGAAACAATCACCTGTTAAAATTTAGAAAATGAAAAACAATCATGAAATAGATTATCGAATTTTTGGAGAGGAAATGCAGTATGTAGAAGTAGAACTAGATTACAATGAGACTGCTGTTGCTGAGCCAGGTGCTTTTATGATGATGGAAGATGGAATAGTAATGGAGACTATGTTTGGTGATGGTAGTCAACAAAATACCAGCATATTGGGGAAATTATTAAACGCAGGTAAAAGAGTATTGACAGGTGAAAGTCTTTTTATGACTGCTTTTACCAATATAAATCAAGGAAAAAGAAGGGTTAGTTTTGCATCCCCTTATCCAGGAAAAATAATTCCAGTGGATTTATCTCGTTTCAATAACCGAATCATTTGCCAAAAAGATACTTTTCTTTGTGCTGCCAAAGGGGTAAATATTGGTATTGAATTTCAACGAAAACTAGGGACAGGGTTATTTGGTGGTGAAGGTTTTATTATGCAGAAATTAGAAGGCGATGGAATGGCCTTTATGCACGCTGGAGGGCATGTATTTGAGAAGCAACTAAACCCAGGCGAAGTTCTTAAAATTGATACCGGCTGTATTGTTGGCTTCACATCATCTGTTGCCTATGATATACAGTTTGTTGGAGGAATTAAGAATACAATTTTTGGTGGCGAAGGCTTGTTCTTTGCATTGCTTACTGGACCAGGAACGGTATGGATTCAAAGCTTACCAGTTAGTCGATTGGCGGGTAGAATTTTACAATATGCTACCGTTCATAGAAAAGAGGAAGGTAGTATATTAGGTGGATTAGGAAATCTTCTTGATGGGGATGGAAAATGGTAATCATTCAAATTCATGAGGATCATACAACCTATTTTTTACTGCATAAACAACAAGACCTGCTGAATTTTTAGCATAGGTTTTGTTGTATAATATTTCTCGATAGCTTTCAACAGTCCTTATACCAATTCTAAGCTTTTTTGCAATTTCTTTATTACTAAACTGCTTACAAATAAGTATTAACACTTCTATTTCTCTTTCAGTTAAATCAATTGCGCTATTTTTTCTATGCGGATGATAACGGTTATTTGAAATTAAGTAGGTTAATTTTTTTTCGATAGAATTACAGTAATAGCTTCTACCTTCATGTACTGCTACTGCTGCTCTTAGCAATTCTTGTCGATTTGTATTTTTAAGTAAGTAACCACTAGCACCAGCACCAAGCATTGAAACAATTAAGTCATCATCATTAAACATAGAAAGTGCTATAATCTTGGTTTTTAAGTTAGCCAATCGCAATTGCTTACAAAATTCTATTCCGTTCATTTTTGGCATCTGTATGTCTACAAATACAATATCAAGAAATTCAGTTTTACAAAGTTTTAAAAGTTCAATTCCGTTTTCAGCATCGCCTAGCAACTGCATTTCTGGTTGATCTTTTAGTAATAATTTAAACCCATTCCTAAAAATTTCATGGTCATCTGCTATGGCAATTCTAATTGGATTTTGTAGGTAATTCATTTTATTGGAATTTCAATGGTTAGAATTGTTCCTTTCCCTTTTTCAGAATATAGATAGAAAATACCATTCATTAAATCAGTTCTATTTTGAATGCTACTGAATCCTCTTCCTGTATATGGTTCAACTTCATTGCTTACATTAAATCCTATGCCGTCATCTGAGCAAACAAGTACCAGCTTTTTTTTATACTCACTAAATATAATTTTCATTTGTCGAGCCTTAGCATGTTTGAAAACATTATTCACTGCCTCTTGAACAATTCGAAAAATCTGAATTGCTTGATTTTTGTCCATTGTTAGCAATGGAGGATAACTAAAAAATATCTGCAACGGATTAGATTGTTCCAGTGAATAAATTAATTCTTGTATTGCCGCAAATGCTCCTTTTCGCTCTAAGATTGTTGGTAAGAGGTTATTCGATATTTCTCTAAGCTTCATCAGTATTTCATCTAGTTGATCGCTCGCATTTAAGAGGTATGAAAATTGATTTTTAGAACTATAAATGGCATTCCCAAGTTGAAATTTAATTACTGATAAAATTGGGCCAAGGTCGTCATGCAAATCAGATGCTATTCTAGCTCTTTCTTTTTCCATTGCATTAATTCCTGCTAAGGAATTTGCCTTTCGTAATTCTAGGTTTGTATGCTGTTGTTGAATAATTAATACTGCTAAGAAAAAAATAATTGCACCCACCAATGCTATTGCAATGAGTATTGAAAAGTACATTTTTGCTTCTTTGGCATCCATAATATGACTATTACATAAAAGATATTGGTTACTAAATTTACATAAACATTGATTCTGTGCAACTGAATTCGAAAAATTTTGCTGGAATTAAGCCCATTAATCCAAAAAATTTCTACTATTGCTTTAGAAGTATAAAAGAATATCAGGCTAATACAAGCAATAAAAATATGATTCTGGGCTAATTTTTGACCCTTTTTTGATACAACTGATCTAATTGAGTGTATACTCATCAGTATAATCAATAAGCTAAAAATCACTCTAGAATAACCATTAAAAATATAAAAAGAGGAAAAAATAAAATTCTCATATATCCAAAAAAGTGCAATGCTCAGCGCTAAAAATAAAAAGAAATTTTTTTTATCTGAGAAAAGATTCCAGCACTTGAACTGATACAACAATATTACTGTAGAAAACAAAACATAAATATTGCTATTGATTACATTGGTATGATACAAACTTATAAAAATTGTAGATAAAATTTCATTGATAAAACCCAGCCATAAAAATAAAATGAAAGGATAATTAGCCTGATGAATGGTTCTAATTTTTATCAAGCCAATTATTGCAGCAATCCCTATTAAATAGGCTAAAAATTCGGTTAGTTTATAGTTCATTATTTACATAAGTATTACTAGGAATTTAATGAAGAACTTGGGGGACAATCATCTGGGCATCTTCGCGAATCATTCCATAAATAAGGATCTGCTTCTAATGAGATAACTGAATCTGCTGGAGGAAGTATGTCTTGGTCGGCATCATTAACGGCCACCAAAATTGCATGTACTTTAAACCCGTCGTCCATTCCATAGTAGATTCTAAGTTTTTCACAACCTGACTTTGCCAACAAATCCTCTATACTTTTTCGACTAAATGTTTCACAAGTAGCTAAAATTTTCTTTCCCTGAAATGCTTGCGCTATGATTTGTTCTTTTTGAATTCTGTAGAAACTAGTCATTTTAATACCCTGTTGAAGTGAAATTGGTTTACTCATTGTGTTGTTTTTTATTGATTGAATAAAGCAAGTTGCGAAAAATTTAATATACATATCCCCGTATTAATACGGGGGTACTTGGGTATTAAGACTATTTATAATAAGTAAATTCAGGTATTTTATCCGTTCAGCTTCAAATATTTCTCGAGTAAAGTCTGGTGTTTTTCAAGTAATTCGTAGTACCGAAACTTCCACTCATCTATATATTTTGCAGCTTCTTCAAGGGTTTGCGGAGGTGTTTCAGTCAAGTAGAAGTTACTCGGCTCTTTTACAAAATTCTCGAGTAATTCGGGAAAGTATATACTCAGATCTACGTGTAAAATTTTTCCGTAATTTAATAAAATATCAATGGGTAGTTCCGGATCATTGATATGATTGTAGTAGCTTGATCTGCTGTAACCGGCTTTTCTTACCAAGTTGGTTATAGACATGCCAGCACTAGCTACAACTTGTTGCAGCAATTCACCTCTATGAAATTTTTTATTATTTTTTTTCAATTCAGTAAAGGAATAAACAATATTGATTAAATAAATGGGCTAAAAACTAGCTTATTTGTACATTTATGATTAATTAAATAATCATTTATGTATAAATATAGAAAACTCTACCACCTTGAGTGGTTTAAAAGCAGTCACCCATCAACAAATCTTATTCCAAAAAATGCAATTCATTTCATTCTTACGTTTCTACTTAAGCAAATGCTAGCAGATAGAAAAGTGACTGGTTTAAAGAGGCAGGCAAAACATCCAAATTTTTTATTCAACTATTACAAGGCCTTTCAAATACACAAACGGCTTTTGAATAGCGGTAAAATATGCATTAATAGGTAGTATAAATTATAAGAAGCGCAATTTTTTCACTGCTTTTTCAAGGGTTTCTTCTTTTTTTGCAAAACAAAATCGGAGTACTTTATTATCTTCTCCATTTTTATAGAAAACTGAAATCGGAATACTTGCAATACCATATTCTTTGGTGAGTTTGATAGCCAATTCCTTATCCCCCTCTTTACTGAATCCTTCATAACTGTAACACTCAAAATAACTACCATGAGATGGGATACATTTAAAAGGTGTATCATTCATTAACTGTCTAAAAAAATCTCTTTTGGATTGTAAAAAACTACCCAATGATAA
Source organism: Sphingobacteriia bacterium (assembly GCA_004294135.1). Taxonomy (GTDB): domain Bacteria; phylum Bacteroidota; class Bacteroidia; order Chitinophagales; family Chitinophagaceae; genus Sediminibacterium. Next base: position 62,456 of record RDZY01000016.1, read on the forward strand.
ATAAACTTCTTTATTTTGAAGATAAGCCGCCAAGGCAACCTGTTTGGGTGTATCACAACTAAAGCAATTGTATTGGTGAATTTTTCTAAACTCTTTCATTAGGTAATCTGGTGCTATACAGTAGCCCAATTTCCAGCCAGTACAGTGGTAGGTTTTACCAAAGGAAAAACATACAAAGCTTCTGGAGAATAATTCAGGATAGCGTAAAATACTTTGGTGTTGGTGTCCATCAAATATTAAATGCTCATATACCTCATCACTTAAAATAATAATATTGGTATTAGCTACCAATACTGATAGTTGTTGCATATCAGCTTTTCCTAATATTGATCCCGTTGGATTGTGGGGAGAATTAATCATGATCATTCTTGTACGAGAATTTATTTTTGCTTTTACCTCGTCCCAAGGAATAGAATAGTCCGGATATTTCAATGAAATTAATACTGGCACTGCTCCATTCAATTCAATAGTAGGAATATAGCAGTCATAAGCAGGCTCAAACACAATAACTTCGTCTCCTTTTTTCAACACGGTAGTAAGCGCCGTATAAATAGCATAAGTGCCTCCAGGTGTTACCGTTATTTCATTTTCTGGACTGATTTCTGAGCCGTATAATGCAATCGATTTTTGTGCTATTGCCACTCTCAATGCAGACAATCCATGCATATGTGCATACTGATTATTTCCATCTTGCATGGCTTTATTTACCAGCATTATTAAATCATTACTCATACTAAAATCAGGAAAGCCTTGTCCAAGATTAACCGCACCGTATTCGGCTGCAAGCTGACTCATAACGGTAAAAATAGTAGTGCCAACCGAAGGCAATTTAGAATCTAATGATAGATGCACTATTAAAATGATTGAATGAAATAATCATATAAAGTTAATCATTGTTTGATAGTAAATTATTTTGCATGTAGTATAATTATAATAAAAATAAATTGAAAAGACGAACTTGTATTAAGACAACTGGTATTATAAGGGTTGCAAGCGTTAATTTAATAATATCATTTATAGCAGTTGATCAATATTACAGCCACGCAGGCGGAAATTTAAACTGGGTTTTTACACAAAATAAAAATGTATGCCCAGTACATGGGAGTGAATTTACGGCCATGGGAAATAGCATTCCTAATACTGGCACTGCGGCAAAAGATCTCAAAAAATTTGCTATTTCTATTCAAGGAAATAGCCTATAAATTAAGGGGTAAATTACTGATCAGTTAATGTTTCAATGAATTGAATAATTGCCTGTATTTCTGTTGTTGAAAGATTCAAAGGATTTGATGGAAGTGTTTGATTCGTTACATTAATCCCTAACCCTTTGCCTCCGCCTTTATTATAAAAATCTAATACAGATTGCAAATCGGCATAAACGCCATTATGCATATAGGGTGCAGTTTTGGATGCGTTTCTAATTGTTGGTGTTTTAAATGCATGCAAATGAAGCATGGATTGATACATCGAATATTTACCTGAATCGGCATCTAATGTATAGGGTGATTTATTAGTAGAAGGCACACCTATAACTTCTGATTCCATTGTATTGAAATGAGGAGGCACAACTCCATTAAATAGTGGCATAAAATGGCAAGTACCGCATTTGGCTTTTCCCATAAACAAGTTAAAGCCCTTCACAGCCTCATCACTCATTGCTTTTTTATTTCCGCGCATGTACTGATCAAAAGGGGTATTGAAAACAGATTTTGATCGAATAAATGCAGCTATTGCTGTTTGAATATTACCCGGGCTTATAGCACTATCTTTATACGATTGCAGAAATTGATCTTGCATTAATTGATCTTTTTGAAGTACTAACGCAGCAATTTTTAAATTACCATGCAACTCATTGGGGTTCTCTATCACTTGTTTAGCTTGATCTTCTAAATACACTAATCTTGAATCAGCAAATTGTAAAGGTTGTAACCCAGCATATAAAATTGTTGGTGTATTTCTAAGGATCAACTTTTTACCATCAAAACTTTTGCTCTTAATTTTCCCATCAGTAAATGCTTTATTGGCTTGATGACAACTTGCACAACTTCTAGTTTGATTGAGCGAGAGCCTATTATCATAAAACAATTTTTCTCCCAAGGCAATCATTTGCTTATTCGATACATCTTTTTGTATGGGAGAATAAAACCAAGCATTCCAAGCATTTCGATCGAATATTGTGGTTGCAGATACATGTAAGGGCCTCGACTCATTGAAGTAAGGGATATTCAGTTTTTGCTGCAATAAGGCAAGATCATTACTTAATGGATTCAAGAATTCAGTAATAAAAAAAGCTCGATCAAAGTCATCAAAAGAGTGGTTGGATTTTAAATAATCAATTGCAAATGAAAGACGCAATAGAGCTTTATTTGAATCTTCTTCCTTCGTGTATGTATTAGTATAGTCGCGCAAAGCTTCTAAACTTACTTGCAATTCTTTAATAGCAGATTGTAAAATAGGAGTATCAAAACCAGTTATGCCCATGGTTTCAATACGAATAATACTGGTTTTTAAAATATCAAAAAAGTGTTGGTCGGTAAAAGTTAAAGTTGTTGAACTGGCTTTTAATCTTAACGCCAAAGATTCCATCAATGCTGCTTGTTCTTTCATTAAAGTAATAGAACCAGTATCAAAAAAAGGAAATAATTTTTCTTCAAGTACTTGAAAACCACTTGGAGGATTAGGTTTTGCAGGATTCTCAGCCTCTACTTCAAATAGAGCAGGGCCATTAATTGCTTTTGCAGTTGATGGATAGTAATAATCAACAAATAATTCGATTTTTTTATAGGCTATTCTATAATTTCTAAAATGCCATCTTATCAAATTACTATCAGTAGCATTTTCTTGAACTATATTGTTGAATTGTTGAGATACAGCATAAAACGAATCAACATAATTGGTATAAACTAAACTTAGTTTTTCCACACCAGTTAGCTTTGTTGAAGAGCAATAATTAGCCATCAACACAATAAAAGCCAATACTATTAACAAAATGGGTTTACGCATATAAGATTAATTCACAAAGGCACCGGAATAATCCAGTGCCTTTTAGTATAAAACGAGTTGATCTTACTTAGGTAATCCTTTGATCAAAACAATTTGACTTGCTTGCCTCTCTGCAGTTCTAATCGTTCCTTTATCTGCGTTGAGGTAACGATTGCCAGTCCATGTATGTGGTTGTATACATAATAAGAATGTATTTGGTGATCCTGTTTCTTCTGAAATATCAATCATAGCACCATACTCCCAAGATCCAAAACCACCAGATGTAGCGGGGGCTCCGGTTGGAATAGGATAGCCTGAAGAAGAACCAGGAACATTATACTTTGCTGCATCGGAAGCATTTCTCCTATGATCTAACTCAAATACTTTTTTTAATTGCTTGGAAGCAATATCATATTGGTAAATCAATGCATCGTGTGTTTGATCATTGTATCCAGAATTTGGATCTTCTTGCACATAAACAAAATTTTGTGTAACCATTATATTATCTGGATTCTGAAAATCCTTGGCAATTCCAGTTCTATTGTCACCATCTAAAACTACTTCTAATTTACCTTTTGTAGGATCTGTATCATTTAAATTCAACTTATATACACGACCATATTTGCTACGAGAATTGTCTGCATTTGATCCAGTATTATTTTGACCAGTTACTGTAAAATACAACTCACGATTATTGGCCGCAGAACCTTTTCTGTAATCAATGTCTTCTACTCTTCCAAAACGAATAGCATTTGCAGTTACAGAAGCTAAATTTAATTGTCGACCTGTTAAAGTAGAGGCGTTATCAATTTTCACAAATTCTACATCATAGTTTGCCCCTTCTACCATATCACGCTCTTTAAAATTATTATTACTTCTTTTCATTACGTACAAAGATCCTGTTATTAAATCTCCCACTCTATCACTTATATATACAACAACCTGACCGCCTTCTGCATTGGAATCATCATCACCAATTACAATAACAGTTTTACCGGGGAATGCATTTTTATTTAAGGGAACTGCATTTTCTGCATTCCATCTTCCTAAGCCCGCTAATTCTTTGGATTGCCCAGGATTAAAGCTAAGCGCTAATGGATCAACACCATGTGTTCTTGATTCTTCTCCACTTTCGCCACAGGTTAAAAAAAGAGGGCCAAAACCATGCTCTGCTTGTGTTGCTAAAGTTGCCGAACATAAGCGCCATAAACCACCAGTAGAATTTAAAATATATTCTCCTTTAATTGGTTTTAATGAAGCATCTAATGTTAGTCTTGATACAGCAAAGTTATCTTCGTGATTAACTAGATAAGTAAAAGTTCCATCCGCATTTTTTAAAAATCCTGCACCATCAGCAGATCCGCCAAAAACATAACCAGCACTTGCTGGAATATCGTCATCGCTCCCGATAACACTGTATACTTTTACATCAGCAAATCCAGGTAACACATTCACTAATGGATTTGTAACCGATTTGTTGGAAAAAGAAATTAATGAAGCTGCTAGAACTTCATCCTTTTTTTTACAAGATGTAAAGGCTAGAGAAAGTGATGCTATTGTAGCAAGACTCAAAGTTTTAAAATTAGATTGCATTATTTTTATATTAGGCTGCGAAGATGCATACCCAATATTGCTTAATTGTTAAGCAATCATTAAGCTAGTTTTAAGGATTGGGTTTTGTTGAATCAAGGCTGCAATAAATTGGCTAATCGCTTTAACTCTATTTCTGCAATTTTAGCAGTGTAAGCCAAGTTTACCAAACGGTAGGATTCGTTTTCGAAACTTTGTTGGGCAATTTTTACATCTATAATAGTGGACTGCCCCAATTGAAAACGCTGTAAAACCAGATCCAACAAGCGTTTGGAAAGATCTAAATTTTCCTGTGCTGTTTTTAATTGAGAAATAGTATTGGAATACGCTTGAAAAGTTCTTGTTGCTCCTGTTTCAATTGTAAGAATAAAACCATTGCGTTGTGTTTTAGCAATTCTGGTATTTATTTCTGCCACTTTTTGTAACCGTTTATTGATAGAGCCGTTGTAAATTGGTACGGCTAAATTGAGGCCAACAAAAGGGCCATAACTTTGGTTCTGTAAAATAAATCCAGCAGCACTTGTTGTGTTGGTTAAATTAAATCCAGTAGTAGCCCTTAAGGTTGGGGAACGAAGTGCGGCCGTTTCTCTTTCAAGTAACTCATTTATTTTGATCTGTTGTTCTGCCGCTTTTATAGTTGGATTTTTTATTGCAAGTGATTTGATTTGATTGAATTGAATAGACTGATCAATTACAATAGTATCATTGATAACAATAGCCGAATCAGGATTTACAAAAATCAGGTTGAGTAAATCTGTTTTTCCTTGATCAATCACCAGTTGTTGCGCTTTTTCTGATTGAATAAGTGCATTATAATCGAGTTGTGCTTGAAAAATATCTGTATTATTGGCTAAACCAATATCTTTTCTATTCTGTAGTATCGTAATTCTTTGTTTAGAAACCTCCATCGACTTAACAATGGTTCCTAAAAAATATTGCTGCCGCACTATATCATAATAACGTGTACTTACTTCTGCAATTGTATTTTGTATTTGTACATTGAGAAGATCTTGATTTAATGCCTCTAATTCTTCTAAGCGTTTTTTGGTTGCTTTAACGCGAAAGCCATTGTACAATAAAATGCCACCGGTAATAGAAGCAGTTAAATTATTGGTACTAACCCCACTTCTTTTTACATTTCTAGCGGGGTCGGGAAATTTTTGATTGATGCTGGTTACGGTTTCATTGTCGTTGGCAGCAGCATTCACAACTGGTAAACCACCAGCAACACCAATATGATTGTTGATACCAGCAATTTCGAGATTGTCTTTAGCCAATTTAATATCGTAACTGTTTTTAAGCGCAGTTGCAATTGCATCATTTAAAGTTAAATGTTGCTGTGCTGTACAAAAGCCACCTAATAGCAGAACAAAAAATAAAACAAAAATTTTATTAGCCATTTGCAATGAAATTACCAAAGGATGGTGGAAATATCCTGATTATTTTACAAGTGGAAACTAGCTTACCAATGTTCCTACATTCATACCTTCCACTACTTGAAGCAGATTACCTGGGGTATTCATATCAAATACAATAATGGGTAACTTATTCTCCATACAAAGGGTGAATGCAGTCATATCCATCACTTTCAGGTTCATTGAAATGCAATCTTGAAAAGAAATTTTTTCATATTTAACGGCAGTCGGGTCTTTTTCTGGATCGGCATTATAAATTCCATCCACCCTTGTTCCCTTCAAAATAACATCTGCTTTCATTTCAATAGCACGAAGAGATCCCGCTGTATCGGTTGTAAAATATGGGTTTCCAGTGCCTGCGCCAAAAATTACAACACGCCCTTTCTCCAGGTGACGCAAGGCTTTTCTGCGAATATACGGTTCGGCCACTTGTTCCATATTAATGGCACTTTGTAAACGGGTATAAACCCCAATTTTTTCAAGCATGGCCTGCATAGCCATTGCATTTATTACTGTAGCCAACATTCCCATATAATCGCCGTGTGCTCTTTCAATACCACTATCGGCCTCATTCATACCTCGGTAAATATTACCGCCGCCAATTACAATAGCCACTTGTACCCCCAAATCGGTTACTCTTTTTATATCATTGGCATACTGCTCAATAATTTTTGGATTGAATGGATCACCATTGCGCTGGTCGCCCAATAAGGCTTCGCCAGATAATTTCAGCAGGATACGTTTGAATTTTGGAAGCATGGTCGGAATGATTTGATTGCAAATAACCTCAATTTTTAATGCGCCGCCAAAATGAATAAACGCTATGCTTAAATTTTTATCATATTTTAATTTTTTATAACACGTTTGGAAGTCCATACTTTACCATCATAAATACGAATAAAATAAATATCAGCAGGTAATTCAGCTATATTTATTTTAGATTTTTTGGTGCTGCCATTCAATCTATTCTTTTTCTTTATACTACCGAATTTATCTGTTATTTCTATTTCCTTTATATCCGTTTTTATATCTATTGCCTCAATTTGTATGTCCCCTGTAGTAGGGTTGGGTGAAACTGAAAATCTGTGTCCACCATTATCGGTACAATCAAAACTAGTGCATACTGGGTAGCTAGTACTACAGGCATTGGAGTACGTAACACATAAGTAAGCATTACTGTAAATATTCTTGAAAGTTTGCACACTTGTTGGGTCGTTTACTGTTTGAGTTCCAGAGGATGTTTCTATTGTCCAAGTAAAATTATTTGCTGCATAGCTATTATTGGCAAAGCCAATAACCTCAGGACAATGAACAGTAATTGAAAGGCTAGGAGTTGGTGTGCCAACAACAACTGTTTTAGTGATAATTATATTTGAACCTGCACAGGCATTTCCAATTTTTGCACTTAATGTTACTACCCCGCTTGCTATCCCAATTCTTTGTAATATAACCTGATTGCCATTGGGTGAAAGTGTTACAATATTAGCTGGTGAGGCAGTCCAAGTTATATTAGTTGTAGTATTACAAATATCAATAGAATAATTTTCTGATGAACAATTGATTGCTGATCCATAAATAACTTTGTTGGTGAATACAGGTAAATTTGCAAGATCACATTTTGCTTCGTTTTCAAACCATTCTGAGCCTTGTTGCGAAACAGAAACGTGTTCTTCATTTGTTGCTGGTGCATACACATAATCGAAGGGAGTTTTGCCACACAAATATTCATTTGACCAATTCAAGTATAAATTTTTATTGCTATTATTTACACCAAAACGTAAATCGGCCGCACTATAACTTGGCATCATAGTAAAGTTGTTGATATTTTGCATGATATTGGGTCTGCCGCCCGTTAATAGATAAATCAGTTCGCCAGCTAAAAAAACACCATGTGTTTGAATATCATCAGTCACTCTATTCCCAATTAATCCGCCTGGGGCATTGTCTTGGGCACTATTTCCCCAAGCAGCTTGTGCATAAGTATTGGTATATCCTGGTGGTACCCAAAATAAAAGATTAAAAACTGCACTTAATGTCCACATTTCAGATACTTTATTACTACCACTATTTCTAGTGGTTCTAGCAACCCAACGGAAACGTTTACAAATATTATCACCACAAACCCCCAAAAGTCCGTTTCGTTTTAGTGAAATATCTAAAAGGTCTGTGTTTGTTCCTTGATAAGGATTTAACATTCCTGTGTTAGACCCATTAATTAGCGCTACTTTTCTGCACTGTACGGGGTATTCTCCTACGGCTGCTAGATTTTGAAGAAACTGAACCCTTAATGCATCGGGTGCTGGAAATTCTGAATTAGCAGTTTGGTGATGCGCCAACATTTGTTTTGCAGCTAAGCCATTGTACAAACCCTCCCTTATTTCTTTTATTCCTTTTAATATGCCCCTTTTTGTAATATACTCAACATAGTTTTGAATACCTATAGGCACATTTGCTCCTTGGTGGCAACCATCGAATGAAATATAGGTTTTTACATGGTGGGCTAGGCTATTATGCTCCATATATGCCAATGCATATTGTGCTATTAAAGAACCCATGCTTGGCCCAATAAGTGTAATATCTTGCGTAAATGTTGATCCATATGTTTGGTAAAGCCTTTGTAATAAGGTAACCAAAGTCATAGCATTGCGCTCTAATAAATCGTTGCCGTGTTTAAAATCTAAAATCACTAAATCATAGCCTTCTTGTAGCATATAGTCGCCAAACTTTACTCCTACATTATTTCGATCTACTGGTTTATTAATAAAATCCGCATAAATTTTTTGTACCCCCCTCGAATTATCGGGGTCAAAACCATCAATAAATACAATGGGTTTGCGCAGTACGCCTGTATTACAGGAACTACCATTACCAGCAAAGAAAAAATAGGCCGTATCTTTTACACCCTTGTAATCTATTGCTGGGTTGCCATATTGGGTATTTACAGTTGCAAGTGCGCCCGCATTGGCATCAATCACCCATTTTTGCCATCCCCCTTTACAAAAACTAAGGGGTGGGTATTCTATTTTAGGTTTAAAAAAAATTATAAAAGGATTACTGTATTGCACCAAATATCCTGCAAGGTCAATACCTATTACTAGAATTCTTCCTCTAAGCGTTTTACCTATTAGTTTTGTAATACTATTAAGGAAACTATTTACACTTCCACTTTGTGTATTTTGCATCAAGTTATTTGAGAAGGGGTTATCAATTACCCATTCAGCTTCACCATCTCCAAAATCAATTCTTATCTGTTGCACATTTAAATATTTATTGCGCAGAAAAAACTGTTCATCAATGTAAAAACTATGTTCTCCTTCTTCTAAAACCTGATTTTCTGATTTTAGTGGACTTGCCATAAATGAAGTGTAAGTAAAATAAGGAGTTCTTGACCTGCCAGATACATCATTAAATTGACCATTTTGACTAGTATCTAAAAGGTTATCATCCAATGCCGTAGTATCTATCATATTATAGTCGTACAAGAATATCCCTATTGGGTGTTGCCTATTATTGCCTTTGCTTTCAATTTGCGCGTCTATTTGTTCTGGTGCAAGCCACCCGCTTGTATTATAGCTTGCTTGATACATTTCAAAATACGCTTGGGCAAAATGCATGGGACTAGCCGTATCCGTACTATTTGCAGATGCAATATGATTGTTTAATTGGGCAATAGGAAAAACCCTATCATATAATACACTTGTATTAATGTAGGATTTATTTAAGTTTTGAAACTTAAAGTCTGCATAGTCTCTAAAAGGCAGGTTTTCCCATATACTTTGGGCTTGTCCACTTTTACTAGCTGTGAAAATAAGTAATAAGATGGCAAATCTATAAATGCCGTTTAAACTCGGTTTCATGGGAGTTGGGTTTTAGTTTTAATTAATTAGTGGTATATTTTAATCTAAATTTTCCATCGCTAACAACTACTTTTTTTTGTTGAACTAAATTGTATGCAGTAAATGAGAAATTACCTTCTATAATTTTATTTCGAGTGGAGAATTATCATAAATTGCTTTGTTTCTAGTATAATTTAGCAAATAGGATTTGGACATAATAGGATTTTCGTAGGTCCATATGGCCACAGATTCATAGCCCTTATTAGCACCAAGTATAAAAATGCTATCTTTATAAATAGTACAGGTAAGGCAGTTTGCACAGTTATTTGGTTTGTATTCTTGCCCATCAATTTTACACTTATAATAAAATTCTGGTAGCCTTTCTTTTTTACAGGCTATTAGTATTAATGCAATACAAATAATGGATAGTACTAATTTTAGTTGAGTTGATTTCATATGAATATTGTATTAATTAATAGTATATTTTAATCTAAATTTTCCATCGCTAACAACTACTTTTTTTTGTTGAACTAAATTGTATGCAGTAAATGAGAAATTACCTTCTATAATTTTATTTTATATATCATTTACAAGCGGAGAATTATCGTAATCTGCACTGTTTCTTGTATTATTAAGTTTGAACGATTTGGACGTGAAAGGATTTTCATACGCTCCTATACCCACAGATTCATAGCCCTTATTTCCGAAAACAATGAAGATTGAATCCGATAACAATCTTGCTACTTTGCAATTTGTACAGTTGCTAGGAATATATGTTTCCCCATTAATTTTACACCTAAAATAAAATTCTGGTAGCCTTTCTTTTTTACAGGCTATTAGTATTAATGCAATACAAATAATGGATAGTACTAATTTTAGTTGAGTTGATTTCATAAAATTATTGTATTAATTAGTGGTATATTTTAACCTAAATTTTCCATCGCTAACAACTACTTTTTTTTGTTGAACTAAATTGTATGCAGTAAATGAGAAATTACCTTCTATAATTTTATTTACCCTATCTAGGGCTATTATATTTAGTGTTCCAGTATATGTTGAATCGGTTTTGTATATATCATTTACCAGTGAAGAATTATCATAACCAGCTTGCTTTCCAATTATGTTATTTAGTATGTAATTTTTGACACTAATAGCACTTCTATCATTAATGCCGATGTTTACCGATTCATATCCTCTATTTGCCCCAAGTAAAAAAATAGTATCTCTGTAAATAGTACAAGTAAGGCAATTTGCACAGTTATTTGGTTTGTATTCTTGCCCATCAATTTTACACTTGTAATAAAAATCTGGTAGCTTTTGCTTATTGCATCCTATTGTTAGCATAATAGTGCTTACAATAGCTATATATAAGAATCGAGGAAAAATGGTATATAGTTTCAAAGCGGGCTAATTGGATAACTAAAGTTTGTAAGAAATCCCGATAACTATATCTTTTGCATATTAACGAATTACTAAATAATGGATGGGAGTTTACCTTAATCGGTATTGTTGCATGAGCGAAAAGTTACCTATAAGCTGCTCAGAATTAAAGTTGGTGATAAAATCATATTAAGTTTTGACCAAAAACAGTCGATTATACCAATCGTCCCGAAGAGGTTTTTGTGAGTAAGCCAGATATTGGATTGGCTATTAACTTCTACCAATTATTTTCTTTGTATTAGAAAAAAAGAAATTCCTGCATAAACCCCTATACCAAATACGCTACTAAAGTTTGCTTGATTGGTATTAAAGAGGGGGCCAAATTTTTGAGTTGTATTGGAATAATATCCAATATCAGTTTGAAAGAAAGCGTGCAAATTACCTGCTATTTTAGGTTGCACGCCTGTAGACAAGCCAATAAAACTGCTATTTATTGGAGCATTACTTAAAGAGAATTTCCCTATATCGGCTGTTAGGGATAGATATTCGTTCCAGTTATCTTTCAGTAAAATACTGGAATACCATCTCAACTCTGTCCGAATACTTTTACCAGTCAACGGCAGTCCATTTATATTGCTATTAGTGGAGCCAATATTCATAAATAAACTAACTATATCTTTCTGGTCGGGTTTCTCTTTTTTTGCAAAAAAATATTCGCCTCCTATATTATATTTTCCAGAAAAATTTTCGATTGAAGTATTCAAAGCAAATCCGCCACCCTTGATGTTTTGAGCAAAAAGGTTGCTACCTAGGGAAGTAAAAAAAATAAAAATGGATATTTTTATCATATATTATTAATTTGTATGAAGAATAACTTCATTTTTTTTTAGAATATTACCCATAAGGGATTATTAACAACACCATGAAATCCAAGCCCGAATTTTACCCAATCAGTAAAACTTCCGCTTCCCCAAGGATCATAATTCCACTTTTGTTGATTAACTAGCTGTGAGCCAGTGTAGGTACCCATGCAATACCAACACCTAAAGCAAAGTAGGCCTTTTTGGTTGCAGCAGTAAACAACGCAGCTTTGTTAGCAGCAGCAAAGGCTTTTGCAGCAATAATAACAGAAAGTTTACCAGCTGATGCCAATGATATTGCTACAAAGTCTAATCCGTGCCAAAGCTTACCAAAAAACGACCTCCTCCTTGCATTCGATTGAAACTTATCAGAATATGCTTCAAAGCCATTACCTAAATCTTCAGTTCCAAAAGTTTAACCATATTGTGCTAGATAGGTATCTTTACTCTGCCTTTGAACTTCTAAGTTAGTAAGTATGTATTCTTTTTCTTCGTAGTTTAAACTATTAGAATTCATCACTGAATTTTCTTGCTCTATAATTTTGTTTTCCATCATAGTCTCAGCTTGAGCATCACTAATAGATGTGTTCACCTGTATATTATCCGCTAATGCAAACTGCTCATTACTTAAGCTATTTAAAGTTTGATCCCCAAAATTTGTAATCCCAAGAGTACTTCGAATTTGTGATAAATCTGTATTCTGTTGGTTGTTGCTATAAGTATTTGAAATAGTCAAATCAATATCGTTAGCTAATCCAGTATTTACAGCATGCTCACTACCATAATTATTTTGTGTGTAATAATCAGAGTAACTACCTATAAAGCAAGTTGTGTTTTACATATTACCAAGATAAGAATTACAGCCAACTGAGTTTCGATTTAAACTATTATTACTTTAAATTGTGGCTAAATTGTTTTTATTAAACCCCGACATTGTTGAAGCAAAATTTATTCCTTTGACCATCGAGGATACCTCAATTTTTAACGATTCAAAATCGTCTTTTGTAAAATCTTTCTTTTCTAAATCATTACTGATGTTTTTTGAACATGACATCAAGAAGATGGGACTTAAGAATAATGTGGTGACTTTCTTTAACATAACCTGAATTTTTGATTTATAAATTAATTTAAATTATTGATACTATAATATCAATGTGCGTGAGCATTGACAAAATAGTTATTACAAATGTATAGCCCGAATAAAATGACTTTAATCTTTTTTTAATCTTTTTTTCATTGAAAAAAAGCGCTTTTCAACTCAATTTATGTAGTATAAACACTACATATTTAAAAGTTTAAAATTACCAAGAGCGATATATAACCTTTGGCTATATATAAAAGAAAAAACCCCCTAGTTTACAACTAGAGGGTTTATAAATAATTTTATAAATTATCCTAAAGCAACTCTTTTAAATTCAGTAACCGTAATATTACCAACAGTTTTCAGATAAGCTTCTACGGTAATGCTGCCATCTTTTACAAAAGCTTGTGCTAACAATGTATTCTCCTTAAAGAATGCATTCAACTTGCCTTCTGCAATTTTAGCCACCATTTCATCTGGCTTACCCGCCATTTTAGGATCGGCTTTCATAGTATCTACTACAATGGCTCTTTCTCTTTCAATAGTTTCAGCAGGAATGCTGTTGGCATCTACTGCCAATGGATTCATAGCTGCAATTTGCATAGCTACGTCTTTACCAGCTTCAGCCGCTTCCGCACTTAACCCTACTAAAACACCCATACGATTGGCGCCATGTATATAAGAGGCTACATAAGGAGCTTCAATTCTTTCAAATTTAGCAACCCCAATTTTTTCACCAATTGAAGCTAACTTGTCATTAATCATGTCAGCAACTTTTGCACCATTGATACTTACTTCATTCAGTTCCTCTGCACTTTTTACATCATTGGCTACTGCGGCATCCGCAATGGATACAGCAAATGCAACGAAATCTGCATTTTTTGAAACGAAATCTGTTTCACAACTAATACACACTACAAAACCTACTTTATTATCCGCAGATGTTTTTGCAATAATCACCCCTTCTTTCGCTTCTCTATCGCTTCTTTTAGCAGCAACTTTTTGTCCCTGCTTGCGCAACCAGTCAATTGCTGCTTCAAAATCACCATTGGTTTCGGTAAGCGCTTTTCTACAATCCATCATACCAGCACCTGTGGTCTGGCGTAATTTATTAATGTCTGTAGCTGTAATTGTTATAGTTGACATTATAAGTTTGTTTAAATTATTAATAACGAACAATTAGTAATCTAGTTAAACAATAGGGTTACTGTTGAACTTGATTACTAATTATTAATTGAACTAGGTTGCATCAAATGATTTGCTATTCACAAATTATCTGCTTCCACCGCCACCACCACCTGCTGGGCGACGATTTCCGCCACTTGGAACACGACGCTTAGGAGGGCCGCCAGCACCAGGACCGCCAGCTGGTGAACCAGCACCGCGACTTCTACCTCCACGACCAGCTTCTGACTGGGCTTCGGCTTCAAGACGACGTGCTCTTGTTTCATTTTCATTACTGCTGTCATCAGACTCATCTTCATCTTTAGACGCTTGACGTTCAGCAAGACCTTCAGCTATTGCTGCTACAATATAATTGGTGATAATAGAAATTGATTTTGTTGCATCATCATTAGATGGAATGGCAAAATCAACTTTATTTGGATCACAATTCGTATCTACCATACCAAAAGTAGTGATGCCCAAACGCTTAGCTTCTGCCAAAGCGATATGCTCGTGACCAATATCTACTAGAAATAAAGCAGCCGGTAAACGACCCAGTTGAGCAATACCGCCCAATACTTTCTCCATTTTATCCTTGTCGCGAGTAAGGGTTAATCTTTCTTTTTTGGTCAAGCTCTCTGCGCTTCCATCAGCAAGCATTTTTTCAATGCTTTGCATTTTCTTCACACTCTTACGAACCGTGTTGAAATTGGTAAGCATACCACCCAACCAACGCTCTGTAGCAAAAGGCATATTTACGCGCCTAGCACATTCAGTAACTATTTCTTTCGCCTGCTTTTTAGTAGCAACAAACATGATTTTCTTACCGCTTTTAGCAATTTGTTTAATGGCAGCAGCTGACTCCTGTAAGTAATCTACCGTTTTGTTCAGGTCGATAATATGAATGCCTTTTTTCTCAGCAAAGATGTAAGGCAACATCTTTGGATTCCACTTCTTTTTCAGGTGACCAAAGTGTACGCCGGCCTCCAGTAATTGCTGTTGTAGTGAAGTGTTATTTTCCATTGTGGTGAGTTATATAATTTTTTAAAATTTATTTTCAGTAGATATTCAATACAACGATTAACGTTTGCTGAACTGGTAGCTTCTACGTGCTTTCTTGTGACCAAATTTCTTACGCTCAACACTACGTGGATCACGCTTAAGTTGACCAGCAGCTTTTAATACTGGACGAAACTCAGGGTTTACCTCAAGCAATGCACGTGCAATACCCAATTTAGCCGCTTCTGCCTGTCCCTTTAAACCACCACCTTGTGCGTTAATAACAATATCAAATTTGCCTTCTACTTCTGCAGTTTTGATGGGAGCTTCTACCTGGTTTTGTAAGTAAACCAATGGGAAATAAGCTTTATAATCTTTGTCGTTTACAGTGATCTTACCATCGCCCTTGCTGATGAATACGCGGGTAACGGCTTCTTTACGGCGACCAACTGCATTTTTTTGTTTTTCCATTTTGTTTATATTGGGTGCTCTGTATTACTAACAGAGCAATGGTTTAGAATTTAAGTTCTTTTGCTTGCTGTGCAGTATGCGGATGAGCAGTACCTGCATACACAAATAATTTTTTGATCATTTTGCGACCCAAACGATTTTTAGGCAACATACCCTTTACCGCTCTTTCCATGATTACTTCAGGGCGACGTCTTAAAAGATCAACTGCAGCTTCCTCTTTTTTACCTCCTGGATAACCAGAATAGTTGAGGTAGATCTTGTCTTCTAACTTATTACCGGTAAATACCACTTTCTCTGTATTGATTACAATTACGTAATCGCCACAATCTACGTGTGGGGTATAATAAGCTTTGTTTTTTCCGCGAAGAACGGCGGCAATCTTAGATGCAATACGTCCCACGGTTTGATTAGTACCATCAACTACATACCAGTTGTGTTGAACGGTAGCCGCATTTGCATGCTTGGTGGTGAAATGAAGTTTACTCATGATGCTTAAATTTAGTGAAGCCGGACGCTATCCCGCCGACCAGAATATCCCATTTTTGGGAGTGCAAAAGTCGCGTTTTGCAATGAATATTCCAAGAATTTTGACAAGTATTTTTTATCGACTCCTCGTAACTAATTGATTTTCAATAAAAATTTGGCAAAATAATTTAAGTGGGATTTATTTTCAAACTAAAAATCCGTATTTTATTGCTTTCCTTCAAATCAAAACTACCTGTATCTTTAAAGTATATAAGAGATTTTAGTAAACAGTTTCAGTGTACCAAAGAAGCAACAATTAAAGCACCACAAATCCAATTCATTTGAACTATAAAAAATTTTCTGCAGACCAAATCTTTACGGGAAGTGATTTGCTTACCGACCAATCTGTATTAATTACCAGTAATGATGGTACTATATTAGATATGGTAGCACCCGAAGATGCTGGCGATGATATTCAATATTTATCGGGTATTCTTTCCCCCGGCTTTGTAAATGCACATTGTCATTTAGAGCTGAGCCATATGAAGGGATTGATTCCTGAGCATACTGGCTTACCTGATTTTATCTTAAAAATTGTTAATGAAAGGCATTTTCCAGAAGAGCAGATATTAGATGGCATTGCAAAAGCGGAAGCGGAAATGTTGACAAACGGGATTGTTGCTGTGGGCGATATTTGCAACAACACACTCACTATTCCACAGAAGGTATTGGGCAATATGGCTTACCATAATTTTATTGAAGTAAGTGGATGGAAGCCTGAAATTGCTGTAGCTAGATTTGAACATTCGAAAACAGTGCTGGCAGCTTTTGTTGCTGGGCTAGAATCTGCACAAAATAAAAATCAACGCTCTATTTCTGCTTCTAATATTCATCATTCATCATTATCGCCGCACGCCCCATACTCTGTTTCCAATGAATTATGGCAGCAACTAATGCCTTATTTTGAAGGAAATACAGTTACCATTCACAACCAAGAAACCCAAGCAGAAAATCAACTCTTTGGAGATGGAACAGGCAATTTTATAAGCATGTATGCGGCAATGAATATTAACCAAACGCATTTTGTACCAACGGGGCTCACCAGCTTACAATCTTATTTTCATCAATTGAATACCGCAAAAAATTTACTTTTGGTTCACAATACGGAGACGAATGCACAGGATATATTTTTTGCAAACGCTGCGCAAGGCGAAAACAAGCAATCACTTTACTGGTGTTTGTGTGTGAATGCCAATTTATACATTGAAAATAAATTACCTCCCATTGAATTATTAAGCCGCTACCACGTAAATATGGTTATAGGAACAGATAGTTTAGCCAGCAACCACAGTCTCAGCATATTGGATGAACTTAAAACCATTTCAAAACATTTTCCTCAAATACCATTGGAAGAACTATTGCAATGGGCAACGCTGAATGGTGCCAAAGCCTTACAGTTGGATCACCAATTCGGTAGTTTTGAAAAAGGAAAGAAGCCAGGGATGATTCTGATACAAGGCATTGAGGAAGACCAACTACTCAATCATACAACAGTAAATATTATTCGTTGATTACCCCCAGCAACTATTTTTCTCCAGGATGATAGCTCAGCTCTTTATGTTTTAATACATCATCCCGATAAAAGTAAACTTCTTTAAATTTTCCATGAAGGTACCCTTCCGCTTGATCGGTAAAATGCTGCGAGCCTGGATATTTGCTTTGGCCCCCAGTAAGAATAGTTCTTGCTTTTATGCGAGGCCCAAATTCTACCGCTGCAATAAAACTATTGCCTGCATAACCATAGCGTTTTTTGGTATTGGACATAAAGCCACTTTCAAAAGCTGGCAATGAACCCCAACGGGAAGAACTCAACGGTACAGCCATACTTGGTTTGGCATCATCATATAACTCATTGAATTCACCCGTAAGCCGCTGGTAACGGTTAATGCTTCCCCAATTCACGCGCCACAATCCATACTTTTTTTCTAGGGTTTTAATCACTTCCAGCATTTGTTCTAATAATTTTCTTTCCGATATTTTATCAACAATGGAATTAAACCTAGCAATTATTTCTGTGCCCTCTTCTCTAGTTTTTGCAATCGGAATCAATGTATTTATTTTTGTTGCCCAATCAATTGCCAGCGTAGTAGCAATAGAATTGGTATCACTAATTTTATTCCAAGCCTTTAGTATATCAATCGGCTCCTGTAGTTTTTGTTTGATTGAGTCGTTGCTAGGCAGTGCATCGAAAGCTTTAAAAAGCGGAGTCAGCAAAATATCAAAAGCCGTAAGGTATCGGTTGTATCCAATTTCAATAAGTTGGTCTAGACTTATTTTATTGGAATTGTTGAGTAACCTAATAGCGTTTAGTGCACGTGCATTCTGTCCATCAGGTGCCATATAATTGGGATGGTTTTTTTTATCGGGACTAGCCATGCCTGCCAATGTATATGGGGTGGCGTTGCAGTTCTGCATCCATCCTGTTTCTGGATTAATTAAGTGTACCGTTTCTTCTAAGGAATGAACTCCCTGCCACTCGGTTTTAGCCGTTGTTCCATCTACGGGTAGCGACCAATTATAAGCTGGATCT
Organism: Sphingobacteriia bacterium; assembly: GCA_004294135.1. Lineage (GTDB taxonomy): Bacteria > Bacteroidota > Bacteroidia > Chitinophagales > Chitinophagaceae > Sediminibacterium. Next base: position 81,289 of record RDZY01000016.1, read on the forward strand.
CGCTTTGGTATAAAATTACCATGCCAATAGGCAATATTTCCTTGATCGTCTGCGTACACAGTATTATTGCTGGTATTGGATAATCCGCGCATGACCCGAATAAATTCAGTCAAGTTATTGGCCTTGGTTGTTAACCAAGATTGTATCAATGCTTTTTTTGAGCGGTTGTATTCTTTCAAGCTCAGCCATTTACCTGCTCGCTTTGCTACAATTGGTCCGTGGTGCGAATAATATGCCGTAAAAGTTTTAGAGAGTCGCTGATTATTTTCGGTATAATAAAGGGTGATATTTTTAGTTTTCAGTGGAATTTGTTTTTGTTCGTATTCATACATCCAACCCTTAGAAGTTTCTGTCACTTTCTCTTCATAGAGGTCGGCCACATCGGCATAGCTTGTTGTATGCATCCAACCCAGATGAGCATTAAAGCCTTGGTAAATAAAAAACTGACCCCAAGTTGCGGCACCATAAGCGTTGAGTCCCTCTTTACTCACCATTTGCGCTTCACTTCTAAAATAAAAAGGCACATGGGGATTGATGTAAAGCATTGCATTACCCGAAACCGTTTTTTTGGGTGCAATAGCAAAACCATTGGAGCCTCGATCTTCAATATCCCTATCATTATCAGCAAATGCTGTGGATGCTGATGGTAAATTGCTGTAAAAAAGTTTTACTTCTTCAATAGTTGCACCACCCATACTGGTTGCAGATACGCTGCCATCTGTGTACATTAGTTGAAACCAAGGTTGGAAACGAGTGAGTACCAAAGGCTTTATTTCAGCGTGTTTATAAAGAAAATAGTTGATGCCATCCGCATGTGCAATTAATAATTTTTTAAGCCAAGGGGGACTACTTAAAAAATCTTTTTTGGCATCGTTGCTATCGGCAATCAGCCGCATTAAGAGATCATTGTAAAGTAAAGTAGGGCCTTCCATTTCTGCTCTTCTGCCCAGCATTTCCAAATAATTGCGTTCAATGCGCTCAAAATTTTCTTCGCATTGTTTGTACATTAATCCGAATACCGCGTCGGCATCGGTATTGCCATAAATATGAGGTACGCCATGCTTGTCCACTACAATATTTACCTGTTTGGCTTGTGTTTCCCAACGCTTAATTTCAGCTGCGGTGGGAGATTGGGCACCAGCAGTTATAGAGACAAATAGGAACGCAAGTAAAATAATTGTGTTACGCATAGGTTGTATAAATTATTTAATGCATTAAGAAGCTGATTGAGTTCATTATTTAATATCCCTTATAGCATTTTAGTAAACCTAAAGTAGGCAATTTTTAAACGAAAGCCTAACTTGCCTTTATGAAGACGGCAACAGTACATGAAATAAAGCAGGAGCTAACGGCCAACTCCGAAAAAGCATTGATTGATTTGTGTTTAAGATTGGCAAGATTTAAAAAAGAGAATAAGGAATTGCTTACTTACCTACTTTTTGAAGCAAATGATTTAGAGGGATATATAAATGAAGTGAAAGCAATGATAGACGAAGAATTCAGCGAGTTAGATGCCTCCGTAAACTTATATTTCACCAAAAAAAGTCTCCGCAAAATAGTCCGTATTGCCAATAAGCATATTCGATATACTGGATCAAAGCAGGCGGAAGTAGCTATTTTATTGCATTTCTGCACTCAATTAAATGAAAGTGGTGTACCGTTTAGAAAAAGTACCACATTGGTAAATCTCTACCAACAGCAGGTGAAAAAAATAAAAGCAGCACTGGCTACCATGCACGAAGATCTTCAATACGATTACTTGCGAGAACTAGAAGCCTTATAACTATTTTTCCTCGTCAAAATAAAGCTTATAATAGTGCTTACCTGTTGTTTCATCATACCCCTTTTCAATCAAATCCCTTCTTCCATGAACATAAACATGAAAGTTTTTATCGAGTTTTAAAATGCTTTTAAAAAGGCGTTGTTGTTTTTGAATAGCGGCGGGGTTGATGTCAAATTCATCATTTATCTGAACCTGTTTGGCCACTTCATACTGCTGTTTATATTGTGTAAAACTATCAATTACTTCTGGGTGGTGAAGTACTTCTTTGTTGAATTCTCCCAATTGAAATTGATCATGGGTTTTAAAATAATTCATGCTTCGTTGCAACATATCAATCTGGTCGGTCTTGTTGGTATCAAATTGTTCCTGTAGCTCATTGCTGATAAAGAGTTTACATAAACCTAGGGCTTCATTGGTATGGTGATAGCTATTGGTGATGGGTTGGGCTTTGAGAAAGGTCTTTTTCCAGAAATCAGCGTCGCCTTGCTTTGAAGCGGTAGACTCATGAATCAAAGCCAAAAAGCCTTCGTTTTGGTCTTTTCTAAGCAGAATTACCCCTTTCTCAGGCTTTTTTAGGTCGATTCCTTCTTCTATTGAAAAATTAATTCCCGCAGGTTTGGCATTAATTTTTAAAAAAGATTCTTTTGTGGTAGTATGAAATAAGCCAATAGCATCGGTAAAACCCCCATCAAAAGGAACCTGTTCAAAATATACAAAATAGAGTTCCCCGGACTTGGCAAATACAGAACTGCTTTTAAAATGAAAGTGTTCTGCTGCCTGTTTACTGGCTGCTAAAAATTGACTTTTATCTTCAAAAAGCCCAGCAGCAATGGTGTACAAGAGGTTCTGTTCGGTATCAAGCCGATACTGTTCAACCTCATTAAAAGGCTTCAAAAAAAAATTGACAAGGGTTTGTTGCCAATATTCATGGAATAAATCTTGTTCTTTTTCCGACAAAATCAATGCACCACCTTGGGCTGCATTGCCCGCCTGGTGTACAATTAGCGACTTTATTAGGGTGCCTGATAAATCATTCATAGTACTGCGAATATAGCTGGAAAGCTGACTTTTATAAACCAAATTCGGAATTAGGCAATAAATTTCGGAACTTCACCGAATTATTCACCTAATGTAGCTTATTCATGTATACCCAGATTTGGACCAAGTACCTCCCGATTATCCGCATTTTACTAAAAAGAACCAAACAAGACAATCAGGTGCTCGACTTGAATAGGATTGATTTTGAGCGGATGGGAACCGGTCGCAAAGCGGGTTACAAGTTTACCATTGAGTTTACCAAGGGTAGGGTAAGTAACCTAATAAGTAGTTCTGTGCTGGCATCCGATTTAGCGGCAGTGATACTAGATGATAAAACAACAAAGGCTTTTTTAGACGGTGGAGATTACACCGTTTCACTCAATACCAAGTTCCAACTCCTGATAAAAGGAGT
>RDZY01000017.1 GCA_004294135.1 Sphingobacteriia bacterium
TTATAGGGCTGGCCGTTCTTGGGACTTGGTTTAGATTTTTTTTGCTCTTTTACTGTCATTCTGGATAGTTTTTTGACAAGCTATATCAGGACGAGTCAGGTGGTCATATGAGCTATGTTTGGAAGCAGTTAAATGCAAGACTATTAAAATGGGTAAAATGGGAGAAAGGCTTAAGCGTAAATGCCTCCATAAAATGGTTGCAACAAAAGTACAAAGCTAATCCTTCATTATTCCCCCATTGGGAAGTGGCATATCCATAAGTTATTATTAACTTGTGATTTATAAACAAGAAGAGCCGTGTGATGGGAGACTATCAAGCACGGTTCCGCGAGAACGTAAGGGTGAAAATCCCTTGCTTGACTCGATTATATGCGATTTTTGCCGACCGCACAACCAACGACTGACATAGAAAAATTTAAAAGTTTTATGTTTCACTTTAGGGAAACTTTATTATCTTTGCCTCGTGGACAAAAATCAGAAACTTAGAAAAATTGTATTTTTCAAAAGCTATTTCCAGGACTTTTTTGACAAGCAATCAAAAAAGGTAAAAGCCAAAATTGTTTGGACTTTTGATTTAGTTGAAGACTTGCATAGAGTTCCTGAAATTTACCTAAAACACCTTGAAAACACTGACGGGCTTTATGAAATTAGAGTTCAACAAGGCAGCGATATTTTCCGTATTTTCTGTTTTTTTGACCAAGGACAATTAGTTGTGTTAGCCAACGGCTTCCAAAAGAAAACTCAAAAGACACCGAAGAATGAAATTGAATTAGCACTTAAAATAAAAGCAGAATATGAAAGCAAAAAATAACAACTTGACAACTCTTGAAGAGTTTAAAGAAAAAAATTACGGCAGACGTGGGACAAAGGAGCGTGACGAACTTGAAGCAGGTTATGAGAATTTCAAAATGGGTGCGTTAATTCACGACACACGTTTAGAAATGGGAATGACACAACAACAACTTGCTGAAAAAGTAGGGACGACTAAATCATACATATCAAAAATTGAAAACAACATCAAAGAGGCTCGTATTTCGACACTTCAAAAAATTGTTGAACTTGGTTTTGGCGGACACTTAGAGTTATCAATTAAACTCTAACGGACGACTTGACCGAAGGAAGAATAACCGCATATAATAACTAAGACTTCGTTGGGTGCGCAGCGCCTACAATGAAGTCTAATGTTGAACGGAACCGGTAAATTATTGGGGTGATTGTTTATTATGGGGTTGTTGTTTTGCAACTTGTTACTTACCAACGAAAGAGTAGGATAGGATTTTGTTTTAATCATTTGTGTCAGCAGCGGATTAGGTATTTATCTACTCTTTTTTTTAGTAAAGCATATAGGTTCCCCTACCCACTATTTTATACAGCAGCAGCAAGTTGTTTTTTCAGTAAATATTTTTCAGGTGGTCCACAAAAGATACGAATGACAACATACATTTCAATACTAAGAGGTATTAACGTAAGCGGACAAAAACTTATCAAAATGGACGCTTTACGAAAGTCGTATGAAAATTTAGGTTTTCATAATATTACCACTTATGTACAAAGCGGAAATGTCATTTTTTCGGGTAACAATGTAAATCCTAATGAACTTGTACAAATAATAACAAGACAAATTGAAACAGACTTTGGATTTAAAGTTCCAATAATCGTTTTGACTATTAACAACTTGAAAAAAATAATTGACAGCAATCCATATTTAAAGGATAGTAACAAGGATACTACTTTTTTACACGTTACTTTTCTATCTTCAAAACCACAAAAAATTAACTTCACCGCAGTTGAAGAAAAGAAATTAAGTGGAGAAGAAATATTTTTTACTGATGATGCTGTTTACTTGTATTGCCCAAATGGTTACGGAAAAACAAAATTGACCAACGGTTTTTTGGAAACAAAACTAAAAATTGGTGCGACTACCAGAAATTGGAAAACAACAAACGAACTTTTAAAAATAGCACAAGAAAAAATCTAAAAAATAAATAAAGAACTGATAGTAACAACAAGCTGCAAACGAACAACCACAAAAGCATTCACAGACAGCGTGGACAAACGTATTTCAACAAATAAAACAAATGACTGAATAAAAAAGGTTATTTTTAAAAGAACCCAAAATTGGCTATTAAGAAAATAGCTACTACAAAGCCCACAATACAATATTTAGTAGTATAGCCTGAAGTAATAGATTATTTAGAAAATTTATCTTTTGTTCACAATTCTGAATTAGTTTTAGTAGAATGTTCAGAAGAATTAAATTTTTTAAGAAGGGGGTTAATACAGAAATACCAAATCGTTTTGGCTACCCCCCAATTTACATCCGCTTGCCCATAGGAAAAGTATAGCCCAAACTTAAGATCAGTTGGTATGATAGAAATGCTTCTTTTGCCTTTCCCTCATACACTTTTAAACCACTGTAGCGGGCATAATCTAGCTTTTGTGCAAACTCTAAATATATATGCTTATAAAATGTACCCCTTAATGCAGTTTCTGTGCCTATATTCCATCCGCCCAATTGAAATCCATCTTGATTGGCTTTGCCAAAAAACGTATTCTCTACGTGTGGAATAACGGGGCCTATTCCTGCCTTACCCAAAAAATCTAATTTAAAATTCTCGCGCTTGCTTTCATACCATTTCCATCTTTTCACAATATTAAAAAGTAAAAAATTGGCGCCATTATTTAAGTAATAATTGAAGCCATTCGATTGGGCAAATAAAACACTGGTATCTACTGCTCTACCACCCAATATGCCCACCAATCTGGCTGTTTGTCCATCCGTAAGAATATGTTTGGTATGGTCGAAATTTATTTCAAATGCTAGCCCTTTCTTTTTATTGAAAAAATAGCCAATCCGATAGTTATACTGTGGTATGCTCAAGGGTATATTAAAAATACCTTGATCCCAACCCACATTATCGTGCGATGTAACATTCTTTAAGGTATAGTTATTGTTTAAAGAAGGTTGATTTACTCGAACATTCGAATTGGTATACCACTCTTTATTATATCCCCAAGAAAAATAAAATTCACCACGGCGTTCTTTCTTCTCGTTTTTTGATTGCGCATTTACTGCTAAAGGGCATAGTAATAATAATAAGGCGACTTTCTGTACAAGGCTCATAGGGCAAATGTCGGCAATTATTCTAAAATAGGACTCAACCAACGTTCTGCAGTGGGCAAATCCATTCCTTTTCTTTTTGCATAATCTTCTAGCTGATCGCGCTGTATTTTTCCAATACCAAAATACTGGCTCTGTGGATGCGAAAAATACCATCCACAAACCGATGCTGCTGGATACATTGCTAGGCTTTCTGTGAGTGATATTCCTGCATTTTGTTCTGCGTTCAACAGTGCAAATAATTTGTATTTCTCCGTATGATCGGGGCAGGCTGGATAACCAGGGGCAGGCCTGATACCCATATATTGTTCTTTTATTAATGCTTCGCTGCTGAGGTTTTCATTGCTATCATAACCCCAAAATTCTTTTCTGGTATGTAAGTGTAACGCTTCTGCAAAAGCTTCGGCAAAACGATCTGCCAATGCTTGCAACATAATTTTATTGTAATCGTCTAATGCTTCTTCAAACTTTTTCAAGTGTGGCTCAATACCATGAATACTTACAGCGAATGCACCCAAATAATCTTTAGCATCATTGGTTGAATTTGCTGGCTTTATAAAATCAGCCAAAGATAAATTGGGCTGGCCGGGTGCTTTTTTAATTTGTTGGCGATGAAATGAAATTACGGTTGTTTCATTGGCCACTTTCACATTTATATCATCTCCATCACTTGCTGCTTCCCAGAAGCCGATTACTCCTTTTGCATTCAACCATTTTTCTGCTATTATTTTATCGAGTAAGGCGTTGGCATCATGGTATAGTTTAGTGGCTTCTTCACCTACTACAGCGTCGGTGAGAATGGCTGGAAAATTGCCATGCATCTCCCAGGTAATAAAGAAAGGCTTCCAATCAATCAACTGGCGGAGCTCATTTAAGTCGTACTGATCAAATATTTTTATTCCAGTAAAACTCGGTTGAATGGGTTGGTATTGATCCCAGTCAACTTTCACTTTATTTTGTAAGGCTTCTGCATAAGGCAGGTATTGCTTCACTACTTTTTTGTTATCGAAATCTGTTTTTAACTTAACGTATTCGGTACTCAACTCAGCTAAAAAAGGAGTTTTCAATTCTTTGTTAAGCAGAGATCCAGCTACTGTAACACTGCGTGATGCATCAAGAACGTGAACCACGCCGAGTTCGTATTCAGGCGCAATCTTAACGGCAGTATGCATTCTAGAAGTGGTAGCACCGCCAATTAATAAAGGCTGTTTCATATTGCGGCGCTTCATTTCTTTGGCTATATGAACCATTTCATCTAGTGAAGGCGTAATCAATCCACTCAACCCAATAATATCTGCTTTTTCTCTTACTGCCGCTTCTAAAATTTTATCGGCAGGCACCATCACCCCAAGGTCTACAATATCATAACCATTACAACCCAATACCACACCTACAATATTTTTACCAATATCATGTACATCACCTTTTACGGTGGCTAATAATATTTTAGCAGCACCAGCAGTCTCTTCGTTGGTAGTGCCAGCGGCAATATGGGCGTTCCTGCGGTCTTCTTTTTCCTGTTCAATATAAGGGGTAAGAATGGCCACACTTTTTTTCATAACGCGTGCACTTTTCACCACCTGTGGTAAAAACATTTTTCCTGCTCCAAATAAATCACCTACGATATTCATGCCATCCATTAAAGGACCTTCAATAACATCTAAGGGACGGGGATATTTTTGTCTCGCTTCTTCCGTGTCTTCATCAATATAATCGGTAATGCCGTTGATTAAAGAATGCGCTAATCTTTTTTCTACAGGCTCGGTTCTCCATACCTCATTTTTAATTTCAACTTTACCTTTTGCTTTAACCCTTTCGGCGTGTACAATTAATTTTTCTGTGGCTTCATTGTTGTCGTTGTTTTTATTCAACAGCACATCTTCACAGAGTTGGCGCAGAGTGGGTTCAATTTCATCGTACACTACAAGCTGACCGGCATTTACAATACCCATGTCCATACCCGCTTTAATGGCGTGAAATAGAAACACAGCGTGAATTGCTTCGCGAACGTGGTCGTTACCACGGAAAGAGAAAGATACATTCGATACACCACCGCTTACTTTAGCTAGGGGCATAAGCCGCTTAATTTCTTGTGTAGCTTGTATAAAATCTACCGCATAATTATTGTGTTCTTCAATACCAGTAGCTACTGCAAAAATATTGGGATCGAAGATGATGTCCTGGGGATCGAATCCAACCTGTTCAACCAGTATTTTATAAGCACGGGCACAGATTTCGATTTTTCTTTCTTTGGTATCAGCTTGTCCCACTTCATCAAATGCCATTACAATTACTGCTGCACCGTAAGCCCTGCAAATATGCGCTTGTTCAATAAATTTGGCTTCTCCTTCTTTCATGGAGATAGAGTTCACAATACATTTGCCTTGCACACATTTTAAGCCTGCTTCAATAATTTCAAATTTAGAGCTGTCGATCATGATGGGGATGCGTGCAATATCGGGCTCACTTTGTACTAAATTTAGAAAAGTGGTCATGGCACTTACCCCTTCTAAAAGTGCATCATCCATATTTACATCCAGCACCTGCGCACCGCTTTCTACTTGTTGGCGTGCAACAGAAAGAGCTTCTTCATACTTATTTTCTTTAATGAGACGGGCAAATTTTTTAGAACCAGTTACATTGGTTCGCTCGCCTACGTTTACAAAATTTGTTTCGGGGCGTATGATAAGTGGTTCAAGACCAGCTAGGCGTAAATATGGTTTGATGCTGTTCATTTTCTAGATCGTTGTTTCAACTATAGGTAATGGTCTGGGTAAAATTTTTCTTACATTATCTGCAATATGTTTAATATGGTCGGGTGTAGTGCCACAGCAGCCGCCCACAATATTTACAAAACCTTGTTGAGCCCACTCTTCAATAAAATGTGCGGTTTCATGTGGTTGTTCATCGTATTCGCCCATGGCATTGGGTAAGCCCGCATTGGGATAGGCAGAAGTATAGCAGGAAGCAATTTGAGATAATTCTTCAATATGGCTTCTCATATCGGCTGCTCCTAAAGCGCAGTTAAGCCCCACACTTAGGGGATTGGCGTGCATTACAGAGGTGTAAAAAGCTTCCAGTGTTTGTCCGCTTAAAGTTCTTCCAGAAGCATCGGTGATGGTGCCGCTGATCATCACGGGCAGTTCGGGAATTCCCTTGTCTCTAAAATACTTTTTAACGGCATAGATGGCACCTTTTGCATTCAGGGTATCAAAGATGGTTTCAATTAAAATCACATCAACACCGCCATCTACCAATCCGCTTATTTGTTCGTAATAGGCACTGGCAACTTCATCAAAACTGACTGCTCTAAAACCTGGATTGTTTACATCGGGAGATAGGCTAAGGGTTTTGTTTAATGGGCCAATGGCACCTGCAACAAATTTGGGTGAAGTACCAGGGTTTTCTGCTGTATATTCAGCCACTGCATTTTTAGCACAATGGGCAGCAGCAATATTCAGTTCATAGGCCAGCGATTGCATGTCGTAGTCGGCCATGGCAATTACCGTACTACTAAAAGTATTGGTCTCAATAATATCGGCACCAGCAGCTAGGTATTGCTTGTGAATATTTTTAATAATATCGGGTTGGGTAATACAGAGCAGGTCGTTATTGCCTTTTACATCGCAATGCCAGTCTTTAAAACGTTCGCCACGATAGTCTGCTTCCTCTAAGCTATGACGCTGAATCATGGTGCCCATGGCGCCATCAATAATTAAAATTCTCTTTGCTAATTCTTCTTTAATCTGCATACGTTTGGTTCAAACACCTTTTAAATGGTAGTTTAATACACCAATAAACGCCAGAATGAGTGGGGAGTTCACTTCAAAACGTTTATTAGTTCGATCAGTTCCGCATTTTACAACGGAAAATTCAGGCTGAACAATAAACAAATCCACCTGAATAAGTGCAAAGATAAGTCCATATTGGTTAATAACAAAATATGGATTAATTCAAAACTAAAACCGGTATCCAAAAGCAACACCAATAAAGCTAAAGCTACCTGTATACCGCATGGTTGCTTTTTGTGTTTGGCCTAATACATAATCAGTCATTTCAATGTTATGAAGTGTAACGCTATTGGTGCTGACGCTTTGAGAGTAAGAAAAGAAAGCGGTGGTATATACTCTATTATTCCATTCAGTTCGGGAACCAATTGTACCATTGAGTGATAAATAAATTGGCTTATTGATTTTATATGACTGTTTATTTTCAAATATAGTATCTCCATTTGTGTTTACGTACAACCCTCCATCATAACCAATTGCATCTGGACTGAAAGTAAAACTTATGCCTGGTCCTGCATTGCAATACAATGAAAACTTGTTGTTACTCGTTTTAACTATCTCTTTCTGATATAGAAAAGCAAATTGTAAGAAAGCACTTCCAACAGAAAAACCGTAAATGCCATCGGAAGGGAATCGAGCAGAATTACCAATTTTGAAATGATTAAATTCAAGTATATATTTTGTAGTTTCATTTTTATTATACGTCAGTCTTGCGCCAATTGATGGTCTCGAGTTAGGTATTTTACTTATTCTACCCCAAGGATCATTTACTTTGAAAAATGTTTTCACAAAGCCAATTCTAGGTTCGATGCTGAACTTATGCTTAAATATTTGAAGATCCTGTGATAGTGCATTTTGGCAAAATAGTAGTGTGACTAAGTAGATTGAATTTATTTTGATCATAGGATATATTTGAAATAATAGGAGCTGCTTATTAGCAGGCACCTATCTCAAAATCAGTTAATTATGTTTGATAAGTCTAAAAAAATTATTATTCCTATCTTTTCCACTGAATTCTGATACAAGCTTTTTAAATGAATAATTTTTTGAAAATTTTACCGATGGCTTATTTTTACCACTGCCAACTTTTATTCCTATTTGTAATGTGTGCTCATCAAGTATTCTTTCTTTACTTCTAGCTCCTGATTCGCAGATATTATTAACTTTAAATGTGATATCAGTGAAAATGTCATTATAATATTTTGTTTTATATACGCCCTCTGCTTTTAAACATAATTGATCTGCTTTTACATTCCACCAAATTCCGAATGTTCTTGTCTGCCTTCTTATTTTTACACCGATAGATGAATAAAATCCAAGATTTTGTGCCCATGCTGTTGCGGTAAACCTCCTACGGTTATCAATAGATTGATGGCAATCCTGAAGTTGTCCAAAAATATTAATTCCTAGAATACCATTCTCATTACATGGGATTGGCTTGTTTGACTCTGCGGAATTAAAAAAAAATTCATCTCGATTTAGCAAATATATATCTGGTAAAACCTCTATCAGTTCACTAAAGTCTAAATTATCGTTTGTATTTCTACCATCTAAAGTATTATCAAAACCTTGTGTATCAAATACATCCTCGAAATAACTCTGACTCTTCAACTCATAAGAAAATACACCTTTTTCTGTTATTCGTATCACATAATCCTGTATCATGACCTCCCTGTGATCATTTAATAAGATTTCCATGAACGGATCTTGAATTAAATAGTCATCATAAAATAACTCTTCCGTCACGGGTGTGTAATCATTTTCTGAATTTGATTCTAGGCCTAAATATTTATTTTGTAGATCGGATTTAGTTAGTGCTTTATTTAATCTAAGTATAGTTTCTTTATCTTCTAACTTTATTTCACTAAGTCCTTTAAAATTTGGAATCAATTTTATTCTTTCTGAAAATTTTTCTACACCCTCTGATTTGAATATTTTAATTGCTTTATCGAAAGCTTCTGAATTCTCAAATGCAATTATACCGTTTTTAACTACAAACAAGTCATCACTTGATTGATTACTACTGGCTTTAAAGCTATTTTTTTTAGTACATCCTAATAATAGAACTCCTAAGGATAAAAAAAAGGAAATACTTTTTGAGGCGGTTAACAAATTGTAAATGATTTTTCATATTTTTTACAAAGGAAGTGTTGTTGCGTGTAGTAAGGCTGCACATTTGTAAAAAAAATGTCAAAGATTTTGAAACCTGATTTACTGGAAACCTATTATGAAATCACCATTTCGCTCATAACAATATGAACATGAAATTCGGCTAAAATAAATTGGCGCACCGCACGATCTCATTACACTTATAAATTCCTTAGCAGTTCTTTCACAAATACCTAACTTTTCTCCCAACTCTTTAGCGTTTCCAGTTGCTCTTTTTTTTATGAGCAAATCTATTTTTTGTAATCTAGCTATGAAAAATTTTGGCATGATATATAGATTTGCATAATTAAGAGCTTTGACAATAGATCAAGTAATGAACTTGTTTTAATGCCGTTTAATTCCTAAATATACAAATTATTAATACACGCAATTGATTTCAGCATTCACTTGATTGGTTACAGTTGCAGCGTCAATATTGAAGTCTTTCATTACAATAATGAATTGTGCATTCGCAGTTAGTTTGCCTGCTTTAACCGAAATAATTCCGTTAACGGTAATTGGTTTTGTTACGCCATGAAGGGTAAGATTGCCTTTGACTGCTACTTTATAGTTACCGTTTTTGGTGAAATCAACCGTTTTAATATTGGTAATATTCCCTTTAAAATCGGCACGGGGAAACTGATTACTTTGCAGATAATCGTTGTTAAAATGAGTTTGCATTTCGGCGTAAGCAAATTTAAATCCTTTCAGGAGTAGGCTAAAGCTGATTTCTCCTTTATCGCTAAGGCGGCTCACCACTTCATTGTTCACCGCAGTCACGTCTTCATCTTTTTGGGCTGTAAAACTTATTTTACCATTTCTGGTGCCATAAATTTTTTGTGCATTCACCGAACTACTTGCTAAAAGCACTACCACAACTAAGCCGAATATTTTTTTCATTTTCATCATTTTATTTATAAATAGCTACCGTTCACCGTCTAAGGCTTCACACCCACCAATACACCCTCGTTCACCACTACATTGGCATCGGGAATATACCCGGTACAAATTCCTTTAAAAGTGATGGTGCTGCTGGGTTTTAGCTCGCCGGGATGGGTTTTAAATGTGCAGTTGATTACAAAAAATGGGTCGTCGGTTTTAAAATTTACGACGGATTGTCCATCTTGGTTGGTACTTTGATCTAGTACTTCACCACTGAGTTCAATGGCTTTATCGAGATATAGCGCATTGGCTGCAACTTCATCGGCCTTGAAAGCGTTAAAAAGTTGCTGGGCGGTCATTTTAACCCCCGCTTCGCTGGTCACGTCCCGATGTGGTTTGGTGAAAATTCGGTAGACCATGATGCTACCGATTAATGCCGCAATAGTTGCGAGTATAAGAATGATTTTAGTCCACTTTTTCATTGAATAACTAATTAATGTTTAAACAGCAAATATAGACACCCTAACTCAAACAGCTTTTAATGATTGCCAACTTATTTCACATATTGTTGAACTGGCAATCGGTTGGCAATACTTCTGGCCAGCGTCATTTCATCTGCATACTCCAATTCTCCGCCAAAGGCAATACCCCTGGCAATGGTGGTTACTCGGCAGGTCAAGTGACTTATTTTTTTTTGTATATAATAAATGGTAGTATCGCCTTGTATATTGGGACTAAGCGCAAATACCAGTTCCTCTACTGCTTCTTTTCCAATTCTATTTACGAGCGACTCAATGGTGAGTTGGTCGGGCCCCACACCATCAAGCGGTGAGATAATACCTCCAAGCACGTGGTAGGTTCCATTGAATTGCTGGGTGGTTTCTACGGCAATCACATCTCTAATATTTTCTACCACACAAATCACTTGTTGATTTCGCATAGAATTGGCGCAGATAGAACAGATATCGCCATCGCTGATATTGTGGCAACGCTGACAAAATTTAATTTCGTTTCGCATCCGTGCAATCGTTTCCCCAAATAATTGAACCTCATTAATATCCTGTTTTAATAGATGCAATACGAGTCGCAATGCCGTTTTTTTACCGATTCCCGGTAGCTTGGTAAATTGTGCTACAGCATTTTCAAGTAATGAGGAGGGGAGTTGCATAATGTAAAGATAATCGGTTTACTTTGCGCTTCAAGTTTTGAATATGAAGCTGTACAATTTTAATTCAGGTCCTTCTATTTTACCCCAGCCCGTTTTGGAGCAGGCGGCCGCTGCCATCCTTAATTTTAATGAAACGGGGTTGTCGCTGCTCGAAATTGGTCACCGTACCGCATGGTTTCAAGAAATTTTACAAGAAGCAAAAGATTCAGTGAAAAAACTGATGCAGTTGGATGATTCCTATGAAATATTATTTTTACATGGGGGCGCAACTACACAGTTTATGCAAGTGCCTATGAATTTATTGAATGAAAACGATACGGCTGCTTATTGCGATAATGGCACTTGGGGTAATAAAGCAGTGAAAGAAGCCCGTTTATTCGGTAATGTTAATGTAGTGGCAGATAGCAGCGATAGGCAGTATCAATATATTAATAAAGGGTTTAATATTCCATCCGATTCGGTTTACCTCCACCTTACTTCTAATAATACGGTAGAAGGAACCCAATGGCATCAATTTCCCGAAACCAATACCCCATTGATTGCTGATATGAGCAGTGATATCTTTAGCAGGCCTACCCCTTTTAATCAATTCTCACTTATTTATGCAGGTGCCCAGAAAAATATGGGTGCTGCAGGTGTTAATTTGGTAGTAGTAAAAAAAGATATATTAGGAAAACTTACCCGGAAAATTCCTACCATCATGAATTACCAGAAACATATTGAAGCTGGTTCTCTCATGAATACGCCACCCGTATTTGCGGTATATGTAAGCATGCTTACGCTTAAATGGATCATACAAGAAGGTGGCTTGGAAGAAATGGGTAAAAGAAATCGAGCCAAATCTGCTTTGCTCTATCATACGATCGACTCATTACCGCTCTTTCATGCACCTATTGCAAAAGAAGATAGGAGTGAAATGAACGCAGTATTCTTCTTAAATAACCCTGCTTTGGAAGCACCATTTTTGGATTTGTGCAAAAAAGAAGGGATGATTGGGGTGAAAGGATACAGAACCGTAGGTGGAGTAAGGGTGAGCATGTACAACGCCTTACCGCTAGAATCGGTAGCGGTTTTCTGTGGGCTGATGCATGATTTTGCCCAGCAGCATGGATAATACAATGTTTATACGATTAGTTTTCTTTTGTTAACGTATTCAACGATATTTGCAACATGGCAATCATTCAACCTTTCAAGGCTTTGCGTCCCCAGCCTCAACTGGCTAAGCAAGTAGCAAGTCTACCTTATGATGTACTCAATAGTGCAGAAGCTAAAATAGCCGCACAAGGAAATTCGTATTCCTTTTTGCACATCACTAAAAGTGAAATTGACCTCTCTGATAAAATAGATATACACGCTCCAGCAGTTTATTTACAAGCAAAAGACAACCTAGACGCTTTTATTAAAAGAGATGTTTTATTTAGGGAATCTAAAGAGTGCTATTATATTTATCAATTGGTAATGAATGGAAGAAGTCAGACTGGATTGGTATGCGTTAGCAGTGTGGATGATTATGAAAATGATATTATTAAAAAGCATGAATTTACCCGTCCCGAAAAAGAACAGGATCGGATCAACCATATTAAAGTTTCTGGTGCCCAAACAGGTAATGTTTTTTTAGCTTATCGCAATCATACTGCCATAGATGCGTTGATTGATGGATGGAAATTATCAAAATCTCCTCAGTACGATTTTAAAGCAGAAGATGGTATTCAACATAGTATTTGGATTGTAAACGATTCTAAAATGGTGGAATCCATCACTACTATTTTCAACAATGAAATTCCTTGTACATATATTGCTGATGGTCACCACAGAGCAGCTTCTGCCGCAAAAGTAAGAACGCAGTTGGGCGACAAAGCTGGGCCTGCCGCCAACTATTTTTTAACCACTTTATTTCCTTCCAACCAGTTGTATATCATGGATTATAACCGCGTAGTGAAAGATCTTAACGGGTTATCAGCGGAAGCGTTTATTGCTGCAGTAGAAGTTTCATTTGAAGTAACACCATTGGGCAAACAAACCTACCGACCAGAAGAACTCCATACTATTGGCTTATATATTGAAACACAATGGTATAAACTAAAAGCAAAAGCGGGTACTTATACCAATGATCCAATTGGAGTATTGGATGTAAGTATTCTGCAAGAAAAAATACTCGGCCCCATTCTAGGTATTATGGATCAGCGTACTGATAAGCGCATTGATTTTGTAGGTGGTATTCGTGGCTTAACTGCTTTGGAACAAAGGGTAGACAGTGGTGAAATGGCCGCTGCATTCAGCCTTTATCCTGTTACCATCGATCAACTTTTTACCATAGCTGATAGTGGAAATGTAATGCCTCCTAAAAGTACTTGGTTTGAGCCAAAACTTAGAGACGGCCTGCTTACACATTTGATTGTAGATTAAGCCAATCTGTAAGTTGATTTTTGAAAAATTAAAGGTTATTCAATTATTCACTTTTTTATTTGTTGATATTTCCCTAATTTAATAGCCCAGATTAGGAAATATTCCAGATGAATTGTATTTGGCAATTGCAATTAATAACCGATTCTATATGACTACAAAACGCCTTTTCGATTGTATTGATTACCAGCTTACCCATTTTCCCAAAAATGATATGCTTGCGGCGAAAGAAAATGGCCAATGGCGTGGATACAGTACACGAGAAGTAGCAGATACGGTGAATAAATTCAGTGCTGGCTTAATTTCATTAGGCGTAAATGCCAATGATTTTACACCTGAGCATAGTGATAAAATTGCCATCATCAGTAATAATAGACCCGAATGGGTATTTACTGATTTGGCCATACAGCAGATAGGTGCCATACTGGTGCCTGTTTATCCCACTACCAACCCTATTGAGTTGCAGTTCATATTAAATGATGCTGCTGTAAAATATATTTTTGTAAGCAGTGAAGACCTTTTGGTGAAAATAAACAGCATCATTCATCAAATTCCTTCTATAAAAGCGGTGTATACATTCGATCGTATAGCAAGCGCATTGCATTGGTCTGAAATAACCAATCTTGCAACATCCGAATTACTCGAACAGGTTAATAGCATTAAAGCATCAATTCCAGAAGAACAAGTGGCTACCATTATTTATACGTCGGGAACTACTGGAACACCCAAAGGCGTTATGCTTACGCATAAGAATATTCGCACCAATGTGCATTTTTCCAAGCAAAGTTTTCCTTTTGTAGACGCTCCTGAATCTAAAGTACTTAGCTTTCTCCCACTGAATCATATTTTTGAAAAAACAGTTACCTATATTTACTTATTCAGTGGTATCAGTATTTACTATGCAGAAAGTCTCGAAACTATTGGTGACAACCTTAAAGATATAAAGCCGAATGGATTTTCTACCGTTCCAAGACTGCTTGAAAAAGTTTTCGAAAAAATAATGACCAAGGGCAATGAGCTTAAAGGAATCAAAAGAAAATTATTCTTCTGGGCGGTTGACTTGGCAGAGAAATACGATAATAGAATCAGTGGTGGTGCATGGTATAATCTGCAACTAGCAATTGCAAAAAAGCTTATTTTTTCGAAATGGAGAGCGGCATTGGGGGGTAATATTTCTTACATTATAACAGGCGGAGCCGCTTGCCAAATAAAACTGTTGCGAATTTTTAATGCAGCTGGTGTACCAGTATATGAGGGTTATGGCCCCACCGAAAATAGTCCCGTTATATGCGTTAATCGTCAAGAAAATGGTGGAATGAAATTTGGCACTGTGGGCCCACCAATTGCGGGTATTGAAGTGAAATTAGCTGAAGATGGAGAAATATTAGTAACTGGCCCTTGTGTAATGAAAGGCTATTACAAACGTCCCGATTTAACAGCCGAAACAATTGTAGATGGATGGCTGCTTACAGGTGATATTGGGGTATGGGATGAGTCGAAATTTTTAAAGATTACCGATCGAAAAAAAGAACTCTTTAAAACCAGTGGTGGTAAATATGTAGCTCCTCAACCCATTGAAAATAAATTAAAGGAAAGTCCCTTTATTGAACAAGTGATGGTGGTGGGTGCAGAGAAAAAATTTGTTGGAGCACTTATTATCCCTTCCTTTACAAGTTTGCAAGAATGGATGAAGGAAAATGATATTGCTTTTACTACATGTGAAGAAGCAGTAAATAACCCAAAAGTACTTGAACTGTATCGTGAATTGGTGGAGCGTTTTAATCAATTTTTTAACCATGTAGAGCAAATTAAGAAATTTGAATTATTACCCAGAGAATGGACCATTGAGACGGGAGAAATGACTCCTAAAATGAGTTTAAAAAGAAAAGTAGTTATGGAAAAATTTAAAGCCGCTATTGAGCGAATATATGCCTGATTCTAGTTCCTTATTATTACGCATACTTGTTATTGAAGACAATCCTGTAGATCTCCTTATATTGGAAGGCTTGCTTTGGAAAACTCGGCTACCCATTGATAAAGTGTTTAGAGCCGATAGAAATGCTGATGCCATTGCTATAATAGAGAAGGAAGAACCTAGTTTAATTTTACTCGATCTAACACTGGCAGACAGTACAGGATTGGATTCTTACAATCAAATTAATAGATACGCTGGTGCAATACCAGTTATAGTTTTAACGGGACTAGCAGATATGGACATGGCGTTAGAAACTATGGCTAATGGGGCACAAGATTACTTGGTTAAAGGGGAGTTCGACGAAAAATTACTTTCAAAATCTATTCAATACAGTATTGAGCGTAAGAAAAATTTAGAAAATATTAGGGTAAGTAGGGAACAATACAGTAGTTTGTTTTATTACAATCCAATGGCTATTTATGTATGGGATTTGGCAACGCATAAAATTTTGGAAGTGAATGCCATGGCAGAAAAAGAGTATGGGTATACATTAGAGCAGTTTTTAAAATTAACCATTTGGGAACTGCGAGCTCCATCACATTTCGGTAGGCTGAAAAAATTTATCCAAAAAATTACCGAGAGCTCAGAAATGAAGAGCGGAGGCACTTGGGAGCATATTACTAAAAGCGGGAAACAAGTTTTTATGGATATATCTTCTCATCGCCTACAATACAATGGTAGAAATGCGGTGATGGCGATTGCCAATAATATTACTGATAAATTATTGCTTGAGAGCAAGTTGGAAGAAGAGCGACAAGCTAAACAAAAAGAAATTACAGAAGCCGTAATTCATACACAGGAAAAAGAGCGACACGATATAAGTAAAGAATTACATGATAATGTAAACCAACAGCTTACTGTAGCCATGATGTATATAGCTTCTGCAGAAAAAAAACACGCTGGGGGATCTGAATTATTGAAACAATCTGCCGAATTTATTTTACACGCAATTGAAGAAATCAGAAGCTTATCTAAAGGATTGGTTACTCCATTAATTAAAGATTTTGGATTAGTTAAAGCCATTGACAGTATTCTAGATGATCTCACTGCGGTGAAGGAAATGGGTATTGAATTTATTTCAGACACATTTATAGAAGATGATATAAATTATGATTTCAAGTTGAGTATTTTTAGAATTATACAAGAGCAAGTAAGCAATATTTTGAAACATTCCAAAGCAGCTTCACTCAAAATTGAATTGGGTAGGAATATGCAAAGTATTTATTTGTCCATCAATGATAATGGTATTGGATTTGACCTTTCTTCACAGAAAAAAGGAATCGGCTTGTATAATATTACCAGCCGGGTTGAATTATTTAATGGTTCAATCAGCATACATACCGCGCCTACTTCTGGATGTGCCATGCATATTAGTTTTCCAATTACTAAGAACCTGATGCGTTAACTCTTTTTTTTGCTTCCAGAAATTTTTGGCGGATAATGCTCTGTACAGGCTTACGCTGAATTTTACTCTCTAGCCAAGAAATAATATCTAGATACATAAATGCCCTTGTCTCCATTCTATCATTCACCATTGACTTCAAGGCGAATAATAATTTTTCAAACAAAGGTTTTACTTTATTTGCGGGTGTTCTAAATGCTTGTCGCAAAAACCCAAATATGGCTTCTTCTGCCGCACTAAGGTTCTGCATTTTATACATAAAACGATACACCGATTTGAGTAAGTATTCCAATAAGTCGGTATTCCCCAATTCATAGTGGGCAATTAAATGTAATAACCTGGCATAGCATTGTAAATCGGTTCTTAAATCTACTTTCCAGTTGATGATTTTATTGAGATAGTCGATGCTTTTTGCAGCATCTCCACTACCAAAATATAGGGAAGCTATTTTGTAATAAAAAACGAGTATACGGTGGCGGTCGAGGTATATTTCAAAATATTTTAATTGCGCTTCAATTTCTGGTACCAATACCAAACCCTTGCTAAATGTACCTTCCATAAAATGCTTATTCAGTTTTGCAGTATACAAATAAGTGAAGCATTGCACTTGGTTATTGGTATTTTCTTGTACTACCGGTGTTTGTATAAACTGCTCAAAAATTTGAATGGTTTCATTAAACTTAGGATAGTTTCTTAAATCAAAATGAGCCCCAAGTAAGTTGTGCATCCCTTTTATATAATGCACTGTTTCCACCTCAATCATTTTGGGTTCAGCATAAAATAAATCTACCCATTTCTGACAATATCTGTAATATAACAAAAATTCTTGGGTAATAAATGCATACCAACAATAACATTGGTACAGATACATTTTTTCGTAAAACCCTTGATATTGCACTGTTTCATGTAAAAAAGGGTGATTGAAATAAATATCCAATGCTTTTTTATCGGCTTCATTTCTGGCGTGCCCATTTTTTATATACCAGCCATATAAAAGCAATGATAAATTAGAAAGGGTACTGATGATGGAAAGGCGTTCATTGGTGTCTTCAACTTCACGACAAAGTATTTCTGCCCTATCCTGCATACTACGGGTGATATGTAAGGCTTCAATTTTTTTCTCTAAAAACAATACCTGAAGTATATAAGTTACCTGATTATTTATTTTTGCAAGTTCTTTAACTCGATCCAATATTTTCAAACTTTGCAGATAGAGCCCCTTATTGTAGAGAATTCTAGCAAAATCTAGTTGTTCGTGTAATTGAAGATCTATATTATCTACCTGCCTTAGCAATCTTACGCTGCTGAGTATTTCTTGGTATAAATGAGCTTTTAAATTAGAGAGCTGTGCCTTTTGAATGCTCGGATTTTTTTTCAACAGCATCAATTCATCATACTGCTTCATTTTATCAATTGCATCAAATAGCTGAATCACTTTAAGGTTACCCGAGGCGCTATTTCGGGTCATATAAAGCTTGAAATTGCGCTTTTCGGCTCTTTCAAGCGATTGAATCAGTTGAAATAATGCATCTGTAGATCGGTTGGGCATCGTAATTCATTTATATTGAAACGCAATACCATATTCACTCTTAGTTATTTTACAATGGCTTTAAGAGTGTAAAATCAATACTGTTTTGTTTCAAAATCGAAGATAAGGCAAACTAAATTCGAATTTGACAGGCCGTACTATTGTTATTAAAGGCAATCAATAACAATATTTACGCGCCTGTCTTTTCATCTGCCTAATGTAAAATAAGCTAATATGGAACAGAAAGTCCACATTTTTGATACTACGCTTCGCGATGGTGAGCAAGTACCAGGTTGTAAGTTGAATACCAAAGAAAAACTAACGCTGGCACTGAAACTAGAAGAGCTGGGTGTTGATATTATTGAAGCTGGCTTTCCCATTTCCAGTCCCGGAGATTTTGAGTCGGTTTCACAAATTTCACGCATCATTAAAAATGCTACAGTTTGCGGCTTAACTCGTGCGGTACAAAAAGATATTGAAGTAGCCGCCGAAGCGCTAAAATATGCAGTGCGACCAAGAATACATACTGGTATTGGCACTTCTGATTTTCATATTAAGGCCAAATTTAACGCCACCCAAGATGAGATTCTAGCACGCGCTATTCAGGCCGTTAAGTGGGCTAGAAATTTTACAGATGATGTAGAATTTTTTGCAGAAGACGCAGGTAGAACAGATGATCAGTACCTTGCAAGGGTGGTAGAAGCAGTTATTAAGGCAGGTGCAACAGTGGTGAATATACCCGATACAACAGGCTATTGCTTGCCCCATCAATATGGAGCAAAAATTGCTTATTTAATGAACAATGTGCCCAATGTGGACAAAGCAATTCTTGCGTGTCACTGTCACAACGATTTGGGACTGGCCACTGCCAATTCTATCAGCGGTGCTATTAATGGTGCCCGTCAAATTGAGTGTACCATAAATGGACTGGGGGAACGCGCCGGAAATACTTCTTTAGAAGAAGTGGTGATGGTAATTCAGCAGCACAAGCATTTGGGATTATTTACCAATATTAAAACGCAGATGTTGAATCCATTGAGCCGCGAAGTATCAGAAACTATGCGGGTTCCGGTTCAGCCGAATAAAGCCATTGTAGGAGCAAATGCATTTTCTCATTCCTCAGGAATTCACCAAGATGGTTTTTTAAAAAATGCGCAGACCTATGAAATCATCAGCCCTGATCAAGTGGGTGCAGATGGAAGCAAAATTGTATTAACCGCTCGGAGTGGAAGAAGTGCACTGGCTTATCGCTTTCAAAAAATAGGGTACGACTTTAATAGAGATGATATTGATGCATTGTATCAACAGTTTTTAATAGTAGCGGATGGTCAAAAAGAAGTATTAGAACCAGACCTGATAGAGATG
The DNA here is from genome assembly GCA_004294135.1 of Sphingobacteriia bacterium. Classification (GTDB taxonomy): domain Bacteria; phylum Bacteroidota; class Bacteroidia; order Chitinophagales; family Chitinophagaceae; genus Sediminibacterium. The sequence goes on from RDZY01000017.1 coordinate 19,781, forward strand.
GCAAAAGTTCATTTATCTGCAAACGTAACCGCATAAATTAAGATCACAATGGGAAAAACATTATTCGATAAAATTTGGGATCAACACGTAGTAGAAAAAATAGAAAATGGCCCCTCTGTTTTGTATATTGACAAGCATTTTATTCATGAAGTAACCAGTCCCCAAGCATTCAAAGGTATAGAGCAAAGGGGGTTGACTTTATTCCGACCCAAACAAACAATTGCAACGGCAGATCACAATGTACCTACCATAAATCAGCACCTACCTATTAAAGATCAGTTGTCGAAAATGCAAGTAGATCAGTTGATTGAAAACTGCGGTAAACATGGGGTTGAATTGTATGGATTGGGACATCCTTATCAAGGTATTGTACACGTAATTGGCCCAGAGTTGGGTATTACACAACCGGGCATGACAATCGTTTGTGGAGATAGTCACACTTCTACCCACGGCGCTTTTGGTGCCATTGCATTTGGTATTGGCACAAGTGAAGTAGAAATGGTTTTTGCTTCACAGTGTGTATTGCAAACCAAGCCCAAAACCATGCGTATAAATATTGAAGGTGAGTTGCAGTCTGGCGTGGTTTCAAAAGATATTATTCTCTATATTATTGCTAAAATTTCTGCCAGTGGAGCAACTGGATATTTTGTAGAATATGCAGGAAGCACCATTCGCAGCTTGAGTATGGAAGCCAGAATGACCATCTGTAATATGAGTATTGAAATGGGAGCAAGGGGTGGTATGATTGCGCCAGATGAGAACACATTTAACTATATGCAAGGCAGGGCTTATGCTCCAAAAGGTATTCATTGGGATGATCAACTTTCGGTATGGAAAAAATTGTATTCGGATGCGGATGCAATTTTTGATAAGGAATTGAATATAGATGCATGGTCAATTCAGCCGATGATTACTTACGGCACCAATCCCGGTCTCGGTATGGCCATTAACGCAAGCATTCCATTAAGTGATACCATTTTAGACGAAGGAGAAAGAAAGAATCTGATAAAAGCCTTGCAGTATATGGGTTTGGAAGAAGGTAAATCCTTAATAGGTATGCCCATTCAGCACGTTTTTATTGGCAGTTGTACCAATTCACGTATTGAGGATTTAAGGCAGGTAGCTGCGTTGGTAAAAGGAAAGAAAAAACACGATTCGGTTAAAGTAATGATTGTACCTGGCTCACAACAAGTAGCCAAACAGGCGCATGCGGAGGGGCTGGATCATATTTTTGCAGAAGCTGGTTTTCAAATTCGGCAGGCTGGTTGCAGTGCTTGCTTGGGTATGAACGACGATAAAATTCCCGCTGGCACATACTGCATCAGCACCAGTAATAGAAATTTTGAAGGGCGACAAGGAGCGGGCGCCAGAACATTATTAGCAAGCCCGCTAACTGCCGCCGCCGCCGCCATTACAGGTGTAGTTACCGATATTAGAGAAATGATGAACGAAAAATTATAGATTTTAAATTATAGAATTCATTGAAAGCATTACAAAAAATAAAAAGTCGCTTTGTTCCACTGCCCATGGAAAATATTGATACGGATCAGATTATTCCGGCTCGTTTTTTAAAGGCGACCACCAGAGATGGATTTGGAAAAAATCTTTTTAGAGACTGGCGCTATGAGCAGGATGACAGTACAAAACCCAAAGCAGATTTTGTGTTGAATCAAGCTATTTATGCTGGTGAAATTTTAGTAGCTGGAAAAAATTTCGGATGTGGATCATCTAGGGAACACGCAGCGTGGTCAATACTTGATTACGGATTTTATGCAGTGGTATCTAGCTTTTTTGCAGATATTTTCAAAAATAATGCACTCAATAATGGGGTACTACCTGTGACGGTTTCCGATGCATTTCTTCAAAAAATATTTCAGCAAGAATCAAGCGCTACCTTATCTATTGATGTAGAAAAGCAGACCATTACCATTGATGCAACGGGTAAACAAGAATCATTTGAATTGAATCCATATAAAAAAACCTGCTTACTCAATGGATACGATGATATTGATTTTTTACTTAGTAAAAAAGATACAATAGAAAAATTTGAAAAGGAATTAATATAGTTATGATAAAGAAAATTGCGGTTATTAATGGAGATGGTATTGGGCCGGAAGTAACCGCCCAATCAATTAAGGTACTGAATGCAGTTGCTGAGGAATATGGACACCAGTTTCAATATGCTTATGCCATTATGGGAGCAGATGCAATTGATAAAACAGGAAATCCCTTGCCTGATGAAACACTGGAAGCTTGTAAACAAAGCGATGCCATTTTATTTGGCGCAATTGGTCACCCTAAATACGATAACGATCCATCGGCTAAAGTGCGTCCCGAACAAGGTTTGCTGCGGTTGAGAAAAGAATTGGAATTGTTTGCCAATATCCGACCCATTAATACCTATACTTCCTTGCAACACCTTTCTCCTTTAAAAGCCAAGCAACTTGAAGGAGTTGATTTTATTATTTTTCGGGAGCTTACGGGTGGAATTTATTTTGGAAAGCGTACCATTTCCGATGATAAAACATATGCTACCGACGAATGTGCTTATCATGAACTTGAAATAGTTCGGGTTGCAAAAATGGCTTTTGAATACGCACAAAAAAGAAGAAAAAAACTAACCTTAATTGATAAGGCAAATGTATTAGAAACATCTCGTTTGTGGAGAAGGGTGGTACAGGAACTCAGCAGTCAATATACCGATGTGGCAGTTGATTTTCTATTTGTAGATAATGCTGCTATGCAGGTAATTTTAAATCCAGCGCAATTTGATGTGGTGCTTACCGAAAATATGTTTGGTGATATCATTAGTGATGAAGCGAGTGTATTAAGCGGATCATTGGGTTTATTGCCTTCTGCTTCGGTAGGAAATACAGCAGCACTATTTGAACCCATTCATGGATCATACCCCCAAGCTGCAGGAAAAGATATAGCCAATCCATTGGGTTCTATCCTTTCTGCCGCAATGATGTTGGATCATTTTACACTCTCTGCAGAAGCCGCAGCAGTTCGTGCGGCGGTAAACTGGACCCTCGCCAATGGCTTTGTATCAAAAGATATAGATGCTATAAATAATTATGGTACCATTGCAATTGGTGATTTGATAGCAGACTATATTAAACGTAGTGCAAAAACTAGTAGTGTAAATAATACCATCATTAATGCTTCTACTATTATTTAAACAAATAGTTAGTTGTTTCTGAGTTAAAATAAATTAGATATGAATTATTATAATGCAGATACCATTATTTACCACAATGGTGAATTTGTAAAAGCGGCCGATACTAAGATGGACTTATACAGTCAATCCCTTCACTACGGTTATTCTGTATTTGAAGGCATTCGTTCGTACAAGACCGCTGCTGGTGAAACAAAAATATTTAAAGCCAAAGAACATTTTGAGCGATTGAAAGTATCTGCTGAATCCATCAACCTTCCCTATACTTTTAATACCAATGAACTAATTGAAGCCACTTATAAAGTACTGCACCAAAATAATTTAGGAGACGCCTATATTCGTCCCGTTGTATATGCTCCTGCCAATATGAGTTTTGCTCCCAATACCGAATCTTTTTTATTCATTCAAGCCTGGGAAATGGCGCCATTCTTGGGCGATAAACTATTGCGGGTTATGACTTCTTCATATCAACGTCCTAATCCTAAATCAGTTAAAATTCATGCAAAGGCAGCTGGGCATTATGTGAATTCTATTTTAGCCAGTCAAGAAGCAAAAAGCAATGGATACGATGAAGCATTTTTATTAGATATGAATGAGCATACTGCAGAAGGTCCTGGTGCGAATTTATTTTTTGAGAAAGATGGCGTATTGTACACACCAGAAGCAGGTCATATTTTAGCAGGTATTACACGCGCTACGGTAATTGAGTTGTGCAATAAATTAAATATTCCACTTGAAATAGGTGTGTACACCATGGATCAATTAAAAGCAGCAGACGCAGCATTTTATTGTGGCACAGCGGCAGAAGTAATTGGATGGGAATCTATTGATGATACTGTATTCCCTACCAATTGGAAAGACACACAAAGTGCAAAAATTCAACAAGCCTATAAAAATTTAGTAATAGAAAAATCAATATCATAAACTTATTACCGATGGAACTCAATCCGTATAGTAAAATAATTACACAAGATCCTACACAACCAGCCGCACAAGCTATGTTGTATGGAATTGGACTTACCGAAGATGATCTTAAAAAAGCACAAGTGGGCATTGTGAGTATGGGCTATGATGGCAATACGTGCAATATGCATTTGAACGACTTAGCCAAAGTAGTTAAAAAAGGCGTTTGGGAAAACGACTTGGTGGGACTGATTTTCAACACCATTGGCGTAAGCGATGGCATCAGCAATGGTACAGAGGGAATGAGATACTCCTTAGTGAGTCGCGATATTATTGCCGATTCAATTGAAGCGGTTTGTGGCGCACAATATTATGATGCGGTAATTGCTTTGCCTGGCTGTGATAAAAATATGCCTGGCTCATTAATAGCGATGGGAAGATTAAATCGTCCCGCTATTATGGTTTATGGCGGCACTATTGCACCGGGGCATTATAATGGGCAGGATCTGAATATTATTTCTGCCTTTGAGGCATTGGGTCAGAAAATGGCAGGTCAGTTATCAGAAAATGATTTTAAAGGGATCGTAAAAAATGCTTGCCCCAGTGCAGGGGCATGTGGTGGCATGTACACGGCCAATACCATGGCATCAGCTATTGAAGCATTGGGTATGAGCCTTCCTTTTTCATCTTCCAATCCTGCATTGAGTGAAGAGAAGCAAGAAGAATGTATCAACGCTGGCAAAGCCATTAAAATATTGATGGAGAAAAATATATTGCCGCGTGATATTATGACGCGTAAAGCGTTCGAAAATGCCATCACCATTATTATGGTATTGGGTGGCAGTACCAATGCAGTATTGCACTTGATTGCAATGGCTAAAAGTGTTGATATTCCTTTAACCCAAGATGATTTTCAAATCATCAGCGATAAAATACCTGTGTTGGCTGATTTTAAGCCGAGTGGAAAATATTTGATGCAGGACTTGCACCAATATGGCGGCGTTCCTGCTGTAATGAAATATTTATTAAAGAAAGGGTTGCTTCATGGAGATTGTTTAACCGTGACTGGAAAAACAATTGCGGAGAATTTAATCCAAGTGCCAGACTTAGATTTTGATCAGCAGAAAATTATATTTCCATTAGAAACACCTGTTAAAGCCACTGGTCACTTACAAATATTATACGGCAACCTTGCTACTGGTGGTAGTGTGGCAAAAATAAGTGGTAAAGAAGGTGAGTTATTTGAAGGTCCAGCAAGGGTATTTGATGGTGAACAACAATTGATTGCAGGAATTAATTCTGGAAAAATAAAATCAGGCGACGTAGTTGTAATAAGAAATGTAGGGCCGGTAGGTGCGCCTGGTATGCCCGAAATGCTAAAACCTACTTCTGCAATTATTGGTGCTGGATTGGGCAAATCGGTAGCTTTAATTACCGATGGAAGATTCAGCGGTGGTACCCATGGATTTGTGGTGGGACATATTACACCCGAAGCAGTGAAAGGAGGATTAATTGGCATAGTTGAAGATGATGATATGATAGAGTTGAATGTGGCCACTAAAAAAATGACTTTAAAGGTTTCCGAAGAAATCATTACAGCAAGAAGAGCAGCATGGGTAAAACCAGCACCAAAAGCAACCAAAGGTTTATTGTTTAAATACGCTCAATGTGTTAAAGATGCATCCGAAGGATGTGTAACAGACGAGGCTTAAACACAATCCAAAGCAATTAAAGAGTACAAAAAAAATTGTATGAGTACAGCAATAGAAACAACCCAAAATGAGCCGAAAGATGCTCCAGCTATTATTGAAGTAGAAGCAAAAGAACTTACGGGTTCTCAAGCAGTGCTAGAAGCTTTTATAGCCGAAGGTGTGGATACTATTTTTGGTTATCCGGGTGGTGCCATCATGCCTATTTATGATGCACTCTACGATTACAATGATCAACTTAAACATATTTTGGTGCGGCATGAACAGGGTGGAATACATGCGGGACAAGGGTATGCGCGCAGCAGTGGAAAAGTAGGCGTTGTATTTGCCACCAGCGGTCCTGGTGCTACCAACCTAGTAACTGGTCTTGCTGATGCAATGATTGATAGTACCCCATTGGTTTGTGTAACGGGACAAGTATTTGCTCACTTATTGGGTACAGATGCTTTTCAAGAAACAGATGTAATCAATATCACCACGCCTGTTACCAAATGGAATTACCAAATTACCGATGCCACAGAAATACCATCCGTATTGGCGAAAGCATTTTATATAGCTAAAACCGGAAGACCAGGCCCCGTATTAATAGATATTACCAAGAATGCACAGATACAGAAAATAGAGTACAAAGGGTACACAAAATGCACACATATTAGAAGCTATAGACCCAAGCCGATTGTTAGAAAAACGTATGTAGAAGAAGCGGCAAAACTAATTAATGAAGCAAAAAAACCATTTGTACTTTTCGGTCAAGGTGTGATTTTAGGAAATGCAGAAAAAGAATTTAAAGCATTTATTGAAAAAGCTGGATTGCCTTCTGCTTGGACCCTGCTTGGGCTAAGTGCATTGCCAACCGATCATTATTTGAATACGGGCATGTTGGGTATGCACGGCAACTACGGCCCCAATGTACTCACCAATGAATGTGATGTACTCATTGCCGTAGGAATGCGTTTTGATGATCGGGTAACAGGGCGACTGGATAAATATGCTAAACAAGCCAAAATAATTCACTTAGATATTGATCCGGCAGAAATAGATAAAAACGTAAAAGCAGCAGTGCCGGTATGGGGCGACTGTAAAGAGACGCTGCCCATGCTTACTCGTTTGGTAGAAGCCAAGCAACATACAGATTGGTTGGCAAAATTCAATGAATATAAAAAACAAGAAGAAGAGCAAGTTATTCAAGCTGAATTGCATCCCACCAGTGGAGAGCTTACTATGGGCGAAGTGATTCATCAGTTGAATGAACTCACCAATGGCGATGCAATTATTGTTACCGATGTAGGGCAACACCAGATGGTGGCTTGTAGGTATGCACGGTTTAATGAAACCAAGAGTAATATTACTTCGGGTGGATTGGGTACAATGGGCTTTGCCTTACCAGCAGCTATTGGTGCAAAATTTGGTGCGCAACATAGAACTGTCGTTGCCGTTATTGGGGATGGTGGTTTTCAGATGACGCTGCAAGAGCTGGGTACTATTATGCAAACGAAGCTGAATGTAAAAATTCTGATTTTAAACAATCGATTTCTGGGAATGGTACGCCAATGGCAACAACTGTTCAACGATAAGCGATATTCATTTGTAGATATTCAAAGTCCCGACTATATAATGCTTGCAAAAGCGTATGGTATTGAAGGGCAATCGGTAAACGATAGAATATTGTTGCAATCGGCATTAAAAACCATGCTAGATCACGATGGATCTTATTTGCTGGAAGTAATGGTAGGAAAAGAAAACAATGTATTTCCAATGGTACCACAAGGATGCAGCGTATCAGAAATCAGGTTAAAATAAATAATTGTAATTAAATGAAAGCAGAATATACCATCACAGTTTATACAGAGAATCAAGTAGGTTTATTGAATCGTATTGCCATTATTTTTTCGAGAAGAAAAATAAATATCGAAAGCCTGAATGTATCTCCATCAGAAGCTGATGGCATTCACCGCTTTACGGTGGTAATTAATGAAACCGAAGACGTGGTGCGTAAACTGTGTAGGCAAATTGAAAAACAGGTAGAAGTACTGAAAACTTATTTCAATACCAATGAAGAAATCATTTGGCAAGAAATGGCTTTGTACAAAGTATCTACCGATGCAGTAGCAGAAAAACTGAAGGTGGAAAGGCTGTTGCGAGAAAATGGTGCAAGGGCTGTAGTAATTAGAAAAGACTATACTATTTTTGAAACTACTGGACACCGTGAAGAAACCGATAAGCTGGTAGAAGTACTTGCGCCTTATGGGTTGATAGAATTTGTACGCAGTGCAAGGGTGGCTATCATCAAAGCCAGCAAAGGCTTTCACGAAAAACTGAAAGAGTTTGAAGCGGTTGAACCAGCAGCGGAATTGGCTGAGAATGAATACCTAGATAAGGGGGATGCGGTTTTTACAATGTAGGGCGTTTAGACAGTAGACCGTGAATTAAAAAGTAAATTGTAAACAGGAACTATAAATAAAATAAAAAATGGCAAACTATTTCAACTCATTATCACTGCGTGAACAACTGAATCAATTGGGCGTATGTGAGTTTATGGACAAGACTGCTTTTGCAGACGGAGTGAACGCTTTAAAAGGAAAAAAATTAGTGATCGTAGGATGCGGCGCACAAGGATTAAACCAAGGATTAAACCTAAGAGATTCTGGTTTAAATATCAGCTATGCTTTACGCAAAGATGCCATTGAACAAAAACGTGCTTCATGGAAAAACGCGACTGAAAACAATTTTACTGTCGGCACCTATGAAGAACTAATTCCTACGGCAGATATAGTTATCAACCTTACGCCCGATAAACAACATAGCGCAGTAGTAAGTGCAGTAATGCCGCTGATGAAACAAAGCGCCACACTTTCTTATTCGCATGGTTTTAATATTGTAGAAGAAGGCATGCAAATTAGAAAAGATATTACCGTAATTATGGTAGCACCCAAATGTCCCGGCACCGAAGTACGCGAAGAGTACAAGCGTGGCTTTGGCGTACCTACTTTAATAGCAGTGCATCCAGAAAATGATCCCGATGGAAAAGGATGGGATTATGCAAAAGCCTATTGTGTAGGAACAGGGGGACATAAAGCAGGGGTTTTAAAATCATCTTTTGTGGCTGAAGTAAAATCAGATCTGATGGGTGAACAAACCATTTTATGTGGATTGTTGCAAACAGGTTCTATTCTTTGTTTCGACAAAATGATTGAAAAAGGCATTGACGCTGCTTATGCTGCTAAACTAATTCAATATGGCTGGGAAACAGTAACCGAAGCACTTAAACAAGGTGGTATTACTGCTATGATGGATCGACTATCGAATCCTGCAAAGTTAAAAGCGTATGAATTATCTGAGGAGTTGAAAGATATTATGCGCCCACTTTTTCAAAAACACCAAGATGATATTATGAGTGGTGTTTTTTCATCTACCATGATGGCAGATTGGGCCAACGATGATAAAAACCTACTTACTTGGAGAGCTGCAACAGGAGAAACAGCCTTTGAAAAAACAACGCCAGGTACGATGAAAATTACAGAGCAAGAATATTTCGATAATGGCTTGTTGATGGTTGCTTTTGTACGCAGTGGCGTAGAGCTGGCATTTGAAACCATGGTAGAAGCAGGCATTAAAGAAGAGTCTGCCTACTATGAGTCGCTTCACGAAACACCACTTATAGCCAATACCATTGCTCGTAAAAAATTATTCGAAATGAACCGTGTTATTTCTGATACTGCAGAATATGGCTGCTACCTGTTTGATCATGCTTGTAAACCGCTATTGAGTAGTTTTATGGCTAATATTGATACAGATCTAATTGGTAAAAATTTCAACGAAGGAAAAGACAATGGGGTTGATAATAAAACCTTGATTGCAGTGAACTCCGTTATACGTTACCATCCTGTAGAATTAATTGGGGAAGATTTACGCCAAGCAATGACCGATATGAAAACCATCAGCAGCAATAGTTGATATTAAATAATTTATGGAACTAACTGCTCCCTTATACGAAAAAGCAAACGCTGATAAAACCTTATTGGAAAAATATGGGCTTGATGTGAATGCAGCAAAAGAAAAGCTGGCCAAAGTTGTAACGCATACTGCGCTCACTTATAACGCCAACCTTTCAAGAAAATACGACTCCCGTATTTTCTTGAAAAGGGAGGATCTGCAAATTGTTCGCTCTTATAAATTAAGGGGTGCATACAATATGATGAGTAGTTTTTCACCCGAACAACTAGCAAAAGGTGTGGTATGTGCCAGTGCGGGCAATCACGCACAGGGCTTTGCATACAGTTGCCGTAAATTAAATATTAGGGGGGTGGTTTTTATGCCCATTATTACCCCAAATCAAAAAGTGAGTCAAACAAAAATGTTTGGCGATGGTAATATTGAAATAAAATTAGTGGGCGACACATTTGATGATTGTGCCATTGCAGCAAAAGCATACACTGCAGCTCATGCAATGACTTTTATTCCACCGTTCGACGACCTCCGAATTATTGAAGGTCAAGCTACTGTAGGATTAGAAATATTAGAAGATTTGACACAGATAGATTACCTATTTGCCCCTGTGGGCGGCGGAGGGTTGTCGGCCGGTGTGGGTGCTTACTTTAAAACATTTTCACCCAATACCAAAATTATTGGGGTAGAGCCATTGGGTGCGCCCTCAATGTATGAGGCACTGAAAGCAGGTAATCCCATTGCCTTAGACCAGATAGAGCGATTTGTAGATGGCGCAGCAGTAAAGCGCGTAGGAGACATTACATTTGCCATTTGCAAAGAAGTGTTAGATGATATGCTGCTGGTGAATGAAGGTAAAATATGTTCAACTATTCTTTCTTTGTATAATGAAGACGCAATTGTGGTAGAGCCAGCAGGCGCACTGTCAATTACTGCGCTGGACGATTATGCAGATAAAATTAAAGGGAAAACCGTTGTTTGCATTGTAAGTGGTAGTAATAATGATATTGATCGCATGCAAGAAATTAAAGAGCGTTCTTTGCAATACGAAGGGTTGAAACATTATTTCTTAATTCGTTTTGCACAGAGGCCGGGTGCATTGAAAGAATTTGTAAATCATGTATTGGGACCAACAGATGATATTGTTAGGTTTGAATATATGCAGAAACACAATAAAGAAACAGGCCCCGCATTGGTTGGAATAGAAGTGTTACAAAGTTCCGATTATGATGTGCTGGTAGCAAATATGAAAGCGTATCATATAAACTATACGCCAATAAATAAAAACGATAATTTATTCGGATACCTTATTTGAGTAAATTTCGAATTAACAGAAACAAAGGGAGTATTATTATGCAGGTATTAAAATTTGGGGGGAGTTCTGTTGCCAATGCAGGCAATATTAGTAAGGTAATTGCTATTGCCTTAGCAGCCAGTAAAAAAGAGCCAGTGATACTGGTTGTATCGGCCTTGGGTGGTGTTACCGATCAACTAATACACGCAGGTATTCTGGCTGCACAAGGTGTAGAAGAATATCGCCAGCGAATAAAATTACTAGAAGATAAGCACCTAGAAACAGTCCGTGAATTACTACCCATTCAAGCACAAAGTGCTACGCTTAGTTGGGTAAAACAACAACTGAATGAATTAGAGAGTTTATGCGATGGTATTTTTTTATTGGGCGAACTTTCTCCCAGAATTAAAGATCGACTGGTAAGCTATGGCGAACTATTATCTTCTTATATTATTGCAGCCAAACTGCAATCAATGGAAGTAGATCAACGGTGGACAGATGCGCGCGAACTGATACTTACCAATGAACAATATGGTAATGCAGCCGTGTTATTCAACAAAACAAATGAGCGAATTCAAGCTTATATTCAAACTTATAAAGCACAAATTTATATTGTGCCTGGTTTTATTGCATCCAACGAAAAAAATCATACTACCACACTGGGAAGAGGTGGTTCTGATTATACAGGAGCTATTTTTGCTGCAGCAGTAGATGCTGCTACATTGGAAATATGGACAGACGTGAGTGGAATGATGACGGCAGATCCTCGATTGGTTCAGCATCCAAAACATATCCAAAGAATTTCTTACCAAGAAGCAATGGAGTTATCGCATTTTGGTGCTAAAATTATTTATCCGCCAACCATTCAACCGGTGATGAAAAAAAATATACCGGTATGGATTAAGAATACTTTTGAACCAGAAGCAGTAGGCACAATTATTGAAAAGCAGGTAGATTTTGATCATGAAATTATTCGAGGTATTTCCAGCATCAACGGTATCGCATTACTCAGCTTAGAAGGCAGTGGAATGATAGGGATACCCGGATTTTCTAAACGATTGTTTGAGGTATTAGCCATCCAACAGATCAACGTTATTTTAATTACACAAAGTTCATCGGAATATGCCATCTGTGTAGCCATTAGTGAGTCAGATGCAGTGGCTGCACAAAAAGCTATTGACTCCGCATTTGGTTATGAAATTGAAACTGGTAAAGTAGAGCCTGTTAAAGTAGAAACTGCATTAAGTATAGTTGCAGTGGTAGGCGAACAGATGAAAAGTCACCCGGGCATCAGCGGTAAAATGTTTGGTGCTTTGGGAAGAAATGGAATTAATGTGAGGGCTATTGCACAGGGCTCTTCTGAAAAAAATATTTCAGCAGTACTCTCTGCGGCCGATGTAAAAAAAGCCATCAATGTACTGCACGAAGATTTTTTTGAAACTACGTATAAACAGCTTAATATATTTATTGCAGGTGCCGGTAATGTAGGCAGTAAATTAATAGCGCAAATTCAACAACAACAGCAGTATCTTAAAGAAACATTGCGTGTTCAAATACAAGTAGTAGGAATAGCCAATAGTAGTAAAATATTATTGGGTGATGGGGGGATAGATTTAGCCAATTGGAAAACACTGTTACTGCAAGCACCTGTGGGTAAGGTTGATGACTATATTCAAGCTATTGTAGATAAAAATTTACGCAATACTGTCTTTGTAGATGTAACTGCCAATGAAGCTGTGGCAGGTGTATATGGTAATTTATTGGCTAAAAGTATTGCAGTAGTGGCTTGTAATAAAATTGCTTGTTCTGCTGCATATGCTTCGTATAAAAAACTTAAATCACAGGCCAGAGAGTACAATACTAAATTTTTATTTGAGACCAATGTGGGCGCCAGTTTGCCCATCATTGGCACATTGAATGATTTGGTAAGAAGTGGCGACAAAGTGAATCGCATACAAGCTGTTTTATCGGGTACATTAAACTATGTATTCAATCATTACGACGGCAGTATTCCTTTTGCACATATCGTGAAAAAAGCACAGGAAGAGGGATATACAGAACCCGATCCAAGGTTAGATTTAGGTGGAACAGATGTGATGCGTAAAATTATGATTCTAGCAAGAGAAGCAGGAGAGCACTTTGAAATGGAAGATATTGGCAATGAATATTTTTTACCCCTTAGCTGTTTTGAAGGATCAGTTGCTGATTTTTATATTGAAATGGAAAAGCAAGAAGCACATTTTAAAGCATTGTATGATGCGGCTAAAGCAAAACATTGTAAGCTAAAATTTGTGGCTAATTATGATAAGGGATCGGCTCAAGTGGGGCTGCAACATATTCCCGCCGATTCTGATTTTTATCATTTATACGGTAAAGACAACCTTGTATTATTTTATACCGATCGGTACCCAGAACAACCATTGGTAATTAAAGGAGCAGGGGCTGGTGCTGATGTAACCGCATCTGGGGTATTTGCTGATATTATTAGAGTTGTTGGGTAATGATAAAAGATATAATACTATTGGTTTAAATGAGTTAGTAAGCAGGTAATATGTATATTGTAAATCGGAAATACAAGAAAATAAATGAGTGAGCTAAGTTCTGTCACAATAAAGTCGCCCGCAACAGTCGCCAATATGGTATGTGGGTTTGATGTATTGGGCTTTGCGGTGAATGAGCCCTATGATATGATGCATATTCGTTTTTCTGATCAGCCTGGTATTACCATTATTAATGAAGATGCATATAATTTACCCACCGATCCGGAGAAGAATGTAGCTGGGGCGGCATTATTGGCTTTAATGGAAGAGTTGAATGAGCAAGTAGGTTTCGAATTGCGTATTAATAAAAAAATAAAACCGGGTAGTGGCGTAGGCTCAAGTGCAGCCAGTGCAGCAGGTGCTGTAGTAGCTGCGAATAGATTATTGGGAGATCGGTTTTCTAAACAAGACTTGGTTCGCTTTGCCATGAATGGCGAAAAAATAGCATCGGGTGTAAAGCACGCAGATAATATAGCACCATGTATTTATGGAGGTGTTACTTTAATTCGCTCCATATTCCCGCTCGATATTATTCCACTGCAAGCACCACCTTTATTTGTAACCATCGTGCATCCACAAATAGAAGTCCGTACGTCAGATGCAAGAAGCATTTTGAAACAGCAGGTATTGTTGAAAGATGCCATTAAACAATGGGGTAATATTGCTGGGTTGGTAGCGGGACTGCAACAGAGCGATTATTCTTTAATTGGTCGCTCTTTAGAGGATGTATTAATAGAACCTGTAAGAAGTATTTTAATTCCAGGATTTGATTTGGTAAAACAGAAAAGTAAAAAAGCAGGTGCGTTGGGTGGGGGGATATCTGGCTCGGGACCTTCTATTTTTATGTTGAGTAAAGACGAAGCAACAGCGCATGAGGTTGCTAAGGAAATGAAATCTGTTTTTGAATCCATTTCATTAGAACACCATACCTATATTACAACCATTAATACAGAAGGTGTGAAATTTATAAACTAAGCACGCAGTATTTAGTATGAATTATTATAGTTTAAATAAGCAAGCTCCTAACGTAAGTTTTAAAGAAGCAACCATATTAGGTCAAGCACCTGATAAAGGTCTGTATTTTCCTTCCAATATACCCATGCTAGATCAACAGCTCATCAGTTGTATGAACGACTATTCTAAGGAGGACTTGGCTTTTCGTGTTATGCAACCTTATATTGGGAATGATATTGACGAAGCTTCTTTATTCACCATAGTTAGTGAAGCCATCAACTTTGATTTCCCATTGGTAGATATCAATAGTAATATAGCTTCACTAGAATTATTTCATGGGCCAACCCTAGCTTTTAAAGATGTGGGTGCTCGTTTTATGAGCCGTTGTCTAGGTTATTTTTCAAAAGACCGTTCTAATACCATCACCGTTTTAGTGGCTACTTCTGGCGATACTGGCGGAGCAGTAGCCAATGGTTTTTTGGGGGTTGAAGGGGTAGACGTAATTATCCTATACCCCTCTGGTAAAGTGAGTCCCGTTCAGGAATTACAACTTACAACATGCGGGCAGAATATTACTGCTTTAGAAATTGAAGGTAGTTTTGATGATTGCCAATCTATGGTGAAAGAAGCATTTATGGATGAAGTGCTTCGTAAAAAAATGCAGCTAACTTCTGCTAATTCTATTAATATAGCTCGATGGTTACCACAGCAGTTATACTATTTTTATGCGTATCAACAATGGGCAGATAAATTCAATCCACCAGTAATAGCAGTACCTAGTGGAAACTTTGGAAATATTTGTGCGGGCTTGTTGGCTCAAGTAAGTGGCTTGCCTATTAAACACTTTATTGCTGCGTGTAATATTAATGATGCTGTGCCTGATTATTTGCGGACTGGTCGTTATCAGTCAAAGCTAGCCGTACCAACCGTTTCCAATGCTATGGATGTAGGTGATCCCAGTAATTTTATTCGCATACTAGAATTGTTTAAGCAAGAATTTACTACCATCAAAGATTGCATATCTGGCTATACAGTAAGCGATGAAACTACAAAAGAAACCATTGCTAATGTGTATCAACAGTACCAATATATATTAGATCCACATGGGGCAGTTGCTTATCATGCTTTGGATCAATATTTAAACAACTACCTTAGTCAAAAAGGAATCATACTAGAAACAGCGCATCCTGTTAAATTTCCAGCAACCGTAGAAGCTGCAATAGGTAGATCAATAGAAATTCCTGAATCAGCCAAATCCTTATTGGGTAAGGGAAAAATAAGTATTAAAATGCCTGCCAATTTTAATGCACTGAAAGAATATTTAATCAGTCGTTAGATAGATTTATTCGGTAATGGTGTGATGGTATTAAGTGTTGCATCAACTTTGTTTAGAATGGCAAGAATTTTATCTAGTTTGTCAATTTCAATTTTGCTGAGGTGCTTTTGTAATGCTTCGATTTCTTTTTTTGCTTCTACATTGGTATCATAATCATTTTGAGCCTGTATCCTATCGCGTTCACTTTGTCTGTTTTGCGACATCATAATAATAGGTGCTGCATAGGCGGCTTGCGTAGAAAAAATAAGGTTCAGCAAAATAAATGGATAAGGATCCCAGTGTTGAATGAATCCTACAATATTCAAAAACATCCAGATTAAAACAATAATTGTTTGCCAGATAATAAACTTCCAGGAGCCCATTCCACTAGCAACTTTATCGGCAATTTCATCTCCAACGGTAGAAGACTCTGTATGTTTTTGATGCCAAGTTTTATTTGTCATACTATTTTTTGTATAAATCTAAGCTGCTTTATCGGAATAAGTTGTTCCATAAAAAATTTACTATCTTTACAATCTTAGTTCTTTACTATATTTCTTGATCAAATAGCAAAGGTTTTACTTAGAAGCTGAACCATTAATAGGGGTAGCTTCTTTAACGTAAATTAATAGGGAATTGTGTGTAAATCACAAGCTGTCCCGCAACTGTAAGTAACCGAGTTTTTATCAGCACTATGTTCACTGTTTAACAATGGGAAGAACGATAAAAATGTTACAAGTCAGGAGACCTGCCTTTACTGTATTGAAATGCTTTCGTGGAATGAAGCAGATCAAACGAATGGTATACCATACTTGAACAGGGTTTATTGTATACTTTATCTCTTGATTTATTTATTCTAAAAAGTATTGCGAAGGTTAGCAAAAGGACTTTTAATTGATTTTATCATTTTAAAAGTAACAACATGCAAACGCACAACTTAGGCTATCCGAGGATTGGTAGTCAACGTGAGCTTAAAAAAGCTTTGGAACAGTATTGGTCGGGTAAGATCATGCTAGAACAACTGGTAGAAACAGGCAAATCCATTCGCCAACAGAATTGGCAACTTCAAAAAGAAGCAGGGGTTGACTTGATTCCTTGTAATGATTTCTCTTATTATGATCTGGTGCTTGATTGCAGCCTGATGTTTGGCGCAATTCCTGAAAGATATCATCACCTTATGCAGCAGAAGTACTGCACGGAAATTGATTTACTTTTTGCAATGGCAAGAGGGTGTCAACGGGAGGGTTATGATATTACTGCCATGGAAATGACCAAATGGTTTGATACCAACTACCATTATATAGTTCCAGAATTTACCGCCAATCAACAATTCAGTTTGTACTCCAATAAAATAGTGGATGAATTTTTAGAGGCAAAAAATGCAGGGTTTAATGCAAAGCCGGTGTTATTGGGCCCCATATCCTACCTATTGTTGGGGAAAGAAAAAGAAGCAGGGTTCCATCGAATCAGCTTGATTAAAAAACTATTACCCGTTTATATTGAAATACTAAAAAAATTAAGTGATAACCACGCAAAGTATATTCAATTTGATGAACCTTGTTTGGTACTCAATTTAAATGAAGAAGAGCGGCAGACAGTATTTAAAACATACCAACAGATCAATAAACAGTTTCCTAATCTGCATATTATTTTAGCTGGTTATTTTGAAAGTTATGGGCAGAATCTACCAACCGTGTTAAGTCTCCCAGTTCAAACCATACACTTAGATTTAGTTAGATGCCCCCAACAATTAGATGCTGTGCTTAATACTGATTTCGTTCTTAAAAAAACCAATCTTTCACTAGGCTTAGTAGATGGCAGAAATATTTGGAAGAATGATTTTCAACAATCATTTATATTGATAAATAAAGCCGTTCAAAAACTTGGGTCATCAAGAATTTGGATAGCCCCATCTTGTTCATTAATGCATTCGCCATGCGATTTAAATTTAGAAACCAATGATGGTATATTGGTACCAGAGATAAAACAATGGCTCTCATTTTCTAAGCAAAAAGTTGAGGAAGTAGTAACGCTTCGTAAACTGGTAATGGATTCAAGTTCAGCATCTGTACAACTACAGTTGAAGGAAAATATAGCTGCAAATGAAAGCAGAAAAACAGCAGCTATTATTCACAATAAAAAAGTGAAAGACCGAGTAGCTGCTATTACCCAAAAAGATGCACAGCGGAAAAGTAATTATACTGCTAGAAAAATAAAACAGTATCAAGCATTGCGACTACCCATGTTTCCCACCACCACTATTGGTTCATTTCCGCAAACAGCCGAAGTAAGAACCTGGCGCGCCAAACTAAAAAAAGGAGTGCTTACTAATGTTGAATACGATCGTTTAATTGCAAAAGAAACGGCAGAAGCAATTAGATGGCAGGAGGAAATTGGTATTGATGTATTGGTACATGGTGAGTTCGAACGCAATGATATGGTGGAATATTTTGGTGAACAATTAGCGGGTATTGGGTTCTCTAAAAATGGATGGGTACAGAGTTATGGAAGCAGGTGTGTAAAACCTCCCATTATTTATGGAGATATAAGCAGAGCGGAACCGATGACTTTAAAGTGGACTGCCTATGCTCAATCACTCACTAAACGTTGGGTAAAAGGAATGTTAACTGGGCCGGTTACTATTTTGCAATGGAGCTTTGTACGCAACGACCAGCCACGCAGTGAAACCTGTAATCAGCTTGCATTAGCCATTCGTGATGAAGTGGTAGATTTAGAAAACGCAGGAATAAAAATTATTCAGATAGATGAACCTGCAATTCGTGAAGGCCTGCCTTTGCGAAAGGAAAATTGGGAGGCATACTTGCAATGGGCAGTAAATGCATTTCGTATTTCGGCAAGTGGGGTAAAAGATGATACCCAAATTCATACCCATATGTGCTATTCAGCATTTAATGATATCATGCAACATATTGCAGCTATGGATGCGGATGTAATTACCATTGAATGTTCTCGTTCTCAAATGCAATTACTAGATGCTTTTGCAGCTTTTAGGTATCCCAATGAAATTGGCCCTGGGGTATATGATATTCATTCTCCACGGGTACCATCCACAGCAGAAATGGTTGCTTTATTACAAAAAGCACAAGCCGTTATTCCAGCAAATCAGCTTTGGGTAAATCCTGATTGTGGTTTAAAAACGCGACATTGGGAGGAAACAAAAAAAGCATTGCATGCAATGGTAGACGCCGCAAAAGAAATGCGGTTATTGATGCAGCAAACTAAAATTTTATAATAATGATGAACAGGCAATTGTACGCAACAGTTGCCTGTTCTATATTTCAGCACTCTGCTTATTTATATAAAAATTTATGAATCATTTCCTAAATCCGAAAATCAAATTCCTCTTTCAGAAACCAAGATCAATTATTTCACTTCACCTTTGTGGTATTACTGATAGCAAATTCTCAGTATTTATTTCTCACTTTTCAATCCAATACTATTTCAATGAAAAACATTTTATTAACGCAAGATATAGATCAAGCCAGATCTTTTACTTGTAAACCATTCACGCATTTCGATTTTACTGAAGCACAAAAATTAGCTAGTCGCATTGGCGATTATGTAACGTTATTAAACGGTAATTTTATCGATTTTCTAAAGGAACTGCATACACTGGGTGAAGTAGTGGCAGTAACGGGTAATAATCATTGTAAAGTAGAGCATATAGGCGTTTACCGCAATATTAGTTTTGAGGGCGATACCAGTTTTTTGTATGGCAATGAAATGGATTTGCAATTCTTCTTACCCCAATGGAAATTTGGTTTTGCAGTGGATGAGAATGATCGACTTAGCTTTCAGTTTTTTGATAAAAGTGGAAGAGCAGTGCATAAAATATTCTTGACTGAATATAGTACCAGAAGTGCTTGGTTCAGACTGATGGCTTTGTATAAAACAAAAGAAAAAAAGTATGCTGCTACTGGTATTCAAGATTTCTTCTATACCGCTAAAAACCATATTGCATTCAATACCATATCGCCTTTACCAGAAATAGCTGGATTTGTAAAACAGGTGAATAATAATACACTTGAAAATATACTATTTCAGTGCACCGTACAAAATATAGCAGTGAAGCTTATTGTAGCCAATCATGGTTGCACGCAATTGTACAATGGCATGATACAAAACCTGCAACAAACAAATTCTTTCTATAAAGTTATTGGACATAATATGAATATGCGATTACAGCGAATGGCTATTGCAGACAGTTATATTGTAAGAATGCCAGTAAAGAATGGCGTAATGAGCTACTTAGAAATATTTGGCGAGGATGGTAATAGGGTATTGCGATTAAGAGGTAAACAAAATGCAGATGGAACGGAATCTACTGGCTGGACTAATATATTGCGCCATTTAAGTTAAATAGACAGCACAATAACAACATAAATTTAAGTAATAGGAACAGAGTGGCTGATGCGGTAGGAAATATTAAGTTGATTGGATCATTAAAGTTGAAGGAGAATTGTTTGCCAATGCAACGGATCTGTTTAATACACTTAGGATAAAGAAAGTAATCAGTGGTAATGGATTTCAATTGAAAAGTACGGATTATTATGAAACCCAAGTAATCAGGTTCGGGTATAGTCACAAATTCTAAATATTGGTTATGTACAAACCAAATATGCGATGAGGAAAAAAACGAGATAAATATTATTTTTCTTCTTCATTAAAATTATCAAAGTAGGTATAATCTTTTGTAATAAGACCATTTTCAATGGTGAAAATTATGCAAATGGCCAATTCGAATTTCTTTTTGTCTGGCCCTATTCCACTTGATATAAACTCTACAATTATATGATTGTTTCCGGAGGGATAAGTTTGAATAATTTGATCGTGTAAGTCAGGGAAAATATTTATGAGTTCTGTATATTTTTTTATTGTTTGTTGCCTTGTCTGTTTTACTATTCCTTGCCCTAATGAAGGGTCTTTAAAATCAGTTGTTTCTGCATACATATTTGCCATTTTAACAAAGTCGTGTTTGTTGAAATGTTCAAAATATTGGTTAACTAATTTTTCAGCCTCACTTGTACTCATATTTTTTTGTTCGCTACAAGCAATCAAGGAAAATGCTAGCATAAAAAAGGGAAATATTTTTTTCATTTTTTTTTATTTAGGTGAGTAATATTGAATGATGCTTTCTTACCTGCTGAAAATTAAATTTTATTGAGTGCTTTTCTTATTACCGTTCTATATTCATTACCACTTAAATTACTGCGGCTAATTTCAAAAGAGAATTCCTTATCTATTTTTGTATTCAAGATCAACCGATAAGGAAATCTTGTGAAATAAGTTGACGAATTAATTTTCTCCAGATTCGCTCTTGATCTTGTTTTAGTTAAATTAATATAGAATTGTGAAAAAGAGAATGAGCTAAAGCATATCAAGAATATGAAGACTGGAATGATGCGTTTCATTTTACTAAAGGGTTTTGCTTACCAATAACCGAAATTGCTTAAAAATTACCGTGGTATTCAAATATACAAACAATGAATATAATTTAAATGGTATCGTTGTGGTCTCGCCAAGGCTCGCAGCGTTCTAAAAAAAATAGCCCAGCACGAAGTGCTGGGCTATGTGGTCTCGCCAAGAATCGAACTTGGATCTAGAGTTTAGGAAACTCCTATTCTATCCATTGAACTACGAAACCGCAACGGTTTGATTCCGAGTTGCGCAAAAATAGTAGATTTGACTAGTTCATCTTCATAAATTCAACATGAAAACAAGTTTTTTTACATTTATTCTTTGCGCCATGCTCCATCAACCCGCCAAAGCACAGTCCCCCAAGCCCACCATCAACCATATTGCCCAAACCGTTGTAAATATAGAAGAATCGGCATTCTTCTATGGTACTGTTCTGGGCTTAGATACCATTCCAGAGCCATTTCATGATGGATTGCATATTTGGTATGCCATTGGTGGCAATGCCTCTTTGCATATTATTGGAGGTGCAAAACAGAAAATAGCTAGAGATAAAGGTCATCACCTCTGTTTTAGCGTTGCATCTATGGATCTACAAATTACCCTACTTAAAAAATACAGCCTTAAATGGGAGGACTGGCCGGGTAAAACATATGGCATCACCACCCGCCCCGATGGTGTGAAGCAAATATGGTTACAAGATCCAGACGGATATTGGATAGAAATTAATGATGCACACTAGATATAAGTTGTAAAAGTCCATTACTCAATGCCTTATCTTTGCCCCCCAAATTGAATGTATGAAGTTTTATAATATCATTATTAAATACCGTTTCTGGTTGAGTTTGCTGGCATTGGTACTAGCTATTACGGTAAATATTACCAGTGGTTTCTGGCCTTCTTTTGTCCTCTATTTTATTGGAGTCATAGGGTTAGCGAGCCACTTTTTTATCGGTCCATTGCGCTTAATACAAGCACCAATGGAAGCAGGTAATATGCAAGAAGTAGAAAAAATTTTAAACACGGTTTGGTATCCTGGCTTATTGTACAAGCCGGTACGGTCCACTTATTATACCATTAAGGGTAATATGGCCATGATGAATCAAGATTTTGATGCCGCTGAAAAACACTTAAAAATGAGTTCAGCATTGGGATCACCCATGCCAGAAGCCGAAGGTGCCAATAAGTTGCAGTTGGGTATGATGAGTATGCAAAAAGGCGACTTAAAGCAAGGGGAATCTTATATCCGCGCTGCCATCCGTGCTGGTATTGCCGATAAAGAAAGTGAGGCAGTAGCATTTATTAGCATGTGCCAGATTTTTATGAATAAGCGCGAGTTTCGCGCCGCCAAAGATTATTTTAGAAAAGCCAAAGCCTGTAAGCCAAAGAGTAAACAAGTGCTCGATCAAATTAAAGAAGTAGAAAAATACATCTCACGTATGCCAGGCTAGGTTCAATTCAACACAATTGAATGAAAAATATTTACTTATTACTACTCTTGTGCTTAATAAGCGAATATGCATTTGCACAACGCAATACCAACAGCTTAACTGGTTCAATAATAGATCAAAAAACTTCACAACCCATTGAATTTGCAACCATTCAATTAATTCAAAATAACAAATCAGCATTCATTAAGACCGCACTAAGTAGTAAGAAAGGTAAATTTTTGATGGACAGTATAATGGCCGGCACTTACTTACTTCGCATCAATTATATGGGGCTAATAGTGCCAGAAAAAGAATTGGTATTTACCAATAATCAAGGCAGGGTAGACCTAGGTATTATTGAAATGAATTTGGCCAGTAATGCATTGGCAGATGTAATAGTTACCGCAAAAAAATCTATGCTCAATACGTCAATCGACCGAAAAGTGTACAATACTGCTCAAGATATTATGGCACAGTCTGGATCAGTAAGTGATATCTTACGAAATATACCTTCGGTAGAAATAGATATAGAAGGCAATATCAGCTTACGCGGTTCGGGAGAATTAATGGTGCTAATTAATGGGAGACCATCGCCTTTGATGGGAAAAAATCGCGCTGAGGTATTGCAACAAATTCCGGCTAATACCATCGAAAGAATTGAAGTAATTACCAACCCTTCTGCCAGATTTAGACCTGATGGCAGCTCGGGTATCGTAAATATTGTGCTAAAGAAAAATACAAAAGCAGGGTTTAATGGAAATATAACAGGTAATATCGGCAATAAAGAAAGATCCAATGGAAGCCTTACACTGAATTATAAGAAAGGCAATTGGAATAGTTATGCTACTTATGGAATTCGACAAGATGAACGCAACCGTTTTGGTAACACAGAAAGACAGTTTTTTGATTCCGCAAAGAACAACAATGGATCTTATGCCGAACAATTCCGTTCTAAGGCAAGGCCCTTATCGCAACTGTTCAGAGCTGGTATTGATTATACCATCAACAACAGCAATAGCGTGGGTATTTCAGGAAGTATATTGAAATCAAATCTAACACGGAATGATCGGTTGAGTAGAATATTTTTTGACAATCAATTGATTGTTACCAGTCAACTAGATCGACTTCGCTACGCCCCAGCAGTAGAGTATGAAAAAGATGCTACCATTTATTGGCAACATAATTTTATAAAAGAAGGGCACGAATTAAGGGTAGAAGCAACAATATCATCACAAAGTGAGGATGAAAAAAATGCTTATAGTAATCAATATTATTTTCCACAAAATAAAATCATACCCGATAATAACTGGGTAAATCAAATTGAAGTGAATAAGCAGGTAACGGTTGATTATACCAATCCGATAGCTGAAAACGCAAAAATTGAATTGGGATATGCTGGCTCATTCGTAAAAGAAGACATTGATTTTTATGTAGAGAATTTTGATCCCATTTTACAAAAACTAACTAAGAATACCCTTACTAGCAATCATTTTTTATTCAATCAGCGGTTGCACGCATTTTATGGTACTTTTTACAAAACCATTGCTGCGTTTAGTTATTCGCTTGGTTTGCGCGCCGAGCAATCATATATAACCAGTAATTTAATTACAAGCGATTCAGTTATTAAGAATCAATATTTTCAAATATTCCCCACCATGCATTTGGCATACAAACTTAAAAAGGGGGAACTTCAATTGAATTATAGTAAGCGAGTAAACAGGCCAGAGGGAGACGATTTAAATCCCTTTCCTGAATACATGGATCCATTGAATTTAAGGGCAGGAAATCCAAAGCTTTTGCCCGAATATATTCATTCAGTAGAGTTTGGCTATCAATGGAAGAATAAAATATTTACCATCGTACCCAGCATTTATTACCGCTATAAGTACAATGGATTTACCGCTCTTACTAAAAAATTAAACGACTCCGCTTTTCTAACAACAAAAGAGAATTTATCCAATGATCAATCAACTGGATTAGAGTTAGTAGTATCTGCTAAACCATCAAAATTTATTACAGCAAATTTGAATACAAATTTCTTTTTAAATACCATCAATTTTGGGACTACCACAGTTCCTGCAAAAAAATCGATGGTCACGATGAGCACAAACTTTAATGCAAGTTTCACCATTACACCAACAACTATGTTGCAGTTTAGCTGTATTTATCGATCGGCTCGACAAACCATACAGGGCGAATTTAGGCCGACTATAGTCACCAATTTAGGCATTAGGCAAGAGTTGTTGAATCGTAAATTATCAGTAGTGTTAACGTTGAGTGATGTATTCAGAACCCTAAAACAAAAATCGCAATTAAATACTTTATTTCTCAATCAAATATCTATAAATAGCCGCGACGCACAGGTTTTTTATGTTGGCTTTAATTATCGGTTTGGTAGTACAGGCAAAAAACCTGTCGAGGAAAAAATGCAGTACGATAATGCTTTATAAATGGGTAAGTCAATTCACTTCCTTGCCCCAATTTTAACTCCTTTTAATTAAGTTCTGCAGATTGCTGATGATATCTTAATAATATGCTAAATTACAAGTTCAATCATATAAATTTAATACTAAATAAATCACTATTGTATTGAATGGATAAGGCCTTCCGAATACTTATTGTTGAAGATGAAATGATTATAGCAGCCAATATTTCGTTGCAATTAAATCATTTAGGATACGATGTAATAGGCATTATACCTAGGGCAGAAGAAGTACTGCCCTATATTAAACAACAATTACCAGATATTATTCTGCTTGACATTAATTTAAAAGGAGATTTAGACGGTATTCAACTTGCACATTTAATTAACAGTGATTATAAAATACCCCTTATTTTTTTAACCGCAAACACTGATGAACTCCATTTTAACAGAGCAAAGGCAACAAAACCCTATGCTTTTATTGCTAAACCATTTAAGAAATTAGATTTACAACGCGCCATTGAACTTACTTTAAACAGGATTAAAGCGGAAGAAGCGTTAGAGAAAATTACCAGTTCTAACACCGACTCCCCTTTTGTTTTAAGCGATTGCATTTTTGTGCGTAGCCAAGATAAAATGGTTAAAGTTTTTATCCATGATATTTTATACATTGAAGCAGACCGAAATTATTGCAAAATACACTGTAAAGGCAAAGAATATTTACTCGTAATTACGTTAAAAGATTTAGAAGAAAAACTAACCGATAAGAATCTTTTACGCATTCATAGATCCTTTATGGTGAACCTTTCTAATATAGATGAAATTGCCGCTAACCATATAGTTGTAGCACAAAAAAATATTCCTATTGGTCCCGATTTTAAAAAACAGTTGTTACAACATATTCAAAAAATATAATTTGTGCAATTATTATTTTGAATTGTGCCATAACAGATTTTTTCCAACGGGATATCTAGTAGCGAATTCTCTGGCAAAATCAAAAAAACTAAGCAAATGAAAAAAATACTACTTTTTATTTTACTGCTTACTTTTAGTAAAGGATTTTGTCAAAGTAATAGCTCAAATATTAATAATACCATTTTAAAATCCAGCAGCATTTATCTCAATAAAGCTTTATGGTTTCAAGAAATGCCTCAATATAATAGCGATAGCAGCAATTATTATTTTGAAAAGCAACTAAACAATTTCTAGTCAATTCAACTATTTATGGACTACAACTGGCTCAAATTTATTTTCACAAATGTAGTATTTCAGCAATCAACAACTCTTTTGAGGTATTAGATTCTTTAGCAAATATTGGTTGGTCTTATTTTGTAAAAAGCCCACAAAAAAAAGATAATCAGCAATTTGATACGATTTTTTAACCAACTGGTCCTCCATTAAACGCGAAAAAGGCGATACTAAAGAGTCGTTGAATTTATTTTCAAAAGCAATTCAATTAGGTAGCGACTTTAAAACCGACGAACAAAAGGCAAAAGTTTTTGCCGATAAAGGCATTTTTTATGAAAGACATAAGTTGGTGAATGAACAAAAACTGGGACTCACCTATTTAATTAAAAGCTGTAATTTCTATGAAGAAATTGGGATAGAAAAAAACCAATGGAACTCTCTCGCATTTATGCAGCCATTATTGGGTATTATTCAGACATAAATACAGACTCCCTATTTCACTATTCGGCTAAGTTGCAAACGATTTTAAAATACCTAAAAAAACCACAAAAACACGCTTGGTATTATGTAACAGCGGGGAGAGACCTCATCACTTATCCACTAAATGGAGCAAAAAAAATACCAGCAGAACAATTCAATAAAGGCAAAGCATATATTATTCATGCACTTGATATTCTTGAAAAATATAAAATTTATAAAAATACCATTAGGCCTTATGCTTATGGTTTATTAGCAGATATTTATTTGAATGAAAAAAAATACGATTTGGCCATTATCAATTATAAAAAAAGTAATCAAGGTTATTTATTGCTAAAAAACAGATCAGGAGCGCTAGACATGAATTTATACATTGCAGAAGCTTACCAGAAAAAAGGCGACTTAGCAACTGCATTAGCATATTTTAAACAATACAATACAGCATCTATAAATCTAGAAAAAGAAAGAAACGAACGAGGTTTGCGCGAAAGCGAATTGCAGGTTAATTTATTACAACAAGATAAAGAAATTAATAAGGAGAGAAAACAGCAATATTTATACCTTATTTTATTGTTTGTAGCACTGGGTTTATTTGCATTACTCTTCTGGAATTATGAACAAAAACAAAAAAGTAATAAGCAACTGGCTGTATTAAATAATGATTTGGCTGCTAAAAATAGCCTGCTCGATAAGCGCAATGCCGATATTGAATTGCTACTGAAAGAAATTCACCACCGGGTAAAAAATAATTTAGAAGTGGTTTCTAGTTTGCTTGCTTTGCAATCGGCTCAAATTAGCGACCCCAATACCAAAGATGCAATGACCGAGGGACAAAACCGAGTAAACTCTATTGGTATTGTACACCAGAAACTTTATCAAGGAACCAACCTTGGTTCGGTAGAAATGAAAGATTATTTTTTAAATTTGAGCGAAAGTATTTTGGATAGTTTTGGTGCAGAACAACGTATTAATTTAAAGTTGGCAATGGAAAATCTAGATTTAGATATTGATACTGCGGTGCCGCTGGGATTAATCGTAAATGAATTATTAACCAATTGCATTAAATACGCTTTTCCAAATGGCGAAAAGGGAATCATTACCATTAAATTACACAAAACCAATAATACCACATTGCGACTAGAAGTAGCCGATAATGGCGTAGGTAAATCTGGCGTTACACAAGGCACTGGTTTTGGAGCACAACTTATATCCTTACTTACCCAACAATTAAACGGTAGCATCACCGAAGAGAGCCTCAACGGCACCAAACTTATTTTTGATTTCAAAGTAAAGGCGGCTTAGTCAGCGCTTACAAATTCCAAACTCCTTTCGGTAAATAGAACCCCACCTTCGGACAGTATTTTGCCCCATTCGTCCTAACCCAATTGTTTATTGCAAACAATAATTGTTATTTTAAAAGTATATAAAATCCAAAAACCGTTCCGATGGCTATCGGAAAGAGTAGGCAAACAAAAAAACAATGCAATGGATAAATCAAATTTTTTAACCCAATTCAAACCAAAATCTTATTTAAGATTTGCCCTAACACTATTTCTAATTCTGTTTGCAGGGAAATTTATTATTAAAGATGCTTTGCCTTATTTTGGATTTGAAAAAGAGACATTTGGACACTATTGGATTATTAAATGGTCACTTATTGGGCATATTTCTGGGGGTATTTTAGCATTAATAATTGGGCCATTTCAATTCTCGAAAGCCTTTAGAAACAAATTTATGACCACCCACAGATGGTTGGGAAGAATATACTTAACCGCAATTCTAATTGCTACAATAAGTGCAACATATATTGCGTGGACAACTGCTATCCAAGTTAATTTTTCTTGGGCTTTTTCGTTGCAAATGTTGGCTTTTGCATGGATTGTAACTGCTTCTATGGCTTATTTGTCGGTAATGAAAGGACGTATTATTCAACACAAGGAATGGATGATACGCAGTTATGTGGTGACTTTTGCTTTTGTTAATTTTAGGTGGCTAAATGAATTAACTATCGTAAAAAATTTGATGCCGGAATTTGAAGAAAGAGGAGCAACAATAATTTGGCTGTCATGGACTATACCATTATTGATTACAGAAATTGTTTTAAGCTGGAAAAAGAAGTAAAAAAAGGAAAGCCGAAAACCGATTTGAGTAGTCAACGAAATTAAAATTCTAAGAAAATGAAAAAAATACTTTATGCCTTAAATATTCTTGTCTTACTATCCTGTAATCAACAAGAGGACAAATATTCTATGCCTGCCGAGTGGGAAAAACAAGATGCCGTGTGGCTTGGTTGGCAAGCAGACAGTACGCTTGGGTTTTATCCTGTGGTAAGAGAAATGATAAAAACCCTTACTCCAAAAGTCACTGTAAAAATAGCATTCGATTCTGATAGTCTAATGCAAACCGCAAAAAGCTATTTGAAGCGCCAGCAAGTAGATACTTCAAATATCAAATTCTATGTAATGCCGGGTGACCGTTATTGGATTAGAGATAATGGTGCAGCCTTTTTAGTGAATAGCAACGGAGAACTCGGTGTAGCTGATTTTGGTTGGAATCATTACGGCTTTCCTCAATTTATGAAAGAAAAATATAACAACAATCAAGACAGTATAAACAAGTATCTTAACAAAAGATTGCTTTCTATGACTAAATCAGGAACCGTAGATAGTTTGATGGCTGTTGCAGAAGGTGCAAAAATCTTTAAGACAACTGTTGTTGCCGAAGGTGGAAATATAGAAGTAAACGGAAAGGGAACACTGATTGTTTGTAAGGCAGCTATGAAAAACCGTAATCCTGATTTGACCAAGGAATTTATGGAAAGTGAATTCAAAAAAGTTGGGACGGTGGCGGTATTCACTGTTCAACACAACAGCAACCAAGTAAAATTAACTAAATAGTTGAGTACTAGAAAAAATAACAATTTATGGCTACAACAACTCCTCAAAAATTTTATGGACTCGACCATTTAAGAGCATTAGCAATTTTGCTCGTTTTGGTTTTCCATTATCAACTTAAACCGTTCCATCCAAGTTGGACAAAATGGTTTATGCAAATTGGCTGGACTGGTGTTGACTTATTTTTTGTCCTTAGCGGTTTTTTGATTTCTTCCCAATTGTTTATTGAAATTAAAAAAGAAAGAAGAATTTCATTAAAAACTTTTTTCATCAAACGTTTTTTCAGAATACTTCCAATATACTTTTTTGTAGTAGGTGTTTATTTTCTATTTCCATTAATTAGAGAGAAGGAAGCCCTTCCACCATTGTGGAAATTTTTGACTTTTGCGCAAAATTTTGGATTAGATGCCAAACACTTCGGTACATTTTCTCATGCTTGGTCGCTTTGTGTAGAAGAACACTTTTATCTACTATTCCCTCTAATTTTACTTTTTCTGACAAGTAAAAATTTATTCGCAAAATCATATTGGATTTTAATTGCATTATTCGTTTTTGGGATTGTATTTAGAATGTATCTCTGGAATATTTATTATCCTTCCGACGATGCTGTTAACGCTTCAGTACCGTATTGGACAGTACATTTTTACTATCCGACATATAATAGATTAGATGGTTTGCTGGTTGGTGTGGCTATTGCAGCTCTCTATCAATTTTTACCCAAACTTTGGGGCAAAATTTCAAAGTTTGGCAATCAGTCAATAATCTTAAGTATTTCTTTATTAACCCTAATATACTTTTATTTTTCTAACATGGGTTCCTATTCAACTTCGATATGGGGATTCCCATTAATTTCTATCGCATACGGTTTTCTTGTATTAGGAGCAATTAGCCCTTCAAGTTTTTTGTATAATTGGAGTTCAAGAATAACAACTTTAATTGCTACACTATCTTATGCTATTTATCTCTCTCATAAAATCATTTTCCATATAGTTCAAGAATTATTTACAAAAGTGGGCATTGCAAAAGACAGCAATTTAACTTTTGTACTCTCGATGATATTTTGCGTTTTAGTGGCTTTGCTGTTACATTACAGCATCGAAAAACCATTTATGAAAATGCGAGCTTGGTTTTTGAAAAAATAATAAAAATAGAATCCTTGCAGTCCCGAAGTTTCGGGATAAACTCTGCAAGGGTAGTTTAAAATAAATAAAAAGAATAAAAATGACAACAATTACTACTTGTAGCGATACTTCGGTAAAAAAAAGAATAGAATCAATTGACATTTTACGAGGGGTGGTGATGGTTATTATGGCATTAGACCATGTGAGAGACTTTTTTCATATTGAGGCATTTACAGATGACCCCATGAATTTAGCTACAACTACACCGCTGCTTTATTTTACCAGATGGATAACAAATTTTTGTGCCCCCGTTTTTGTATTGCTCTCTGGTACTTCTATTTACTTACAAAGTTTACGTAAAACAAAAAAAGAGCTAAGTACTTTTTTAATTAAAAGAGGATTATGGCTCATTTTTGTTGAGGTTATCATCATTTCGTTTTCTTGGTCTTTCGACCCATTTTATAATTTTATTTATTTGCAAGTGATATGGGCCATTGGTATTAGTATGGTGCTGCTCGGATTTTTTATCCATTTGCCTTATAAAATTATTTTAGTGCTCGGATTACTGATATTTTTTGGTCACAACCTCTTAGATATACCCGAAGCTGCACCTAGCTTTAAAGCTGGTTTTTGGTGGGATATTTTGCATCATGCAAAATGGGCTGATTATGCAATTACACCCAATCATCACTTAATAATTATATATCCTTTTGTTGCCTGGACTGGGATAATGATGCTGGGTTATTGTGGAGGCATTTTATTTACACCAAATTTTACTGGAGCGCAACGGCACAAAATATTAACCCGAACAGGTTTTGCACTTGTTTTATTTTTTATTGTGCTGCGTTTTGCAAATATTTATGGCGACCCAATTGCATGGACAACACAAAGAAACGGTTTATATACTTTCCTATCCTTTATGAAAATACATAAATACCCACCTTCTTTATTATATTTTTGCATTACCATTGGGCCTGCTTTGTTGTTTTTAGCTTTTATAGAAAAGATAAAAAATCGTTTTACCAATATAATGTTGGTTTTTGGTCGCACAGCCTTTTTTTATTATATACTTCATTTTTATTTGCTCCATTTACTTTTAATGGTAACTTTTTATGTGCAAGGTAACACCACAGCACAAGCAATTGCTTCTCTTAAAAATTTACCATTTCTTTATTGTATTCCGGGCAAGGGGTTTGGGTTGGCAGGCGTTTATGCCGTTTGGGCAGGAGTAATTATAGCTTTGTACCCTTTGTGTAAATGGTACGATAGATATAAAACCAATAACAAACAAAAATGGTGGTTAAGTTATTTATAAAATTAAAAAAAAACAACTTTTTCAAAGTTCAAAATTCTGAAAGGGTTACTACAAATTAAAATTAATTTATGACAACAATAGCCAAACCCAGAATACAATCTATCGACCTTTTAAAAGGTTTGGTAATGGTAATAATGGCAATTGACCATGTGCGGGATTATTTTCATTATTCGGCATTTATGTTTGACCCAACAGACCCAACTCAGACGACTTTACCAATATTTTTTACGAGATTCATAACTCATTTTTGTGCTCCAGCTTTCAGTTTCTTAGCAGGACTCTCTGCTTTTATGATTGGGAAACGAAAATCAATTAATGAATTATCAAGCTTTTTATTAAAACGTGGACTTTGGTTGGTTTTTGTAGAAATTATCATCGTTAATTTTGGATGGAAATTCGATTTTAACTTCACATATACTAATTTGGCAACTATTTGGCAATTAGGAATAAGTATGATAGTTTTAGCAGGATTAATCTACCTTCCAAAGAAGTTTATTTTGGCATTTAGCCTTATCATAATTTTTGGACATAATTTACTGGATAATATTCATTTTGATGGCAGTTACTTTTGGTCAATGGTTCACGAACCAAAAAAATTTGAATTTATCGAAGGTCGTACAGTTCTTTTCGGTTATTCATTATTGCCTTGGATTGCCGTAATGTCTTTAGGATATTGTTTTGGCTCATTATATGATGCTACTTTTGACATTCAAAAAAGAAAACGAATATTGAATGATTTAGGCATTGGAAGTTTGGTGCTTTTCTTCATTCTTATTGCAATTAATAAATATGGAAATCCTGTAAAATGGACTAATTATGGCGATACAACCAAAACAATAATGTCTATTTTTGATGTTAATAAATATCCGCCATCTTTATTGTATTTATTAATCACATTAGGAGGAACTTTTCTCTTTTTAGCCAATGCCGAAAAACTAAAAGGCAAAGTAGTTGATTTCTTTTGTGTATTTGGTCGAGTTCCTTTTTTCTATTATATTCTACATATTTTCTTAATTCATTTTATTGCCGTTTTCGCTGCAGAATTTACTGGTTTTGGTTGGGAGATTATGGTTTCAATGCCAAAATTTGTGACCCGTATTGAAACTTTGAAAGGATATGGATTTAATTTAATAACAGTTTATATTATTTGGATTGTTGTTATCGCTTTGCTTTATCCGTTGTGTAAAAAATTTGATGCTTATAAACAAAACCATAAAGAAAAATGGTGGTTGAGTTATTTGTAGAAAACTGAATACTATTACTCCGACAGAGTTTGAAACTCTGTCGGAGTTGTAAAAAAAATAAAATAATTTTTAAAATGAAAAAGAGACAAACAATCTTCGTATTTATTGCATTGCTGAATATATTTTCTTTAACAACTTTTTTGCAGGCACAAAAGCTATTGAAAAAAGACCAGCAGGAAGTACAAGAGGCAGTTGTGCAACTATTTGAAGCTTTATCAAAACGAGATTCGGTAAATCTTAAAGCATACTGCACTACCGATATTTCCTTATACGAATATGGTCAGGTTTGGAATATTGACACCTTAATAAATAAAGCAATCACCATGAATACGGCTGCCGATTTTAAACGTACCAATACTTTTGAATTTATCAGTACCGAAACAGATAAAAATACAGCATGGGTAACATACAGACTCAGTTCCGCCGTTACCAAAGATGGCAAACAAATAGCAATACAATGGCTGGAAACAGTATTTTTAAACAAACAAAAAAAACAGTGGAAGGTAAAACACCTTCATTCAACGCTAATCAAAAGAAATTAAAAATTTACTCAATATACAATCATGAAAAAAATATTTACCTTTTTTATCTTAGCACTTGTTTTATCAGCTCCTGTTTTCTCACAAATAAAATTTAGTGACGAAACAAAAAAATATATTGAGTATAACGACTCTATTACTGTATTTAAAAATGCTTTGCTCATTGATGGCAAAGGCAATGCTGCCAAGCAAAACCAAACAATTATCATTCGCAAAGGGAAAATTGATTGGGTAGGCGATGATGCAAAAGCTATGGTTCCTAAAGGGGCAAACATTATTGACCTAAATGGTAAAGCGTTGATGCCCGGACTGGTTATGCTGCACGAACACATGTTTATGGCTGCTCCTTCGCTTGAGTATGGATACTATAACGCTAGACAACAGCCAGTGTCTTTTCCTCGATTGTATCTCGCATGCGGAGCCACAACCATTAGGACGGCTGGCAGTGTAGAGCCTTATTCAGACATTAGTATAAAAAGGGACATCGATTCTGGAAAATATCCTGGTCCATTTATAGAATTGACAGCACCTTATCTTGAAGGCAAAAATTCGTTATATCCACAAATGAATGAATTGAAAAACCCAGAAGATGCCAAGGCTTTCGTCAATTATTGGGCAGACCAAGGTTTTACTTCTTTCAAAGGATACAATATGATTGATAAACCAACATTAAAAGCTGCTATTGACGCAGTACATAAAAGGAATTTAAAAATTTCAGGGCATCTGTGTGCAGTGACTTACCGGGAAGCGGCAACCATGGGCATAGACCAATTAGAACATGGTTTTATGCCGAGTTCTGATTTTATAAAGGACAAAAAAGAAAACGAATGTCCAGAGAAACCAGACTATGTTTTGTCCCATATAAACCCTCGTAGTGATGAAGCAAGAAACTTAATTCGTTATCTAGTTGATAAGAAGGTAATCGTTACATCTACCCTAGCAGTATTTGAAGCCTACAATTCTTCTCAGCCAATGCCTTCACTGGAATTCCTGAGCTATTTTTCGCCAGACAACCGGGATCTGTATTTAAAAGTATTCGCTCAAATCAAATCTGCCGTAGCACCAACCGATGATGACAGTGCTTACGCAAATAATATTATCATGGAAAAGATGTTTTCTGATATGGGTGGATTGCTAACGGTAGGTTCTGACCCAACCGGAACTGGTGGAACAATTGCTGGTTTTGGCAATTGGCGATCAATAGAATTATTGGTGGAAGCTGATGGCTTCAAACCTTTGGAAGCCATAAAAATTGCAACGCAAAATGGTGCTATTGCTTTGGGATTTGATAAAACTATTGGAACAATTGAAGTAGGTAAATCTGCTGACCTGCTTATTATAGACGGAGACCCGTCAAAAAACATTAGCGACATTCGTAAGGTTTTGTATGTTTTTAAAAATGGAGTTGGATTTAATTCAAAAAAATTATTTGAATCGGTAAAAGGAAAAGTAGGTTTCAATTAGATGAGCCGAATAAAACGCTTATTTGGCTCATTTAATTTAGAATATTTGAGCCGTTTATTAATGTATTTTCTTTTCAGCTAATGGCTCAAAAAATAGCTTAATATGCCAAAAATTTAAAAAAATAATATATTTACGATGCCAATTTATTAAATAAATAAACTTTTTATGATGCCTAAAATTTAATTTTACGTATTTTTGTTAAAAAAATAAAATGCAATTAAAACGGAATATTGATACAATACTTTTCGAATGGAAAAAAAGTCATTCCAGAAAACCAATTTTATTAAGAGGAGCAAGACAGGTTGGTAAATCTACTTCGGTAAAAGCATTTGCAAAACAGTTTGACTATTTTGTGGAAGTTAATTTTGAAACCGAAAAAGATATACACGTTTTTTTTGAGGGAAATATCAATGTTGTAAACATTTGCGAAAAATTGTCGGTTTATTACAACACACCTATTGAAGCTGGTAAAACCTTATTGTTTTTTGATGAAATACAGCAATGTATTCCAGCCATAAGTGCTTTACGCTATTTTTATGAGCAATTAGATGAACTACATCTTATTGCTGCGGGGTCTTTATTAGAATTTGCCTTGTCAGAATTACCTTCATTTGGCGTAGGTCGCATAAGGTCAGTGTTTATGTATCCGTTTTCTTTTTATGAATTTTTAGCCGCGAAAGGCGAAACTAAATTACTTGAACTTATTAAAATTGGCAAAACATTAGATGCCCCTTTTCATAAAAAACTGAAGGACTATTTACGAATTTTTATGATTATTGGTGGAATGCCAGAAGTAGTTGCAAAATATATTGCTGGTGAGCCATTACTGGAAATACAAACGGTACTAGACGAATTACAAGCATCAATCATAGCTGATTTTACCAAATACAAAAAAAATGTTCCGTCAAATAGACTGAATGAGGTATTTGAAGCAGTAGTTGCACAATCGGGAGGGAAATTTAACCTTAGCAAAGCATCATCAAACTCAAATCATGGACAAATAAAAGAAGCATTGGCTTTGTTAGAAAAAGCAGGTTTGATTTATGCAGTTACCCATTCTGCAGGAAATGGCGTGCCTTTGGGTGCTGAAATTAATGATAAAAAAAGAAAATATTTGCTCTTAGATACAGGGATTTTTCAGCGAATATTAGGATTGAATATTGGGCAGTTTTTAGCACAAACCGACCAAGAAATTATAAATAAAGGCACTATTGCTGAAACATTTGTTGGTAACGAAATCATTAAAAACAGTAATCCTTATACTCAAGAGCGCTTATATTATTGGCATCGAGAAATTCCATCAAGTAATGCCGAAGTTGATTATTTAATTCAAAAAAATGGTCAGGTTTTACCAGTAGAAGTAAAATCTTCACAAAAAGGAAGTATGCAGAGCCTATTGTTATTTATGAAAGAAAAAAATACAAAAGGCATACGAATATCGATGGAAAACTTCAATAGTCTTCAAGAAATTACCATCATTCCACTTTATGCTGCTGGGTATTTTTTAAAAACAAGTTAATAATCAATTGCCTTTTGAACGATTTAAAGCAATAGACAAGTACAAAGATGGAGTAAGCAAATTGTTTGAAACAAGTGTAAGAGGAGAATCATCAATTGAAAAGCGTAATAGTATCATTCTACCTGCGGCTGCAGAGCAAATTACTGCAGAAGAAATGAATAAAACACTTGATAACATTAAATCCTCTTTAGGGGAAGGTGGAATTGGTGTCGGAGTTCCAATCGGCTATTTGCCTAAATCAAATCCAACAGGATTGTACAAGGTTTTTCAGTTGGCTTGTGAATTAAATGTACTTGTTTTCACTCACGTTCGAAACCCCGATATTATTTCAATTCAGGAAGTAATAGCTGCTGCTGCACTAACCAATGCACCGCTGCATATTGTTCATATCAATAGTATGGCATTGGGTAATATTCAGCTTGGTTTATACATGGTGAATGCAGCACAAAAAAGAGGTATAGATATTACGGCAGAACTTTATCCATATACTGTTGGCTCTACAAGTATTACAAGCGCAATGTTCAATGATAGATGGCAAGAAAAGTTAGGCATAAGTTATGGCGATGTACAATCGGTAGCAACTGGTGAACGACTTGCGAAAGAAACATTTGAAGTGTATCGTAAAACTGGCGGTACAGTAATCTTACATGCGATGAAACCGGAATGGATTAAAACAGGCATCGCAGTACCAGATATTACAGAGGTATTATGCCCTTCAAAAAAATTTCACCCATCTCCGTATTTACCCCCTCCCCAAACAAGCAATAAAATACCAAAGTTGCCGTTATTAACGCATAAATAACTGCTCATGGTGCTCGATTCTTTACTCGATTTTTTAGAACCCATTAATACCGCTCAACTCTCTAACGATGAGGGCTTTAAAGATACCCAACTGGGAAAATATATCCTTGTTCACGAACAAGAATTGCCCGATATTTCTCAGGCCGATTTGGTAATTGTTGGATGCGGAGAAATGCGTGGCATGGGTATGCAATACACCGCATCGAATGCTCCCGATACCATTCGCGCAGAATTCTACCAATTATTTTACTGGCATACAGCAGTCACCATTGCTGACTTAGGCAATATTAAAATTGGTGCCACTGTACAAGACAGCTATGCTGCCGTTAAACTCGTTGTAAGTGAACTCATTCAAATGGGTAAAAAAGTATTAATACTCGGTGGATCTCATGATATTACCACTCCCCAATGCGCAGCCTATGGCGCACTCAATAAAATTATTGACGCCGTTGCTGTTGATGCAAGAATTGACCTTGATATGGACAGCCTTGAACCTGCAGATAATTTTCTGGTTGATCTTTTCACTGGCATCCCCAACTATCTTAAACATTATACCCATATTGGTTTTCAAAGCTATTTTATGCACCCCGATATGCTTGAAACAATCGATAAATTGGGCTTCGACTGCTACCGTGTTGGTAAAGTAAAAGAATCTATTGAAGAAATGGAACCCGCTATTCGCAACAGCGAACTATTTAGTTTTGATATTGCTGCCATACAAAATGCACACGCCCCTGCCAATCTAATTACTCCCAATGGCTTTAACGGTGAAGAAGCTTGTACTTTGATGCAATACGCAGGCATGAGCAATACCTGCAATACCATTGGCTTATACGGTTATATTACTTCGCAGGATCGCGATGCAATGACCGCTAAACAACAAGCCCATATGCTTTGGTATGTGCTGGATGGAATTCATAGAGGCAAACAAGAAGCTTCACTCGATAACCGAAATGAATTCAATGAGTTTACCATGGCTTTCGCCGAAGTTGAAACCGCCTTTTTACAAAGCAAAAGAACCGGCAGATGGTGGATGCAATTACATGATGGCAAATACGTAGCTTGCAGCTATAAAGATTATATGACCGCCTGCAACAACGATATTCCCGAAAGATGGTTGCGCGCAGTTGAACGCAGCTAAACCCAAATATATGAACCGCATTATTTTTTATATACTCTGCTGTTTCTTTTTTTTAACCGCTTGCAAAGTTCAAAAGCAGTCACAACTTAGCGTTCAGGTAAATAATTCATTTTTAAACAAACCCGAATTCGCTCCCGCACATATTGGCATTAGCATCTATGATCCTAAAACCAATAGCTTTTTATTTGACCATCAATCGCAGAAATATTTTATCCCAGCCAGCAATACCAAAATACTTACCTGCTATGCTGCCATGAAAAATTTAGGTGATAGCATTATTGGCTTTGAATACATATCCGATTCCGATCAAATTGCTGTTCGCTTTACGGGCGATCCTACCTTTCTTCATCCAGATTTTAATTCTCAAAAATCGTTTCATTTTTTACAGCAAAATGCCGCTAAAACTACTTTTGTTGCTCCCCGCTGGAATACTTCTCCAATGGGTAATGGCTGGGCTTGGAACGACTATGATTTTATGCCTGAAAGATCATCCATGCCCATCTATGGAAATATGGTTTGGTTTAATAAAAAAGGCAATGGCTTACAAATTATTCCCAAAGCATTCAAAGATTCGCTGGTGATTTTTTCTAGTATGCAAAACGGATTCTTTGATATTACACGAGATAAAGGCGACAATCATTTTCAAGTAGTTAAAAGTAATAGTCGATTTAATGAAACTTCTCTTCCCTTCGTAGTAAAAAAAGAACTGGATATACTGGCATTGCCCTTACTCGAAGATACACTGAACAGAGTGCTGCACTATGCCAGCGAACTTGCTGTAGAACCTGCTACTTGGAAACGTTTTTATTCTCAATCAACCGATAGCCTATTGAGCATCATGATGCACCGCAGCGACAATTTTTTTGCTGAACAAATACTGCTCATGATAGCCAATCAAAAAATCGGCTCAATGGACGATGAAAAAATTATTGATAGTCTCCTTAAATCAGATTTTAGTGGCTTACCCAATAAGCCCCGATGGGTTGATGGGAGTGGGTTGAGCCGCTATAATTTAATGACTCCCCGCGATTTTATCTGGGTATTAAACCAACTTAAAAAAGAATTTTCTTGGGATCGCATCAAAGCCATTTTTCCTACGGCCAATGAAGGCACTTTAGCTGGCTTATATAAAGGATACGAAGGTAAAATTTTTGCAAAAACAGGAACACTAAGTAACCATATTGCATTAAGTGGCTATCTCATTACCAATAGCGGTAAAGAATTAATTTTCTCCGTTATGGTAAACGCACATCAATCTTCTTCCAGCGCAATTCGAAAAAATATTGAACAGTTGCTCACTAATATTATTGATCAATATTAACTATCTCCCAAACATTCTACTCAGGTAATCTTCTTTGAAGGCTAAATAAGTGGGGCTTCCAGTAGGTGTTATATTGGGCGTATTGCATTCAAAAAGTGCTGCTATTAATGCTGCCATTTCTTTTTGTTCCAGTGGCTGAGCCGTTTTTATACTCTGCTGCTTGGCCATACACCGAATTAATTTTTCGCGCTTGCTGAACTTTACTTCTGTACTAAAATGTTTATACTGCTCTATCAACATCTCAATAGCATGCTTCTCATTACCTGAAATAATATCCGCTGGCGTTCCTTGTATTACAAAACTATTCTTTCCAAATGGCTCTATTAAATAACCTATGGTTTGTAAATCCGCAAGCAATTCCTGCAATAAAACAGCATCACTTGCAGCCAATTCCAGCGTAACAGGAAACAGACTTTTTTGTGTGGGCACTTGCTGGCTATATGCGGCTTGACTGTATTGCTCGTACAACACACGCTCATGCGCAAGCTGTTGATGCACCAATATAAAACCATTGGTAGTGGCCACCACTATATACGTGTTGTGGAGTTGAAACGGCTTGGCTGAATCTGGAATTTCTAAACTGGAATTAGGAATGGATGTATTGGATTTTAATTCACTTATTGCTGATTGAATGGGATCGCCACTCATTTCAATACTCCCCGCGGGACGATCAAAAAAATCCTTCCAATTCCTCAACTCCGATTTTGATGTAGGCTCTATAAAGTGTGCCTGATTTTTTTGCGTAAATGCTTTGTACAAATTAGATGAAACGGCTGCTGCTTGCTGTTGCCCAGTAAAGGGTTTACTCACTGCATCTAATCCTTGTATATCTGCATTCAGCGAGAAATCTAGTGATGGTGCAATACTGAACTGTGCCAGTGCATGTTTTACTGCCGCCTGTACAAATGCATAGATGATTTTTTCATCCTCAAATTTTATTTCCTGTTTGGTAGGATGCACATTAATATCAATATGCGCAGGATCTAAATCTATATACAAAACATAACTTGGGTAACTGTCTTTGGCAATAATGCCCTCAAAAGCAGCGTTCACGGCATGGTTGAGATATGCACTTCGGATGAATCGGTTGTTTACAAAAAAATATTGATCTCCCCTGGTCTTGCGAGCCATTTCTGGCTTGCCAATAAAGCCGGAAATATTCATATAATCGGTTTCTTCCAATACACTTACCAGCTTTGCATTATAGCTATTCCCCAATACCTGAACAATGCGTTGTTTGCTACTGCCTGCTTCTAAATGAAATACTTCCTGTCCATTACTGGTAAGCGAAAAAAATACAGCCGGAAACGCCATCGCCACCCGAATAAATTCATCTACAATATGACGGGTTTCTGCCGCATTACTCTTTAAGAAATTTCTACGAGCAGGCACATTAAAAAATAAGTTCTTCATGCTGATGCTGGTGCCCTCGGGCGACGCACAAGCTTCTTGTTTCAAAACCTTGCTATTCTCAATGGCTATAAATGTTCCAAGTTCATCTTCGGCTCTTTTGGTTTTTAACTCAACCTGTGCCACAGCCGCAATAGATGCCAATGCCTCACCACGGAATCCCATGGTCTTTATATGAAAAAGATCTTCAATGCTTTTAATCTTACTGGTAGCATGTCGCTCAAATGCCATTCTAGCATCTGTTTCACTCATGCCTTTGCCATTATCTATTACCTGTACCAAGGCTTTCCCCGCATCATTAATAAGCAGCCTAATGCGACTGGCTCCTGCATCAACTGCATTTTCTAATAGTTCCTTTACAGCACTTGCCGGTCGTTGAATTACTTCTCCTGCCGCAATTTGATTGGCTATATTATCAGGTAATAATTGAATGATATTGCTCACGTTCTGTATCTTTCTTCTCTGTTGATCTAAATAAATAAAACTTTGTAAAAATAGTACTCCTATTCCATCTTCAAGATACAGTTATCCTAAATTTGCCATCAAATTACAGATTATGGTGCCGAATGCAGCAATACAAAAAATTCCACGTTCTTTTTTACCGATCAACTTTACCGTTACGGACTGGGCTAGCTTAGAACCTTTTTTTATTGACTTAACGGAAAGGGCAATCAATAGTAAAGCCCATTTAGAGCAATGGCTTAAAGATATCAGCGAATTAGAAGCAGTTGTGAGTGAAGACGCTTGCTGGAGGCAAATTAAAATGACCTGCGATACCACCGACCCATCCCTCGAAGCTGCTTTTACTTTTTTCTGCATGCAAATTCAACCGAAACTGCAGCCCTATGCTGACCTTTTGAATAAAAAATTAATAACTTCTCCTTTTACCGCCCAACTA
Source organism: Sphingobacteriia bacterium (assembly GCA_004294135.1). Classification (GTDB taxonomy): domain Bacteria; phylum Bacteroidota; class Bacteroidia; order Chitinophagales; family Chitinophagaceae; genus Sediminibacterium. The sequence continues at coordinate 62,239 of RDZY01000017.1, forward strand.
GACCAATCCTTATACCATACTTACTTGCGCAGCGTACAAAAAAATATTGACTTATTCCGCGAAGCCAATATTCCCATACAAGCCGAACTAAGTGTTTTACAACAACAGTATGGTACTATTGCAGGAAAAATGACGGTAACCGTTAACAACACAGAATATACTTTGCAACAAGCTGCTAAATTTTTAGAGAGCAGTGACCGTGCTGTGCGCGAAGAAGTATACCATAAAATTCAAGAACGTCGCAAGCAAGATGCTGCACCCATGCACGAACTTTACAGTTCATTAATTGCCAAACGCCACCAGATTGCCTTGAATGCTGGCTTTGAAAACTACCGCGATTATAAGTTTAAAGAACTCGGAAGATTCGACTATAACAAAGAAGACTGCTTTCAATTTCATGATGCAGTAAAACAACACGTTTTACCGCTGGTGAATGAAATTTATAAAAACAAAAAAATAAAGCTTGGCTTGCCCGAACTAAAACCTTGGGATACCGAAGCAGAGCCGGCTGGTATAACCGCTTTAAAGCCTTTTAAAGATGGCAACGACTTGTATGAAAAGTCGGTTCAATGCTTTCAACAAATGAATCCTTTTTTTGCCGATTGCCTTCGCAAAATGAAAGAATTAAATCATTTTGATTTGGAAAGCCGCAAAGGCAAAGCTCCTGGTGGCTATAATTGTCCCCTTGCAGAGAGTGGTGCCCCTTTTATTTTTATGAATGCTGCAGCACAAATGAGCGACCTTACCACTATGGTTCATGAAGGTGGACATGCCATTCATTCCTTTCTAGCGCATCCGTTGCCATTGAGCGCATTTAAAGAATACCCAATGGAAATAGCCGAAGTGGCCAGCATGGCAATGGAACTATTCAGCATGAATCACTGGGATGCTTTTTTTGAGGATCCTGAACAGTTAAAAAGAGCAAAAGCACACCAACTTGAAAGAACTATTACCATATTTCCATGGATTGCTATTATTGATAAATTCCAACATTGGGTATATGAAAATCCACAGCATAGCATAGCAGAAAGAACTGCACAATGGATGCTTATATTGAATGAATTTTCTACCAATGCCATTGATTACACGGGCTTGGATGCCTATCGTGCTATTGGCTGGCAGCGTCAATTGCATTTGTTTGAAGTGCCTTTTTACTATATTGAATATGGCATTGCTCAACTGGGAGCAATAGGACTTTGGATGCAGTACAAAGAAAATCCCGAACAGGCATTGAAAAACTATATGAATGCATTAAGCCTTGGCGGCACCAAAACCTTACCTGAATTGTATCAAGCGGCGGGCTTGGAATTTAACCTCACACCTGCTTATATAAAAACATTGATGGAATTTGTACAAACCCAAATGGATCAACTGTAAAAGCAATTCACTAAGCTTTCTCTTCTGGAGGAGGAGGAGACTGTGGTGGGCGCTGTTCTGTCGGTCTATTTTGTTGAGGTGGTCTATGCTGCTGAGGGCCACGATTTAATGGCGGCCTTTGCTGCGGCGGTCTATTCTGTTGTGGTCTACTTGGCTGAGGTCGGCGATCATCAGGTCCACGCTGATCAGGTCTTCTGTCGTCCGGTCTTCTGTCATCAGGTCTTCTGTCGTCTGGTCTTCTGTCGTCTGGTCTCCGTTCGTTTCTATTCGGTCCTTGTTGATTATAGCCAGTGCCCGTTCTTTGCTGATCTCTTTTTCTTCGCTCATTTTTATCAAGCGACTTCAAGCTGATCTGTCCAACCAATTCTACAAATGCCGGTTCTTCTTCTTTTTGCTTACTCACAATTTCTACGGCTTGTAACTCTTCTACTTTTTGCCCCTGTTGGTTGATCCGTTTAATTTCTTTTACCCGCTGTATGGTTAATGGATAATGCTTGTTATTATTGGGCAGCGTATACCACATCAAATTTTTGAAAATATCTTTTTTAATCAGATGGGCTGTACCCATAATGGTATCTAAAGTATCTGCATAGTCAGGAAATTGCTGCAACGCATCTAAGTAGGTATCTAACTCGTAATTTAAACAACATTTTAAGCGACCACACTGGCCACTCAATTTGGTTTGATTGATAGATAAATTCTGGTAACGAGCAGCAGTAGTATTCACACTCTTAAAATCATTTAACCAAGTGCTGCAACAGAGTTCTCTTCCACAACTCCCAATACCACCCACTTTTGCGGCTTCCTGACGGATGCCGATCTGACGCATTTCTACTTTTATTTTAAAATCACCCGCAAAAAGTTTAATCATCTCCCGAAAATCTACCCGATCATCCGCAGTATAAAAAAAAGTTGCTTTTTTACCATCAGCCTGTATCTCTACTTCACTCAGCTTCATTTGTAAATTCAGGGTACGAGCAATAGCGCGACTCCGAGCCAGCATTTCTTGCTCCCTGCTCTTACTAATATGATAACTCTCTAAATCCCGATCAGAGCTGCGACGGAGAATTTTTTTAATATCGGGACTGAATTCAGGTACACTTTTCTTTTTCAGTTGCAAACGCACCAGCTCACCAGTAAGGCTCACTTCACCCACATCAAAACCACTGATACCTTCAACCGTTACATAATCACCTTTCTCAAAATATTGCAAGGTTGTATTCCTGAAAAACTCTTTTCTGCTGCCTTGCTTAAAAGTTATTTCTACTACTTTACAGTTGCTTTCGGGGTCGCTGAAGGGTAAATTCATCAGCCAATCGTGTACATTTAGGCGGTTACAGCCTCCTGTACTACACCCCCCATTACTTTTACACCCATTCGGTTTCCCGGTTCCACAAGATCCACAGCCCATATATAAAATGATAAAAAAGTCAATAATTTAATAACTACTCACTCAAAATTAAGGTTTTGTTCTGAATGATATGGTATAGTTTGATGGTGAGGGCCTGAAACAACATCTTAGCATGGGCATTGCGCTCAATATAATATGCCGCTTTATCCAGCTCTTCAATAATGGCTTGTTGTTGACTAACAGCTGAAATTTTATTCAATTTTCGAGCAAATTCCTTTTCTGCCTCGCCTTGTTTTACCGCATCTTCACCCAATACCCGCATTCTAATGCTTTGCTCTAATAAGTGATTGAAATAACGGAGAAATTGTTTCTGTTTTTCACGCCCCAACTTAGTTATTTCTTCAATAAACTTCAATTGAGCTGCTGGCCCTGTCTTTAGCATGGCATTCAACCATTCTTTTAAAAGTTGATGCCAATCTTCATCGGCGTGTTGCAACAAATGCAATGCTTCGCGATAGTTCCCCTCACAAATAGCAGTAATCTGTTGTGCAGTTGCTGGCTCTGCCTTGGCCCTTGTAATAAGGGCTTCCTCAATATCGGCATCATCCAACGCAGGAATTCGAACCAATTGGCAGCGACTTAAAATGGTTGGTAAAATCTGTTCCTCACTCTCCGCTACCAATATAAATACGGTATTAGGTGGCGGTTCTTCAATCAGTTTAAGCAACTTATTCCCTTCCTTACCGAGGTATTCGGGCATCCACAACAAATGTACTTTGTACTTGCTCTCAAAACTTTTGAGGCTGAGTGCTTTCATCAAATAGTTACATTCCTCCGCCGTTATATTACCCTGTTTGTTTTCAGCGCCAATACTCTGCAGCCAGTCGTATGCATTTCCATAAGGATAGGATTGAACAAAATCTCTCCATTCTTCAATAAAATCAATACTCTTGGGCTTCTCCCCAGCTTTTGTAGTAATAACAGGATAGGTAAAATGTAGATCGGGATGTATTAACTGAGCCGCTCTTTGAAAAGCAGGCTGCACTGCAATATCATCGGGATGAATATATGATGGAGTAGGAGCTAATGCAGTCATTCCACCAAACAAGTCTGCTACTAAAGGAGCATCGGGCGGTAAGCTTACAATATATTGCGCAAATGCCAAAGCCAGCGGCAATCCACCAGCACCTTCTTTTGCTAGAAAAAGAAGGGCGTGACTAAGCCTATTCTGTGCTACCATTTCGGCAAGGTGTTGCTTGGTGGCTGATTGGCCAATCACATCTTTAAACAGCATAATATTTTAGGTTAAGTACATAAAAAAAGAGAATGCAACTTACATTCTCTTAGCAACAAAAATAGTTGATTTGACTACTTAATGAATTTTAAAATTTCTTCACTATCTGGTTTTACTCTGCTGGGAAAGTATTGAAGTAGTTTGCCGTTTTCATCCAATAGAAATTTACCAAAATTCCAAGCTACTTCCGCATCTAGTACACCATTCTCGGCTTTTGAAGTCAACCATTTATAAATGGGAGCCATATCATCTCCCTTAACACTTACTTTACTGGCAAGCGGAAAACTAACGCCAAAGCGGGCTTTGCAAAATTCCTGTATCTCACCATCAGTGCCAGGTTCTTGTCCCCCAAAATTATTGGCAGGAAAACCTATAATTACCATTTTGTCTTTATAGTCGTTGTACACTTTCTGTAAAGCCTCATATTGAGGAGTATAGCCACATTTAGAAGCGGTATTTACTACCAATATTTTTTTACCTTTAAAACTTGCAAAATCAATGATCTTGCCTTCAATGGACTTCACTTTAAATTGATGTATGCTGTTGATGCCGGGGAAATTAAATGCACTTAGCATAATAAAAGAAACAAGGGTGATTAAAGTTTTCATTTTGTTTTTATTAGATAACGAAGTTAAGGCTTAATTGTTTAGGTGGATGGTAAACGATCGAGGGTCGGAACGTCGGAAGGTCGAACGTCAGAGCGTCGAACGTCGGAACGTTGAATGATGACCCGGCGAATGGCGATTCTTAAACCGTGTACGCTACTGTGGCAATACTGAGTTTTACCCCTGGAATTTTTAGAATGGCTTCTCCGCAAGCTTCTAAACTAGCACCTGTTGTAACAATATCATCAATCAATAGAATATGCTGATTGGCTAAAAGATGCGGCTGCGTTATAAAAAAAACACCTTCTATATTTTGCCACCTGCTGATTCTATTTTCTTGTGTCTGCGTTTTTGTATTTACCAGCCTAATTACCGCCTGTGTAATTAATTTTTTTGACCAAACAGCAGCAATTCCTTCCCCAATTAAACTGGCCTGATTGTATCCTCTCTGGAATTCTTTTTTAGGATGAAGGGGGAGTGGAATAACCAGGTCCACATCATCAAACCGTTTGGCATCTTTTAAGCGCAAACCAACCTGCCTACCCAAGTACCTCCCAACATCAGGATTGCTTTTATATTTTAGTTGAATGAGTAAATATTGCAGTAAGCTGGTCTTGTGAAAATAAAAAGCAGCACCAGCAGCTTGCAGCAAAAGGCGACCATAAAATATTTTCTCTACGGGATTTTGCGCTGCTGTAAAAAAATTGGTTTCAGGAAGTGCCGAGTTACATTGCGCACATAAAAAGGAATGAGGCTGAATATAATCTGCTCCACAACCCATACAGATATGCGGAAAAAATAATTGTTGAAATGCCCGAAGGTGATTGCTGATATGAATTGCCATTCCCTAAAACTAGGGGTCGCAATATTTATACAATTAGGTATTAACCGCAATTTAGCCTGTTTTTTAACGGTATCTTGGTCAGATCCAAAAGAGGTTATGTAGTTATTTTTGATATTGTATTCAAAAAACTAATTTTATTGGTTACTCTAGCCAAAAAATTATTTATTTCATGGAAATAGCGCTAAATTGATTTCAATATAAATCCTAAACAAAAAATCAATATGAAAAAATCCCCCCCCCCCCTCGTTTACCAC
>RDZY01000018.1 GCA_004294135.1 Sphingobacteriia bacterium
TATACCCGCAATTAATTCAACATATCTTTCCTATTTTCAGCCTAAATTGCACCATGCAATTGCATTTTTATAAATACCAAGGCACTGGCAACGACTTTATTATTTTAAATAATAGAACTGGCTCTATTGATTTATCCCAAGCGCAAATTCGTTTTTTATGCGATAGGAAATTTGGGATAGGTGCAGACGGGTTGATGCTGCTGAACACTATTGTAGGCTACGATTTTGAAATGAAATATTACAATGCCGATGGTTCTGAAAGCACTATGTGCGGCAATGGCGGCAGGTGCCTAACACGTTTTGCCTATGACAGCGGAATTCAAAAAGAACAATATTCATTTTTAGCTATTGATGGCCCACATGAAGCGAAACTTGCCAATAATGGATGGATACATTTAAAAATGATTGATGTAAGTACAATAATAAAACATGGCAATGATTTTGTGCTAAATACAGGATCACCTCATTATATTAAGCAAGTAAATGAATTAGATACATTGGATGTATTTACCGAAGGCCGCAGCATTCGTTACAATGATGAATTTGGGGCCGATGGCATTAATGTGAATTTTGTATGCCAAGCAGGTGAATGCATCAAGGTAAGAACTTATGAGCGCGGTGTGGAAGATGAAACGCTTAGTTGCGGAACAGGTGTAACAGCTGCTGCACTTGCATTTGCAGGCGATAGCAACGGATTCAACAAAATTAATATTGAAACCAAGGGTGGTAAGTTAACCGTTGAATTTAATAAAATAGGCCCCAATAATTTTAATAATATATGGCTTTGTGGACCCGCCGTATTTGTATTTGAGGGAGATATTGATTTAAACTTAACCCATTAAATAAGATGATTCAATATTTTAAAAATATAGCAGGTCAAACCATTGAAATAGAAAAAGCCGATCAAGGCGTTTGGGTAAACTTGGTTCCTCCGTTTAAAGAAGAAGAATTTATAGAACTCAGCAATGAGCTGGATATTCCCATTGAATTTCTTCGTGATTCACTCGATATTGATGAACGTCCTCGTTATGAAACAGAGGATAATGTAAAATTCATCATCATCAAAACACCCACAGAAAATAATTCTTTTAACGATAGTGATGCTTTTTATATTACCATTCCAATCTGCATTATTCTTACCCACAATCAAATTATAACGGTCAACTCGTTCGACAATGGCGCTATTAAAAAGTTTTTAAATACTTTTCAGAAAAGGCATCCTGACAAACGCAATATGATGGTACTAAAGGTATTTGAGAAAGTAGTTCAAACTTTTTTAGACTACCTTAAAGAAATCAATCACAATAGAAACCAGTACGAGCAAAGCCTTTACGATAGCAATAGCAATGTAGATTTGCTAAAACTAATGCGGGTACAGAAGAGTCTTGTTTATTTTGTTACAGCACTTCGCAGCAATGAAATGCTGATGATGAAAATGGAAAGAACCAATTTTTTGGGGCTCACAGAAGAAGAACGTGAGTTCTTACAAGACTTGATTGTAGACACCAGTCAAGCCTTAGAAATGGCCAATATTTATACCAATATATTAAGCTCTACTATGGATGCTTTTGCAAGTATTATCAGTAATAACTTGAACAATGTGATGAAGCGACTCACTTCTATTACTATTATACTTTCATTGCCCATTTTAGTCACCAGTATTTATGGAATGAATGTGGACCTCCCCTACCAGCGTTCTACACATGCATTTTATATTCCAGTAATTATTTCTCTATTGATTTCTGTAATTATTGGAGGATATTTTTATAAGAAAAAATGGTTTTAATCAATGGCTTATTTTAATATACGCGTTTACGGCATTTTACTTGACCAGCAAAATCGATTACTGGTAAGCGATGAATTTATCCGAGGCAATTATTACACCAAATTACCCGGTGGTGGAATGGAAATTGGTGAAGGAACCAGGGACTGCCTGCAGAGAGAATTTATGGAAGAAACAGGATTGAATATAGTAGTAGGAGAACATTTCTATACCACCGATTTCCATCAAATTTCTGCTTTCAATAACAAAGATCAAATTGTATCTATCTACTATAGGGTTTACGCAAACAATATTACAGGTTTAATCACCAGCGATATCCCTTTTAATTTTACTACAAAACAAACGGCTGATCCTACCAAAGAAGCGGAAGTATTTCGTTGGATATCATGGCAGGAACTGACTTCAGAAAGTGTATCGCTTCCTATTGATAAAGTAGTAATTGAGTTATTGAAGCGTAATACCTAATCCAGGTTTTCCACTTAGTTCAACTTTTCCTTGATTGTAAATTACGCCTGTTGCTATATCTTCCGATAACATTAAAGGGCCATCCATATCAACATAATCCAATTGCGGTAGAAAGTGGCCAATAGCTGCTGAGCCAACAGTACTTTCATTCATGCTGCCCATCATTACTTTTAATCCCAGCGCACGGGCTTCTTGAATCATTCTGCGAGCAGGAGTTAGCCCACTACATTTGGTAAGTTTAATATTAATACCATGAAAATGAGCCGCACATTTTTTTACATCCTGTTCTTTCACACAGCTCTCATCTGCAATTAATGGAAGTACTGATTTTTCAAACAGTATTTTCATATCATCCCAATTGTCTTTTGCAAGCGGCTGTTCAATAAATTCTACTCCAAGTGTTTTCAACAAAGGAATTTTAAGGAGGGCCTCTTCTAAAGTCCACCCTGCATTGGCATCAATCCTGAATGCCGCGCTGGTATGTTTACGAAGTGTTTCCATAATTGCAATATCATCTGGGGAACCCAGCTTTATTTTATAGATAGGCCAAGGCTTTGATTTCATTTTTGCTACCATTTTTTCAATGGTATCTATTCCAATCGTATAATCGCAAAGGGGCAGATCATTGCGCCATTCAGTATTCCATAATTGATACAAAGGTTTGGCTTTCATCTGTCCATACAAATCCCAGCCAGCCATATCAAGTGCCGATACTAGAAAAGGATTTTGGGGAAACAAGTGATGCAGGTAATGCCAGTAACGCTTAGGATCTGTGATGGCAAATTTCTCTACCATCGTTCGCTTTGCTTCTAAGTCGCCCATCATTTGTTCTACTGTAATATTATAGTAGGCAATAGCCGGAGCTTCACCATACCCTTTAAAAGGGCCGATCGAAAGTTCTACCACCAAAGCGGGTTGGTGCGTTTTTGTTCTTCCATTCGAAATAGTGAATGGGTATTCAAAAGGCAGGTTGATTTGTTTATAATTTAGTTGCAATAGATAAAAATTTATCTGCCAGAAGATTGAATAAATCCCGACAGTTCTTCATTAAAATCGTTTGATTCCATCAAATCTTCCAGTTGAAGATGCATTCTGTAACGCCAGTAGTGATTCGGATTTGCTGGAATATTAATTCTTTCCAATACAGGATTATCCCTTCGCACTTGTTCATGCATTCCCATAAGATCTTGTAATTGGAAAATAGACCAGATGGCTGGAGAAAATAAATGTTGTACTACAATGGCTTTATTAATCCATGCTTCACAATAATAAGGAGCTTCACCCCATTGCCCTAATTCATGATTATAAAACCGCTGTATGGCAGCCCTATCCTCTTCCCACCATCCACGAAGGGTGCTCATATCATGTGTAGAAGGTGTAACCACACTTAGATAGGGAGCGTTATTGGGATGAAAAAATTCTTTACATTCGTCTTTCGGCATACGCTGAATTTCGAGGCTTAACAATCCGAGTTGTTGCATTATCTCTGGCACACAATCAGGTACCATACCTAAATCTTCTCCGCAAACCATCATATTGGTACTCCGTTTTAGTGCGGGCAATTTTTGTAATGCTTCCTTTTTCCAAAAATCACTCTGTCTGCGAAAAAAATAATGGATATACAATTCGCGCAATTGTTGTTGTGTTTCATAGGCCAAATACCGGAATGAAGCGGTATGCTCCATATTAAAACGGAAGTGAAACTGCTCACCACTTCCATCTGCATCAAATAGTATGATATTACTGATCAGATTGTATAAGCCTTGTTTAATTTTAAGGTGTTGTTCATCCTGCTCCAAATTCATAAAGTGTTGCTCTACCAAACGCTGTGTTACAAATGCAGGTTTTAATAGATAACTATCAGAAGTTGATTTATTCAGAAACATACTTTTCACCAACTCATTATCATAACCAAAAATTTCCCAAAGCACTGCATCGGTAATATATGGCTGGGTATATCGGCTGTAATTAAACCAGATTCCTTGTTGATTGAACTCATTTATATGAACAGGTAAAGCGGGCACAAAGTGGCCCATAATACCTTCAACGGAATGTAAGGGGATACTCCATATTCGGAAGAATCCTAAAATATGGTCAATTCTAAATGCATCAAAATAATAGCGCATCTGCTCAAAGCGTTGCTTCCACCAAGCAAATCCATCTTCTTGCATTCGTTGCCAATTATAGGTTGGAAATCCCCAATTTTGGCCAGTAATCGCAAAGTCGTCGGGTGGAGCACCTGCTTGAAAATTCATATGATAAAGTTCTGGATGCTGCCAAGTATCAGCTCCATATCTATACACCCCTATTGCAATATCACCTTTTAAAATAATGCCTTTGCTATGCGCATATTCAGTAGCTTCTTTTAGTTGAAGGTGTAAATGATATTGAGTAAAATAATGAAAAGCAATTTCAGCATAACTGTCCGCATTTTCATCCGTGAATGCTGTAATATCTGCTGCTTTATATTGTTGATGAGCAGGCCATTTGCCAAAATCTACTGTTCCATATTCATCACGCAGGTAACAAAATACAGCATAAGAAACCAACCAGTGTTTGTTTTGTCCAAAAAAATCTTTAAACCCTTTTGATTGTAACCATTTTTTACCTGCCTGCTTATAGACTTGTCTTACAAATTCAATTTTTAATTCAATAACCGCATTATAATCCACTTCTGCTAATGCATTCAGTTCCTGACCTATTATGGTTGCTTTTTTTAACGCTGCTTTTTGTGAATTACCAGCAAGTGCAGCAAGATTCAGGTAAAGTGGATGTAACGCAAACGCAGAAATAGCTGCATAAGGGTATGAATCCTTCCAACTATGGGTGGCCATTGTATCATTAATGGGCAAGATTTGTATTAGTTTCAGTCCCACTTTTACTGACCAATCGGCCAATAGTTTCAGGTCAGCAAATTCCCCTACGCCCAAACTATTTGTGGTTCTCAAGCTAAAAACAGGAATGGCTAATCCCGCCCCCTTCCAAGTATTATTAGGCAAATAAGTATAGCCATCGTTTATTCGAATACTCTTTTTCTTTTCCGCGGCTTCATAGATCATCCTATTATTACCCGCTTCAAATTGTATGAATTGTTTCTGCACAAAATCATAAATACCATACTTGTATGCAATTGGAAAGCTTTGCTTGGTAAAGTCTACCGAAAGCTCAAAATAATCAAGCCCTGCCACTCTGTTCATTAGCAAGGGCTTATCGGTTAACCAGTTACCCATTTTATGAGCAGACCCAATGATACAAAGGGTTTGGTGTTTGGTTAATAAGGGACTCTTAACGTTAAAAATATGGGTTGATTTTTTGGGACTAGGAACGGTAAATGCTGTAAAATTTTGTTGCAATAGTACAGATTGAAAAGCTGCCGTATAAAAAATATTTTCATAATAGCCAGCATGATTCCAACTGTCAATCAACAATAAATTGTTTGTGGTAGATTTTTCAATAGAAAAAAAATGAACCTTACCTGCGTCAATCACGTAGGTTCCGTCCTGATTTTTCAATAAATAATTGTAATATACCCGATCAGTATCTTCAGAATTGGATGGCCATTGAATGGTTACACTCCATCCCTCTTCGTTTAAATATTGGAGCGGAATAGCGGTATCTATACTTCCATTTCCTAAAACTGGGTGGTTGCCGAGTATAAAAAGATTTTGCCCAAAAGATGTTTTAAATCTCAAATGAAAGCTGATGCTTATGGCAGCAACTTTAGCTTTTTTAGCAGCGGTTTTTTTGGGAATTTTCTTTACAATTACACCAGCCAATTGAACATCAATAGCAGTTGCATCTTTAGACCCATTTTTTTTCTTTACAGTAGCCAAAATTGAAATATTTAGATGCGCTAAAATAACAAAACAATATTTAACCCAAGCAGAATGGCTTAAATAGGGACTGTTACGCTACTTTAAACACCTGAAATAATCATATCTGCCCCTTTTTCGGCAATCATAATAGTAGCAGCATTGGTATTCCCCGAAACAATAGTTGGCATTACAGAAGCATCAACCACCCGCAATCCTTTCACTTTATGCACCCTTAATGTATGATCGGTTACTGCCATTGAATCGACCCCCATTTTGCAGGTACCGACTGGATGATACAGGGTTTCCAAGGTTTTTTTAATATGAACAATTAAGGCATCATCACTGGAAAAATCTGCGGGGAAACTAATATTTCCTTCGGTGTACTTTGCCAAAGCAGGTGCCGTAATTATTTTCATGGACTGCTTAATGGCGGTCAATATTTTTTGAAGGTCCTCAGGCTCAGCTAATGCATTGTGATTGATGATGGGATAATCTTTTGGGTTGGCAGATTTTAATGCAATTGTACCCCTGCTTGCTGGTCTAATTAAAATAGCCATAACTCCTATCCCATCTCGGGTTGAATATGTTTTTAAATCATAAATATCGGTGGACTCATCGGCAATGCCCAGTGGCACAAAATGAAATTGAATATCTGGCCTTGTTAATTTGGGGCTAGACTTTTGGAATGCGTTGGCTTCGAGGGGACTATTGCCCATGGGGCCTTTCTTAAAAAGTAAATGTTGCAGTACAGCTTTCGTCATTCTCCAAGGCTTTAAAAAAGCATTGGCAGTTTCTGTATTCGATTGGGCACTGATACCGGTCCAAAAATGGTCTTGTAAATTTTTACCTACACCTTGCAATGGCACTAATGCATCAATACCTACTCGTTTTAGTTCGGTAGGATCACCAATGCCAGAAAGCATTAATATTTGAGGGGACTGAATAGCGCCAGCAGCTACAATCACTTCTTTATTGCAGTTGATACGCTCAGAGTTGGTATACGAAGTAGCCACTTCAACCCCAGTAGCGCGACCATTTTCAATAATTACTCGTTTTACCAAAGTATGGGTTTTAACAGTCAAGTTTTTCCGTTTCATTGCAGGTTTTAAAAAAGCCACTGCAGTACTATGTCGCTTATTATTTTTAATGGTAAACTGAAGTAAATGAGCACCGTCTTGTTTGGCACCGTTATAATCCACTGTTTTTTCCATCCCTATTTCTGCACAAGCATCTACAAAAGCAAGAGCGAAGGGGCTGGGTTCTTTAGCATAATTAATATGCAATGGGCCATCTGTTCCGTGGTATTCCGATTGAATATCTTGGTTCAATTCTGACTTTTTAAAATACGGAAGTACTTCATCATAACTCCATCCGGTATTACCCAATGCAGCCCATTCATTAAAATCTTCTTTATTACCTCTCACATAGGCCATAGCATTGGTAGAGCTGCTGCCGCCCAATGTTTTACCCCTAGGAATATAGAGTTTACGCTGGTTAAGTTGAGGTTGTGGTTCGCCCCAAAACTGCCAATCCACTTCAGTTCTATGCAGTTTGCAATACGCACCGGGTATATGTATTTCCATTTTAGAATCAGGTCCACCTGCTTCAATTAATAAAACTTTATTTTCCGGATTTTCTGTCAATCGATTCGCCAAAACACATCCTGCAGAACCTGCACCAATAATAATATAGTCATAAGCCATGGGATAAATATAGTGGTTTTGGCGTGTATTTTTTACCTTCGTGCTTTGAACCTGTAAATCATTATGTCTCATCCACTGCTTATATACACTGATGGCGCTGCGCGCGGCAACCCTGGCCCTGGTGGTTATGGTATAGTATTGGTATGGGGACAAAAAAGAAAAGAAATTTCGGCGGGCTACCGACATACCACCAATAACCGCATGGAACTCTTAGCAGTCATTACTGCACTTGAACTACTGAGCAAAGAAGATATTCCAGTAACCATTTATACGGATAGTAAATATATTGTGGACAGTGTTCAAAAAGGCTGGCTCATGAATTGGATTAAGACTGATTTTAAAGGCGGCAAAAAGAATAGGGATCTTTGGGTACGTTATTACACAATAGCAAAAAAATTCAAGGTGAATTTTATTTGGGTAAAGGGACATGCTGATAATGCGCTGAATAATAGATGTGATGAATTGGCCACAGCAGCAGCAGACGGCAAAAATTTACTGGTAGATCAGGAGTATGAAAATGGAATAAATGATTGACTTACTTAAGCAAGATTTTTACTCGCTATTTTATTACTAAATAAAGCATAAGAACCAAATAGTACGGCAGCGAAGAAAAGTGTTGAATAAATACTATTGGGATAAAAAGGTAGACCATCAGCGTAACAAGCTATTAGTCCCCCCATATTTTTAGGCCTGTTGAAACCTCCACCTTTTAACCAAACCAATCCATTGGACAAGATAAAATAAGCAGTAGGAGCAGCAATAGCAGCAGCAAATATGGATACTATTTTTCTGTTATTTACTAAAAACCCGATGCCAGTTAAGCTGATAAAAAGGAGGTAGTTCACCCATTGTCCTTTATAAAAACCACCAATAGTAGAAAGACCGTTTATATGCAGCAATTCATACAATAAATCTGAGATAAACATGGAAAGCAGGGGCAATAGGAAAGCAATTTTCTTGTCTTTCACAAAAATAGAGCCAGCGAAGAGTGCTACTGCAATCTGGGGAGCAAAACCCAGCGGGCGGTCAGGAAAAATTCTATACAGGGCAGTAGCGAATACCATTAGCCCAAGCGATATCAATATATTTTTAGTCAGTTTCATTATAATCAATTTCGTCACAAAAGTAGGCGTAAAACCAATAGCCTCCACGCCATTTTTACCCATGATGTGAATAATCTTATAAAGAAGGCACAAATGCCTTAAATAGGGTACAAGTTCCAGAGGCAGTAAGGTTATACTCCGCCCCAGGCAGCATTGCTACAACCTCCCCCCGCTTGAGGGCAAGCTTGTTATTTACTACCATACCGCCTGCCGTAACAATCAGTATTTCAAGTGAGTAGGCGCAACCAGCAAAGTTGTGGTCGGCAGATAAATCTATTTTACTAATTCCAAAGTCAGCAACTGGGCAGGGATAAACCCGCTCTCCGCGTTGAATAGGTTTGCCTTGCATGATGTCTGGAATTACTTCCTCAAATAAAGTATGTTTCATTAATTCAGCAACATCAACGTGCTTGGGGGTTAATCCAGCTCTTAGTACATTATCGCTATTGGCCATAAGTTCAATATTCTGACCTTCTAAATAAGCATGCGGCACCCCAGCTTTCTGAAAAACAGCTTCACCCGGATTGACTTTAACAATATTAAAAAAATAAATAGAAAAAATACCTCGATCAATATTTTCAGGGATACCCGTCTTCTCATATAGTTTTGCAGCCCACCAAGCGGGATCTGTTTTGGTAATACTTCCATCAAGTTTTAGCCGCAATGCTTTTTTTACCAGCGGCATTAAAACTGCGTTTACATCGCTTTGATCCATTTCCATTACAAATTGGTATAGGGCTTTAATCCCTTCTTTTTTAAACAAAGGGAGTAGTACGCTTAATTCAATATTCATTTCAATGGTATCAGCCAGAATGGAGGTCTTTTTAAATCCGTGTAATAACCAAAATTCACTGAGTGCTACCATTACTTCGGGCTTATGGTTACGGTCTTTATAATTTCTATTGGGAGCATTTAATGCAATACCAGCAGCTTCTTCAGCATCGAATCCTTTTTCGGCCTCAGCTTTGGTTGGATGAACCTGAATTGACAACATATCGCTTACATCCAATACTTTAAAAAGATACGGAAGTTCACCAAATCTGTCCTGAACGGCACTGGTAATGATTTGATTGGGATGCTCATCAATCAGTTTTTTAAGCGACACCCATTCTTGGTTCAGCAAAAGCAATGAGGGGGCTGAAGGATGGGCACCCATCCAATATTCAGCGCAGGGTTGTTCCGCTTTATTGGGTTCACCCAATAGACTGGGTATAAATTCAAGTCCACCCCATGCATAATGCTGTACAACGCCTTTAAGCTTAAAAATTCGTTCATTAAACGTCATAATCAGGTATTTACTCCTGATATTAACGTTGGAATATGGAATATCTTGTATCAAAAAAAGAAAATGCGACAGAATAACCAAGAAAAGGGTAAGGCGGGGGAAGATATAGCCGCGCAATATTTAATAGACAAAGGATATATAATTATAGAACGTAATTGGCGGCATAGGCATTTAGAAGTAGACCTGATTGCACATAAGGACCAGATTCTCCATTTTATAGAAGTTAAAACCAGAACCTCGCTAAGGTTTGGCTATCCAGAGGAAAGTATTAGTAAAGCAAAAATGCAGTTTTTAAAATTCGCATCTGCTGCTTATCAATACCAGCATCCAAGTTGGAAGTATATTCAATTTGATGCATTGTCTATTTTGCTTCGAGGGCAAAAAGCAATTGAGATTTTTATGATAGCGGATATTTATTACTAAAATACGCATCAAATAGTTCTTATAAACGAGCCTATTTAATGAATGAAGCAGCGCAAAACTTATAAACCCACTCTAAGTTAGCATCATGTAGGAAAAGATATTCTAGCAAGCGGATTCTAGGCATGAAACTTGCGTGATTGAGTTTATCAATTTAAAATTATGAAGAAATTCCAAGCCATTATTCATTTCAGTATGGACGACGAGTTTATGTCGCTTGTACCTTCCCACCGAACTTATATTAATCATTTAATGAATAAGGGAATCATTGACAGTTATGCGGTAAGTATGGAAACTCAAACCTGCTGGATTACCATGAATACGGATAACAGAGAAACCGCAGAAAATCACCTAAACAAATCTCCATTGCACAAATACTGGAACTTTACCATTGAAGAACTATTTGTGTATGATTCTCAACATTATCGTTTACCAGCAGTTCAGTTGAATTAGGGTTTTAAAGTTAGAGGGGGCACGCTGAAATAAAAACTCATTAATTTCGGTTTAAATATTTCTGATAGTTGCTGTTGGGTTGTGAAATAAAAAGCAGTTACCGATACTATTGAAAATACAGGGATTATCCAATATTTAAGCATAGACCAACGCCTGTTGAATTCCTTCTCTTACAGAATATTTGTTGTCTTTAGCTTTAATAATTACAATAAGAATATAGGGCTATAATACAGAATATAGTCGGCAGTTTTTTGATTTCCTATAATGCAATACAGTTTTCGGAATCGACAACACTTTTATAGCAAATACTAGATTTATAGATTACAAAATTATTCCTAATTATATATCCAGTCCATTAGGGGGTTAATACAGATACATACAATATTTGAGATATAAATATTGTATGTATATTTGAAAACCCGAGTATTTTTTTCAGAATCTCCATTTGGCATAGAATGTAACAGAAGGCACCATTATATAAAAACAATGCAAGACATACTATTTAACTTTATATCAAAATACATTTCGCTAACAGACGATGAGAAGCACGAAATACTTTCGTTAGACCTATTTAGCGCAGCAAAAAAGGGGACTACTTTACTAAAAGAAGGACAGCAATCACAAGATGAATATTTTGTTTTAAAAGGATGTATACGGAAATATTATTTCATAAATGGGGAAGAAATAACTACTGATTTTTTTACTGAAATGGAAGGTTTAACACCCAATTGTACAATAAATAATACTCCTTCTGAATATTTCATTAGTTGTGTAGAAGACTGTATTCTTCTAGTTACAAATTCTGACATGGGAATAGAAATAAACAGCAAATTTCCAAAGTTTGAAATCATGTGCAGAATGTTGTCAGAAGAATTGTTAGCCAAACAGCAAGTAGACTTTGACAAGTTTAAGACCTCTTCCCCCGAACAACGGTATCTGAATTTACTTCAAAATAGACCAGACCTTATTCAACGGGTTCCGCAACACCAGTTAGCAAGTTATCTTGGTATAAAACCACAATCATTAAGTAGGTTAAGAGCAAGGATTATGGAGAAAAGTACAGGGTAAGCTTCATTTCTTAACTTAAGTGAACGAGTTGTAGCATCTCTCAAATCTACTTTTGCATTATCATTTTACACAAAAAGAAAGAAATGCAAAAGAAAATTTTATGGATTGGACTTGCCTTAATATTGGCAAGCTTTATACAGTTGAATGCACAAAACACCAAAAAAGACAGTACTTACAAAAGGTGGTTCATAGGTAGCTCCCTCTTTTTGGCAGGAAATTTAGACAAAACAAATAACCCTGAGTACATACAATTAAATATTGGCTATAGGATAACACCTAAAGATGTGGTTTCCTTTGAATTTAAAAGGTCTGTTTATGCTTGGCCATTAGGTATATCTTTAGCATCATCATCATTCGATAAACCAGGAGAGGGCTATCCTGGACATGCAAGAATCCTTGCACCTACAATAGGATACCAACGTTTTTTGTGGAAAGGAGTATTCACATCCCTTCATGCATTGAATGCTTTTGAAAAATACATGGATGAGAATAATAAAAAGATTGGAAATGGATATACGCTATATTTAAACTTCCATTTGGGTTACCAATTTAAATTTTTTAATAATCGGCTCTTTTTTGAACCAGCTATAGCTTGTAGTTATTGGCCTGTAAGAACTGGTGTTCCTGAATCTTTTAAATTAGTAGAAAAAAAATGGGAAAACTCTGTTTTTCAACCTGGACTAAATTTTGGATTTAATTTTTAAAATTTACGAGCCTGATAGCAGTATTACCAGTAGTATAATTCAAATTCAATATTTAAAGCATGATAAAGAAAAATGAAAAAGATACTAATTATTAATGGGCATCCTGATAAAGAAAGTTTCAATTTTGCGCTTGTGGAATCGTATAAAAAAGGAGCTGTAGCATCAGGAGCCGATGTGAAAGAAATTTATATCAGCGAGTTAAACTTCAATCCAAATTTACAGTTTGGATATCGTAAAAGAACAGCCCTAGAACCTGACCTTATTGATGCTCAAGAAAAAATAATGTGGGCTGAACATTTAGTTTGGATTTATCCCGTTTGGTGGGGATCTATTCCAGCTATTATGAAAGGATTTATTGACAGGGTTTTTCTTCCAGGTTTTGCATTCCAAAAAAGAGTAAATTCAGTTTGGTGGGATAAGTTACTCAAAAAAAAATCGGCTAGAATTATTTCAACGCTTGACCAACCTGCGTGGTACTATTGGCTGGTTTATAGACAACCAAGTAATAATGCAATGAAAAAACTAATACTGCAATTTTGTGGTATATCACCCGTTAGGGTTACTACCATTGGTCCTATTCGACTATCGAAGGAAACCTACAGACAAAATTGGTTGAGAAAAGTTGAAAAACTTGGTTTTCTTAATAATTAAAGATTGGATTTTGCTTTACAACTTCTACAGTAGCTTCCCTTGTTCAAGAATGGTTTTTTTAACCCCTTCGAATATATTCAACCTTAAATCCATCATTACTAGAATGAAAAAATAGCATTTGTTCCATATTGATATTGCACGGATCATTTCTTAACTCATATGGCTTCGTACACGCCCTTGTTACCAACCCAAATCAAAACGCCATTGAAGTACACTTAAGTGGGAACAACTTTAAAGTAATTGATCAGGTAATCGGTAGCTCGGAGGCATCCTATAATGCGTTTGCCTGGGTTCAATGATCAGTTTCCCTCTTTTCAAAGTTTATTTATACTATTTTTGAACTATTTTTTAAGTTTTAATGCTGATAGTGGCAAAAATAAAAGACCTCAATATAATAAACAATGGAAAACATAATATTTGATTTTATTTCAAGATATATCACACTCACAGAATCAGAAGAAAAGGAATTTATGAAATTAAATACCTTTAAGTCTTTTAGAAAAGGTACTTTACTCTTAAAAGAAGGAGAACTTTCCGATAAATGCTATTTTATATTAAAAGGCTGTTTAAGAAGTTTTTATATAATAGACGGCGAAGAAAAAACCACTGAATTCTACACCGAATTGGAAGGTATTAATCCGCATTGTGTAGTTGACAAAAAGCCTTCTAGACACTACATAGCTTGTGTTGAAGATTGTATCCTAACCATAGGAACTCCAGAAATGGAAGCCGTAATGTTTGAGAAATTTCCAAAATTTGAAATACTTTTTCGTAAATTATCTGAAGAGCTTTTAGCAAAAAGTCAAACTTCTTTTGATGACTATAAGACGTCTTCTCCAGAACAGCGTTATTTGAATTTACAAAAATCACGTCCAGACTTAATACAACGCGTTCCACAATATCAACTGGCAAGTTTTTTAGGTATAAAACCTCCATCTTTGAGTAGAATAAGAGCAAGGATTTTGGAAAAAGAAAAGAGCTAAAACGAATTTCTTAACTTAAGTGAACGATTTATTGTAGCTCGCCAATCTACTTTTGCAGCATCGTCTAACACAAAATAAATGCAAAAGAAAATTTTATTCATTGGCTTTGTCTTAATCATAACAAGCACAATACAACTCAAATCACAATACGCCAAACAAGACAGTACTTACAAAAAGTACTTTATAGGCAGCCCCCTATTTTTGTTGGATAATTTAAATAAGGTAGATACCCCCAGCTTCGTTCAGCTTAATTTAGGCTATCGGATCATAAGAAAGGTATTTTTGGAAGGGGCTTTATGCAGAAATACACCTAGCACTTAAATGGCAAACATTTAAGAATGAAAACGGTAACAAAATGGTTATTGGTTTTATAATATTCAACAGGCATCGAATTGGCTACCACATTAAATTTTTAAAGATAAATTTTTTATAGAACCATCACTTGGTATTGCTGACCGTCCGTATTATACTAAAATGCCTGATGGTTTTACACAAAAAGATGACAAGTGGTCAAACCGAACTCCTGAACCTGATCTTCATTTCGGATTTAATTTTTAGTTGATAATTTATGAATACACAAAAAATATCACCAAATGCACTGGAAGAAATTCAAGTAAATGTGAAACTGAAACTTGCTACCCTCTGGGCTGGTTTTATGTTTCTCTATATCTATGTAGATTATTTCCACTTATATATGCCGGGTTCCATAAAAGAAATTTTAGCTGGAAAAGTATTTGTATTTCATATTTCATATGTCTTTTTACTGATAGCAATGATTTTTGTGGCAATTCCAACCCTTATGATTTTCCTTTCTGTTGTTCTACCTGCTTCAATAAATCGTTGGACGAATATAATCGTAGCTGCGGTATTTATTCCTTATATGTTGTTTAATTTGGTAGGAGATGCTTGGGTGCACATGTATTTTGCTGCTGCTTTAGAAGTCTTTCTTCTTTTTCTAATTATCTGTTATGCATGGAAATGGCCTCGTATTTAAATATAAACAAAAATTTCATGAATAGTATTCGTGGATAATATTCCCAACTAATGGACTTATGTTTTTGATGGGTGAAACTCCTTAAACATTTCATAATATTCATGCCCTGAATTGGTTATAGTTATTAGTATAAACTTATTGGCTTTCATTTTAATTAATAATCATCCTAAAAAAATTATTTAAACACCTATTATCATTATGACAATTAGAAAAACAATCAAAGCAGTGTTATTGCTTGCATTATTCGGTTCAGCCCAAAAAGCAATTGGGCAAAAAAACTTCACAATCAGTGGTAGTATTAAAAGTAAAAATAATGGAGAGTCCATTATTGGCGCAAGTATTAAAGTGCTCAATAGCAATTATGGCACAACCTCAAATGAGTATGGCTTTTACAGCATTTCATTAGTACCTAATACCTACCAAATTGTGTATAATGCATTAGGCAAAACGCCAGATACTTTAAGTATTAATTTAGCAAGTAATATTGAAAAAAATATTAGTCTTTTAGAAGCGAATTACGAGTTAACAAGTGTAACAGTTACTAGTAGCAAATCTTCTGGTCGTTCTGTTACTGGCTCACAGATGGGTATCGAAAAATTATCGGTGCAAGAATCCAAAAACATTCCAGTAATTTTTGGTGAAAAAGATTTATTAAAAACGATTCAATTGCTGCCAGGCATTAAACCTGCTGGTGATGGTAATAGTGGTATTTTTGTAAGAGGCGGAAGTACTGACCAAAATCAAATAATTTTAGACGAAGCCAATATTTACAATGCATCTCATTTATTTGGTTTCTTTTCTACTTTTAATAGCGATGCTATAAAAGATATTGCTGTGTATAAAGGAGGAATGCCAGCACAATATGGAGGAAGATTAAGCAGTGTATTGGATGTAAGAATGAATGAAGGAAACAATCAAAACACCAGTGTTAGTGGTAGCTTGGGGCTTATTAGTGGAAAGTTAAACGTTGAAGGCCCTATTCAAAAAAACAAATCTTCTTTTTTAATTTCTGGCAGAAGAACTTATGCTGATGTATTTCTAAAAATGGACGAAAAATACAAAGATAATAAATTATTTTTTTATGATTTAAATGCCAAGCTCAACTATGAACTAGGTAAAAAAGACAAGCTTTATTTAAGTGGATATTTTGGAAAAGATTTTTTAGGATTTAATAATCAATTTACTACCAACTGGGGTAATGGGACTGGAACTTTACGTTGGAATCATATTTTTAACAGTCGCTTATTTTTAAATACTTCAGTAATTTTTAGTAATTACAACTATGAGTTTAAAGTTAAAAATGGCACAAACGATATAAAAATATTTTCACAAATTAGAGACTGGAATTTAAAGCAAGATTACCAGTACAGCATCAACAATAAAAATAATTTACGTTTTGGATGGTCTAGCATTTATCATATTATTCGTCCCGGAGA
This sequence comes from Sphingobacteriia bacterium, assembly GCA_004294135.1. Classification (GTDB taxonomy): domain Bacteria; phylum Bacteroidota; class Bacteroidia; order Chitinophagales; family Chitinophagaceae; genus Sediminibacterium. The sequence goes on from RDZY01000018.1 coordinate 16,864, forward strand.
AATTACAAGTAATGCCACTTCTAGTATCAACGATAAAATTCAAGATAAAAGATACTCTTTTGAAAATGCTATTTATGTAAGTAATATGTTTAAGCCCAACAAAAATTTAAATATTACACTTGGTGCAAGGCTTAGTGCTTTTAACGTAATGGGTGGTGGCAACTTTTTTAATATTGATGAAAAGGGTAGTATTATAGATACCATTACCTATACAAAGGGAGCTGTAGTAAAAACTTATTACAACCTTGAGCCAAGAGTTTCTATTGGCTATATGCTAAATATCAACTCATCCATCAAAGCTGCATATACTCGCAATGCTCAGTATATGCATCAAATAACCAATTCAAATGGTTCAAATCCTTTAGACAAATGGGCAAGTACAAGTAATATAATTAAACCACAAACTAGTAACCAGTTTAGCTTAGGCTATTACTCAAATATATTACTAAACACTTACGAATTTACTGCTGAAGCTTACTATAAAGAAATGGAAAATGTACTAGACTACAGAAATGGTGCTGACCTGTTTTTAAACGAAACCGTAGAAGCACAATTACTTTTTGGCAAAGGCAGGGCTTATGGTATAGAGTTTATGTTAAAGAAAAAAACAGGAAAACTTACTGGATGGATTAGTTATACCTTAAGCAAGTCGGAAAGGAAAATTATTGGTATTAATAGCAATAAATGGTACAATGCAACTCAAGATAGAACACACGATATATCAATTGTTGGAATATATCAGTTAAGTACAAAATGGACGCTAAGTGGAAACTTTGTTTTCTACACAGGCAGTGCTGTTACATTTCCTAAAGGTAAATACCAAGTAAATGGACAAACTGCTTATTACTACAACAGTAGAAATGCAGATAGAATGCCTAACTACCATCGTTTAGATTTTGGTGCAACAATGCAATTGAAGAAAACAAAAAAATGGACTAAAGAATTAGTGTTTAGTTTATATAATGTATATGGCAGGGAAAATGCTTTCACCATTAATTTTCAAGACAATAAGGATAACCCAAATATTACAGAAATAAGGCAAACTAGCTTATTCCGTTGGATTCCATCTATATCATACAATTTCAAATTTTAATCAACCAATAGTAAAGAAATGAGAAAAATATATTCAATCTTATACACAGCATTACTTGTATTTGCATTAACAAGTTGCGAAAAAATAATAGACCTAAATCTAAATACTACTGCTCCAATAATAGTGGTAGATGGTCAAGTAACAAATAGTTTAACAGTAGGCAGCATTGTAAAACTATCTTATACAAATAAAGTAAAATCCGACAATAGCATTCTGCCATTACTTGGTGCTATTGTTACTATACAAGAAGACAATGGCACGGTTTATTCCTTACCAGAAGTAGCTAGTGGTATTTACCGAAACCTAAGTTTAGTGGGCATTACAGGCAAAACATATCATCTTAAAGTGGTAACAAATGGCAATACACTTACGTCAAGTTCAAAGATGCCAGTAATGGTAAATTTTGATTCTTTGGTAGTAGAAGATTTTCCAAATTTTGGTAAAACAGTAAAAGTGGCAACTCCTTTTTACAACGACCCAAAAGGACTAGGCAATAATTATAATTTTTCTATATTTAAAAATGGAAGATTAATAAAAGATGCTTTTGCCTACGATGATTTATTTATTGATGGTAAAAAAGTTACCTTCCCTTTAATTTATTCAAGAGAAAATGATGAGTTTAAAAAAGGAGATATAATTGAAGTAACAATGAATTGTATCGACTTTGCCAATTATAAATATTGGTTTAGTTTTACTCAATCTTCAACTGGTAGTCCCCTTGCGGTTCCAGACAATCCTATGAGTAATATTAAGGGAAACGCTATCGGTGTATTTGGTGCAAATACTTATCAAAAAAGAAAGGTAGTAATACCATAAAAGAAAATAGTTGACCTTTTAACCAGTTCGAATTATAAATAAGGTGCAAAGAGGATATTTTTGCACCTTGTTTATTTAAAAGATTTCCACCCGACCAGTCTTAGAAATAAATTGCTTTTCCAAATGGGTTAAGCAATTATTACAATGCTCCTTTTTTCATTTGCTCCACTGCATAATCAACAGCTCTTGCCGTAAATGCCATATAAGTTAGGGATGGATTTTGTGTAGACGTAGATGTCATACAAGCGCCATCGGTTACAAATACATTTTTGCAAGTATGAAACTGATTCCATTTATTTAAAAGCGATGTTTTTGAATCATTGCCCATTCTTACCCCCCCCATTTCGTGTATATCCAATCCAGGAGCCTGTTTGGTATCATACGTGCTGATATTTTTGAACCCTGCTTTTGAATACATATCCGTCATTTGTTCAAAAAAATCTTTCATCATTTTCGCATCATTATCATCATAGTCAATATTTGTTTTTAGCAACGGCATTCCCCACTCATCTTTTTTATCCGCATCTAAACTTAATGTATTGGTTATTTTAGGTATGGTTTCACCCATCATATGTGATCCCACTCGCCAGTTTCCTAATGTGTTGATATGTAAGTTTTCTTTTAGTTTTTCTCCAAATCCATCTGAACTGCTATTAAACGGCCTCGATGCAGTAAACCCTGCAGCATACCCCCTTAAAAAATCCGTCTCTTGTTTTAATACATTTCTAAATCGAGGGAAATAAGCACTAGTAGTGGACTGACCATCGGTTGTACTATCTAAAAAACCTTCATATTCAGCCGAAATTCGAGCCCGATAATTGTGAAAAGCAACATACTTTCCTAAGAGACCATTATCATTTCCAAAACCATTGGGATAACGATTGGATGTTGAATTAAGCAATAATAAATTGGTATTGAAAGCGGCTGCATTTACAAAGATCACACTGGCATAATATTCAGTCGCTTTTTTAGTAATGGAATCAATTACCCTAACACCAGTGGCTTTGCCTTTTTTATCATCATAAATAATGGAATGCACCACTGAATTAGTACGTAGAGTCATCTTTCCTGTTTTCTGCGCCCAAGGAAGTGTAGACGAATTACTGCTGAAATATCCACCAAAGGGACAACCTCTTTGGCAAAGATTCCTTTTCTGACATTGTCCCCTACCCTGTTCTAAATGAATTGGCTGCGGCTCTGTTAAATGCGCACAACGGCCATATATAATATCTCTATTCTTATAATTTTTTGCAACAAAACCTTTGAAATAATTTTCAACACAATTCAAATCTAATGGAGGCAAAAATTCTCCGTCTGGTAAATGTGCCAACCCATCTTTATTACCAGAGATTCCTACAAATTTTTCAACATAACTGTACCAAGGTGCAATATCCTTGTAACGAATAGGCCAATCAACCGCAAAATCATCCCTTGCAGGTCCTTCAAAATCAAAATCACTCCAACGCTGGGTTTGCCTTGCCCACATTAATGATTTACCCCCTGTTTGGTAGCCCCTAATCCAATCAAAGGGTTTATCTTGCTGATATGGATGTTCGGTATCTTTTACAAAAAAGTGCATGGCATCTTCCTTATAAGCATAGCAGCGACTAATAGAAGGATTGTCTTTTTGAACAGCATAAGGCACTTCACCCCGATGTTCAAACTCCCAAGGAAGCATATTGGTGGTTGGATAATCTTTTAAATGTTTAACCTCCCTACCTCTTTCAAGCACCAAAGTTGTTAGTCCTTTTTCTGTAAACTCTTTGGCAGCCCAGCCTCCACTCATTCCAGACCCTATTACAATGGCATCGTAAATATGATTTTTTTCAGCATCCTTAATATCACCCATAAAATAATTTTAGCTTGCTTTTACTGATTTTTTTACTGGCACACAGCCATGAAAGCGTCCCGGTATCATTTCATACCCTTGCACTTTGGTCATAAAATATTCGGAACTAGTATACGCTTGAACAATATGTTTCTTAAAAGTAAAATAAAAGAATTCGAGGGGTTCTTTATTTACCTTTTCTAATTCAATGGTTGTAAGTAACGATGCTTTCTGAGCTTCATCACAAATAACAAATGATTTTTGCATGGATTCTTTTGCATAAGATTCAAACTGCTCCAACCCTTCCATGAATTTTTTTTGCGCTTCGGGGCTGTAGCAATCGTCTAGCATCTTAACTGCGAATGCACTTGCTGCTAATTCTTTAGCACCCTGTGTATTCGTTTTGGGCAGTATTGATTCTGATAAGGCCAATAGCAGGGCCTCTGAATCTGCATTTAGCTGAATATTTTTCAGTGGTATTGCAGCATTAGATAGCTTTTGTTTACAAGCGGGTAATAACAGAACACCTGCTGAAATTACAGCAAAATGTTTCAATAAATGTCGTCTATGGAGTTGCATGGCAGAACAAGTTAATCAATTTAGAAAGCAGTAATTATTATTTATTTTGTACCATAATTCCCCTAAGATAAATCTTTCTACAGGAAAAGAATACCATATAAGTTATAAAAATTAACCCAGTTGATCTAATACCAGTTTTTTTACTTCATTCAGTGCAATCCGCTCCTGCTTCATAGAATCTCTGTAGCGAATAGTTACCATATTATCTTCTTTAGTCTGATGATCAATAGTTACACAAAACGGTGTACCTATTGCATCCTGTCTTCTATATCGCTTTCCAATTGCATCTTTCTCTTCATAAAAACATTTAAACGATGCCTTGCATTCCTCCATTAACGCAATGGCTATTTCTGGCAGTCCATCTTTTTTTACCAATGGTAGTATAGCCAATTTATTTGGCGCTATGCGTGGAGGTATTTTTAGTACTACCCTACTATCGGTTGTGCCATCTTCTTTTGGAATAATCTCTTCTGCGTAAGCATTACACATAATCAATAAGAACATCCGATCCAATCCTATTGATGTTTCTACCACATAAGGAATATAATTTCCAAAAGGTTTTCCGGTGGTTTCGTCTAAATCATTGTCAAAATACTGCTGCTTCTTTTTACTGAATGTTTGATGGCTCTTCAAATCGAAATCTGTTCTGCTATGTATCCCTTCTACCTCTTTAAAACCAAAAGGAAATTCATATTCAATATCCAATGCTGCATCTGCATAATGAGCCAGCTTCACATGATCATGATATCGGTATTTTTCTGCTGGTAATCCGAGACTCAAATGCCATTTCATTCTTGCTTCTTTCCAGAAATTATACCATTGCATTTGTGTGCCTGGCCGCACAAAAAACTGCATTTCCATCTGCTCAAATTCTCGCATACGGAAAATAAATTGTCGCGCCACAATTTCATTCCTAAAAGCTTTCCCTGTTTGTGCTATTCCAAAAGGAATTTTCATGCGCGCTGTTTTCTGCACATTCAGAAAATTCACAAATATGCCTTGTGCAGTTTCTGGTCTTAAATAAATGGTATCCGCATCTTCTGCTACTGAACCCAGTTGGGTAGAAAACATCAGGTTAAACTGGCGAATATCGGTCCAGTTTGCAGTTTTACTTACCCCACAAACTATTTTCTCGTCTACAATCAGCGTTTTTAAAGTAATATAATCGTCTGCGGCAAGTAAGCGTTCCATTTCGGCTAATAAAGCCGCTGCCTTCTCTAACGCTCCTTTTTCCTTTAATTCATCTACCCTAGCTTCAACCAAATGATCTACTCGGTATCTTTTCTGACTGTCTTTATTGTCAATCATCGGATCGCTGAAATTATCCACGTGTCCGCTTGCTTTCCAAGTAGTGGGGTGCATAAAAATAGCGGCATCAATACCCACAATATTATCGTTTAACTGCGTCATACTCTTCCACCAGTAGTCGCGAATATTTTTTTTCAGCTCACTCCCATTGGGGCCATAATCGTAAACAGCACTTAGTCCATCATAAATTTCACTACTTGGAAATACAAACCCATACTCTTTGGCATGGGATATAATTGCTTGGAAGGTGTTTTCAGTTGCATTGCTCATAGAGCTGCAAAAATAAGACTTTTAGTCGGCCAGTTTTACCTAAAAAAAGTTAGTTTTATCCTTTAAAAAATAATTCTGATGCATAAAATACTGATAATTGGCTTATTTCTATCGCTTGCAAGCCTAGAAATCATTTCTGCACAAGCAACTGGCAACTATCCGACTGATTACCTTAGTCCCGAATTTCACGCGGGTAGAAGGGCTGCTTTTAGAGAAAAAATGAGTGAGAATACCGTCGCTATTTTCTTTGCAGCCCAAGTGAGATTGAGGAATAACGACGTAGATTACCAATATGCTCAAAGTAAAAATTTTTATTATTTTACGGGACTAGAAGAGCCCAATTCCATGCTGATACTTTTTAAATCACCTACTACCCTTTTGGGGAAAACAGGAACCGATTTTATTTTTGTACAGAATAGGGATCCATTAAAAGAAATGTGGACTGGCAAAATTTTAGGGGTAGATGGGGTGAAGGAAAAATATAAACTAGAAAATGTTTTTACCAGCACCCAATTCAACGCAAGTGTATTTAATTTAAAGCAATACGATTCTGTACTCTCCCTTTTTAGAACAGAAGATATTTTTGAAACCTATACGCGCAGTCCCAATGAACTTGCTCGTATGGCTGCTATTGTTGACAGTTCCATTAAAGAAAACAAGCAACCTATTGCTGCGCGTAATACGATGCAGATAATGACTACATTAAGGGGCGTAAAAGAGCCAGAGGAAATTAGCTTATTAGAGAAAGCAAGTATCATGAGTTGCGAAGGCCACAACGAAGTAATGCGCGCAGTAAAGCCCGGCATGAAAGAATACCAGGCCCAGGCGATTATGGAATATTTCTTTAAGAAAAATGGCTCTGAATATCCGGGCTATCCCAGCATTAATGGGGCTGCTGAAAACGCTTGTGTATTACATTATATTTCTAATTTACGCACCATGCAATCGGGCGATTTACTCCTCAGTGATTGTGCTGCCGAATACCACGGTTATACCGCAGATATTACCCGTACCATTCCCATAAATGGCAAATTTTCGCCCGAACAGAAATTAATTTATGAGCTTGTTTTAGCCGCACAAGATTCAGCCATTGCTGTATGCAAACCTGGCACTCCATTTAGCAGTATTGACGAGACCGCAAGAAGGGTGGTGAATAGGGGATTAATTAAATTAGGCATTGCTGCAAACGATGCTGCAGCCCGCACCTATTTTCCTCACGGCACTTCACACCATTTAGGGTTGGATGTGCACGATCTTGGATTGAGGGGTAAAAACCCACTCGTTGCTGGTAATTTTGTTACGGTTGAGCCAGGTATTTATATTCCACCGGGCAGTAAATGCGATCAAAAATGGTGGAATATAGGTGTTCGAATAGAAGATGATATTTTAATTACCAAAGATGGTAATCGCAACTTATCTGAGTCTTCACCTAGAACCGTTGCCCAAATAGAAAAAATGGCTAAACAGCAAAGTGTATTTTCGAAATAGGTTTAGCTGAGTTTTTCATTCTGTTTGTGTCGATCTTGATCTCTGAGCGATTTTTTTTCGATGTTTTTTTTCAGTGCATCCGTAAGATTTACGCCTGTTTGATTGGCCAAGCATATAAGTACCCATAGTATATCAGCCATTTCATCGGAGAGTTCCTTACCCTGATCGGATGCTTTGAAAGATTGTTCCCCGTATTGGCGAACCATAAGGCGACTCAATTCACCAACCTCCTCCATCAAAATGCCGAGGTTGGTGAGTTCATTGAAGTATCGAACCCCAATGGTTTTTATCCATTCATCTACCATTAATTGCGCTTCATCTATCGTCATTGTGCTTTGTTTTTTTGAATTCATTACAACGGTTAGTGGTTAGTCATTTATCAGCTCCATTTTATATCAGTCCCCAAAATACCCGTCTCCAAAAGCCTACTCTTTAAATTACTATACACTTGCTATGCTCTTTTATCCGAAATTTGGGATAATGAAGATAGATATAAGCCGCGAAATTCAATTTCAAACTGCCAGAAGCGGTGGAAAAGGCGGTCAGAACGTAAATAAAGTAGAAACGATGGTAGAAGGCCGGTGGATGCCAGATGGTTCACCACTCTTCTCTGTGGAAGCCATTGAGTTGATTAAAACAAAACTGTATAATAAAATTACTGCTGAAGGTTTTTTATTGGTGAAATCACAAACAGAAAGATCACAGTTGGGTAATAAGGAAAAAGTGATTGATAAAATGAACCAGATGGTGGCAAAAGCTTTGGAAAAACAACGTCCGAGAAAAGCAACTGCTCCCACAAAAGCGGCAAAAGAAAAAAGACTAGAATCGAAAAAAAAGCACACGCTAACCAAATTATTCAGACAAAAGATTGATAAAAACAAGCACTGGTAAATGAATAAAAAAATCATGATAGGGTGCTTTTTTTTGTGGATGGCACTCTGTTCCTTTCAACCCCTCCCGCTGACCATCTATTTTAAATTTTATTTTGGCGGTACTATTTTGAATCTTCAGAATAACTATACTACTGCGCAAGGAGAACAAATAACCATAAATCGTTTTCAATATTATATATCAGCAATAAAAGCTATTGATGAAAAAGGTGACACCACGGCGTTGAGTAATGCACACTATTTAATAGATATTTCTGACAGCTTATCGCATACCATCCAAGTAAAATCAACCCAAAAAATTAAGCGACTAGTTTTCACTTTAGGGGTGGACAGCCTACTGAATCTATCGGGTATTCAAACTGGTAGTCTAGACCCTACAAAAGGAATGTTCTGGACCTGGCGTTCTGGTTATATTATGGCTAAACTGCATGGAGTTTCCCTGCAAGCAAATACGGCAGGTAAAAGATTTAGTTTTGAAGTGGGCGGATTTCAAGATCCTTTTAATGCAGTGCGTGTAGCGGCTTTAGAGATTGAGCCAACAAAAAAAACGATACAGCAAATAATCATTCATACAGATTTATCAAAATGGTTTGATGCAATAGATCCTATTACGATTGCACAAACGCCCAACTGCCACCAGCCGGGTAAATTAGCCATGCAACTGGCCAATAATTTTTCACAATCATTCACAATAGCGTCCACACAATAATGCAATACGTTAAAACCATATGGGTACTCAGCATTACTGTATTGACTTGTACGGGCTGGATTGCCTTAGAGAAAGGCCTAGAGCCCCCCAAACCAGTGAAATTAATAGTACCCAAAGGGTGGCCATCTCCAGTATATGATTTTTCAAAAAACCCATTAACGGAAGCAGGGATTGAATTGGGGCGACAATTATTTTATGACGAACAATTGAGCAAAGACGGAACCATTTCTTGCGGCAGTTGTCACCAACAATTTGGTGCGTTTAATAGTTACGATCACCCCCTTAGTCACGGCATAAATAATCAATTAACTACCCGCAACGCACCGGGATTATTCAACCTAGCTTGGCAAAAAGAATTGATGTGGGATGGTGCTATATTGCATTTAGATCAACAACCGCTTGCCCCCATTACCGCAGAAAATGAAATGGGCGAGACCATTGAAAATGTACTGATAAAACTGCGTAATAACCCAGCGTACAAAAAAATGTTTAAAGCCAGTTTTGGTGATGAAACCATTAATACCCAAAGATTTGGAAAGGCGTTGAGTCAATTTTTACTTACCATGATCAGCAGTAATAGCAAATACGATAAAGTACAAAAGGGGGAAGACCGTTTTAATGCATCTGAGCAAGTGGGGTATGGGATTTTTAAAACCAAATGCGCGCAATGCCACGCAGAGCCGCTATTTACAGATTATACTTATAGAAACAACGGGGTTGAATTAGACCCTTATTTGAAAGATTTGGGCAGAATGGCCATTACTGGTAATGCAGCCGATTCATTAAAATTCAAAGTGCCTTCATTGCGAAATGTTCAAGTAAGTTTTCCGTATGCGCATGATGGTCGCTTTTTTTCATTAATGAATGTTTTTGAGCATTACAGAAATAATATGCAACCAGGCCCCACCACAGATCCCTTATTAAAAAATAAAATCCCACTTAGTAATTTTGAAATTGGTCAGCTTAGGGCATTCCTCTATACCCTTACCGATTCTATGTTTTTAAAAGACCCAAAATTTGCTGCCCCAACTGCGGTGATAACGAATATTCCACCCCTCGATTCTCACTAGTGGGTACAATACACTATTTTTGAATTTGGAATTTAGAATTTGGGCTTTCAAAAAATGTTTTAGTTGAGTGAGATAAAAAAATTAGCCGGTCAAACTTTATGGTATGGTATTCCAACCATTGCCAGTCGCTTTTTAGGCTATTTGATGAATTTATCGTTGCCCTTATTGTTTGCACAGCCTGCGGTAACAGCAGACCTTACTCAGATTTATGCTATTATCCCTTTTTTAAATGTGTTGTTTACTTATGGCTTAGAAACAGCATATTTCCGGTTCAGCAAAGAAGAAGATCCCAAAAAATTATACAGTACCCTTTCCATTTCGCTCATTGGCAGCACCCTATTATTCACTGCAATACTCTTTTATTTTAGTGCATCCATCACTCAATTTGCAAACCTAGAAGCACATCCCGAATATATTAACTGGATGATTGGTATTATTTTTTTTGATGCCATTAGTACCCTGGCTTTTGCTAAATTGAGGCAGGACAATCGCCCAAAAAAATACGCAACAGTAAGGCTTTCAAGTGTGTTGGTAAATATGGTTGCGGTAATTTTATTTATTGGATATATACCCAGTTATGTACAACTATATCCTGAAAGCAGCTTGGTATTTTTTACTAAAAATAATATTGGAATTGGGTATTATTTAATTGGCAATATGGCAGGGAGTTTACTCACTTTTATTTTACTTTTTAAGGAATTAAAGCAGATACAGTTTTATTTTAGTAAAGCAATATGGATAAAAATAATGCACTATAGTTATCCACTCATTATTGTAGGAATGGGAGGTATGATTAATGATATTCTGAGCCGATTAATTTATCAGCATATAGTAGATTTGCCAGCAGAAGCTGCCAAACATGAGTTGGGAATATTTGGGAATATATACAGACTGGCAGTATTAATTACCATTTTAATACAAGCATTCCGAATGGCAGCAGAGCCATTCTTCTTTAAACAAAAAGGAGTAGAAAATGCACAAAAAACGTATGCGAGGGTAATGAAGTTCTTTGTAATTGCCTGTTGTTATATGTTTTTATTCATCAGCTTATTCATTGAAGTTTTTGCATGGTTTTTTGAAGCCATCAACAAGCCATTATGGGTACAAGGATTGAATATTGTACCCATGCTTGCATTGGGGAATATATTTTTAGGCATTTACTACAACTTAAGTATCTGGTACAAGCTCACCGATAAAAATAATTATGGGGCAGCCATCACTATTGCAGGAGCCATTATTACAATAGGTTTGAATATTTTACTCATCCCTACTTACCATTATTTAGGTGCGGCACTTGCTACTTTTTTCTGTTACTTTTTTATGATGATGGTGAGTTATTATTTGGGGCAACGCTATTATCCGGTACCTTATGCAACCAAAAAAATTATTGCATATATGGTCGTCGTCTGCCTATTATATGGACTTCATAAAACCATTCTTTATTTTTTACCACATCTTTGGCTAGGTATTTTATTAGGTATTGTTTTTATAGGCCTTTTCAGTATGCTGGTAGCATGGGCAGAAAAAAAAGAACTCATCGCATTGAGGCAAAGGCATTTATGATTTTCATACATTTAAAATTCTCATTTATAAGCTGTTAATACCCTCAACTATGTCAGAAGACCTCCAGATTATTCAAGGCAGTAAAGCCGAACAATACCAAGCCCTAATTCCACAAATAAAAGGATTGTTGAGTGGAGAATCTGATCTGATAGCCAATCTTGCCAACCTTACTGCTGCATTAAAAACACAGTTTAGATGGCTTTGGGTTGGATTTTATTTGGTGAAAGAAAATGAACTGGTATTAGGGCCATTTCAGGGGCCTATTGCTTGTACCCGTATACAAAAAGGCAGGGGCGTTTGTGGAACCAGTTGGGCATCGGCAAGCATAATAATTGTGCCAGATGTAGAAAAATTTCCGGGACATATTGCTTGCAGCAGCTTCTCCAAATCGGAGATTGTGTTGCCCTTATTAAAAGCAGGTGAAGTATGGGGTGTATTGGATATTGACAGTAGTGATTACAATCAATTTGACGAGACCGATCGGCAGTATCTGGAAGAGATAGTGGGGCTTTTGTAATCCAACCAAAACCATCCAATTTCTTCATTATTAAAAAAACCATTAGCTTTGCAATATTCATATACTCTCTCAGTTAGACTGGAATCTACTTCAGTGACAAGGTAATCCCATCAAAAGTTAGGTTATATACCACTTGAAAAATCAAGTGTTCATTTAAATCACATATTGTGTTATTCAAAGAATTACAACTCATCGAGCCCATATTAGCGGCACTCGAAACAGCAGGTTACAGTACACCCACACCCATTCAGGAACAAGCCATTCCAATGATTTTAGCAGGCAATGATTTACTCGGCTGCGCACAAACAGGTACTGGAAAAACAGCAGCATTTGCCATCCCAATTTTACAATTGGTAACCAAATCTATGTTGCATGGCAATCATAATAAAGGTATTAAAGCTTTGGTATTAACCCCTACTAGAGAGCTTGCTATTCAAATAGAGGAAAGCTTTAAAGATTATGGAAAAAATCTTCGCATGAAACACCAAGTAATTTTTGGGGGTGTTTCTCAGGTTCATCAAGTAAATGCTTTAAGAAATGGTGTGGACATTTTAATTGCAACACCAGGCAGATTACTCGATTTAATGCAACAAGGATATGTGCGATTAAATGATATACAATTTTTTGTATTGGATGAAGCAGACCGTATGTTGGATATGGGTTTTATCAACGATGTAAAAAAAATCATTGCAAAATTACCAGTCAAAAAGCAAACCCTTTTCTTTTCTGCAACCATGCCCGATGAGATAGAAAAACTATCTTCTACCTTATTACACAATCCAGCTAAAGTAACCGTTACTCCTGTATCGTCTACTGCAGAAAAAATTCAGCAGGCAGTTTATTTTGTAGAAAAAGACCATAAGAAATTATTGTTGGTAAGCTTACTTAAAGACGCAGCCATTCAAACAGCACTCGTATTTACGAGAACCAAACATGGCGCAGATAAAGTGGTGAAAGACCTTACCAGAAACAATATTACGGCAGAAGCTATTCACGGAAATAAATCACAGAATGCGAGACAGCGTGCATTAACCAATTTCAAAAACGGTTCTACCAGAATTTTAGTTGCAACGGATATTGCTGCCCGTGGTATTGATATTGATCAGCTAACACATGTATTTAACTATGAATTGCCCAATGTTGCGGAAACTTATGTACATCGAATTGGTCGTACGGGTAGAGCTGGCGCAAGTGGCATTGCCATTTCTTTCTGCGAAGCTGAAGAAAGGGCGTTCTTAAAAGACATCCAGTTACTTATTAAAAAGCAATTGCCAGTAGTAACAGATCACGCCTATCATTCAGCGTCGCCCGCTCCTGCAACTTATAAATTGCCAGAACGCAGACCGGCTGCTCAACAGCAGAATAGAACTAGAAAATACAGTTTTAATAGGTCTTCGCAAAATCGTTAATTAAAATTAACTCGCTACAGAAACGCCATAAATACTTATATTTATGGGGTTTCTATTTGCATATATATGAATAAATCTACCATTCAGATAAAAACACTAGAAGAGCAAAATAAAGAATTGCTCAAAACACAACTATTTCTTGAAAAAAAAGTAAATCAGCTGAAAGATTTTGCTGGAATTATTACCCATGACGTACGAGGCCCCGCGCATAATATTTTCAAAATGTTGGAAATGTACGAGTCCACAGACGATCCCGATTTGAAGAAAGCAGCAATGGAATATTTGAAAAAAGTAAGTAAAGACCTTACCAGCAACTTAAATGAGCTGGTTCAAATTTTACAAATTCACCTAGAGAAAGATATTCCCGCATCTAATTGCGTATTTGCAGAAATTATTGAAAGTGTTTGTTTGCAGCTACAGGATATCATTGATAAAAAACAAGCGACCATTCATACCCAATTTGATATTGCAGAGATCGTATACCCAAGAGTATATCTTCAAAGTATTATTTATAATTTGGTGAGCAATAGTCTAAAATATGCCAAAAAAGAGTTGGCTCCCGTTGTTTATATAAGGACTTTTGAAGACGATGGCATACTAAAATGCAGTGTATCAGACAATGGATTAGGGATTGACTTACAAAAATATGGACACTTACTATTTAAGTTCCAGAAAAGCTTTCACAGTGGATTTGACAGCAAGGGCATTGGGTTATACCTGATTAAAAATCAAATTGAAGAACAAGGTGGCAGCCTTACTTGCAAAAGTGAACCCAATAATGGCAGTATTTTTACTGTGCAATTTTAATGAAAACCCTTACTTTTGCACTCGTTTGCGGATGTGGCGAAATTGGCAGACGCACTAGACTTAGGATCTAGCGCCGCGAGGCATGTAGGTTCGACCCCTATCATCCGCACAGATTACCACCTTAATATAAGGTGGTTTTTTTATGCGAAACCCCTACCTTTGCAGCCCAATTTTACGTTATAAATCATATATATGGCTACTATTACCAGAGAAAACATTGGCTTACTCAATGATAAGCTTACCGTTACCGTTACAAAAGAGGATTACTTGACAGGTTTTGAGCAAAACCTGAAAAAATATGCTAAAACCGCTAATATACCGGGATTTAGAAAGGGTATGGTACCAACAGGCTTAGTGAAGAAAATGCACGGCCAGGGTGTTTTTACCGAAGAAGTATTGCGTTGTATGGAGACAGAGCTTAATCAGTATATGAGCAATGAGCAAATCGATATTTTTGCGCAGCCACTCCCACTAGACAACGACGCACAAGCACTGGATATGAATAAGTTGGGCGATTACACTTTCTCTTTTGAAATTGGATTAAAACCCAATTTTGAACTGAGCATGAGCGACGTAAAAGCTACCCGTTATAAGGTAAATATAACCGACCAGATGATGGACGAAGAAGTAGCCCGCTTACAAACCCGTTATGGTAAAATGACTGAACCTGAAGTAGTTGGGAGTGAGGAGAACGTGTTGAACGTTACTTTTACTGAAGCTGATGAAAATGGTATCAACATTGAAAATGGCGTTCAGAAAGAGAATTCAGTATTGGTTAAATATTTTTCACCAGATTTTAGGAAGAACCTGATAGGCAAGAAAAATGACGATATTGTATTCTTACAGATCAATCAAGCGTTTGAGGACAAAGAGGCGGAAACCATTTTGGCTGATTTGGGTTTAACCAAAGAAGACGGTAATCGTTATTTCAATTTGTTGATTACGAAAGTGGGACTGGTTGAAAAAGCTGAATTAAATGAGGAATTGTTTCTGGCTGTATATCCCAACAACGACCAAATTAAAACAGCAGAAGATTTTCGCAATGAAGCAAAAGCTGAAATAGAAAAATACTACGCACAATCAGCTAGAAGTCAAGTTCAAGATCAAATCTACCATTACTTAGTAGATCATATCAATATGGAATTTCCAGAAGATTTTTTGAAACGTTGGTTGCAAACTGGTGGGGAAAAACCCAAAACCGCAGAAGAAGCAGCAGCCGAATATCCAACTTTTGTAAAACAACTGAAGTGGACCTTAATCAGCAGCAAGCTTACGCAGGATAATAAAATTGAAGTGTTGCCAGAAGATCTTCGCAATTTTGCAAAAGCGCAATTGTTCAGCTATATGGGCGGTCAGTTGGGCGCATTAGGCGATAACCAACAGTGGGTGGATGATTATGCAAATCGGATGATGCAGGACAAGCGTTTTGTGGAAGACAGCTACCATCGTATCAATGCTGAGAAATTATTTGGCGTACTTGAATCACAGGTAAGTGCCAAAGATGAACCCATCAGCGCAGATGATTTTGCTAAAATATTAGAGAGCCACCAGCACCATTAATAGTATAAAATAAAATTGGTGAGAAAATGGGGTAAATAAGCATATTGATCAACTTATTTACCCTATTTATTTTGGAGCTTTCGGGCTACGCCAATCTGTAGATTAATATCCACCAAATATGCCCTTTTGTCGCAAAAACAGGGTTTGCACAAAATTTGACTAGGATTGTGTATCTGTTTTAGCAAAATACTTACCTTCAAACCGAAAAAGTATACTATGAATATTGGAAATGAATTTGATAAATATGCAATTAAGCACCGTGGCATCAGCAGTGGTGTATTACACAATTATAAAACATACGGGCAGGTAACCAACCTTACTCCTTATATTATTGAAGAACGTCCCTTGAATGTAGCCAGTATGGACGTATTCAGTCGCCTGATGATGGATCGCATTATTTTTTTAGGAGAAGGCATCAACGACTATGTAGCTAATATTGTTACTGCTCAATTGCTTTTTTTAGAAAGTACAGATCGCACCAGAGATATACAGATGTATATTAATAGTCCCGGCGGAAGTGTTTATGCAGGTCTTGGCATTTATGATACGATGCAATTTATTGGCCCCGATATTGCGACCATTTGCACGGGCATTGCTGCCAGTATGGGTCAAATTTTATTATGCGCAGGAGTAGAAGGCAAGCGAACCGCTTTAAAACACAGTCGCGTAATGATGCACCAGCCAAGTGGTGGCATTGGCGGTCAAGCTACTGATATTGAAATCACGGTACGTGAAATAAAAAAGCTAAAAGAAGAACTTTATGCCATCACTGCACATCATACTGGCAAACCAGTTGAAGTGATTGCCAAAGATAGTGATCGTGATTTCTGGATGACTGCCGCTGAAGCCAAAGCCTATGGTTTGGTGGATGAAGTGTTGCTCACCAATCCGAGGAAGGAGAAGGGGGGGAAATAGACGGTGGACCGTGGATAAATATAATTTTTTACTGCATAAATAATACAAAATGATAATATCAGCATATTTCAACCCTTTTTTAAACCATGATGAAGATGAAGAGCATGAGTCAAAAGAAGAAAAACAGGAGCCTATGGGTGGCTTTATGGTAAAAAAATTAGAGAAATTATTTTTCGAAAAGCGTGCTGTCTATTTATGGGGTGTAGTTGATGATAAGTCTGCCCGTGATATAGTAACCAAACTATTAATATTAGATGCGGATAAACCCGGGACTGAAATAAAGCTATTCATTAATAGTCCCGGTGGTGTGGTAACAAGCGGTATGGTCATTTTCGATACCATGAAAATGATTCAGAGTCCCGTTAGTACCATTTGTATGGGTCTAGCTGCAAGTATGGGATCAATTTTATTGAGTGCTGGCACTAAGGGAAAACGTTTTGTATATCCCCATGGTGAAATCATGATTCACCAACCAAGTTTAGGCGGCTACTATCAAGCAACCAGTGCTGATATTGAAATACAAGCCAAGCAAATTAAAAAAACCAAGGAATTAGGAGCTAAAATTCTAGCTGAAAACTGTGGCAAAACAATGGAACAAGTGATGGCAGATTTTGACCGAGATTATTGGATGGATGCCAATGAAGCAGTGGCTTATGGCATTGTAGACGGAGTTTTGAGTCAGATTTAAGGTATTTTAGTGACTTTTATAGAATTTATCTATTGCATGGCATCATAGTAGTAGCTTTACAAGCACCTAATCTTGTTTTGTAAATAATAATAGAGAACGGTTTCAATTTTTAATATGGCCAAACAAACAAATTTACATTGTTCCTTTTGTGGGAGGAGTCGCGAAGAAGTAAAAATACTGATTGCGGGTCAGGAAGGGCATATCTGCGAAAACTGTGTAGAACACGCACAGGAAATTATAGGGCAGGAATTAAATACCAAAAATGATATTTCAGGAAGTGGATCTTCTAATTTCAAATTAAATATTCGCAAGCCGCAGGAAATTAAGAAATTTTTGGATGAATATATCATTGGCCAGGATGATGCAAAGAAAGTACTAAGTGTAGCTGTTTACAATCACTATAAGCGAGTAAACAACAAACAAATTGTAGATGATGTAGAGATAGAGAAGAGTAATATTGTAATGATTGGTGAAACTGGAACTGGTAAAACATTGTTGGCAAAATCAGTAGCGCGACTATTGAATGTTCCATTTGCCATTGTTGATGCAACCGTTTTTACTGAAGCAGGCTATGTTGGAGAAGATGTAGAGAGTATGCTTACCCGTTTATTACAAAACTGTAACTATGATGTACCCTCTGCTGAACGTGGAATTGTATATGTAGATGAAATAGATAAAATAGCTCGTAAAGGCGACAATCCATCCATTACTAGAGATGTAAGTGGAGAAGGTGTACAACAGGGTTTATTAAAAATGTTGGAAGGAACAGAAGTACTAGTTCCACCACAAGGAGGAAGAAAACATCCTGAACAAAAAATGATTAAAGTAGACACCAAAAATATATTATTCATTTGTGGTGGCGCATTTGATGGAATTGATAAGGTAATTGCTAGAAGGGTCAATACCAATGCTATTGGATTCAGTATCAACAAAGACGAACAAGAGTACCAGCGTAAAAATATTTTACAGTTTATTAATGCGCAAGATTTAAAAAGTTTTGGGCTGATACCAGAACTACTAGGAAGATTGCCTGTAATTACGCATTTAGACCCATTGGATGCAGATACCTTAAGAAGTATATTGACTGTACCCAAGAACTCACTAATGAAACAATATGTTCGGCTTTTTGAGCTGGAAGGGATTAAGTTGGAAGTAGAAGATGATGTACTTGATTTTATGGTTACCAAGGCCTTGGAATATAAATTAGGAGCAAGGGGTTTAAGGAGTATATGCGAGAGCATTCTTACCGATGCTATGTTTGAACTTCCTGGATCTAATACAGCTAAGTTGCGGGTGACACTTGATTATGCCATAAAAATGTTTGGAAAGAGTAAGCTTAGTGCGTTAAAAGTAGCGTAGAAAATAAACGATTGATTCGTGAATGCCAGGTGGCAAACCCAATAAATATAATTGTATGAATGAACTTTTAGAAAAATTAATGGCGGAAGCTAAACTAGATGCTAATCAAGCGCAGCAAGCCATCAATACAATTGCGGCATTTGTAAAAGAAAAATTTCCAATGTTGGGTGGTGCTGTTGATCAGATATTTGCAGCTGGGAGTAAAAACGACGATTAAAATCTTTTTGTGTTTTATAATTAAGATGGTAAGGTAATAATAAAAGTACTACCAGTGCCTGCTACACTGGTAATAGACATGCTACCACCATGTCTATTTATTAAATCACTGCACAACATCAACCCAAACCCACTTCCCTTTTCCATATTTGTACCCGCAGTGGTATAATATTGTTTGGCATTTATTTTATCAATGGTTACTTGTGACATTCCAATTCCAGAGTCGCTAACTTTTAAAACTGATATTCCATCCTCATGAATAGCAGATACACTAATAATACCGTTGATTGGCGTAAATTTAATTGCGTTACTGATTAGATTTCTTAGTATGATTCGAGTCATTTCCTTGTCTGCTATTATTTGCAACTCAGGTTCTATGGCAATATTGAAACTTATTTTTTTCCGCTCCAAAAGCATATGATGTTCCGATTCAAGGCCTTTCACCAATTGGAAAATATAAACTTGGTTTTTCTCAATATTTTTTCCAGCCATTTGTCCCTTTAACCAAAATAATAAATTATCTAAAAGAGAAGTGGTGCCCATATATTGCGACTCCAATTGAATCAGCAGTTGTTTGGACTGATCTTCTGGAACGATTCCTTGATTCACTAGGTTCAATATCCCTTTTGTATTAACAAGTGGAGTTCTAAGATCGTGGGAAATAATAGAGAGTAGTTTATTCTTTGTTTTAATATCTGCTTCAAGCAGTTTATTTTGTTCAAATATCTCTTCATTTAGACTTTTAACATGTACTATCTGTTTTTCAATCTGTACATTTTTTGTACGCAATTCAATCGACATCATTCTTTGTCGTTGGTAATAAATGAATACAAGAACAGACAAAGTTCCCATTACTATAAAAGTAAAGGTTGCAGCAGTAAGAATAGAAAGTTGTTCATCAGAAGCTTTTTCTGCTCGAATCATGGCATTTTCACCATCAAGTCTAATAACTTGTTGTTTCTTAATTACTTCTATAAAATTAGCAGCATATTCGTTTTCAGTTTTTCTACGTTTATTTAATTCTAGTATGGCACTGTCTTGCCAAATAATGGCCATTTTTGTATTATCTTGTAATCTATAATTGGCAATAATCTGGTTAATGCTGGTCTCAATTAAGCCATACGCATTAATTGATTTTGCAGCGAAATACGATTGTTTACTCAATGAAAGTGCGCTTGTAAAATTATCGCCCTTCAATTCTATCTCTGCCAGTTTTAGTAAGTTGCAGGATTTGCCAAATTGATCATTCAATTGAATATCAATACCAAGTGATTGGTTAAAGAATGATTTTGAAGCGCTATACTCATTCTTTATAAATGCTACCAAGCCTAAATGATACAAAGCTTTCTTCTCACCGTATTGATACTTTATTTTTTTACTAATGCGGAAGGCGTCACTAAAAAATATTATGGCAGAATCTAAGCGTTCTTTTTTAAGATTAACCAGCCCTAATCCATTTTTTATATTAGCAAGTTCTTCCTCTTTCTTTAGCAGGGTATAAATATCAAAGGATTTCCTAAATAAGGAAGCAGCTTCAGTTAGTTTTTCTTCTGATAGCAGTGCAGATGCAATTTGATAGTTGGTTTTGGCAATATTAAAAGTGTCTTTAGTACGCCTAAATATATCCAATGCCAAATAATAGTCAGTAATTGCTCTTTTGGTAAACCCTTGTTGCTGATAAATACCACCTTCATATAAGTAGGAAACAGCAAGTCCTTTTTTATAGTTGATTTGTGTAGCAGTATTCTGGGTAACAATTAAACTATTAAAAGATTCTGATACGTTAAACCGTTTTTGTTGAAAAGCCAATTCATTTAATGAATCTACAAAGCGGGTAGTACGAAAATTTTTTTGTGCTACAATTGGGGTTATCAATAGAATTGATGCGCAACAAAAAAATAAGCGGACTACAGTATATTGGGGGATGAATTTCTGTAGAACATTCATATTGGATGTTAAGTTACAAAGTTTTACTCATTAAAAAGGAGCCCTTTTAAAAGAGCTCCAATTATATGCATGCAATCGCAAAAAAGAATAAATCAGGCATTAGAATTTTAGCTAAGTCTGAATTTTCAAAGTTCAATACCCAATAATAGTGCATTTTGTGGAATCATCCATTATTATTTTTTAATTGGGCATGGTATTATTGCTTAATTATCAGAGTTTAAAAAAAGGCAGTATTTCATTGAAGATGGTTTCATTAATAAATACAATCTTTTTCAAGTCGCCCAGCTCCAAAAAAGGACCATATTCTTTACGGTAGTTCACAATGGCCTCTGCTATATCACTTCTAACTCCTACTGCCTTCATTGCTTTAGCAGAAGCTAGGTTAAGGTTTAATTTTTCTGATTTCACGGCTGTTTCAGTACCGCTAAATCTAAGGAAGGGGCGTAAAATCTGAAATACCGAATCTTTGATGCCGTACGTTTTTTGCACCTGATCAATATCAGCAAATCCTCCTAATTTCTCCCTGAACTTAATGATTCTAGCGGCCAGTACTGGGCCAATACCGGGTAATTGTTCCCAATCCTTTGCTGTTGCTGTATTGATATCAATGGGTGAGATGGTTTTTTGGAGTGCGGGTACCGTATGGATATATCTATTGGCATTGGACGAGTGAAGAGCGGGTGCCTCCGTTCGCGGAATCCGAATATACGGAATCAGTGCGTCTGCGGTTGCCTTTTGCAGTCCCCATATTTTTCTGAGGTCTTCCGCCACTTTAAATCTTCCACCCTTGCTTCTATAATTGAGTAGGGTTTGAATGGTTTTTTCCTTCAATCCCAATGCTTGCCAGTCTTTCTCACCAATGGTATTGGGATCGAAATAAAAGTAATGGATATTGTACATGGATGCACTATTCGCTGCTTCCATTGGTTTTGGGTTTACCATTGCGGGCACTTGAAATAGTTTCAGCAACGCAGTATCTATTTTTACTAAATCTGGTTTTGCACGATAATATTGGGGCAACCATAAAAATGCAATGATGATTGCTAGTAAGATAAAAATACCCATGCGTTCTTTACGCGTAAAGCGTAGGTATTCATTTAACCATTTTTTCATTTCCTTAAACTTTGTCAAGGAATTACAAACTAAGGGTCAGCCCATCATAAGCCAGTTGAATATGCGAAGGAAGTTCGCGATTCACTTCGGCGTGTTTACCCATTTGGTGACTGATATGGGTAAAATAGACTTTAGGCACTTGGGTTGCCTCAGCAATTGCCAATGCCTCCTGCAAGGTAAAATGCGATAAGTGTTTTTCTTTTCTTAGTGCGTTAAGCACCAATACTGATGATCCTTTTACTTTCTCCAATTCAATATCTGCTATCTTATTTGCATCGGTGATATAGGTAAAATCACCCATTCTAAAGCCGAGTACTGGCATTTTATGGTGCAACACTTCAATGGGAATTATGGGTATATCTCCAATAGTAAAAGGAGCAAGATCTATGGTATTGAGTTGCAAATCTGGCACACCTGGATATTTAGTATCGGAAAAAGCGTAGTAATAATCTCTTTTAATGGCTTCTTCTGTGAATGGATTGGCATAGATCTGCATGGCTTTTTTTGAAAAGAAATTAAAGGCACGGATATCATCAAGCCCCGCCATATGATCTTTGTGTGGATGGGTAAATACCACTGCATCTAAGTGGTTGGTGTTGGTACGAAGCATTTGGTAACGAAAATCGGGGGTGGTATCTATCACAATGGTTGTGCTGGGCGACTGTACCAGTACACTGCTTCGAAGTCTTTTATCGTTCGGATCATTTGAAGTACATACAGAACAGTCGCAGCCAATCATTGGAATACCAGTGCTGGTGCCAGTTCCAAGAAATTGTATTTTTATAGAGTGCGTATTCACCCAATAAAATTAAGTGAATTAGTGGTTAATAGAACAGGTATATACCGCAATTATTAAGCTTCGGTAACGGATTTTTTCACCACTGATTCGTAAAGCTTTTGTGATTCCAGTGTAAGTTTATCGTATTGTATTGCCAGTTGGGGTATGATTTCCATCAAGGTATTGATGCGTCCTTCTGTATTCAAAAATTTATTCAATACCACTACCCTCCTAGCTTCTAGCAAACACCAGCCACTCTGAAAAGTACCTCGCTCGTAGCGAACTACATAACCAGATTCTCCCAGAACATCTTCCAATTTATCTACTGTAGTTTGTGTGTATTTCATGTGTATATTTTAGTTGGCCATATGGAATTCGCTAATTAACATTTCGGTTGGTAACAAATTCTTGTTATGGCTCATTTCATGTGTTAATATTTATTTTTTTTAATGGTCACATGGAATTCGCTAATTAACATTTCGGTTGGTAACAAATTCTTGTTATGGCTCATTTCATGTGATTCAACCCAAAAGGAAATTAATTCTGTTACAAAAATAACTTTAGCAAGCCAGTGATGGGGCTTGATTTATCCACAAAACAATACAAGGTGTACGATCTAGGGTGTATCCTACTACTTACTCTCCATCTTAATCAACGGCACAATCATTTCTTCGAGGCTGATACCACCATGCTGAAAACTATTGCGGTAATAGTTAACGTAATGATTGTAATTATTGGGATAACAAAGAAACCCATCTTCCCGGGCAAAAATAAAAGAAGAGTTAATAGTCGGTACGGGCAACCCCGCTTTTAAAGGATCTTTAAAGGCTAGCATATCCCGCTCCTCATAATTCAGGTTACGGCCATGTTTGTAGCGCAAATTGGCCGTAGTTTGTTTATCTCCAATTACTTTATGCGGTGTTTTAACCCGTACACTTCCATGATCTGTTGCCAGAATGATTCTGATTTTTTTACCCGCAATTTTTTTTAATGCTTGGTGAAGTGGGCTGTGCTCGAACCAGCTTTTAGTAAGGCTTCTATAACTGGCTTCATCACTAGCCAGTTCTTTCAGTACTTCCATTTCGGTACGGGCGTGACTGAGCATGTCTACAAAATTGTACACAATAATATTCAGGTCGTTGCCCAATAAGTTGTGAATATTGTTCATCAAGTATTGACCATCTTGGTGATTCACTATTTTATGGTAACTATGTTTCACAGGCTCTTTTTTTAATCGCTTAAGCTGTGTTATTAAAAAATCTTCTTCAAATAAATTCTTACCCCCTTCTTCTTCATCATTCTTCCATTGTTGCGGAAACTTTTTTTCAATTTCTGCTGGCATCATTCCTGCGAATATGGCGTTGCGACAGTATTGTGTGGCGGTAGGAAGAATGGAATAAAAAGCATCTTCTTCCAGTATTCTAAAGCTTTCTGAAAAAATAGGTTGAATAGCTTTCCATTGGTCGTAGCGAAGATTATCAATCAAAATAAAAAACAAAGGAATATCTTTTTCTAAGTGGGGTAATACTTTAAACTGCATCAACTGGTGACTCATAATGGGCGCATCAGCACTTGCCGTTCTCACCCAGTCTTCATAATTTCTGCTGATAAATTTTCCGAAAGCGGCATTGGCTTCTTTTTTCTGGTTGCTCAAAATTTCGCGCATTTCGGGACTATCACTTTTTTCCATTTCCAGTTCCCAGTAAACCAATTTTTTATAAAGCTCAACCCACTCGCGATGATCGGGATTTGCAGATAATGCCATGAATAATTCACTGAATTGCTGTTGAAAAGAAGTGGTGGTTTTTTCAGCAACGAGTCTTTTATTGTCAATGATTTTTTTTAAGCTCAACAAAACTTGGTTGGGATTTACGGGCTTAATTAAATAATCTGCAATCTGACTGCCTATGGCTTCATCCATCAGGTTCTCTGTTTCGTTTTTGGTAATTAAAACAATAGGCAATTGTTGTTGCAAGGCTTTCATCCGCGTAAGCGTTTCTAAGCCAGTGATGCCGGGCATACTTTCGTCCATCAACACCACATCAATTTGATTATTTTGAATGAATTCAATGGCATCAAATCCGTTAGTAAGGGTATGAACTCGATAACCTTTACCTTCCAGAAAAATCTTTTGCGATTGCAGGCTTTCAATTTCATCATCCACCCAAAGTATAGTTGCAATAGACATAATAAAGAATTAATTGTGTATGGAAAACGGCTAAGCCTTTGTAAACCTATCTAAAATTAATTGAAATAAAAATTTATTTGAAATGTAGGAAATTGCCAATAATAACAAATGTATAAACTGTTGTATTGATGCAATAATAATACCACAAGTTTAACAGAAGTCATTTTATTTGAAGAGGTCTGATTTCTTGGAAGGTTAATGCTAATAACCTAATTTTAAATATAGGCTGCAATTTTGCGAGACTACTTATAATATCAACAATTTAGCAAATGAAGAATTTAAAAGAGATGTCTTGTCCTAAATTTGGTTGATGATTAATCGTCACTTAAATTTGGACAAAATATGCAATAAAAAAGATCAGTAAAATTGAACCAGCATAGATGCTACGCCTTTACTACATATTTCCAAATAGCGCAAAAAAACCTCATCTAAAGCATATTAAAATGGGGAGCTTTCACCGCCAATCCACAAAGATCATACAGTAGAGTGGCTTGTAAGGTTACAAAAACGGTTTAATATAACTTACAACCAATGCCCCATTACAATAAGCCAGATATTATTACTGGCAGGGCGAGTTATTATACCCTACCATCTATTCCCCTACCTTTGCAAACAGCAAAATAGGCTGATTTACTAATTCATCAACTACATGTTGGCTACCAAAAGAAAAATTATCAATGATCCTGTTTATGGTTTTATTACCATTCAACATCCATTAATTTTCTCCATCATTGAACATCCATACTACCAACGCCTTCGCCGTATTCAGCAAATGGCTATGGCTCAATTGGTTTATCCGGGTGCGGTTCATACCCGATTGCACCATTCATTAGGGGCTTATCATTTAATGGGTAATGCGGTTAACGAACTCAGAAATAAAGGTTTTGATATCAGCGAAGCAGAAGATATTGCCGTTAAAGCCGCCATCTTACTTCACGATATTGGTCACGGCCCTTTCTCACACGCTTTAGAACAGGTATTGATTCCCAATATAGGGCATGAACAACTGTCGCTTCAGCTAATGCAAGTGATGAATAAAAATTTCAACGGGGCACTTAATTTATCCATCCAAATTTTTACCAACCAATACCACAAACCCTTTTTACACCAACTCATCAGCGGTCAACTTGATGTGGATAGAATGGACTACCTCAGCAGGGATAGTTTTTTTTCTGGCGTAAGCGAAGGCGTGATTGGATACGACCGAATTCTGAAAATGCTTACCATTAGAGATGGTCAATTAATGGTAGAAGAAAAGGGCATCTATAGTGTTGAAAAATTTTTAGTCGCCAGGCGGCAAATGTACTGGCAAGTGTATCTGCATAAGACTGTACTATCAGCCGAAAAAATGCTGGTGAAAATAATGGAGCGAGTAAGATTCATTTATCCATCCCATCGGGACACCTTGAAAACAGACTCTCAAATAGATTATTTTTTGGGATCTTATAATGGAATTATGGATGATGCAAATTTGGCTAAATTTTGTCTTCTTGATGATGTTGATGTAATTAGTGCCATTAAAAAGTGGAGCTTTCACAGCGACAAAATTTTGGCTTTGCTTTGTAATCGTTTTTTAAATCGCGCTTTGTATAAATCGAGGATCCAAGCTGAACCTTTTGACCCTGCTTTTATTGAGGCCAGAGAACAGGAAGTGATAGATGTATTCGGTATTGATAAAGCAGATGTTTCCTACCTCTGCTTTACAGGCATTGCCACCAATACTACCTATCAAAGTAAAGAAGAAAAAATAAATATCTTATATAAAGATGGAACAGTAAAAGATATAACCGAAGTGGACAATACCATGATTCAGCAAAATCTTTCATCAACCATAAAAAAATTCTACATTTGTCAGTTAACCTAAATAGCTAATATGCAATTTACTGCCCCACAAATTGCCCTGATGCTTCAGGGAAAAATAGAAGGAGATGCTACAGCCGCGGTACAATCATTTGGTAAAATTGAGGAAGCCATTGCTGGCCAGTTGTCTTTTCTTGCAAACCCTAAATACGAAGAATATTTATATACTACCAGCGCATCTATTGTTATTATACATGAATCATTGCAATTGAAAGCTCCAGTTACCACCACACTTATTAGGGTAAAGGATCCTTATGCCGCTTTTGCGATGTTGATGACCAAGTACCAAGAATTATCAACTACCCAAGTCTCGGGTATTGAACAACCCTGTTTTATTGCACCTACTGCTGTTATTGGCGTTAATGCTTATATAGGCGCATTTGCCTATATAGGTGCTGGGGCAGTAATTGGTGATGGTAGCAAAATATATCCAGGTGCAATCATCGGTAATCAGGTAAAAATAGGTAACAATACTACCATTCATGCAGGTGTTAAAATTTATGCTGACTGCATTATCGGCAACCAAGTAATTATTCATGCAGGTGCTGTATTGGGAAGCGATGGATTTGGATTTGCTCCCCTAGCCGATGGCTCTTATGATAAAGTTCCCCAATTGGGCAATGTAGTAGTGAACGATAATGTAGAAATTGGCGCCAATACCACCATCGACCGGGCTACTATGGGCTCTACCATCATTCAAAAAGGGGTAAAGCTCGATAATTTGGTTCAGATTGCCCACAATGTAAATATTGGCATCAATACGGTTATTGCTGCCCAAACAGGCGTTAGCGGTAGTTCTAAGATAGGCAAGAATGTACAGATTGGGGGTCAAGCTGGCGTAGCGGGACATATTTCTATTGCCGACGGTTCAAAAATAAACGGGAAAAGTGGCGTTACAAAAACCATCAAAGAGCCTAATAGGTCTTTTAATGGTAATCCCGCTTTTGATTTTTCAGCTTCTATGCGCGTACACGCCATGAGCAGAAACTTACCCGACCTAGAAAAAAGAGTTAAAGAACTGGAAAAAATGGTGCGACAACTCCTTTCTGAACGGGTTAATAGCTAAAATCATCCTTAAACCAAGGCTAAGGCTTATTTTCGCACAATTATTTAATATACAGGTGTATTCAACAACCCCCTTCAGATTGAATACATGTTAAAACAGCGCGGAATATGGATACGAATTTTAACCCCGACAAGCAACACACCCTTCAACAGCAAATTAATATTAGTGGTACCGGTTTGCATACTGGCGTTTTGGTTGATATGGTTTTAAAGCCCGCCAATCCTGGTTTCGGCATGCAGTTTCAAAGAACCGATCTGCCCAACCAACCTATTATAAAGGCTGATTGCGATCTGGTAACCGATACCAGTCGCGGTACAACCTTACAAGTTGGAGACGCCAAAGTAAGTACAGTAGAACACGTTCTGGCTGCATTGGTTGGTATGGGTGTTGACAATGTTTTGATTGAAGTAAATGGACCAGAAATTCCCATCATGGATGGCAGTTCTACCCCTTTTATTATATTGATTGAAGAGGCAGGTATCTTGGAACAAGATGCTACTAAAGTTTGGTACAGCTTGGATGAGAATATTTACCATTACGACGATGAAAAAAGAGTAGAAATGGTGGCTTTGCCTGCATTGGACTACCAAATTACTACACTTATTGATTTCAATAGCCCCGTACTAGGCACCCAGCACGCTGGTTTAAAAACCATTAAAGACTTTAAAACTGAAATAGCCCCTTGCCGTACTTTTTGCTTTTTGCATGAGTTGGAAATGTTGCTAGACAATGACTTGATTAAAGGGGGTGATATCAACAACGCAATTGTAGTAGTTGATAAGCCCGTTACCGATAAGGAAATGACTCGACTGGCCAAAGTTTTCAAACGTGATAAAATTGAAGTAAAAAGTGAAGGCTATCTGAACAACTTAGAACTGCGTTTTCCTAATGAACCTGCTAGGCACAAATTACTAGATGTAGTTGGCGATCTGGCATTGATTGGTTATCCCATTAAAGCACGTATTATTGCAAATAGACCTGGTCATAGTTCCAATGTAGCATTTGCAAAAAAAATAAAGCAGTATATCAAAAAAAATAAACACGTTAGAGGAGTGCCATTGTATGATCCAACTACACCGCCCATTTTTACACTAGAGCAGATTGAGAAAACACTCCCACATCGGCATCCTTTTTTATTGGTAGATAAAATTATTGAACTGACAGACACCTATATTATTGGCATTAAAAATGTTACCTTCAATGAGTGGTTCTTTCCAGGGCATTTTCCTGGAAATCCTGTTATGCCTGGTGTTTTGCAGATAGAAGCCTTGGCACAAACAGGCGGTATTCTCTGCATTAACTCCATGCCAGAAGGGAAATATGATACTTATTTTTTAAAAATTGACAATTGCAAATTCAAACAAATGGTAAGACCTGGTGATACACTATTATTAAAAATGGAAATAACGGGTCCCATCAGAAGGGGTATTTGCGAAATGCATGGAACGGTTTATGTAGGCGGTAAAGTAGCTACAGAAGCCGATCTAGTTGCACAGGTAGTAAGAAGGTCAGACAACTAATCCACTTTAACCAATATCACTATCAAGTACAAATCGGAATTATGACGCACCCATATACTTATATCGATCCCAATGCACGTGTTGCACCCAATGTTAAGATCGATCCATTTACTGTAATTCACGGTGATGTACAAGTGGGTGATGGCACTTGGATCGGTAGTAATGTTACCATCATGGATGGAACTAGAATTGGTAAAAACTGCCGTATTTTCCCCGGAGCTGTACTCGGTGCTATTCCACAGGATCTAAAATTTGTAGGTGAAAAAACAACGGTTGAAATTGGAGACCATACCACCATTCGCGAATTTGTTACCATTAACCGGGGAACAGAAGACCGGGGTAAAACCGTAATCGGCAACCATTGCCTTATTATGGCATACAGCCATATAGCGCACGACTGTATCATTGGCAATCACGTAATTATGAGCAATAGTGTACAAGTTGCTGGTCACGTTACCATTGGCGATTGGGCGGTGGTGGGCGGTGTTAGTGCGGTGCATCAGTTTGTAAGTATTGGTCAGCATACTTTTGTGGCCGGTGGTAGTCTCGTTAGTAAAGATGTTCCTCCTTATATAAAAGCAGTACGCAACCCACTCAGTTATGGTGGTGTAAATAGTGTGGGACTAAAAAGAAGGGGCTTCCCTTTGCAACAAATCAATCATATTCTTGATGTTTATAGAACCATTTACAGTAAAGGACTAAACACTACACAGGCATTGGAATATATTGAAGAGGAATTGCCGGCCACCGATGAGCGCGATGAAATTGTGACTTTTATAAGAGAAAGCGGAAGGGGTATTATAAAGCGATTTACCAAGGGTGCTAACGATGAAGAATAAATACGGTATTGAGTTGACCGATGCAGGTAAAAGATTCAACAGAGAATGGATATTTAGAAACCTGTCCCAACACTTTAAATCGGGTAATGCCTATGCCATAACTGGCAGTAATGGATCGGGCAAAAGCACGCTGATGCAATGCATTTGTACCAGTATGAATTTGAATGCAGGAAACATACAATTCACCACTACCCACAACAATATTAAAGCCATTATTGCCCCAGAAAATACGTACAAATACCTCGCTATTTGTACCCCTTATTTAGAGCTGGTAGAAGAGATGACGGCCTTAGAATATTTGCAATTTCACCATCGGTTTAAACCCTTTATGGCATCGCTTTCTTTGGAAGATATATTGGCAATAGTGGGACTATCAAAATCTATCCACCAACAAATTCGTTATTTCAGCAGCGGAATGAAACAGCGTTTAAAACTAGCACAGGCTTTTTTTTCTGATACCCCCATCTTATTGCTTGATGAGCCTTGTACCAACCTAGATCAACAAGGTTATACGTTGTATCAATCATTGATAAGTGACTATTGCAAAGAAAAACTAGTAATCATCTGTAGCAATGAAGAAACAGAAATTGCTTGCTGTAAGGAACGTATTCATATAACCGATTATAAATAAATGATTGCTATCTCCTACTGGCTATTAATAAATTCAGATCGGTATATTTTAGATCGAATTTCTGACTGATATAAATATCGGTGAGGGATCCTTTAAATAGATAAACCCCTCCCCTTAAATTAAATTTATGCCATACCATTTCTTCCAACCCCCCTTCATCGCTGATCTCTAGAAATAATGGCATAAGTACATTGCTAATGGCTTGACTGGCAGTTCTTGCAAAACCACTGGGTATATTGGGAACACAATAATGAATCACATCATGCTTTAAAAAAGTAGGCTCTTCATAGCTCGTAAGTTCACTGGTTTCAAAGCAACCACCTCTATCAATGGCTACATCAATAATAATACTTCCAGGACGCATTGCTGCTACCATTTCTTCTGTAACTACCAGTGGTGCCCTTCCATATTCATTGCTCAACGCACCTACTGCTACTTCACAAGTTTTTAATTGCTTGGCCAGAATACGAGGCTCTAAAACACTTGTCCATACACGCTGACCTAAATTATTTTGAAGTTGTTTTAAACGATATACATTATTGTCGAACACCTTCACCGATGCACCCAATGCCAGCGCATTACGGGTTGCACATTCACCTACAATGCCTGCTCCAATAATTACCACTTTGGTTGGAGGAATGCCACTGATGCCTCCCAACAAAACACCCTTTCCAGCATTGAAACTGCTGAGGTATTGGCCCGCAATCAACATTACAGCACTACCCGCAATTTCACTCATGCTGCGCACAATGGGATAAGTGCCACTGTCATCTTTAAAATTTTCAAAACTCAATGCAGTAACACGTTTTTCCATCATTTTCTCAATGCATCCTTTCTTTAATGCTGCGTGATGAATGGGAGAAATAATGGTTTGGTTCAGTTGCAATAAAGGCATGTCTTCTTCCACTGGTGGGGCACTTTTTACCAGTATGGGACATTTAAATATTTCTGACCTATCGTACACAATTTGAGCTCCTGCTTCTGCATATTCTTTATCGGTATAGTGACTCCCCTCCCCTGCATTGTGTTCAACCGTAACTTGGTTTCCATTGGCCACCAATACACCCACTGCATCTGGAGTAAGTGCAATTCTATTTTCCTGAAAAGCAATTTCTTTGGGTATACCAATTAATAATTTAGCACCAGGTGTTTTCACATCCAATGTTTCCTCCATTGCTTCGTACAAAAGAGAGGGACTGATACTGGGTCTGCTGCTGGCCATAGTAAGGGTTGAAGTTTGGTAGGTAAAGTATTTGGTTAAGTTGAGCTTGAAGTTAAGGATTTGGGAGGATAAATATACGACGGGTAAATTCATCCAATGCCGCTAACTCAATATGAAGGGTATCATCGGGCAATAATCCAATTGCCATTTCTGGCCATTCAATAAAACAGTATGAACCGGACTGCAATAAATCTTCTATTCCTGCGGCAATGGCTTCCGCCTCATCCTTCAGTCTATACCAATCCATATGATACAATCTACCCACTTCATTACTGCTGTACTCATTTACAATGGCAAAGCTGGGACTACTAGTGGCCGCCTCCACCCCCAAATAGGTACATAATGCACTTATAAAAGTTGTTTTGCCAGATCCCATAGGTGCATAAAAAGCCCATACTCGCTGCTTTTTACCACTTTTCCATAAGGCTGCAGCTACTTCACCAATCTGCTCTAACTTAAAAATTGCATCCATGCTACAAAGATAATCGCAAGCTGGGGAATATTATTGCAAACTGACCCGCTGTTGCAACATTGCTTTTGTAAATTTGTACCAACAGCCATCAAATGCTGGTTACTATGGAGAAAGTGAATTGGAAGGTTTCGGGCATGAGTTGTACCAACTGTGCACTTAGCATTGATAAATATTTGAAAGAAAAAGGCATGGCCGATGTTCGGGTGAATTTTATAGGAGGCGACCTTAGTTTTGATTTACCCGAAGGGGTTAACAAAAGTGCTATTCAGCAAGGAATTAATGCAATGGGGTATGAAATAAAAAATGAGGACGGATCTTCACAACCTAGCAAAAGAATATTTAAAACTCACTTACAGCGATTTATATTCTGTGCTATTTTTACGTTACCACTGATGGTACATATGATTCCCGGCATTCATATTCATTGGCTGATGAATGCTTACGTACAACTTTTTCTTACCATTCCAGTATTGCTGCTTGGTATGGATTTTTTTGGACGAAGTGGATTAAAAAGTCTACTCAAAGGCATCCCCAATATGAATGTATTGGTTGCCCTAGGATCATTGGCTGCCTTTATTTACAGCCTTTATGGCATATTCACCAATCAAGCGGCGGACTATCTTTTTTTTGAAACTACTGCCACCATTATTACCCTAGTTTTTTTAGGCAATTGGATGGAAGACAAGTCCGTTCAACAAACCCAAATTGCATTGAATAAATTGGTTCGTTCGCAGAAAACCATGGCCAATATGATTGCCTATGATGCCGAAAAAACAGAGCATATTTTTCCGGTTGAAAGTACCCATTTAAAAGTAGGTGATCTGATATTGATTAAAAGCGGCGAAGCCGTTCCGATGGATTGTAAAATTTTATCTGGAGATGTATCGGTAGATGAATCTATTATCACCGGTGAATCTATTCCCGTTGAGAAAAAAATGAACGATAAGCTAATTGGCGGATCTGTGCTGGTAAACGGTTCTGCAAAAGCCTATATAACCGCTATTGGAGAAGATGCGGTGTTGGGCAGTATTCTTCAGTTGGTTAAAAATGCACAAACAGCAAAACCTCCAGTACAGCAAATGGCTGATAAAATTAGCGCAGTATTCGTACCCCTTGTGATCGGCATCTCCTTACTCACTTTCTTACTTAATTTTAGTGTGGGTAACTACGGTTTTACGGAGAGCCTCATGCGGAGTATTGCGGTTCTGGTAATTGCCTGCCCTTGTGCAATGGGCCTTGCCACACCTGCCGCTATTGCAGTGGGATTGGGACGTGCAGCAAAAAATGGTATTTTATTTAAGAGCACTGAAACACTCGAAATTTTTAAAGATATACGGCAAGTGGTTTTTGATAAAACAGGAACCCTTACTACCGGCAATTTCGCTATTGCGGGTATGGTGTTGACCGAAGCGGGACAAGCAGTGGGTGAAAACGAAATCAAAAGAATTACTTATTCACTCGAAAAATATTCCAATCATCCGCTCGCAAAAGCCATTACCAAAAACTGGAGAACCAATGATGATATCAGATGGAATAAGATAGCAGAGCACAAAGGTTTGGGTATGATTGCTACTGATAAAGAAGGCAATGAATTTGCAGCAGGTTCTTATGGAATAGCAGCAGCTTTTACAAGTAATGATACGCACAATATCTACCTGAAAAAAAACAATATATTACTGGGCTGGATAGATTTAATGGATGAGGTAAGACCCGAAGCTGCTGCATTGGTGAACCAGTTAAAAAGCAAAGGCATTAAAACCATTTTACTAAGTGGAGATAGGGAATCAAAATGCCATGCAGTGGCTCTCGCTATTGGTATAGACACGGTTATTGCAGAACAAAGTCCTGAACAGAAACTGCAACAAATAAGCGCACTTTCTGCCATTACACCAACGGCAATGGTGGGTGATGGAATTAATGATGCACCTGCATTAGCACAAGCAACTGTTGGAGTTTCATTGAGTGATGCCTCACAGATTGCGGTACAAACTGCTGCTGTAATATTAATGAACAATGGATTAAAAAATTTACCACTTGCATTGGGTTTGGGCAAACATACTTACCTCACCATTCAACAGAATTTATTTTGGGCATTGATTTATAATATAGTCGCCATTCCCATTGCTGCATTCGGATTTTTAAGTCCCTCCATTGGCGCATTGGTAATGGGTTTGAGTGATGTGGTATTGGCCATTAATTCTGTGCGTCTGAATTTTAAAAAAGTATTTTAGCATTTGCAACAACCCCTTCAAATATTAGAACAATACTGGAAACACAAAGCATTTCGCCCTTTACAGGAAAATATTATTCAATCTGTATTAAGCGGAAATGATACGTTGGCATTATTGCCTACGGGTGGCGGTAAATCTATTTGCTTTCAGGTGCCAGCCATGATGATGGAAGGATTGTGTTTGGTGGTTAGTCCCCTTATTGCCCTCATGCGCGACCAAGTGGAACACCTAAAATTAAAAGGGATTCATGCAGTAGCATTACATAGTGGACTGAGTTGGTTTGAAGTAAAAAAAATATTGTTGGATGCTGCAGATGGCGAATATAAATTTCTATACTGCTCACCTGAGCGACTAGAAAGTAAACTTTTTATGGACTATCTGCCAGTACTTTCCATTCGATTACTAGTTATAGATGAAGCACATTGTATATCGCAGTGGGGGTATGATTTCAGGCCCCCTTATTTACGCATTGCTGCAACGCGTAAGCAGTTGAAAAATATTACCATGATTGCCCTTACGGCTTCTGCAACGCCCCATGTGCAGGATGATATTATTAGCAAGCTAGAACTGAAGCAGACCGCTGTATTCAAGCAATCATTTGAAAGACCTAATATTTCATACAGTAATTTTTTAGTGGACAGTAAGATTCATAAAATACTGAATATACTTACCAATGTAAGTGGCAGCAGTATTGTGTATTGTAATACCAGAAAGCAAACAAAAAAAATAGCAGAAGCCCTACTATTGCAGGGTATATCGGCAGATTATTATCATGCAGGATTGGAGCAAGAACTAAGATCATCGAAACAAAATGCATGGATACAAAATAAAACAAGGGTGATGGTTTGTACCAATGCATTTGGTATGGGGATTGACAAACCAAATGTAAGAACCGTAATTCACCATGATATACCAGATTGCATAGAAAATTATTACCAAGAAGCTGGCAGAGCTGGAAGGGATGAAAAAAAATCCTTTGCCGTATTATTGTATGAGCAGAAAGATTTGGTTGAATTAACACATCAAACAGATAAAAAATTTCCGCCAATACCAGTGATCAAACAAGTGTACCAGTCAATCGCAGATTATTTGCAGATTCCAGTAGGTAGCGGTCAGGGTAATTACTATGATATTGATTTTCAAATATTCATTCAGCACTTTAAACTAGACCCGCTATTGGTGATGAATGTATTAAGGGTATTAGAGCAAGAAGGTCATTTACAATTTAATGAACAAATTTTTTTGCCTACACAAATTTCTTTTGTAAGTAATAGAGAAGGCATACAAATATTTGAGGCTGCTTTTCCAGAGATGGAGCCACTGATAAAAGCATTGTTAAGAACTTACGAGGGAATTTTTGACAATCGCGTTTCGGTGTACGAACAGACCTTAGCAAAAATTTGCAGGTTAAAAACTGAAATGGTTACTGAGCAATTAAAACAATTATACTTGCATGGTATTATTGAATATATGCCCAAAAAAGAAACACCGCAGTTGTATTTTTTGTTGAATAGAGCACCAGCAGCACACTTAGCCATAGCGCAAGATGCTTATTTACAAAGAAAAAAAAGGCATGCAGAGCGGATACAGCAGATGGTTGCTTATGCGGTTGAATCAGATGAATGCAGAAGTAGATTAATTTCCAAATATTTTGGAGACAGCAGTGTAAAAAATTGTGGCGTATGCGACAATTGCCTCCAAGCAAAAAGAAAAGTAATAACAGAGCAGGAATTTAAATCCATTGCAAATTCATTGGAGCAACAAGGAAAAAAAGACATAGACCTAGAACAGTTTATGCATTTGAATACATGCTATTCAAAAGAAAAAATATGGACGGTACTCAACTGCTTACAGTCGGAACACAAGATCAGTATTACTGAATCTAAAAAAATAAATTGGTATTTATAAAAGCGTTAACGCGTTCTTTTCCCCGAAGCCCTTCCACCCAAGCCAAGCGCGCCCAGTAAACTACGGGTAATAATACTAGCAGCAGTTCTACCCACTTGTTTCACCAAGGGATTGTCGAAAAAACCGGGTTCTTTTTTAGCAACTTTATCGGCTTTTTCTTCTGCAACTTCTTCTGCTTGCTTCATTGATTTTTCTTGGGCAGCTTCCAATTTAGCAGTCAGTATTTCATACGCACTTTCTGTATCAATAATCTGGTTATATTTGGCAACTATTTTACTTTTAGCGGTCAGGGTATCCATTTCATCATCACTTAAAATATCCATTCTGCTTTGTGGTGGATTAAGCATGGTATGAATAAGTGGGGTGGGAATACCTTTTTCATTCAGTAATGTAACCAATGCTTCCCCAATGCCAAGCTGGGTAAGTAATTCATCGGTTTGATAAAATTCTGAAATGGGGAAATTTTCGGCAGCTTGTTTAATGGTCTTCCTATCAGCCGCAGTAAAAGCACGCAGCGCGTGTTGAATTTTTAGGCCGAGTTGACTCAATATGGAAGCAGGAATATCTTGGGGGTTTTGTGTACAGAAGAAAATACCGACTCCTTTAGAGCGAATCAATTTAATTACTGTTTCAAGTTGTTGTAATAGGGCATCGGATGCTTCTTGAAAAATAAGGTGGGCTTCATCAATAAATAAAATCAGCTTGGGTTTGTCGAGGTCGCCTTCTTCGGGGCATGTAGCATATAGTTCAGCCAGTAGTTGCAGCATAAATGTAGAAAAAAGTTTGGGCTTGTCTTGCATATCAGTAACACGCAAAATATTTATGATACCACGGCCATCATCACTGATACGCATCAGGTCGTCAATTTCAAAACTTTTTTCGCCAAAGAAAGTGTCGGCACCTTGTTGTTGCAGTTCAATTACTTTGCGTAAAATGGTACCCGTGGAAGTGGTAGAAATTTTACCATAATCTTTCTCCATCTCTACTTTGCCTTCTGCACCAATGAATTGGAGAATCTTAATAAAGTCTTTAAGATCTAGAAGGGGCATTGCTTTATCGTCGCAGTATTTAAAAATCATGGCAACCAAGCCACCTTGGGTATCGTTGAGACCTAAAATTTTACTAAGCAGTACAGGACCAAATTCACTAACGGTGGCACGGAGTTTAACCCCTCTGCCAGCATTAAGGGTCATTAGTTCAACAGGGTAAGCATCGGGCTTCCAGTTGATGCCAATTTTGGCAACACGTTCATTTATTTTATCGTTGGGAGTGCCGGCGGCAGCAATACCGCTGAGATCACCCTTAATATCCATTAGTAATACAGGAACGCTATTATTGCTGAGGCATTCACTAATCATTTGTAGGGTTTTGGTTTTACCAGTACCAGTAGCACCAGCAATTAAACCGTGACGATTCATGGTTTTAAGCGGAATAAAAATATCGGCACCACTCACCACATCGCCATTGAATATACCAGTACCAATTTTAACGTGTTCGCCTTTAAAGCTGTAACCATTATTAACGGCCTGTAAAAATTGTTCTGTATTCATCATAAATGGTATTTAGTGCAAAATAGTAAAAGCAAGGAAATTGGAGGAACTATTTTATTCGATATTATTTTATTGTTTATCAATAATTATTGATGGGATTGTGAATTCCTAATCGAACAAATAAATTTTGAAATATTTGTTCTTTTCTTTTGGCAGCTACTGTAAATAATTGAGTAATATATCGCTTAAAAAAGAATAAGATCTGTTTGTTTAACTAGCTTTTTATAAAAATAAACTACTTGCCAAAACACTACCAATTAGTATTAGAAATTCCCTTTCCCAATATTTAACAAAAAATTGCACCCGCTTCTGCCTAATTTACAGGTAAATTAAACTTATTTCACTGAAAACCCAGTATTATGGACGAAAAGAAACAATACAAGATTTTACTTTGTGAAGATGATACCAACCTCGGTATGGTTTTAAAAAATTATCTGGAATTAAATGAATACGATGTTATCCTAGAAAGAGATGGCCGCCTCGGTCTTGCTGCTTTTCAAAGAGAAAAGTTTGATATCTGCCTGCTTGATGTGATGATGCCCAATATGGATGGCTTTACACTGGCCGAAGAAATTCGCGATATTGATCCCGATATTCCATTATTTTTCTTAAGTGCTAAAACAATGAAAGATGATATTATTCAGGGCTATAAATTAGGTGCCGACGACTATATCACCAAACCATTCGATAGCGAAGTTTTATTACTTAAAATAAAAGTAATACTCAAACGCAATGAAGAAGAAAATAGAATCAACGACAATATTGAGTTCGACTTAGGCAGCTATCATTTCAACCCTAAATTAAGGGAATTAAAAAAGGGCGATACTATACAAACGCTCTCTCCAAAAGAAAATGAGTTGTTGAAAATGTTGGCCGAACACAAAAACGATTTATTACCCCGCGAACGTGCACTTAAAAAAATCTGGGGCAGTGATACTTATTTCAACGGTCGCAGCATGGATGTTTATATTGCCAAACTTCGTAAGTACCTTAAAGAAGATACCAATATTGAAATTGTAAATATTCACGGCAACGGATTTAGATTGGTAGCTTCTTAACTACCAAACAAGTCCCCCGCTTCACCACGTTTCATTACAATCCCGAGATGATTATAAGCTTTCAAAGTAGCTTCTCTTCCTCTCGGGGTTCTTTGTAAAAATCCCTCCTGAATCAAAAATGGCTCATACACTTCCTCAATAGTACCAGGCTCCTCACCCACCGCTGTTGCAATAGTAGTAATACCTACAGGACCTCCTTTGAATTTTCCGATGATGGCCGATAAAATACGATTGTCCATTTCATCTAATCCATAAGCATCTACATTCAATGCCTTTAATGCGTGTTCGGTAATACCTATATCAATTTTACCATCATTCAGCACCTGTGCAAAATCCCTTACCCTTCTCAACAATCCATTGGCAATACGTGGTGTGCCGCGGCTCCTGCCTGCTATCTCTTTTGCTGCGTCTTTGGTAATAGAAGTACCCATAATGCCTGCACTTCTTTCTATGATTTTCTGT
Source organism: Sphingobacteriia bacterium (assembly GCA_004294135.1). Lineage (GTDB taxonomy): Bacteria > Bacteroidota > Bacteroidia > Chitinophagales > Chitinophagaceae > Sediminibacterium. Next base: position 56,794 of record RDZY01000018.1, read on the forward strand.
AATACAGTTGCGGTGTAATATTCAAGTCGCGACTTAATACCAAACCTCGATAACAATGGTGCTGTTAACAATCCACTTCTTGTTGTTGCCCCTACCAACGTAAATGGATTTAGATTGATTTGAATACTGCGGGCATTGGGGCCAGTATCAATCATAATATCAATCTTAAAATCTTCCATAGCCGCATACAAATACTCTTCTACTACCGTACTCAACCTATGAATCTCATCTATAAATAACACATCATTGGGCTGAAGATTGGTGAGTAATCCTGCTAAATCTCCTGGCTTCTCTATTACAGGGCCCGAAGTTTCTTTAATACTTACGCCCAATTCATTGGCCACAATACGGCTTAAGGTTGTTTTTCCCAACCCGGGCGGACCATGAAATAAAATATGATCCAAAGCCTCACCCCTTAGTTTGGCGGCTTTTATAAAAATTACCAGATTCTCCACCAACTGCGGCTGCCCAGAAAAATCATCTATTTCTTTGGGACGGATGGTATTCTCAAACTCCTTTTCAACGGGATTGAGTCCATTCATTTCACTATTTAGGCTATCATTTGGCATAACTCTTCGAAAATACAAAAAAAGCAGTCCCTATCTTTGGTAAAATTTTAAATATGGCTCAAAGAAAAGCTTTGCTGTTGGGTGCAACGGGACTTACAGGTGGTTTTTTATTAGATGAATTATTGAATAGCGAGGTTTACAGTGAAGTCACTATTTACGTTCGCAGTTCCACTGGCAAAATACATCCCAAGCTGATAGAGCAATTAGTAGATTTTAATACCCTCCAAACTTGGGTAGAAGCAGATGATATTTTTTGCTGCCTAGGTGCTACCATTAAAACGGTTAAAACCAAAGAGGCTTTTGCAAAAGTAGATTTACTGGCTCCCCTTCATATTGCCAAACTTCAACTGGCAGCGGGAAGTAAACGTTTTTTAGTAATGAGTGCAGCGGGCGCAGACGCCAAGTCGAAAGTTTTTTATAATAAAATAAAGGGGCAGCTTGAAGCGGGACTAAAAAAATTAAATTACCCTTCACTCTATATTTTTCAGCCATCTTTTATTTTAGGTGAGAGAAAACAAAGAAGAAAGCTGGAAGAATTTGGTATTTCAATTGCAAAATTTGTGAGCCCTATCCTGAAAGGTAAATTTAAAAAATACCTGCCAGTTACTGCAAACGCTATTGCAAAATCTATGTCGCATTTTGCCAAGAATGCCAATATTGGCGCGCATACCATACCATCAGATATTATTAAAAACTGGGAATAATCAACTATTTTTATACTTGAAATTATTTAAAAATCAACCTTTATGAAGAGAATTTGCTTTGTACTATGCTTTGTTGTATTTATTGTTTCGGTTAAAGCACAAAATACCCCCTTATGGATGCGCTATTCGGCTATTTCACCCGATGGACAAACCATTGTTTTTAGCTATAAAGGCGATTTGTACACCGTACCAAGTTCGGGCGGAACCGCTACTTCACTTACCATGCATGAAGCGCAGGACTACTATCCGGTTTGGAGTCACGACGGTAAAACCATTGCATTTGCATCCGATCGCTATGGCAATTTCGATGTATTTACCATTCCAGCAGCAGGAGGCAATCCAACTAGAATTACTTTCAATAGTGCTCCAGATTATCCATTTGATTTTTCACCAGATAATAAAGAAGTGATATTTGGATCTCCGCGACAAATCAGCAATAACAATATTCGATTTTACAGTCCCAGATTATTCATGAATTTATACAGTGTTCCTGCAACAGGTGGCAAAGCTATATTAATGAGTGAAGCCGGTGTTGAATCAGCTCATTACAATAGTACTGGCACACAAGTAATTTATCAAGATAGAAAGGGATATGAAGACCCTTGGAGAAAACACCATACTTCATCTATTACCAGAGATATATGGGTAATGGATATAAAATCAGCCACTTATAAAAAACTAAGTAATTACGAAGGTGAGGACAGAGAGCCGATTTTTGGAGCCGATGATAAAACCATTTTTTATTTGAGTGAAAAGAATGGCGACCAAAATTTATTCAAACAAACAGAAGATGGTAAAATGGTACAGTTAACCAAATTCAAAGATCATCCTGTAAGACATTTATCTCGTTCCCATAATAATCAGTTTTGCTTTACATGGAATGGAGAAATCTATACCATGAAAGAAGGTGAACAAGCTAAAAAAGTAGCGGTTGCAATTAATGCCGACGCCAGAAATAATGCAGAAAAAATAGTCCCTATTAATGGAGGCGCTACCGAAATTTCATTGGCACCCAATGGTAAAGAAATTGCATTTATTTTTAGAGGCGAAGTTTTTGTTACCAGTGTAGAAGGCGGTATTACCAAGCGAATTACCAATACACCTCAACAAGAAAGAATGGTGAGTTGGAGCCCAGATAGTAAAAAATTGATCTATGCAGGAGAACGAAACGACAACTGGGATATTTTTCAAACCAGCATAGTACGAAAAGAGGAACCGTATTTTTATGCAGCTACTGTTTTAAAAGAAGAAGCATTAATTGCAACCAATGAGGAAGAGTTTGGCGCTAAATTTTCTCCAGATGGAAAACAAATAGGCTATATAGGGGAAAGAAATATTTTGAAAGTATTTACTGTAGCTGATAAAAAAATAAAAACCATATTACCCGCTGGAAGAAATTATAGTTACAGCGATGGTGATTGGGATTTTCAATGGAGCCCTGATTCTAAATGGATTATTTGTGATGATCAAGAAGGGTCGTGGCAATATGGAAATTTAGCATTAATAAAAGCAGATGGAACTGGCTCTATAGAAAAACCAATTCGATCTGGGTTTGGTCAAAACAATATTAAATGGGGAATGGAAGGCAAAACCATTACTTGGGTAAATGAAAGATTGGGTAGAAAGTCAATTGCCAATCAAGGTAGTAGAGAAGTAGATATTTATGCAGGATTTTTAGATCAGGACAGTTATGATCGAATGCGCTTAAATAAGGAAGATTTTGCTTTGTTGAAAGAAAGAGATGAAAAAGATAAAAAAACTGACACTACAAAAGTCAAAAAAGATTCATTAGCCAAAGCCAATTTTACTCCTGAATTAAAAGGCTTTGAAGACAGGGTACTAAGGTTAACTATAAATAGTTCTTCTATTGCTGATTACTATATTGCCGCAGATGGAGCTAAAGTATTTTATTTATCTGCTTTTGAAAAAGGGTACGATTTATGGGTAACAGAACCAAGAACAAGAGAGACAAAAATATTGGCTAAACTAAGCGGCTCACCCAGTAGCATTGAAGCCAGTAAAGATGGAAAAACTTTATTCATCGTAAACAATGGCTCAATCTTAAAAATAGAAACTGAGAGTGGCAAAATAAGTCCAGTAGGCATTAGTGGCGAAATGGTATTAAATGCAGGAGCGGAAAGAGCTTATATTTTTGAACATGCTTGGAGGCAGGTACAAAAGCAATTTTACGACCCAAAAATTCATGGTATCAATTGGCCCATGTACAAAGCCAATTATGCTAGGTTCTTACCGCATATTAATAACGGTTATGATTTTCAAGAATTATTAAGTGAACTATTGGGTGAATTGAATGGTTCACATACTGGAGGAAGATTCTCTCCAGTACCAACTGGAGGTGATGCCACAGCAGCCTTGGGTTTATTATATGATGAACCATTTACAGGCAATGGTTTAAAAATTACAGAAGTAATTGCAGGTGGCCCTTTAGATAAAGCTACGTCAAAAGTTAAAGCGGGTCAGATCATTGAAAAAATTGATGGTGAAGAAATTGTTTCATCAGAAGATTGGGCAAAATTATTGAACAGAAAAGCAGGGAAAAATGTATTGCTTAGTTTATTCGACCCTAGTTCAAACGCAAGAATTGAAGAAATAGTTAAACCATTTAGCAATAGTGAAGAAGCTGCCCTCATGTATAAGCGCTGGGTAAACAAAATGCGTACAATGACCGACGAATTAAGCGGTGGAAAAGTTGGTTATGTGCACGTACAAGGAATGAATGATGGAAGTTTTAGAGTAGTACTAGACGAAGTTTTGGGTAAGAATATTGATAAAGAAGCGTTGATAGTAGATACGCGCTTTAATGGTGGAGGATGGTTACACGATGAGTTAAATACCTTCTTAAGTGGTAAACGATATTTAGATTTTGCTCCACAAGGAAATAAGGTATCAGCTGGAGAACCATTTAACCGCTGGCAAAAACCAAGTTGCGTAATTATGAGTGAAGGAAATTATTCCGATGCATTTATGTTTCCGTATAGTTATAAGCAAAACGGATTTGGCAAATTGATAGGTATGCCAGTAGCAGGAACGGGTACTGCCGTTTGGTGGGAAACTCAAATAGATCCTACTATTGTATTTGGCATTCCAATGGTGGCTTCAATAGGAAAAGAAAACAGACCTACAGAGAATTTACAAGTAGAGCCAGATATTAAAGCGCTTTTGCCTTATGAAGAATTTATCAAAGGAAAAGATGCACAACTGGAGGCAGCCGTAAAAGAAATGCTGAGGACAATAAAAAAATAATGAGGATCTCCGTTTATTTGATTCTGCCCATTTCATTGCTGGCTCCTGTTTCTCTATTGCGCGCCGATTTAATTTTAGCATTACCAAATCTATAACTAAAGCTAATGGATATATTGCTGCTTTCCCATTTACGATAGGTTCGTAAATTCAGGTTACTCGTTAAAGCATTCTGTTCCCAGCGTTGGGTATTGAATAGATCGGTGATGCCCAATTTTAAACTTGCTTTATCTTGGAGTATTTTTTTACTGATACCAAAGTTTACACTTGCCAGTGGTTTGCTTTTGTAAATGGTAGTAGCATTTTGAAAATTAAACCAACCACTTAAATCGGCTTTCCATCCTTTGGTTAAATTAAATGTATTACTGAGGTAACCATTAAAACCCCAGCTTTCTTGTTTTACTGACTCATAGGTTCCAAATCCATTTAAAAGTGTTTCATATTGTTGATAAAATGGTTCTGCGTTCATATAAATATTCCACCATTTTTTGGGAGAGAATGAACTACTCAAGGCAATATTCAAGACCTTTCTTTTGCCCACATTTTGTGGAGTTAAAATGGTTTGAGAACCGTTTTGGTAAGTCAATGATTCAATATATTGATTGGTTACCGCATATTGTATTTTAATACTGTGTGCGTTATTATTGGTATAATTTAATTCAATTGCATGGGTGAGTTGTGGTATTAAATAGGGATTGCCTTGTTCACTGTTAAATGCATCCAATACATAAATAAAAGGATTTTGATCTTGGTAGGATGGCCTATCTATTCTTCTGCTGTAAGAAAATCCCAACTGGTGTTTTTCATTCAGGGCATATTGAACAAAAATGGTGGGGAATAAATTCATATAACTGGTATCGGGCTTTTCTATTTTTGTATTCTTTAAATCGGTGGATTGTCCCTTTACTTGTGAATACTCCCCTCTTAAACCTGCTTGTACCGTAAATTTATTGAGCTTGGTTTGAAAGCTAATATAAGCTGCTTGTATGAATTCATTATAATTAAAACTATTTGATTTACTGCTGTCTTCAACCCAGTTGGCATTGTTTAATTGCTTTATATTTATCTGGTTTTGGGCAGTACTATACACCGATTTAAACCCAGTTTCTATTTGTGTTTTTTCTGTAAAATGATGCAAGTAATCTAGTTTAATACTTTTAATTTCAATACGAACTGCGGCATTGTTTTCTAACCCATTTGTCGCGAATTTAGTATTGGTTTGATTGAGCTTATCGGTAGTTATGGTATTGTTTAATGCCGATTGAAATTTGGTATAATCTGCATCAATATTTAACTCCGATTTTTTATCTTCCAACAACCTATAGTTGAAGTTGAAATTATCTCTTGCAGTAGTAGATGGCGCAATACTTCTCGTAAATACATTGGTATCCGATAAGTTGATGGTTTTAACAAGGGTATAATTGTTATTATCCATTTCGGTGAACCGATTGTTGTGCATCCATAATATACCAATGGTGGTTTTTTTATTGAGGTTATAATCTATACCCGTTCTAAAATTAGCTCCTTTAAAATCATCGCCTTCAAATCCGCGCTGTAAAAATTGTTTAGCAGGTGTTAGTCGCTCATTATTAGCAGTGGTAATTTGATAGCCTTTATTAGCACCTCCATTTACAAATAAATTCCACTTGTTTTTTCTGTAATTAAAGTTTACAGTCCCGCTCCCCCTTGCGTGTGTACTTTGGGTATAGTTACTTGAGATAGACCCATTTAATCCGTTGCTAATACTTTTCTTTAATTTGATATTGATGATACCTGCATTGCCTGAAGCATCAAAACGTGCGGATGGATTGGTGATGATTTCAATTTCCTTAATATTATCAGCATCAATACTTTTGAGTAATTGCGCCAAGTCCTGCGAAGATAATTGGGTATTTCGGTCGTCGATCATTATTGTAACGCCCGATTTTCCGCCCATGCTGATATTTTCATTGGGATCTACTACAACACCGGGTGCTGACTTTAATAGTTCCAATGCGTTCTGTCCCCCCAGAGAAGGGCGGGCGGCTATATTCAATACTGTTTTATCTACCATGACCTGAATAAAGGGTTTGGCGGCCACTACGGTAACAGCAGAAATGGTTTTAGCAATAAGGGTATCGCTTTGTGGGGTAGCATGGGCGATAGAACAACTGATGAAGGGTAAAAGTGAGATAAGCAGTTTTTTCATTGTTTGCGTTTATGACTGCAATTTGGGTTGCTGCCATGCGCTTGCCGCCTCAAATCATTATTTGAGCCTTAGTGGACAGGTCTCAAATAATGATAAATTGATTATCAACCAGTTACGAACTAATTAAATTTTAATTTGATACGTTTTAGGATTTTCTCCCGTGTGTTTTTTAAACGCTCTGTTAAAAGTAGCTTTGCTATTGAAGCCTGCATCATAGGCGAGACTCATGATGGTGAGGTTGGCATTGGCTGGATTTTCTAATTTCAGCTTCACTTCCATTACCCGGTATTGGTTAATATAATCGTTGAAATTCATTCCAAAGCTTCTATTGATAATTTTAGAGAGTATGGAGGCATTGGTGCCCAATTCAGTTGCCAAATCGGTAAGTGTAAGTTCAGGATCTTGGTACAACTTTTTTATTTCCAGTGCTTCTTTCACCTTTATTTTCCAAATTTCGGGTATGGCATTATAGGGTTCAGCATTCAAATCAATAGGGTTCTGAATCAATTCAAATGCAATATCTTCTGTTGTTGAACCAGATGAATTGGGTAATTGAGGGGGCATGGTGTACCTGTTGAAATCGAGTGCATATTTCTTTTTTTGCACAATGGAGTGGCTGTATCCAGTGATGGCGATATAATAAAATAAAAGCGCAAATAGCAGGTAATACCACCAAGCAGTAGTGTATTCAATTGAAAAGCCAAAGAGATTGAGTAGGTCGAGAATTAAGCTTGAGAAAAAATAAATAAAGCAAGCAATTAAAAAATTAGAGGCCCATTTGAATTGTACATTGTCAGCAAAAGACAATTCATTTACAATAAACGCACGGTATTGTTTGTAATAGCGTAAGCTTATTACCAAATAAACCAGTAAGCTGAGCAAGCCAAGGCCAATATACCAATTTTGGAAGTCGGGATCATTTTCACCATCCATGAGGTAATATTTTTTTACAAAGAGGTTGTCCACCACCGCGACAATAATATTCCAGATGATGTATAAAATTCCGGGCAAAAAATGCAATAGGTCTTTTTTATAGAAAACAAATTGGGGGTTTAAAAGGCTTTTGGTATAGAAATAAATAATAGGAGCCATTATGAGCGGGTGGGTCATGGGCATATAGAACATAAAATTTCTACATTCCATACAATTTTTACCATCGTACCAGCCAGCATAGCCCAACATCCAAGGGCAGATATATAAAATACAAAAGAATAGGAAAGCACTCAACCAAAAATCGCTTTGGGTTTCTTTTTTAATGCCTTTATTGAGTAGAAGGAGGGCATAGACGAGACCATGTACAAAAAATACCAAGAGGAGGCCGCTGCGCCAGTTAAATTCAAAATGCATCATTGAAAATACAAAATACAGATGATTTGCGTGCGAAAATGAGGGTTTTGTTTATACATTGGGTTAGGATCGATACAATCAGTTACTGAACCATTTTTAGTGGTGAAGGCTATTCAGCCCAATGATATTCTTATTTAAAGTGGTTTATAATTCTTTGCCCGTCTTCATTTGTAAAACAATATTATCAAACTTTTGTGGAACTGGGCCATAAGGCAACTTGCGAAATTTGGCACCAGTTAAATGTTCTTCGTACAACTCATAATTATTGAAGTCAGAAAAATAAAGCAGTTTATAAAGTACTGTTTCACCGATATTCGGTTTGCCAGCACAGCGTTCAAGAATATATAACAATACATTTTTAAACTTGTTGATTTGTAGTGACGGGACTGAAATTCGTTCGGTTGCTTTCTTTGATTTTGTTTCCACTTTAGCCTCCAAATCTAGATTAGCAAAAAACTCTTTCGATACAAAATCATCTAAAGAAAATTCTAACGCCATAGACAATCGTTGAAATTCGCGAATATCAACAGTTCTATTCCCCAACTCTATTTGAGCCAAAGAAGGTCTCGAAATTTTGATACTTTTCGCCAAATTTTCTTGAGACAGCCCTTTCATTTTACGAGGTTTAGATATCCTTTCACCTATTTGTTTTTGTGTCAGGCTTATATTTATATCTATTTTATGTAACAGTTAAAATGGCAAAATAACCATTGTTTTAAATTAACAAAACCATACCTTACACCAAGATTTTATTTGAAGATTGCAAATAAAATAAATCACTATTTAAACAAGAAGATCATTTACCAGCCTAAAATTCTATGGGGTCATAATATTCTGATATTGAGTAAATCTAAAACCGTAGAAGATGCTTATTTTAACATTTTTCAGAAACCATAGAAAACGGCTGGAGCATAGAGGTATTGGAACTTGGTGGAAACTTACAATTAAGTGTGGCTTACTAATGAATTAACACAAAATCGGAATTTAAGCATTTGTTTCTGATAGAATCAATTGTATTAATTTTCTTTTTGACAGCGAAATTTGAGATGATTCAACATAATAATAAATGCTATCATCAATCAACTCTGCTTCAC
>RDZY01000039.1 GCA_004294135.1 Sphingobacteriia bacterium
TATGAAATTTTTTATTGACACAGGCAATCTCGCTCAAATTAAGGAAGCAAATGATTTAGGAATATTGGATGGTGTTACTACCAATCCATCTTTAATGGCGAAGGAAGGAATTAAAGGAGAGGAAGCCATAGCGCATCATTACAAAACAATATGTGAATTGGTAGATGGAGATGTGAGTGCAGAAGTATTGAGTACTGATTTTGCAACCATGGTAGAAGAGGGAAAGAAGTTGGCAGCCATTCATCCAAATATTGTGGTGAAAGTGCCGATGATTAAAGATGGCATAAAAGCTATTAAGTGGTTTACTGATAATGGCATTCGTACCAATTGCACACTTATTTTTTCTGCTGGTCAAGCAATTTTAGCTGCGAAAGCTGGTGCTTCATATGTATCGCCATTTATTGGTCGTATAGATGATACTGGATGGGACGGGATGGAATTGATAGGGCAGTTGCGTCATATTTTTGACGTGCAGCAGTATAAAACAGAAATACTTGCAGCATCAATCAGAAATGCCTTGCATATTATTAAAGCGGCAGAGTTGGGAGCAGATATTTGTACTTGTCCCTTAGATTCAATTCTAGGTTTATTGAAACATCCGTTAACCGACATCGGATTGGCTAAATTTTTGGAAGACGCTAAAAAAATGTAAGTCAAAATAATTAATAAAAAAAGGTCTTGCAATAAATGTTGCAAGACCTTTTTTTATGGAGTTAAATCTGGTAGGGTGGTGGGTTCAAAAACTATAACCAATAGAGAACCACACTTGGGCATCTAAATATCCTTTTGATTGCTGGTTAATATCTTCCTTATAAATTTTTGTATATCTGCCATAACCCATACTTGTGAGCAATTCCACAACAATTTTATTTTTTGTAATTATGGTACAACCTAAAGAACAACCACCTCGGATGGAGTTGGCAAAAAAGTCTTTAGAGGGATATCCAAACCAGCCAGTGGTACCAATTAGTCCTGCTTCTGTTTGAATATGTCTTTTTAGGTTCCCCAGATAAACAGCGGCAAATGGGTTTAGTTGTGCAAATTCAATGGGTAGAAAATATCTTTTTGCCCGCAATAAAAAACCGTTGTAAGCATAATAATCTCTATATAAGATATTGTTGAAATGACCTTGTACAAAAGCGAATTCTGCGCTAAATTTTTTTGAAAACACTTTTTCAATAGCAAAGGTCGGCCGCTGTGCTAGAAGGCTAAATAGGTTGGTTTTAACGATGAAAGGTTTTGGAAAAGATTTGATATCCTCATTTTGTGTGAAAGCCGGAATGGTAAATAAAAGCGAAAAAATTATAGTGACGTATCTCATTGTATTAAGCGAAAAGCGCATGGTAAATAATTAAAGCATTTTGAGTAAAGATTACAAGTTACAATTTCAAGAATATGAGCTACCAATAAGAATACGTTTACCCTCCCCTGAACTTTTTCTTGCAGCTTCAATAATCCGCATTACATTAATGCCATCCTGAGGTGTTACTGGTGGTGGAGTATTATTGGTTATGGCTTGGTATATTAATTTATAATAGGCACCATAATTTCCCGGTAGGGTAGGGATGTTTTCCCTAATTGCTTTTCCATCAATGGTTGTATTTAATAGACCCCTCATTGCTGCTGGCTCTTCCCCCCAATTCTCGCCTATGGGCAGTTGATTGGCTACCAGCGCCGCCTCTTGTATATCACCCCTCACTTTTAAAAATGATCCCTTTGTGCCATGCACCACAAATGCTGGAATGGCTTCCTTCACCAGTATGCTGCTTTTTACTATTACCCTTTTATCTGTATAATACAATAGGATGGAAAAATAATCGTCCACCTGTGAAATAAATCTTATGGTTCTGATATCCGCAAATACGGCTTGCGGCATTCCAAATAAATGCAATGCTTGGTCTATTAAATGCGGCCCTAAATCATTCAGTAATCCGGCCCCTGGCCCTGGTATTTCTTTGTGTTGTTTCGGACTTAAATTTTCATTGTATCTGTCAAAATGAAAGGCCGCTTCTACTATCTCTCCCAGCAATCCATCCGCTACTATTTTTTTTACAGTGCTGTAATCACTGTCCCAGCGCCTGTTTTGATATACTGATAAAGTCAGGTTTTTTAACGCCGCCAATTCCTTCAATTCTATGGCTTCTTCCACCGTTGTTGTAAATGCTTTTTCTACCACTACATGCTTGCCAGCTAGCAATGCCCTTTTGGTAAATTCATAATGCGTATTGGTTGGCGTATTCACCACCACCAATTCAACTGCTTCATCTTGCAATACTTCCTCTAAGCTTCTGTAAATATGAATAGTTGGGTAAAATTGTAAGGAGGCTTGTTTTGTTCTTTCCAATACACCCTTTAATTTAAAACCTTCGTGTAATTGAATAAATGGGGCATGAAAAACTCGACCAGACATGCCAAATGACAACAGTACTGTATTTATAATATGCATGGCCGAGTTGTATTTAATACTTAGTTTTTTGGAGTCTCTTTTTCTTTTTCTTTCTCTTTTTCCTTCATTCTATCTAAATAACTCACTCCCTCCGTAATCCATTTCTCCGCAGGTTTTCCCAATAGATAATGATCAAACCACTCTCTCTGCCTTTTTTGATAATCTATTTGATTTTCTTTTTTTGTAAAATTATGATTCTCATCGGCGTATACCAACATCACATGCGGCTTTTCCATTCTTCGCATGGTACCATACATTTCTATCCCTTGATGCCAATCTACTGCACCGTCCTTATCCCCAAATGTTACCAATAACGGTGCTTTTATTTTAGTGGCATTGAACATGGGCGAATTGCGTATATGCGCTTCTGTTCTTTCATACCAAGGGCCATCAAATCTGCCTTGACTGGTCTCGAATATTTTTTGATCTGGCGTTCCACTGTTCCAATAAATAGAGAGCGACATGCTGATTAAATCTGTGAGCGGTGCCCCAGCAATGGCTGCTTTAAAAATATCACTTTGTGTAATTATATAAGCCGTTTGATATGCTCCCCAACTATGCCCCATAATTCCTACTTTACTGGCATCTATCATACCCGTTTTTAATACTTCTTTTACTGCGGGTACCACACAGTTTACTGCACTTATTCCTGGATCATTTGTTTCATAAACTATATCTGGTTGAAATATAAAATAACCATTGGTGGTATAATTGGTGGTATTGTATGCCCTCCTAATACTTGGAGAACTATATCCGTGTACATTGTTTGAGAGAAGTTCATATATATACACAATCATTGGATACTGTTTTCCTGCTTCGTAGTTAGCAGGATAGTATAATGCACCTTGCATTTTTTTGCCCAACTTATTAGTGAATGAAATTAATTTACTTTTTCCCCAATAATAGTTTTGCTGTTGGGGATTGGTAGTGGCTGCTTTTTGTGCATTGGTGAAATTATCAGATACATACCATTCTGGTGATAAATCATAGTCTTGCTTTACATAACTAAATACGCTGGCATCCTTGGCCTTTGCAAGCCGATTTATTTGAAGGTCTTCAAATATCAATTGATCAGCTTTTCCGTTTTCCCATTTATAATAACCAAACTTTTTTGTTTTGTCGCCATAAGCTGAAAAATAAATAGGTGTTGCATCATCTAAATAAGGCTCTTCAAAATCTACTCTTGTAACCCTAAATACAATTTCTTCTTTTTCACCATCTGTAATTTTGCGTGCACCAGTCCCGTCTGGCTTTACTGCCCATATATTGTACTCATCATACAATAAAACTTCCTTATCGCCCTTTATCCATCCACCTATTCCAAAAGGAGGCTTGGTAGCAGGATGGTCGTCTCTTGTATCCCAAAAATTACTTTTGATGGCTGCGGTAATATTGGTATTTTGTTCGGTTGACAGGTTATATGTAAACCAATTTTTATCTTTAAAATAAATTAAGAACTTTCCGTCTGGTGAAGATTGAGGTCCTGTAAAAAATCCTGCTTGTAATTTTGTGTACAATAATTTGTTCGCTCCCGTTTTGGTATTTACCAAGTTAAAATCGGCATAGTCTTCTTTAAATGCAGGTTTATATTTCTTGTCGGTTGATAGGATAGCCGCTTTTTGATTACCCGATAATAAAGCATTTGGACTCGCCGATGAGGCTAACTGATAAAAGCTATTACTATCTATATTCCAGACCGATAAATAACTTGCATTCTTATCTTGGGGATATGTTATTTTTTGGCGTGGTTGAATTTCTGCATCTTTCCAATGCCATACATCCACCAATTTATCATCAGATTTTAGTAGGGGCTTTGCTGCTATTAATTTGGTAGTATCTGTTTTTGCTTTTGTGCTGTCTGTCTTTACTTTTGTGCTGTCGCTCGGCTTTTTATCTTCTTTTTTTGGTTTGGCTGTCCAGGTTTGAATACCAAAAAACAGCGCCGTCATATCATCACTCAATTTAAGATTCGATTCATTGTGTACCCGCATGCCTACTGGAAATGCTTTCACAGCCATTGGATCAAAAATAGTTAGTTGAGGCGTCTGGTACAAATCGGTATAACTATAAACAAAGGCATTTTCTTCTTCAAAATCATCTTTTTTTACGGTCTTAAAGAAACACAATCCATTCCCTTCTTTTTGCCAGCTGAGTTTAGAAAATTTTAGTGTATCACTTGCAATAATTTTAAGCGAATAGGTGTTGAGGTTGAACAGTTCAACTGAATTTCCTGCGGTATTGGCCGATTCTACGATATAGGATAAGTAATCACTTTTTTTGTTGAATGCATATTCAGTAATATTCCCAATGGTTCTGGTGGTATTATCACTGAGATTTTTTAATAACAATACACTACCCTTGTCTTTATTTTCTTTAGGTGCATTTAGGTAGGCGGCCAAAAATTTACCATTGCGAGAGAACCCAAATTTATTAATATTGCTAATTGATTCTATTTTTCCCGACCCCAAGTTTAGTAAACCCATTTTAAATTCAATAGGCTTGGTTTGGTCGCGCATTTTTTCTGCTTCTTTAAATGGAAGTCCTATTCTATAAGCCATCCATTGATTGTCTTTGGAAAATTCTGGTGCGCTAGCAAATGCCAATTTATAGGTTTTGTTGGTGATGCGATTCACTACAAATAAAGTGTCGTTGTCTTCTTGCACTATAATTTGGTAAGCAATCCAGCTACCATTGGGCGATAGTTCGCTCGATCCAAAACTTTGCCACTTGCCATAATCGGTTGGGGTTAGATCTTTCTTCTGCTGGGCTTGTATGCTTGTACCTAGTACAAGTAATAGAATTATTAACGCGACTGGTTTATACATAAACTGAAGTTTGGGAACAAAATAGACATTATTTTACAGAATCCCAACTTCCTCCTTCTTCCTGCACCTTATCTACTTATTCCGTATTTTCGGTAAAAATTGTATGATCCCCGCAACTGCTGCATTTGCCAGATTGGTTACCATTATGAATGAATTGCGCGAACAATGTCCTTGGGATCGTAAGCAAACCATTCATACCCTTCGTTCCATGACTATTGAAGAAGTATATGAGCTGATGGATGCTATTGATAAAAGCGATTGGGTTGGTATTAAAGAAGAATTGGGGGATCTATTATTGCACTTGCTTTTTTATAGTAAAATAGGAGCTGAACAAAACCAGTTTCAACTAGCAGAAATGATCAATGGAATTTGTGAGAAATTAATTGTTCGACACCCCCATATTTATGGCAATGTTAAAGTTGCCGATGAAGCAGCTGTAGAGCGAAACTGGCAAAAAATAAAAGCCGCAGAAGGAAAGCCTGGGAAATCTGCTTTAGAAGGGGTTCCGGTATCACTGCCAGCCATGGTTAAAGCGCTTCGCATTCAAGATAAAGCAAAACATGTGGGGTTTGAATGGGATAACAAGGAAGATGTTTGGAAAAAAGTAGAAGAGGAAATTGGGGAACTACAAGAAGCTATTTTACTTCAAAATAAAGCAGAGATAGAGGCCGAATTCGGAGATATTTTATTCAGCTTAGTGAACTATGCACGGTTTTTGCAAGTAGATCCTGAAGCAGCACTGGAAAAAACCAATCGGAAGTTCATCAGTAGATTCAAAGCAATGGAAACTATTTCACTAAAAAATGGAAACCAACTTTCTGATCTTAGTCTTGAACAAATGGATGCGGTATGGAATATAGTTAAAAAACAAAATTTAATAGATTGATCAATACCATACGCAAAGCGGTATATAAAAATGGGTATCTAATCATAACTGCTGCATGGTTGTACACCATATCTTTTATTTTTTCTAATTATTGGAATTACAATTCCAGTCCCGATAAAGTTAAGCAAAAACTGGAGCAAAGAATTCACCATGAAGAAGCTGCTATTGCATCGCTCTTGAATGATACAGCTAAGCTTACGGCATTGTTATTTAATGCCGATGATAGTAAAGTTGCCAATGATCTGCAAAAAACTGAATTCGGCTTTTTTATTTTTAAGCAGTCCTATACCGATAAGCCAGTGCCATTATACTGGAATACCAATAAAATGGTAGTTGCTCCTACCGATTTGCAGAAACAAGATGGCACTAGTTTTATAAATAGTCCAAATGGACAGTTTATCAGCGTCAAAAAAAATATACGGCTTAGGAAACTAAACTATATAGCTATTGCTGTATTACCCATACGCTGGTCTTACTTTATTCAGAATAAATATTTTCATACCAATTTTGCAGGCTATCCGGCACTGAATGAGCAATACCAAATCACCAATAATCCCGCTGATTTTAGGGTATTGAATACCAAGGGTAACTATTTATTCAGTGTTCAATTACAAGAAGGTAGAGCTTTTATTGCATACGATACCATTACTATTCTATTAAGGCTGGCAGCAGTTTTGCTCTTGTTTTTTTTCCTTCATTCAATAGCCGAAGAATTGGTTGCCACGCTTTCTTTTTATAAAGGGTATGGATTTTTAGTGGGCAGTGTTTTTCTATTTCGACTCATTACTTATTTAGTGCCATTTCCTTTTGATTACAGCAAACTTCCTTTATTTGATCCCTCCATTTATGCGTCTAATTGGCTGCATCCTTCGTTGGGAGACCTATTGGTGAATGCTGTTTTATTCTATTGGCTTTTGCAATTTTTTAAAAATTACGGAACCAAATGGGAGGGTAAAACAAGCGTTTCAGTAAATGTATTTACTGCGGGTAGTGTTTTTCTGTACACCAATAGTGCTTTTTTAATTATCAGTATTATTAAAAGTTTAATTGAAGACGCAAAAATATCTTTTGATGTAACTAACTTCTTCAGTCTCACCATCTATAGCACCATTGGAATCATTATTTTGTGTTTTCTCACACTGGGATTTTTCTATCTTTCACAAGTGCTGCTGCGGATATTATTTCAGTATGAATTTAATAAACTTAAAATAATTACTTGTATTGTTTTAAGCGGATTTTTAAATATGCTTCTTTTTTATAAAGC
Source organism: Sphingobacteriia bacterium (assembly GCA_004294135.1). GTDB lineage: Bacteria > Bacteroidota > Bacteroidia > Chitinophagales > Chitinophagaceae > Sediminibacterium. The sequence goes on from RDZY01000039.1 coordinate 7,422, forward strand.
GGCTGATATACCTATGCAACTATGCTTAATTGCTTGGCTAATTGGATACCTATTATTACTTTATTATCGTAAGGCCGATATGCGATTGCCGATTATTCGATCTTCTTTTTTTATTTTCTGGGTCATGATTTTTGCACTTTCAATAGCTTCTTTTGTAATTTATCAAAATAGGGAAGTTGAGTTTGAGCAGCGTAAGCGCATTGCAGAGAAGCTTGCTATACAAACAGATCCGTCTGGTGAAAATTTACTGTATATAGCAGCAACAAATTTTGACAATTCTTTTTTGCAGAAAAATTTTAGTCGTTTTCAAGAAAGTGAGTACACCAATAAGTTTATTAAAGATAGCTTGACCAACCAAAATTTTTCAGGTTATCTGAATAAGTATGATACCCGTATTTATACTTTTGACAGTCTGTTCCACCCTATTTTTAATGAAGATTCATTAAACTATGCTTCTATTAAAACCATTGTATTAAATCAATCCAAGCCTACTGATATTCCTGATTTATTCACGTACGAAAGTAGTAAAGACGGGTTCAATTATATTTACCAGAAAACGGTGCAACAAGGAGAAACCGTTTTAGGGTATCTTTTTATTGTATTAAAATCGGAGCGTTATAAAAGTGAAGCACTTTATCCCGAATTATTTAACCAAACACAGGATGTTATTAACGACCTAAACGGTAATTATGCCTATGCTATTTACAGCAATCGGAAAATCATTAATCATTTCAACAATTATAATTTTCCAACGGAATTGTCCACTTCAAAAGTCCCTGTGTTTGAATTCAGCTATCGAAAAGAAGGTGATTATACGGAACTTTGGTACAATGCGGGCAATAATAGGCAGGTGGTATTGGTTCGTAAAAATACTTGGGTAATTGAGGCCATTACTTTATTTGCCTATCTATTTTGTTCTTTCTTGCTCATTATTTCTATTTTTCATATTGGTAATTTACTCATCAAATCTAGGTTTAGGTTCAGGCCTTTGCAGCAATTATTAAGATTGAATATTCGCTCGCAAATTCAGGCTACTATTATTTTTGTGAGTGTATTCTCTTTTATTGTAATTGGTATTGCTACTATTTCTTTTTTCATTTATCGGTTTAATACCTCTAATGAAGAGCGATTGTCTAAGTCAATACAAGTAATGGCCAATGAGTTTAACGACCAGGTGGAGAGCCTTGTAGCGTTGGATGATATGCCCAATAATCCGGGTGTGATTTATGAGTTGGAGCGTGTGGTTGCCCAAATATCTGATTTGCACAATGTAGACATCAACTATTACGATAGTGATGGGGTACTGCTTATTTCTACCCAGCCATATATTTACAACAAACATTTGTTGAGCGAACAAATGGAGCCATTGGCCTTTTTAAAACTGAGTAACCAGCACCGTATTAGGGTAATTCAAAAAGAAAGTATTGGCAGTTTTGGTTATCTGAGTATTTATATTCCATTGATAAATAATGCAGGTGTAACTTATGGCTACCTCAATATTCCCTACCTTAATTCACAATTAGAATTGAACCAAGAAATTTCTGGTTTCTTGGCCACTTTAATCAACCTAAATGCTTTTATATTTTTATTGGCTGGAGCAATAGCATTCTTTATCACCAGCCGCATTACTGCATCACTTAGTTTAATTGGTTCAACTATGCAGAAAATGAATCTAGGTGCTAAGAATGAAGAGATCAATTGGATGCGCGATGATGAGATTGGGGTATTGGTAAAAGAGTACAATACCATGGTGAGAAAATTGGAACATAGTGTGCAGCAACTGGCACAAAATGAGCGGGAGGGCGCATGGCGTGAAATGGCTCGTCAAGTTGCACATGAAATTAAGAATCCGCTTACGCCCATGAAGCTGAGCATTCAATACCTTCAAAGAGCCATTCAAGAAGACGCTCCAAATGTAAAAGCATTGTCCAGCGGAATGGTTACTACTTTAATTGAACAGATCGATCAATTGGCTAAAATTGCAGGTGATTTTAGTCAGTTTGCCATCATTGGGAATGTATCGCTCGAAAGATTTGATATTGGCGAAGTGATTCAATCAATGGTGCATTTATATATGGCAGATGATCGAGTTAATATTCATTGGCATCAATCAGCAATGCCCTGCTATATTCTTGCCGATAGAATACAGATGAGCCGGCTGTTTACTAATTTAATACAAAACGGTGTTGAAGCTGGTGTAGCGCTTTCTGGAAATGCGGTAATTGATATCAAAGTATGGTTGAACGGAGATACTATACAGGTTACCATTCAGGATCAGTCAGGAGGCATTCCCGATGCTATGAAACCACATATTTTCAGTCCCAATTTTACCACTAAAACCTCGGGAACGGGACTAGGGTTGGCAATTTGCAAGGGCATTGTTGAAAAAGCAAATGGCAAAATCAGTTACCATTCTACCGATGGTGTTGGCACCATATTCACCATTGTACTTCCTTATAGTGCTGTTTAGTTTATGGTCGCTTTGCTTGTTGTTCTTTTACAAATGCTTCAAAAGCCAAAAGGCCAAAGCTGCTGAGATTTTTGTTTTTAGGAAGTCCCGCTTTTTGTGCAACCAATACCCCATATTTACAGTCCCCATAACCAGCACATTGATGCGCATCTGGGTTGATAGAAATAAGTACATTTTTTTCCATTGCCTTGTGTATCCACCGCCAATCCATATCTAGCCTTCTAGGATGTGCATTTAATTCAATTGCCACATTGTTGGCGGCACAGGCATCAATAATTTTCTGGTGATCAACTGGGTAGCCAGCGCGACTTAATAAGAGGCGCCCCGTCATATGTCCCAAAATAGATGTATAGGGATTTTCAATGGCTTTAATAAGCCGGCCCATTGCTTTTTCCTCAGTCATTTTTAGGTTAGAATGTATGGAAGCAATTACTAGGTCGAATGTTTTGAGTATTTCTGGGGCATAGTCGAGACTACCATCATTAAGGATATCGCTTTCAATGCCTTTGAAAATTCTGAATGGGTTTATTTTTTTATTGATTTCATCAATCTGCTTATGTTGGGCTTCAATACGATCTTCATAGAGTCCCTTTGCATAAAAAGCAGATTTAGAGTGGTCGGTGATGAGTAAGTATTCGTACCCATTTTCTAAGGCTGAAATTGCCATTTCTTCTAAAGTATTTGTGCCATCACTCCAGTTGCTATGTGCGTGAATAATACCCTTGATATCTTCTGTTTCTATCAATGAAGTAAGCTCATTATTTTTGGCAAGTTCAATAATGGAAGCTGCTTCTCTTAGTGCAGGTGGGATGGGACAAATATTATGGCGACTAAAAATTTCGTCTTCACTTGAATATGGATATTGATTGTCCCAATTTGTGGCAGCAGTCCATTCAGTTAAAAAATCATTACTGCAACTGGTCTCAAATAATTTTGATTGCAGTAGTTGTGAGGTAGTAATATGAAAACCGATGGTAATATTCTGCGCACTTTTAAAAATCAGTAGTGTAGGAGTCTCTTCTTTGAGTGTAAATTCATGAGCCGAAAAAAATATTTTTAATTCTTCTGCGGAAGCGGTTGTTACCCAGTTGATGCTGTCAATTATTTCCATTTGCCTCCGCATTTCTCCGCTGAGGAGGAAAGGATGGGAGATGGATTGGGTTAAGAGGGTTTGCAATTGAACTGCAAAATCTGCTACTTGTTGGTATAAATACCTGCCCAATGTACCCATGTAAAATTCGATGGACTGCTTAATATTCTCTTGCGTTTTTTCTCCAAAGCCTTTGTAAAGTGTGAGCCTATTTTCATTGCATGCATATAATAATTCACCGATTGTTTCAATTTCTAATTCTTTCCAAATGGTCGAAATTTTTTTTGGGCCGATGCCTTTTATGCGAAGCATTTCTAAAATGCCATTGGGTGTATTTTGCAATAGGGTTTCTAGTGCCAATAATTTTCCTGTTTCTAGTTGCTCTATAATTTTTTTGCCTGCACTTTCTCCGATGCCTTTTATGCTGAATATTTTTTCAGCCGGAATTTCTGCTAAAGAAGTGGTGAGCTTATCAATGCTGAAAGCCGCTGTAGCATAGGATTTGGATCTAAAAGAGTTTTCTCCATGTATATCCATCAATTTTGCCAGTAGCGAAAAATTATGTGCAATTTCATCGTTGTGTATCATGGTGGAAAATTAGCAAGATGTGGGGGATATTGCAAATAAAAAGTCCCGCCATAAGGCGGGACTCAAATCTATTTCTGCTTTAGAAATAAGATTACTTCTTCTTAGGAGCAGCTTTCTTGGCAGCTTTTTTAGGAGCAGCTTTCTTAGCAACTTTTTTAGGAGCAGCTTTCTTAACAGCTTTTTTAGGAGCAGCTTTCTTAGCAGCTTTTTTAGGAGCAGCTTTTTTAACAGCTACTTTTTTAGGAGCAGCTTTTTTTGCAGCGGCTTTTTTAGGAGCGGCTTTTTTTGCAGCTTTTTTAGGAGCGGCTTTTTTTGCAATTGCCATGTTTTTAGATTTAATGGTTAGTAAATAATACATTAAAAATAAAAATCTTATTTGGAACTACAAAAAATTTTTTTTATACAGTCGCCACAGCAGGTAAAACAGACACAGTGTTTCTGTCTTGCTTGCCTTTTTTGAAATGTACAATACCATCTGCAAGTGCAAATAAAGTGAAGTCAGTTCCAACTCCAACATTTTTTCCAGGATGATAAACGGTACCTCTCTGACGAATAATAATGTTTCCAGAAAGTGCAGGTTGACCACCGTAGATTTTTACACCCAAGCGTTTACTGTGTGAATCACGACCATTCTTTACACTACCTTCTCCTTTTTTGTGTGCCATAATTGTTTGATTTAACCCTGTTTACAATTAAGTATTCAGCGCGTTTTTTACTAAGCGATGCTTTCAATTTTTATTCTAGTATAATGAGTTCTGTGACCGTGCTTCTTGCGGAAGCCCTTTCTCCTTTTCATTTTAAAGGCGATCACTTTCTCCCCCTGTACGAGGGCGCTAACGATTTCTGCTTTTACAGTGGCTTTTACGGCCGAACCTGTTGCAATAGTACCGCTGTTGTCAACAAACAGTACTTCGTTAAACTCTACTTTGTCTCCGGTTTTACCTTGCAGGTGAGGAACGTACAAACTTTGACCTTCTTGTACTTTAAATTGTTGTCCTGCGATTTTTACTATTGCTAACATAGCTGTCCAAAATTAGGACGGCGAAGGTAGGGCTAAACAGCCATATAACATAATGATTTTTGAAATAAATTATCAGAAATTTAGTCCCCACCTTTATAAAAGCCAACTGTAAGAACCTATTTTTGTTCATAGAAGCTTATTCAAACCATATGAATCTGAAATCATTGCTGGCAAAACCTTTTGCCAACGTTATCTACAATAAAACCCGAAAGGGGATGCTATTGGCTGTTCAGCATCAACAGCAAATATTAAAGTCACTCTTGAAAACTGGCAGTGCTACTCAGTTTGGGAAAGACCATCAAATGTTGCAAGTTACCGATCAGCTAGGCTTTGCACAGGCAATACCAATTCGAGATTATGAGCAGTTAAAACCATATATTGAATTGATAAAGCAAGGTAAGGACAATATTTTATGGAAGGGTAAGCCCATCTATTTCGCCAAAACAAGTGGTACCACCAGTGGCGCAAAATATATTCCCATCACCAAAGACTCCATTCCCAACCATATTAATACTGCTCGTAATGCACTGTTTTGTTATATGGCCGAGACGGGTAATGCCGCTTTTGCCAACGGTAAAATGATTTTTTTAAGTGGCTCCCCCATACTCGAAAGAACTGGAAATATACCAACCGGTCGCCTAAGTGGAATTGTAAATCACCATATACCCGCTTATCTGAGGTCCAATCAACTGCCTAAATATGAAACAAATTGTATGGAGGACTGGGAGGCCAAACTCGATAAAATTGTTGAAGAGACCATTCAGAAAGATATGACCCTTATCAGCGGTATTCCGCCTTGGATGCAGATGTATTTTGATAGATTGATAGAAAAGAGTGGGAAAAAAGTAGGCGATTTATTTCCAAATTTTAGTGTAATGGTGCAGGGAGGCGTGAACTTTGATCCCTATAAAGCCCGCATTTTTGAAAGTATTGGAAGAAAAATAGATACCATTGAATTATTCCCAGCCAGTGAAGGTTTTTTCGCCTTTCAAGATTCACAAACGGCAGAAGGAATGTTACTCAATACCAATAGTGGTATTTATTTTGAATTTGTTCCTGCTAATGAAATTTTTAATGAATATCCTTCAAGATTATCGCTTGAAGCGGTGAAGTTGGGTGAAAATTATGCGTTAATCATCAATAGCAACGCCGGTTTGTGGGGATATAATATTGGTGATACGGTTAAATTCGTAAGCCTGAATCCCTACCGAATTATTGTAACGGGACGAACCAAACACTTTATTTCTGCATTTGGCGAACACGTTATTGGCGAAGAAGTAGAAGCTGCTATGCAAGCTACCATTGTACAGGATCCAGCAAAAATTACGGAGTTTACCATCGCCCCTATGATTCAGCAGGGTGAAGGAAAAAGCTACCATGAATGGTTTATTGAATTCGATCAACAACCGCAGGATCTGTCCGCTTTTGCAGATGTTTTGAATCAATTTATGAGAATGAAAAATATATATTACGACGACCTTATTCAGGGTAATATTTTATTGCCTTTGAAAATATCAGTGGTTCGTAAAAATGGATTTATTGATTGTATGAAGTCGCTTGGAAAATTAGGCGGTCAGAATAAAGTGCCTAGACTCAGCAACGACAGAAAACTAGCGGTTGAATTGCAGCATTTTATCTAACCCAACTATTTCCATCAAACCAAGCAGATTTGGTGCAGTGTAAAAATGATATGTTAATACTCCATGCTACTTAGAATATTTTTTCACATATATTGTGTAACTATGCTCAATTAAAAGGAGTCATTGATTTTATGAGTGTAAAAAGAATCGCCATATTTGGTTCAACTGGATCTATTGGAACCCAAGCACTGGACGTGATCAAAGCTAATCCGGGACTGTTTTCTGCGGAAATATTAACTGCCCAGAGCAATGATGAGTTATTGGTTAAACAGGCCATCCTGTTTAATCCTAATATGGTAGTGATAGGAGACGAAAAGAAATACCTTACCGTAAAAGCAGCTTTAGCAAATACGAATGTTAAAGTATTTGCAGGTGAAGCTGCCTTGGCAGAAGCCGCTTCTATAGATTGTTATGATATGATGCTGGCAGCTATTGTGGGTTATGCTGGTCTAAAACCTACTCTCAACGCAATTGAGCTGGGTAAGCCTATTGCGCTGGCTAATAAGGAAACATTGGTGGTGGCGGGCGACCTAGTGATGCGTAAAGCAGCAGAGAAACGCATTCCTATTATTCCCGTTGATAGTGAACATTCGGCTATATTTCAATGTTTAATAGGTGAGGGAAGAAATAAAATCGAAAAAATTATTCTTACCGCCAGTGGGGGACCTTTTTTGGGAAAGAAGCCTAATTTTTTGGTGAATGTAAAAAGAGATCATGCCTTACAACATCCCAATTGGAGTATGGGAGCAAAGATTACTATTGACTCTGCAACCCTGATGAATAAAGGGCTGGAAATGATTGAAGCCAAGTGGTTGTTTAACTTAGATCCACACCAGATACAAGTGGTAATACATCCTCAAAGTATTATTCACAGCATGGTGCAGTTTGAAGATGGAAGCCTTAAAGCGCAGATGGGGTTGCCTGATATGAAATTACCCATTCAATATGCACTGGCATTTCCACAGCGGATTGCGAATGATTTTCCACGCTATGATTTTAAAAAGCCCAATACCCTATCATTTGAAGAACCCGATTTAAAAACATTTAGAAACCTGGCACTGGCTATTGATGCATTGTACAAGGGCGGAAATGCAGCATGTGTAATGAATGCAGCCAATGAAATGGCCGTTTTTGCCTTCTTAAGAAATAGGATTGGGTTTCTTGACATGACGGAAGTGGTGGAGCAAACAATGAATAAAATTTCATTTATTGAAAAGCCAACCTTAGAAGAGTATTTTGAAAGCGACGCAGAGGCGCGTAACTTCGCAGCTTCTTTGCTGCATATGTAATGTTGAATTATTAAAAGAAGATATTTTTTATATGAGTTTATTAGCAATTGATTGGATAAGTGTGGGTGTTAAAACGGGGCAGTTTATTTTGTCTTTTTCCATATTAGTAGTACTACACGAGTTGGGACATTTTTTGCCCGCTAAATGGTTTGGATGCAGGGTAGAAAAATTTTACTTGTTCTTCAACCCTTGGTTTAGTTTATGGAAAAAAAAGAAAGGAGAAACTGAATACGGTCTCGGTTGGATTCCTTTTGGCGGCTATGTAAAAATTGCCGGTATGATTGATGAAAGTATGGATAAGGAGCAAATGAAACTGCCTCCAGAATCTTGGGAATTTCGTTCTAAACCAGCTTGGCAAAGACTAATCATTATGATTGGTGGGGTAGTGGTGAATATTTTATTGGCCATTGTTATCTTTATTGGTATCACTTGGGTTTGGGGTGATGAACAATTGCCGGTAAAGCACTTGCAATATGGAGTATCTGTAGATTCACTTGCAAAAAGTATTGGATTAAAAGATGGTGATAATGTGGTGGGGATGGATGGTAAAGTCATTGAAAATTTCGGGACTATTGAATCTGAAATGGTATTGACAGAAGCCAAGCAATTACAAGTAGTGAGGAATGGACAAACCATAAATATTGGTATTCCTACTGGCTTTATGAAATCTATTGTGAAGCAAAAGAAATTCAGTGGAATGCTTCTGCCAAGATACCCAGTTATAGTAGATTCAGTTAGCAAATTAGCTACTTTTACCAGTGGTGAATTGCGCAAAGGAGATACCTTAATTGCATTAGATGGAAATGCATTTAAATATTACAATGAATTTGATATTTTGAAGAAAGCAAAGTCAGATTCAATGGTGGTACTAACTGCAATTAGGGGAAATGATACGGTGTATGTGAAAGCATTGGTAAATGACAAAGGGTCGATTGGGTTTTTTCAAAAAAATCCGCTTAAAATTCTGGGTACAGTCACCATAAAATATGGTTTTATTGAATCTATTCCTATTGGTGTAACCCGCTGTGTTGAAACCTTAGACCGGTACGTAACTGGATTAAAACAACTGTTTACAGGTAAAGTAAATGCTAGTGATTCATTGGGTAGTGTAATAAGTATTGGGAACACATTTCCGGGCGTATGGGATTGGGAAAGATTCTGGACTTTAACTGGTATTTTCTCTATTGTACTTGCATTTATGAATATATTGCCGATTCCTGCACTCGATGGCGGTCACGCTTTATTCACATTGTATGAAATGATTTCTGGCAGAAAACCGGGTGATAAATTTATGGAATATGCACAAATGGCTGGGATGATTTTGTTGATGGGGTTGATGGCTTATGCATTGGGATTAGATTTTTGGAGATTGTTTAAATAGTTATATGGGGCCGTGTTGGTTTTGACAGCATAGGCTGCGGTTGGTGTAAGCATGCAGTGCGTTGGATAATTAGCACTTTAATCTGAATATTCAAACTCTAATTGGCAATACTCAGTATGCCATGGCTGCTTAATCAGTGATTAAGTAACCATTTGGGCCGCCGTACAGGTTCGCTTCTTTCCATGTACCGCCGCCGACTCAAAATAAAAGAAGATGCTGCAACAGAAGGCTGTGACTGTTGCTCAAGACCATCCAGCTAAGTGGTGAATTGGTTTGTTCTTTTCCGGCTTACCGCCTACAATTAATAAAGAAATAAGCATGTAGAAAGCTAATGGTTGCAATGTTTGGACACCGGTTCGAATCCGGTCGGCTCCACAAAAACCGTCTCATTTAATATGGGGCGGTTTTTCTATACCTATTATTTCCTTTACATCTAATGCTTTGTAATATTTTGAATTTATTGCTACAAATATAATAGGGTACTCAAGCCTTTCTAAAATGAATAATAAATTATTGTACTCCTGCAAACTCAGTGCTTGTTTTGTAGTAATGAGCAGTTTGGCTATTAAGCCTCAAGTGCATAATAATCCAGATTTGGTATGTACCCTAACTGCTGAGCAATCTGTAATTAAACTGGGGGATATACCTAAGTTCAGATTAAATATTACCAACAAGGGCAATAAAACAATCTATTTGGTAAACGTTTTAGATGGATCTGGCATGAAACAGCGTATGCCTTACTATTATTTTACCATAGAGAAACCCAAGCCCGATACCATTTTATTTACTAGGTGCAAGTTGATGAATCCTTTAAAAAAAGAAGATTTTATTCAATTAGAACCCAACCAGTCCATTAATCCGTATGCAGTAAATCATCAGCCTGGGTTGGTTTACGACCATGCGCTTTCTCAAAAAGAAACGTTTCGCAACTCTGGTATCTATAAAATTAACTTTCATTATGATGCTACGGCAACAGATATAAAGCAATTTATGGGTACTATTGATACAGAAAATAAGGTAGATATTTTGCTGATGGATTTATTCAAACGAATAGATCATTATTCATTAACAAGCAATACAATTGAAATTAAAGTAATCTCTGAATAACAAAGGAAGTGAGATTTCTACTAATGCCGATTATATCACTTACAATTGAATTACAGAACTTTCTGCTATATATACTACTAGTGTTGTAGTTGGTCAGTTTATTACCATTCCAGTATGGACGACTAGGATGGGTGTTGCCAAAAAAATATGGAAAGAAAAGGGCGCTATTAAGTCCAATTTGAATGATATATTATCAATATATGAAATCAATATTTATACAAACAAAATTAGGAAAAATATTTATTACTGTATTAATAGGTTGGGCGATTGTTTGGGGTATAATTACAATTGCAAAATCTGGATTTGGTTTTGGCCAGTGGTTGTATCAATTCACACATTAAAAGTAATCACTTTTTTGTTTGAGTAGGTTGACTGTTTTCTGTACATTAGCAAATGCTTTCACAGTTAATTGAGCAATACCAACTAATTCCTCATCCAGAAGGTGGGTACTATAAAGAAACGTATCGGTCTTCAGAAACGATTGATGCAAATGATTTACCACGGCGATTCAGTGGTAGTCGCGCTTTTGGCACTGCCATTTATTTTCTATTGGTAAAAAATTATTTCTCCGCTTTTCATAGAATTCAGAGCGATGAGTGCTGGCATTTTTATGAAGGTGCTGCATTGAATGTGCATATACTGTTCGCCAATGGCAGTTATAATTGTATTAGGTTGGGTAATAATAGCAAAGCAGGTGAAGTGTATCAAGCTATGGTTCCTGCTGGTGCTTGGTTTGCTTCTGAAACTACTGGAGACTACTCTTTTGTAGGTTGTACGGTAGCACCTGGTTTTGACTTTGCCGATTTTGAACTTGCAGAGCGGGATTCGCTCAAGAAAATCTACACCAGTCACAGTTTATTAATAGATAGATTAACGCGTTAATTGCTGGTTAATTACCTGATTATTTTGAATAAAAGTGAATGAGTAAATAGCCAACCACACATAAAACTAATATGCCCAATACAGATATAATTAACCAATATTGATCGGCTAGTCTCCGCATTTTTTTTCTAGCGGGTTTTTTCAGGGTTATTCTAATCAATTCTTGGTTGAGCTGATTTTTTATTGCGGTAAGCTTGGCTGGGTTATTGAACTGCTGTAATCCTTCAACAGCATCATTTACAAAATTGGTGTCAGCCATTGTTTTTTCAATGTTAAAGCGCGACTCATCCGATGCATTACCCTGAAGGTATTGCAGCAGTTCCTGTTCGTTCAGTTCCTCCTCTTCTCTTAATATATGCTTCCAATCATTCATTTATGAGGCTTGTTTTTTCTCCATGAAAATTTTCAAGTTCCTTTTGCCATTTTGAATATTGCTTTTAACTTGTTGAATAGCATATCCAGTAGTCTCGGTAATTTCTTGGTAGCTTTTCTTTTGAAGATAGAATAAAGTTACGCAAGTTTTCTGCTCATTGTTCAGTTCGGCTATACCTGCTTCTAGCATTTGAAGGGTAATTTCTTTTTGTAAATAGGTGTCAATTCCAGCAGATTCTTCTGCAATATATTCGTATTCACCTTTCAAAGGAAGGTTGATGCGTTGGTCTCTCAGCTTCATCAAGCAATGATTGCAAGCAATTTTATACAACCAACTCTTTGGGTAACTTACTGGGTATTTCTCCAATTCTTTCAGTGCCTTCAAAAAAATCTGTTGAACCGCATCTTTCGCTTCTTCCTCATTTTTTAAGTATTTCATGCTTACACCAAAAAGCAATAAGGTATATCGTTGTAGGAGAATGCCCAACCATTCTTTGTTCTGGTCAGCATGATAACGCTTTAACAGATCTTGGTCACTAATATGGTTAAACGAAATATTATTCACACTTTAAAATAATGCATTTGAAGGTAAGATGCAAGGATCATAAAATTCCATATCTTTCATGAAAAATCAATCCATGGCAGATATTGCTGGAATAGTAGGTGTAGTGCCAATGCGAACTGAACCATCACATCGTACAGAAATGGTGAGCCAACTCTTATTTGGAGAAATTGCTGAAATTACGGATTACTACTTGACTGGTGCTGGCAGTTTCACCAAAATAAAATGTTTGTACGACGGATACGAAGGCTGGTGTCAATCATCCCAATTGGTGGTGCTAGATAGTGCTGTTCAAGCACAGCTAGAGATTAGCCTTACGGCTGATTTTACCAATACCTTATTATTAAACGGCACAGAAATGCGAGTGCCCTTTGGCGCGTCACTTGGCTTGTTCAATAATCGCCAGTGGAATATTGGGAAATTTAATTTTCAATATGAAGGAACCATTGCCAAACCCAATGCTGATTTATTTACAATATGAAGGAACCATTGCCAAACCCAATGCTGATTTATTTACACCTGATTACATTAAACATATAGCAAACACGTATTTGCATACTCCTTATTTATGGGGTGGACGTTCTGTATTTGGTATTGATTGCAGTGGTTTCTCACAGCAGGTATATCGTTTTTTCAACAAATATTTACCTCGAGACGCTTATCAGCAAGTACTATTAGGAGAAGTGGTGGGATTTTTACAGGAAGTAGTTTGTGGTGATCTGGCTTTTTTTGACAATGAAGACGGTAAAATCACCCATGTTGGAATCATGCTG
>RDZY01000019.1 GCA_004294135.1 Sphingobacteriia bacterium
AGAAATATCAATTTTATTCCACAGCTCTACAGAAACAGGTGCTTCGTACTGGTGTAGTTTTTGGTTGATAATATAGTCGAATTCCTCGTTAATCATTTAAACAGCAATCTTTTGTAACTGTAATATTTGGGTTTGTAACATTTTTCGAGCTTTCACCAGTTGACTTCTACTAGTGCCTGCTTGAATATGAAGCATTTCTGCAATTTCATCGTGACTGTAACCTTCTATCACACTAAGGTTAAATACCGTTCTGTATCCTTCTGGCAATGCGCTTATTAACTTCATCAGGTCTTCTTCCCCCAGATGCGTAAAAGCATATGGATCAATTTGTGGCATACCAGATTGATTGTCCTCAATCTCTTTAAAACTCATTTTCTTCCGCTCCAAATGCCTAATGCAAGTATTTACCACTATTCTCCTGATCCAGCCTTCAAATGAGCCTTCAAATTTGAATTGGTTTATATATTGAAATACTTTAATAAAAGCATCTTGCATCATATCTTCCGCTTCCATATTGTCCTGTGAATAACGCAGACATACGCCCATCATTCTACCTGCGTGTTTTTCAAACAGCGAGCGCTGGCAAGCGGGCTCTTGCCTAATACAACCTTTAATCAGCTCATGTTCTGTCAAGCAGGTTATTTTAAGGTGATACAAAGTAGAAGACTCCCAACCTGTTAAAATCGTTGCTTGGGAGTATGAAAGAGATTTACTTGGCAATAAAGATGCCAAAAATTGAAGTATAACATTTTAACTGAATACGTTTACTGAACTAAACCGATAAAAATTGGTCGTGTATATAATCCACCACACTTACGAGACTACCAGTTTCTCTGTACACTTTTAGTTGCCTGTCAGCACCAGTACCCATTTCAAATATTTTGGTTATATGTTCAATTACGTGTCTACTTCCAAGTTCGTCTAATACATCATCTACAAAATCGAGTAATTCATAAATAAGTGCTTTGGTATCTACTTCTATTTCTTTGCCAAAATCAATCAGTTTACCATCAATTCCATACCTCCCAGCCCTCCATTTATTTTCGTTGATTAAGGAGCGTTGATAAATCATAAAATTGAGATTTTGATTTCTCAGTTTATAAATTTTGGCACAGATGGCCTGAAAAAGGGCAGTGATGGTCATGGTTTCCATGATGGTCATTGGCACATCGCAAATTCTAAATTCAACGGTATTAAAGAAAGGGTGAACGCGTAAATCCCACCATATTTTCTTGGCATTATCAATACAATTGGTCTTGATTAACAAGTTTACATAATTCTCATAAGCTTCAAAACTTTCAAAATAGTCGGGTATACCTGTACGAGGGAACTTATCGAATACTTTGGTTCTAAAAGATTTATAACCAGTTTCTCGCGACTCCCAAAAAGGGGAGTTGGTGCTTAAAGCATAAACGTGTGGTAGAAAATAACGGGCAGTATTGGCAATATGAATGGCCATTTTTCTGTCTTCCATTCCAACATGAACATGCAAGCCAAAAATTAAATTGCTTCTTGCAGCTTCCTGTAATTCATTCACAATCTGGTTGTAACGAATATGATCGGTGATGAGTTGGTTTTCCCAGTGACTAAAAGGATGAGTTCCAGATGCGCCTACCCATAATCCAAGGTCGCCAGCAATTTGTGCAATATTACCTCTAAGGGAAGCAACATCTTCAAAAGCTTCGTCTATATTTTTACAGATATCGGTACCCACTTCTACTACTGCTTGGTGCATTTCAGCTTTTACTTTATCCTTCAAAGTTTCCTGACCCAGCAATACAATTTTTTGTTCATGGCTTCTCAACTCCCTTGTTTCGGGATCAATTACCATGTATTCTTCCTCAACACCTAATGTAAAGTGTTTATAGCTGACATTTCCCATGCTCAATACAATTTTTTTCCTGAAGCACTGCGTTTAATATATTCACCCCATGTAAGGTTATCTGCATTTTCTACTTGTGATTGTGCTTTTTCAATGGCAAAATTTGCAGCAGTTTCAACCACCCAGTCAAAGTTTTCTTGACCAACACTTTTAAGATCTGCATCGGGTGCTGGATTGCAAAAATCAATTGCATACGGAACGCCATCTTTCAATGCCAATTCAACTGTATTGAAATCATAGCCAAGGTATTTATTAATGCGCAATACAATATCAGTCATCAATTTCAATCGCTCTTCTGAAGGTTTAAAATCGGCTACATACCTTAGGTGGTGCGGGTTTCGAGGTTCGTAAGACATTATTTTAACGTGCTTACCTCCAATGCAATAACAGCGATAATATTCTTCAAAAATTATTTCTTCTTGCAACATCATCACCAACTCTTTTGTTTCAGCGTGTTTCTGAAAGAAGTCGGCCATATCAGTGAGTTTGTAAACATTTTTCCATCCACCGCCAGCAAAAGGTTTCATATAAGCCGGAAATCCAACATAGTCAAAAATACCCTCCCAGTCCAGCGGATAAGCAAGGTTGCTGAAAGAAACTTCAGACGTATCTACGGGTAGGTCTTTAGAGGGAAGAATGACGGTTTTGGGAACAGGAACATCAATTTTTGTGGACAAGCAGTTGTTGAAAAACTTTTCATCAGCACTCCACCAAAATGGGTTGTTGATAACAGCGGTTCCACAAAGTGCAGCATTTTTTAGGAAAGCCCTGTAAAAGGGAACGTCTTGACTAATTCTGTCTAAAATCACAGCATAGCCACTACTTACACCTTGAATAACTTTGTCAATTTTCACAGGCTCAGCCATGATTCCTGGAATATTTTTACTATTGATTCTTTCTACAAAAGCTGTTGGGAAGCTTCTTTCCTGTCCAAACAAAATCCCGATTTTTTTCATATATGCATATTATTAAGTGAATTGGCCGACTATTATTTTGTAGTATGGCTATTAGTTGAATTGTAATTTAAGCGATCTAAAGCTAATAAAGAAATCTTGCTTGTTATTATATTTTAAATCTATTCACTATTTTTGGAATCATGCAACTTTCAACAGTTCAATCAGTTTCCATTTGTAAAATGGAACAATACAGTATTTATTCGGAGTATTTGGAAAGAAAAGTTCTATTGGACATTTATTTGCCAGTGAATATGACAACATTGGAACAAGTAAGTTTATTGCTGATAAATGATGGTCAAGATTTACCAAAAATGCCATTTGATGAAATATTAAATGACTTGTGGACACAGCAAGTTTTAGAGCCGCTCTTTTGTGTTGGAATTCATTGTGGAGCCGACCGCAAAATGGAGTATGGAACTGCTTATTCTGCTGACTTTGAGGGTAGGGGAGCAAAAGCGGGTTTGTATAGTAAATTTATATTGGATGAGTTGCTGCCATTTATTCGCCGAAAGTACCAAGTAATATCTTTTAAAGACAAGTCATTTGCAGGATTTTCTTTGGGAGGATTAAGTGCCATTGATATCTGTTGGAATCATGCCAGTGAATTCTGTAAAATAGGTTTATTTAGTGCTTCACTTTGGTGGAGGAGAAAGGGGTATGAAGATGGTTATGATGAAGAGTTAGATCGATTGATGCATTTGCAAATTAGAAAAGGGGTATTTCATCCTTGGTTGCAGTTTTTTATAGAGTGCGGAACTTTGGATGAAACGGCGGATAGAAATAATAATGGTATTATTGATACCATTGATGATGCGTTGGATTTAATTATTGAATTAAAGGCAAAGGGCTATACCGACCAACATATTCAATACCTTGAATTAGCAAATGGGAAGCACGATGTGGCTACTTGGGCGAAAGCATTTCCCGATTTTTTAAAATGGGGGTGGGGAATAAAGGGATAGAAAAATGCTAAATGATGGGATAATAAAAAGACCTGCTCAACTAGTTGAGCAGGTCTTTTTATTATGAATTGTAGTATAATACTAGAATATATAACGGATGCCCAATTGCATAGACCAAGTGCTGGCAAAGCTTAAATTATTTTGCCAAGGCATGGTTACAAGCTGACCATTTTGTTGCTGTAAGTTATAGGTTGGATTACCACCTGCATCATAACCTCTGAAAATTAATGGTTGAGCGGTAGTAGTAATTTGTCTAACTCCTGCTTTTTTAAACAATAAGTTCCCTACGTTGAAAATATCAGCTGTTAATTGTAAGGTATGTTTGCGAGAACCGATTTTTGCATAAAAATCTTGGATGATTTTAAGATCAAAGCGACTTACCCATGGTAAATATGATTCAAAACGAGAAGCATAACTATTTAAATTCTGTCTTAAATAAGGGGTGTTTTGAATAAATAAACTCCAAGCAGCTTGTTGTTCTGCAACACTGCGTGCAGGATTACCGCCAGAAGCAGTTTGAGCTACGAAAATTGGGTTACCTGTGATGTACATAAGATCGGAACTATTGCCATCATTATTTAAATCTCCGTTATAAGTGTAGCTGTAATTATTCCCTTTTGCTAATTCTCCAAATAGAGAGAAAGTGGTAGCGAAATACTTAGCATATTCAAACTTGTAAGACATTGAAGATATTAATCTGTGCGGAGTTACATAAGCAGAATTTGATAATACTTGATCATTCTGAGTTCCATTTGTTGGATTAGATTGCCAAGCAGATACAGCTTGATTACCGGGATTAGAGGTTAACTCTGTAGCAAAATTTCTGGTATAAGCCAAGGTTCCGAAGAATCCTTTTGTAGTAGTTTTAGTAACCTGAAATGTAAGTGATCCACTGCCACCGCGACTAGCATTTTCAAGTACCACAGCACTACCTATAGTTGGGTAAAGCCTCCTATCAGCGGTTGCAAGATATCTAGCTCTATTGTCAGCACCAGCCAATACAGCATTTGGGTTTCTCTGGTTGGCGTTTCTCATAATCACTGTATTGATATCCTTGGTATACAATGCCTCCATGGTAATGCTCCATCCGTTACCTATTTTTTTATCAAATGCAAAGTTAGATCTCAATACCTGAGGGAATTTAAAGTCCCTATCCATCAACACAATATTTGCATTATTAGGAAGTACACCTGGGGTTGGGCTGAAACTGCTTCTATAAGCATCTGGGTTAGGATTAAATAAATAGTTATTCAGAAGGGCAGGACTTGTAACAGCTTGTCCCGCTTGAAACATCTGGCTATTAGTTGGCATATTCGTCAGGAATACGAAGGGAAGTCTTCCTGTAAATAATCCTAAACCACCTCTAAAAACAATATTTTCTTCATCAATTTTATACCGAAACCCAATTCTAGGGGAGAAGTAAATAGTTTTTTGATTTGGCCATTCGCTGGTCTTGTAATTGGTTTGAATTCCATCTTTGTTGGGGAAACTCAACGCAGTGATATTAGGGTTTTCTAAGGGTGCTTCTGGATAGAGTACTTTATCCAATCTTAATCCATAAGTCAATTTAAAATCTTCATTTATATTGAATTCATCTTGAAGATATACACCTAATTGTCCCAATTTAAGGTCAGCTGAATAAACTGCGTCTTTACCTGGAACAAGTGAAAAAGTATATGAATAAGCAGCTGGTCTTCTATTATTAATAAAATCATCTAAAGAATTAAATGCATAATAACTAGAAGCACCTGGCATAAACATATTTCCTACGCGCTGATATTCATAAGAAATACCTGCAGTTAGTGTATGCTTACCAGCGTAATACGTAAAGTTATTGGTGACATTGAATACATCATTGATTACATCATTGTTTCTGGTAAAAGGATCAGTACCAGCACTCATATAGTTTTGACCATTATTATTGAAGATATCAATGGTAGGAAAGAACGCGCCTTCAACAGAACGAGTAGATTGAATTTTTGAAAATGTTGCGATAAATTGGTTAGAAAATTTGCCTTTAAAATTAGAGTTCAATTCTATTGATCCAGTTCTAACTAAATCTTTAAACTTAAAATTTGAATTCTCAAAAGACATTGAATTTAAGCTGAAACGGTTGTTAGGTAAACGAGTAATACTTGATCCGCCAGCAGGTGTAAAACTAGGATTGTTAGGAATACTACTGCCATTCAATTGTTGGTCATTAAAGTTAACTAACTCACTATATTTTGCAGTTAATTTGTGATTCTTATTAATATTCCAGTCAATTTTCGCTAAAAATTTGTGGTTTTTAACAATGAAGTTGGGGAAATTATCAAAAGCGCCAGGATCATACCCGTATTTGGTTTTTAAATGGTTGGCAAATTTCTGTAATGAATCTACAGAAGTATTAGAGATATTGCCATTACCAGAACCACCTTTAGGGCTAAAAGTTATACCTGGCGAATTTCTCTCCTCTTCTTCATAACTTAAGAAATAAAATAATTTATTTTTTATGATAGCACCACCAACTGTTGCCCCAAAAATTTTACTACTTGAAGTAACTGGAGTGGGTAATTTTACATTACCTACATTACGACCATTATAATCTTGATTCCTATATAGTCCATATACAGTCCCTTTGAGGGTATTGGTTCCACTTTTGGTAATTGCATTGATGCCAGCACCCGTGAAGCCAGATTGCCTTACATCAAATGGAGCAATATTTACAGAAACTTCTTCAATAGCATCTATTGAGATAGGGCTTGAACCTCCGCCTGGCAATGGGTCACTGCTTAATCCGAAGTTGTTATTCAAGTTCGCACCATCCACTTGTGTGTTGTTGAATCTTCCGTCACGACCAGCAAAACTTGTTCCATTTGCTTGAGGTGTAAGACGTGTAAAGTCTCCAATACTACGACTAATCGTTGGCATATTATTCAATAAACGCTGATTAATTACAGTTGAAGCACCGCCTGATTTATCTCCACTAGTTTTCTTTTTTATGGCCGAAACAACTACTTCACTCAACACTTTTGATTCATCTACCAATATTGGATTAATTGTATATGGTTCACCCAGTACCAAGTATATATCGTTGATTGATTGAGGTTTTAAACCTGCATAATTAACTTTTAAGGTATAAGGGCCTCCTGTTCTTAATCCTGCTAATGTAAAAACACCACCCTTTTTTGCTAAGGTTCCGTATTGTGTTCCAGAGGGTGTGTGGATAGCAGATATTGATGCACCCTCCTTTGCTAGTCCATCTGCGGAAGAGATAATTCCAGTAATACTACTGGTCGTAACTTGTGCACTCGTTACCAGAGATGCTAATAACGCAATGGCAACGAATGAAATTTGCTTAAATATTCTCATAATCTTTGTTTTGATGCCGCAAATATCCAACTTAATGGTCTCTTTTCCCAAAATCCTGTTAAAATAATGATTTCTTAATATGATCATTATCAACATTTTTACTATTGGTATTGTATAATTGCTTATATTATGAACTGATAATCAACTATTTATTCTTTCTTGGCGAACTGCCTTATTTCCCTTTTTGGCTGAACCTTGTTAATAAAAAACAACCCTCAGTCCCAATTGAACCATCCATTTTTCTGAAAATGCAGGGTGGTTGCTATTCCCATCACGCCAATAGTTTTGTTGAATCATGGATGGATCAAAGTTAAATGTCGGCACCATGGATTGATCGCTCAACATTCCCATAAAATCGATCAATTTCAATCGATTCCCGGGAATATGCCAATTTCTTCCCCAATTCTTGTTTAATAAATTACCCATATTCATTAAATCAATACTCCATCCCAGCCCATACCTTTTTCTATCTATTTTAATGGGTATATATCCAGATATCCTTAGGTCTACCCGATGGTTAAAAGGGGAGCGACTTCCATTGCGGGCAGCATAATTCCCCCGATTCTTTTTTAAATAGGGTTCTTGCTCAATAAACCATTCCAATGCTTCCTTCTGCTGTTCTGCTGTATAATAAATATCCTTGGTAATAAATGGTTGAAATACTTGATTGGTCAACTCCACAGCAGTAGGAATATACAATAAGTCATAACCCACTGTTTCCATATCATCCCTACTCAAACTGCGCTTTCCATACACAAAACTGTAAGGCGTACCTGATTGCCCATTGTAAAATAAGGCGACAGTTATTTTTTGTTTTCGAGTGATTGCATAGTTGCGGCTAATGGAAAAAAGCACGCGATTGCCTACACTAAAATCAGACCTAGAAAGCGCCAAATTATTTCTTCCATTTACCTGTTCATTTAAACGCCAATGGTTTTCTAATATTGAATAGTTGCCATCTTGCACTGCATACGATTCGCCATAACTGTATTGCAATTGCCAGTTAAAATAAGGCGACTGCATTTTTAATGCTCCTCCAAACCGATATCCATATCCACGTTGTGTATTTTGATTGTGCAATAATATTATTTGATCGTAAGGGTTAGTGCTGTCTGCCAGTATCGGAATTTTTGCGTTGTTGATATTGGAATGAATCAATCGATTATCTGCACCTTCAAGTTTTTGCGTTGCGGGTAAAATATTGATATTGGTAAAACCTATTTCTGCTGTATTCATATAATGCATTGCATCAATGGTGAGACTATATTGATTGTTCCATATTTTTTTCACTTGTAAAATTGATCGCCATACCGATGGCATGGTTATTTGGGGACTGGCTAAATGCACTACACCTTTTGACGCGTTTATAGGGTAGCTGGTAGGTAACCAAGGTTCTAAAAGTGGATTGCGAAAGCGAATTTTTCTTAGTTCAACAATATTAGGATCGAATGCACCACTTGTAATTCCATTGTTGCTGTACAATCCACCCAGCCAAGCAAAAGGCATTCTTCCCGAAAACCAACCTGTACCAATTTGCAGACTTATTTTTTTGTTGGGAATTTCTATTTGCCAATAAATTCTTGGAGAAATAGATGGCTTAATCATTGGCTTTTGTCCCGATAAATGATCTGCAATGGTATAAGATTTTTGAAGAATGGGTAGGGTACTGTCGTTGGTAAAAGCATCTGTAGGGGGACTGTTTAAAATTGCTTGGTAGCTCATTCTCAATCCCGTTTGCAAGCTTATATTTTTATTCCAACGCCATTGATGATTCATGAATAAAGCGGTTTTGAATGCGTGTATTTGATCGGGCTGATCTTCTTGCTTAAAATTGGCACGATATCCTCCGGGTGTTTTATTCTGAAAAAAATTACTCAGTGAATAATAAAAGAAACTGCCATTCCTACTTTGAATAAAATTATTTTCCATTGCATTGTACTCTAATTCAGTCCCCAATACCCACCTTTTTTTTCCTTTTCCAAAACTGCGTTTATACAAGAGATTGGTATTTGATTGTAGGATAGAATTATTCATGGCGTCTTCGTTGTTTCCTAATAATATAATTGCATCACCATCTAATATTCTCAAAGAGGGGAAGGCCATTCCCCTGGGTTGTGTTAGGTCTTTTGAAAAAGTATAATTCAATAATAGTTGATGGTCAATTTTTTTTGAAGACCTGTATTTCCATTCTACTGCGGCACTGAATAATTGGTGCTGAATTTCCTTTCCATTGTTTAAAAAAACAATAGCTGTTTCATTGCTTGGGAGTGTATTTATTCTAGTGGCTTCGTTGTGTTTCAAGTGAATGGTCAAATTATTTTTTTCATTCATTCTTGCATCCATTCTCAGCGTTAACCTAAGTGCATTTTGATTATTTCTACTGTCAACCCATCCCGGGTCATATCCGTAAATAGATTGAAAAGTATTCGCTATATTGGTAAGTTGTGCTGGGTTTTTGGTATCTCCTTTGTAATTGTTTATTGCATATAAATCGGATGCTGATTCTTTTGTGTAGTCCCCATTCAAATAATAAAATAATTTATTTTGCCTGATAGGGCCGCTCAATGAAACACCTGTATTGTTTTGTGTATGTTCATGCCCTTTCCAATATCGGTAAATGGTGGAGACAGGATTATTTTTCCCCGATTTTGTAATCATATTAATGGCAGCACCCGTATAGCCTCCCATTGAGGCATCAAAAGGGGATAGCAGTATTTGCATCTGTTCAATAGTTTCTGTGGCTGCTGGAAAACTACCTGCTTGTCCCCCAAAACTTCCGCTGGGAGATAAACCAAATACATCGTTTTGTAATGCACCATCAATATAAATTGAATTGTAGCGATTATTCTGTCCCGAAAAAGATACAGCGCCATTGTTGTTATTCACCAATGCGCTGGGTTGATTGTTAAATAGTCCGCTGAAACTTCGGCCTCTAGCAGGCGTAGCTTCTATTTCTTCGGCACCTATTAAAACAGATTGCTGGTCTTGCTTACCCATTGCAAAATAATTCGATTTAACGGAAACAGGTTTTAATGAATATTGCGTTGGTTGTAATTCAATATTCAATGCCAAATTACTTCCCAGTGTAACTATTATATTCTCTATCAGAAGAGTGTCTGTTGTTTTGTACACTATCTGCATTGTATAACCCGACCCTGGATCTATTGCGGAAAAAAAATAGTATCCTTTTGAATTGCTATTGGTTTGGAAAACGGTGCCTGACTGTGTTTGCTTTAATATTATATTGGCGTAGGGTAAGGGCTTTTTAAATAAATAGATGATGCCGCCTATTGAACCAGAAGTGGTTTGCGACTGTAATGTAAATGGGTAGATCAGCATTGCGGCACAAATGCAAATGATTTTCATTTCAAAGTATTTTCAACAATGCTAAGTGGTTATCAGGGCGGATGAACAGGTATTTATACTTATTTCAGCTGTTTTTTAACGGGGGGGTAAACAGCATCTAAAATGGAATGCTTAATTTTACAGATTAATAGAGTAAATATGTTAGATAGGATAGAAGAAGCAATAGACGATATTCGTAACGGTAAAATGGTAATTGTGGTGGATGATGAGGGCCGTGAAAATGAGGGCGACTTTATTATGGCGGCCAGATTTGCTACCCCAGAAGCCATTAATTTTATGTGTAAAGAAGGTCGCGGATTGATTTGTGCTGCACTTACTGAAGAGCGTTGCGCTGAATTAGAACTTACTCCAATGGTAAGCTCTAATACCTCTTTGCATGAAACAGCTTTTACGGTATCGATTGACCTGATTGGGCAAGGCACTACCACTGGTATTTCTGCACAAGATCGTTCTAAAACCATTCAAGCACTGGTGCACCCTCAAACCAAAGCAAGTGATTTGGGAAGGCCAGGTCATATCTTCCCCCTAAAAGCCAAATCAGGTGGCGTTTTGCGCAGGAGTGGGCATACAGAAGCTACGGTTGATTTGGCACGGCTTGCGAATCTAGAGCCAGCTGGTGTTTTAGTAGAAGTGATGAATGAAGATGGAACAATGGCTAGACTACCCCAGTTGTTAACCATTGCTAAACGATTTCAGTTAAAAATAATTTCCATCAAAGACCTGATTGATTTTCGTTTGAAAACCGATTCTTTAATTGAAGAATTGGTAAGGGTTTCTATGCCCACCAAATTCGGCTTATTTGAACTGGTTGCATTCAAGGAAAAACTCTCTGGAGCCGAACACCTTGCCTTAGTAAAAGGCGGATGGAAAGAGGGGGAAGCGGTATTAACAAGGGTGCATAGCAGTTGTTTTACGGGGGATATATTGGGCAGTTTGCGCTGCGATTGTGGCGATCAATTGCACAAAGCGATGCGCATGGTAGAATCGGAAGGCAAGGGCGTAATTCTATATATGAATCAAGAGGGTAGAGGTATTGGGTTGATTAATAAATTAAAAGCATATAAATTGCAAGAAGGTGGTTTAGATACAGTGGAAGCCAATCTAGAACTGGGCTTTGGCATGGATGAAAGAGATTATGGAGTAGGTGCACAGATACTTAGGTATTTGGGGGTTACCAACCTGCGTTTAATGAGTAATAATCCTCGTAAAAGAGCGGGACTAAAAGGATATGGACTATCAATAGTAGAAGTAGTTGCTATTGAAGTTGCTTCTAATCCACATAATGAGAAGTATTTGGCCACCAAAAGAGACAAATTAGGTCACACCATTTTAGGAGCTTAGCTTCTTTTTAAATTCAAAACATAACAATAGCTTAATCACAAGCATGGTGTATAGGAAGGATATTTGTACAAATTCCTGCATTGCAATTTAAACATCAATTAGGATCTGCTGATTTTGGGACTGATTTTCTCTGGGGTATAGCTATTTCTGCTTTGCAGAATGAAGGAGCTGCTTTTTCAGATGGAAAAGGACTGTCTATTTGGGATACATTTTCACGCCGAATGGGTAAAATAAAATCTGGAGTTAAGCCTACTGTCGCCACCGATTTTTATCACCGTTACAAAGACGATCTAATGCTGGTGAAAGCTTTGGGCTTTAAAGTATTTCGTTTCTCTATTGCTTGGAGTAGAATTTTACCCGAAGGAACTGGTCGCGTTAACAAAGAAGGCATTGCATTTTACCATCGGCTGATTGACGAATGTATTGCATTGGATCTGGTTCCGTTTGTTACTTTATACCATTGGGATTTACCGCAGGAGCTACAAAAAGAAGGAGGCTGGGCCAGTACCCATATGCTTAAATGGTTCAGTCGCTTTGCCAAGTTATGTGCGGATGAATATGGTGATAAAGTTAAAAACTGGATTGTATTAAATGAGCCAATGGGCTTTACCACTTTGGGTTATATGCTGGGGAAACACGCACCAGGCATTATTAGTATGAACCAGTATATGTCTGCTATTCACAATGCGGTACTTTGTACAGCAGAGGGTGGAAGAATCATCCGATCTTCGGTTAGCAATGCATATATAGGCACCAGTTTTTCTTGTAGTGAAGTGATGCCTTTTACCGATAAGCCAGACGATATTTTGGCAGCTAAAAGAGGAGATGCGTTACTGAATCGTTTATTTATTGAACCCGTACTTGGGAGAGGTTATCCTGAAGATGTTCCACTGCCTTTTTTTGAAAAATTACATATTCATACCAAAGCATGGAAATATAAAGATCGGATGCAGTTTAATTTTGATTTTATTGGACTGCAAAATTATTTTGCATTGACCGTGAAATACAATCCACTCATTCCTTATATACAAATGTCTGAAGTAAAAGCTGCTACAAGAAAAGTACCTCATACCGCATTGGGATGGGAAATAAATGCAGAAAGTTTTTATAGAATGATTAAACGTTTCTGGATGTATGGAAGTGTAAAAGAAATTATGATTACCGAAGGTGGGGCGGCATTTAAAGACCACCTCGTAAATGGTGTGGTTGATGATACTCGTAGGATAGATTATTTTAAACAATATATAGCCGCTGCGGGAAGAGCCAAAAATGATGGGGTAAAACTAAGTGGCTATCTAGCATGGACGCTCACCGATAATTTTGAATGGTCGGAAGGATACAACGCTAGATTTGGATTGGTACATGTAGATTTTAATACCCAGTTGCGAACCATTAAAAACTCTGGTTATTGGTTCAGAGATTTTTTGAATAACCAATCAGTTGTTTCGTAGATTTGGATATATACCTATTTATGAAAACTATTTTTTTATTGCTATTTTGCTCGTGGTTGTCAATACAAGTATTCAGTCAACATACCCTTGTTGCCAACGATTTTAAAATACCCGATAGTGGCCGAGTATTTACTTTGTATACTGAGTTTTTGGTGAAAGAAAACAGTATCAAAAGAAAACAAATATTTATTGCAAATGGATTTCAGTCGGGTGAAATACAACTGATTCGAAAAGCCAGAAAACGCCGAGTAGGCTTTGCTTTAACTGCATTGCCAACGCAGCAGGTTGAATTATTTGCTGCTGGTATTGGTATTGCAACTTCCATAAAAAAGCAAAGCGATGGGAGTAATATTGCTACAGCGTTATGGAATAAAACCTGGAAGGAAAATCAAGTGTATAAAACAATGGTGACTGCCTTACCTGATAGTGCTACAAAATCTACTATTTATACAGCGTATTTTTTAGAACCTGATTTGCAGCGTTGGAAATTTTTAGCAGCTTATAAACTAACCAATGAAGCCATTGCATTCACTCGTTTTCAACAAACCCTTCTTGGCGTAGATCCTGCCAAAACAAATCCTTGGATTCAAACCGAGCGAGGTAAGTGGATTGCAATTCAATCGGGAGATTTCTTTGCCAAGCAATCAAGCGGTGAGCGTCCTGTAGTTGACTGGACAAAAAACACAGATTCTTTGCAGCAAGCGCAGAAAGATTACGCGGAAATTATAGACGCCGTAAACGCTAAAAGAATTGATACTACTGGCAGTAAAGATGGGGTATATTATAAAATTGTAAAAGAAGGTAAGGGTGCTTTTGTAAAACTTACCGATACGGTTACAGTATTTTATAAAGGTAGTTTATTGGTAGACGATTCTATATTTGATCAAACCAAGGATAAGCCAGCAGTATTTCCGCTGAATCGTTTAATAAAAGGCTGGCAGCTAATTGTTCCCCAATGCAAAGTAGGTAGTGTGGTAAAGATTTTTATTCCATCGGCATTAGCTTATTCAATTCGATCAAGAAGCAAAAGTATACCTCCAAACAGTGTGTTGGTATTTGAAATAGAGGTAGTAGATACAAAATAAGGAAAGCTGGATTGTTGCTATTGCTTTGTCCTTTTTTTAAGCAACTTTTTTATGGCATTAATTTCTTTTTGCTGTTGAATATTATAAAGGGTAAGTTCTTCTACTTTTTTTAACAATAACGCATTCATCTTACCCAAATCCAATCCATCTTTCATTACTTCTTCGGTAGTTTGAATGCCGGGTAAATGTTTGTTTTTTTGAATGTATTTTTCAAGCTGGGGTAAAGGCATTAAAGAATAATTTTTATGGAAAACATGGTCATACCAATCCTTAGAATTTTTAATAGCCACTTTAACTTTCTCTGTTAAAATACCTTGCTCTACATACAATTTATAGCCATCTACTTGGGTGTTCACATCGCCAATTTTAACGCGACCTTCATAGGAATCTATGGAGAAAAATTCTTTCTCAGTTGCATCGTTTCCTGCTTTGTGGCTGATTTTAAATGTTTGAGGTGTTTTTAACACGTCATCCCCAGAAACCCTAGCACCAATAGTCCAATAGCTGATATTCTTTGGATTGGTAAGGTCGCCGTTGGAGAACATGATGGAGGGTTCATTTTGTCCCCCCGAAGCCCACTCATTGCTGAGTTTTAATAAAATATTTTTTGATCGGGTATTGCCAATCCCTTTTTTAATTTCCATGGGGGCACCAGGTGTAAGAATGCCAATACCCGCAAAACCAGATTCTGGAAAAACGTTTTGCGCATCACTGGCTGCGGGAGTAGCAATTGTTTGATTTACAGCTAAAGGCTTGGGCTTGCCACTTGAAGTGGGTCGCTGGGCTTTGGCCGAAAATTGAAACAAGCCGAGGCATATAATACCACAAAAAAAAACTTTATTCATAATCGATTGCTAATTCAGTTCAAAAAACGAAAATAAGCAAAAAAAACTGTGTAGAAACTGCTTATCGGTTGTGGCCTTGTTCTCCGTCTTCTTTCTCCTTTTCATAGGCTTTGATGATGGCTTTTACAAGACGGTGACGAACCACGTCTTCTTCGTTTAATTCAATATGTGCAATGCCTTCAATATTTTTTAAAATACGGGTTGATTTTTCCAATCCACTCCTCATATTTCTCGGCAAATCTACTTGAGTGGGATCACCGGTAATAATGGCTTTAGCATTTGAGCCAATGCGGGTTAGGAACATTTTAAGTTGAAGGTCATTGGTGTTCTGTGCCTCATCTAAAATAATAAATGCATGATCTAATGTTCTACCACGCATATAAGCAAGGGGGGCAATTTCTATGGTTCTAGTGCTCATATAATAACCCAACTTGTCTGCTGGAATCATATCATCCAATGCATCGTAGAGGGGCCGTAGGTAGGGATCTATTTTTTCTTTTAAATCGCCCGGTAAGAAACCCAAACTTTCTCCAGCTTCAACAGCGGGACGAGTGAGGATTATTTTCTTTACTACTTTGTTTTTAAGTGCGCGCACTGCCAATGCAACTGCAGTATATGTTTTGCCAGTACCTGCAGGGCCAATGGCAAACACAATATCATTTTTATCGGCAGCCTGCACCATTTTTTTCTGGTTTTGGGTGCGGGCTCTTACCGTTTTACCATTTGGACCAAATACTAGAATGTCATTGGGATTCCTTTCAACGAAATTGTCCACAACTTCTGCATCGTCGCCACCTAAAATTTGCTCAAAATAACCCTCACTCAAATGACCATTGCGTTGAAGGTATTGAACAATAAGGTCAATTTTTTCACGGGCAGTATCAATCTGTTCGGGTGCTCCGCTCAGTTTTAATTGAGTGCCTCTGGAAAGAATTTTTAAAAGGGGAAATTTCTTTTTAAGCAAATCTAGTTTGCCATTGTTTACGCCAAAAAACTCGGTAGGATTAACGGTTTCTAAGCTGATGATGGTCTCTGTCAATCTCTTTGGGTTTTAGATGAAGGATCAAAATACGAGGCATTACTTCTTTTTCAAATTTAGTTAGAATGCGTATACAATTCCTAATGTTTCTTATTCACAGTTGTGGAAAGAATAATTCAGGTTGCATCTGAATTATTCGCCAATTAATTTTAATGCTTCAATGGTTTGAGTTGGGTTGGCTGATTTAAAAACAGTATTACCAGCTACCAGAATATCTGCACCTGCATGAATAATAGACGCAGCATTATTTAGGGTTATGCCCCCATCGATTTCTATTAAGCAACTACTTTTTTTTGCAAGAATCATTTGTTTTAGTGCTGCAATTTTTGTGAGGGTATAGGGAATAAAACTTTGACCACCAAAGCCAGGATTTACACTCATTAAACATACCAGATCTATATCATCAATAATAGCTTCTAATAGTGCAATAGAAGTATGTGGATTTACTGCAACACCAGCTTTCATGCCGAGGCTTTTAATCTGTTCAATATTTCGATGTAAATGAGGGCAGGCTTCAATATGAACGGTTAGTATATCTGCGCCAGCATCTTTAAAAGCGTTTGCATAGTTGCCCGGTTCTTCAATCATTAAATGAACGTCACAAATTTTTGTGGTGGCTTTACGGATGGCACTGATTACTGGCAATCCAAAACTTATATTGGGTACAAATCTTCCATCCATCACATCTAAGTGAAACCAGTCAGCTTTACTATTGTTGAGCATGGTACAGTCAGCTTCTAAATTCAGAAAATTGGCACTCAACAGGGAGGGGGCTATAATCGGCATAAATTATTTTTTATTGAAGTTGTTGTATGGCTTCCTTGGCTTCTTTTATTGTGGAATCGAAAGTAAGTGCTTTTTGGTAATAGTTGATTGCTTCAGTTCGTTCATTTGTTGCTTGTTTGCATTCAGCCATCCAGTAATAGCCATCTGCATAAGCGGGATTGAGTTTGGTTGTTGTTTCAAAAAGCAAAAAAGCTTTATCAATTTGGGATTTATTATATAAAATAAATCCTTTCTCCATATAGGCTTCTAAATAGCGGTACCTGTTCGCGATACAGGAGTCGAACCTGCTGGTAGCTTCCTTGTAATTTCCGCTGCGAGCATAGTAAACTCCTTTAATAAAATACAAGTCAGCCTTTAATTCTCTCACAGGAAATAAAGTGCTGGTATTTTTACAGAGTAGGAGTGCATCTGCATTTTTTTGTTCTGCCAATAAATTTGCTAAAGCAAGCAGGGCTTGGGGTGTAGCATAACTCTTAATAGAAAAACGATAATATTTAATAGCTCCGGCAGTATCATAAAGGTGTTCACTGTAAATACCTTTTCTATACCATAATGCGTGGTTGAGGCTGTCGTTTTTCAACAGCCGTTCGTTTTGTAGTATGGCTTTAGTATAGTCGCCAGCACTGTCTAATAATTGAATATATTGTTCAATTAGTGCGGTACTATCTGGGTATAATTGAATGGATTTCGCAATGGCTTGCAGGGCTTTACTTTCTCCAGCTTTTTCTTCATATGCCGAAAATTGCTCAGTCGCTGAATCGTTACAGCCCATCAGTACTAAACAGCAAATGCAAATAAAAACAGGATTCATGCTGCTAAATTAACCAGTAAAATCATTATCTGACAATTATCTGACAGTTTCAGTTTGTTTAGCTTGTATTTTTGCGCTTCATCTAAGCCATTTTATGAGAAAATATTTTTTAGTTTTAGCTACCATAGTGCCATTTTTTACAACGATTGCTCAGACCGTAATTCCCAGTGATACCCTGCGTTTTGAAGGGGAAAATCATTTTAAAAATATTCAGCAACTCACTTTTGGTGGCGACAATGCAGAAGCCTATTGGAGTTTTGATAGTAAGCATATTATTTTTCAAAGAACCAATCCAAAAGAGGGATTGAATTGCGATCAGATTTTTATAGGGAAACTACCCACCAAAGCAGGCGAAAAATTTGAATATAAGCTGGTAGGAACAGGAAAGGGACGTTCTACCTGTGCTTATTTTATGCCTGATGGTAAGCATTTTATTTATGCATCAACGCATGAGGGCGGCGATGCTTGTCCCCCCATACCCGACAGAGAAAAATATGGCAACCGTTATATATGGCCTTTGTACAATAGCTATGATATATATATGGCTGATTTGAATGGTAAGATTGTAAAAAAGTTGACCAATTCTAAAGGCTATGATGCAGAAGCTACACTGTCTTATGATGGCAAAAAAATGATTTATTGCAGTGATAAATCAGGCGACTTAGAATTGTATATTATGGATTTAGCCAGTGGTAAAGAAAAGCAAATTACGTTTGATTTGGGCTATGATGGAGGTGCATGGTTTAGTCCCGATGGGAAAAGAATTGTTTGGCGTGCAAGTAGACCGAAAGAGGTGGCTGCGCAAGCAGAATATAAAGCATTACTGAAAGAAGGCATTGTTGCACCCACAAATATGGAAGTATGGGTAGCCAATGCAGATGGTACTGATGCTAAGCAGATTACAAATTGGGGTCAAGCTAATTGGGCACCTAATTTTACACCAGATAGTAAGCATATTATCATTTGTAGCAACCATGAATATAAAAGGGGATTTCCATTTAATATGTATTTGGTAGATTTAGAAGGGAAGAATATGCAGAAAATTAGTCGCGATAAAGGCTTTGATGCATTCCCAATGATTAGCCCCGATGGAAAGAAAATAGTTTTTGGTTCAAACCGAAATAATGGGGGAACAAGGGATACCAATTTATTTGTTGCAGACTGGGTGGGGAACGGGGGGAAATAGTAGATTTTAATAAAAGTGTAGAAAATGTTAAACAATTAATTGTGTAAGTAATAAATAGTTTTTTGTAACAAAGTGAGCGATTATTTGTCGACCTTTGCGATATGTTAAGAAAATATATTTATCCGACATTATTTGTGGCAGTTTCTGTAATTATTATATGCAGCTGCGAAACCATTAAGAATACCAGTAATCAGAAAAAAGGTGCTACTGTTGGTGCTGCTAGCGGAGCAATAATCGGTGGCGTTTTAGGAAATAATATTGGTAATAAAAACAATACTGCGCTAGGGGCCATCTTAGGTGCCGCAGTTGGCGGAGTGGCTGGAAGTATTATTGGTAAAAATATGGACAACCAAGCTGCTAAAATTGAAAAAGAAATTCCTGGTGCAAGTGTTAAAAGGGTAGGTGAAGGAATTGACGTGACTTTTGACGATAATAATCCCGATGGTTCAAAAACAGGTGTGTTTTTCGATAATAATCAATCTACAATTAATGCCAACTCACAATTGGCATTGAATAAGTTTCAGAAAATATTGAGCGAATACCCCGAAACCAATATTCTTATAGAAGGGCATACAGATAATGTAGGATCTGAAACCTATAATTTAGCATTATCTGAAAGAAGAGCTACTGCAGTTGCTATTGCATTAAGAGAGGCTGGTGTATCATCTTCTCGTATGAGTACTAAATGGTACGGTGAAACCCAACCCAAAGTAGAAAATACCAGTGCAGAAAATAAGGCTACTAATAGACGAGTACAGTTTGTGATTACGGCCAACGAAAAAATGAAGGCTGCTGCAAAGAAAGAGGCTGGTAACTAATACTCCCGTGTCTATAACTCATTTCTTAATCATAATGATTAACAGGTTGTCTTTAGTAATAACAAAATCCCTTTGATTATTTGATAAGTGGTACGATTTGAATAAATGAAACTAGTATTTTCATGCACCAAATTAACCCATTATGCGTTTAATAAAGACTTTTTGTTTTCTCTTATGCTGTAATCCCATTTTGGCTCAACAGACGCCAATTACAAAAGCCAATTATAATTTGGCGGCTCGATTTTCGCCGCAGAAAGTACAAAAAATGGTTTTCAGTACGACTGTTGATCCGCATTGGCTAAAAAAATCGGATCGTTTTTGGTATACTTATGAAACAACAGAAGGTAAAAAATGGATGATAGTGGATGCTTCCAAAGCTGAGAAGAAGCCATTATTCGATCACGCTTTGCTAGCTGCCAAACTTACTCGTATTTCGGATGAACCAATGGACGCCCAGCACCTAATGGTTGATAGTTTGAAATTTATACGCGATGAAAATTGGATTCAGTTTGAAGTAAAAACTACCAAAGACATTATTAAAAAAGACAGTACTGCAAAAAAAGACACGGTCAATAAAAAAACAATTCCACCCATAATGGAGAAAAAAGTATTCTATTTTGAATACAATATTATTACCACAGAACTGTTAGAAATTACCGATCCTAAGAAGACCAAACGAAAACCCAACTGGGCAAATTTCTCACCCGATAGTTCCATCATTGTATTTGGTAAACTAAATAATTTATGGTGGATGGATAGAGCCAATTACAACAAAGCTTTGGTGAACGATAAAGACACTACCATTATTGAAACACAGCTCACTAAAGATGGTATTGAAAATTTTGGTTATCACATTGATGGAAATGGAGAGACCAATATTGAGCGTGAAAAAAACAAAGGTATTCGTAGACCAGTATTCATACTTTGGTCGCCCGATGCCAAATATTTTGCTCTGAATATAACCGATAGCCGTAAAGTAAAAGACCTCTGGGTAATCAACAGTATTGCCGATCCGCGCCCTACTTTAGAAACTTATAAGTATTGGATGCCGGGCGAAACTGAATCGCCAAAAGAATACCTGCGATTGTTTGAATGGTCCTCTAAAACAATGAAAGAAATTGCAACAGGTATGTACAAAGACCAGAGCATGAGTCTCTGGTTAGCTCCTGCAAAAGTAAGCAGTAGAGACGATGAGGGTAGACCGAGTTTATGGTTGGGCACAGCAGATAAATTTTATTTTAGCAGAACCAGTCGCGACCTAAAAAAGATTGATATCTGCCTCGTGGATATTCCATCAGCAACCGCTAAAACCCTTATTCAAGAACAGCTAAATACCTATGTAGAAATAAGGCGATTGGGTTTGGTGAATGAAGGAAAAGAATTAATACAATGGAGTGAAAACGACGGATGGGGACATTTTTATCTTTATGATGAATACGGCAAACTCAAAAATCAAATCACTAATGGAACTTGGCACGCAGAGGAAATATTGGGAATTGATGAAAAAAATCGAATACTTTACTTTTCAGCTAATGGCAAAGAGATAGGGGAGAATCCTTATTACTTGCATGCTTATCGTATTAATTTTGATGGTACGGGAATGAAACTATTGAACCCTGGCGATTTTGATCACATTGCAACAATGGATGACCATCAAAAATTCCTGATTAACAATTATTCAAGGGTGAATACCATTCCTAAATCAATTTTATTAGCTTCGGATGGCAAAAAAATTATGGAGTTGGAGAATGCGGACTTAACCAGCCTTTTTGCTGCGGGATATAAATTTCCAGAAACTTTTAAAGCAAAAGCCGACGATGGAATTACCGATTTATATGGGGTAATGTATAAGCCATTTGATTTTGACAGTACCAAAAAATATCCAATAGTAGAATATGTTTATCCTGGCCCGCAAACAGAGGCAATGAATACCTCATTCAGTAAGGGTTTTGATCGCACAGATCGACTTGCACAATTGGGTATGGTGGTAATTACACTAGGCAATAGAGGTGGTCACCCAAGCCGAAGTAAATGGTACCATAATTATGGGTATGGCAACCTTCGCGATTATGGATTGGCTGATAAAAAAACGGTAGCAGAACAATTGGCAGACCGCTATCCGTATCTAGACATCAATCGTGTGGGCATACATGGACATTCTGGCGGTGGGTTTATGAGTACTGCAGCCATATTGGTCTACCCCGATTTTTTTAAAGTGGCTGTATCTTCAGCGGGCAATCACGATAATTCAATCTATAATCGGTGGTGGAGCGAGAAGCACCATGGTGTAAAAGAAATCATTAGCGAAAAAGGAGACACTAGCTTTCAATACAGTATTGATAAGAACCCAGATTTAGCCAAGAATCTAAAAGGGAGACTATTGTTGTTTCATGGGGAGATAGATAATAACGTGCATCCCGCAAATACCATTCGTGTAGCCAATGCATTAATAAAAGCTAATAAACGCTTTGATATGAAAATACTGCCAACACAACGCCATGGTTTTGGCGATATGACTGAGTATTTTTTCTGGGGCATGAGCGATTATTTTGCAAAACACTTAATTGGAGATCATACAGACCGCCCAGTGGACTTAGAAGAAATGAATAAGGATATGCAGCAGACCAATAAAGCAGGAGGGATAAAAAAATAAAACTTTATTGGAGATCTATGCTTGGGTGGAATCATTTTCCAAGAACCTAACAAAAAACTAATACAAAAATTGCCCTGCAATGCAGTTAAGCGTACTTTTGTAAAGTCTATTTTTACAAAAAAACGATGCTATGGCTGTCCGTACAGATCTTTTTCAATCACCTGATTATTACCAATTAGATGAACTCTTATCCGATGAGCATAAATTGATTCGAGCGTCTGTGCGCAGTTATGTGAAAAAAGAAATTTCGCCCATCATTGAAGAATTTGCACAAAGGGCGGAATTTCCCACTCAGATAGTAAAACAAATGGGTGAATTGGGCTGCTTCGGTCCAACCATTCCTGCCGAATATGGCGGTGGGGGACTCGATTATATCAGTTATGGCCTTATGATGCAAGAGCTGGAGCGAGGCGATAGCGGCGTTCGAAGTACTGCCAGTGTGCAGGGTAGTCTTGTTATGTTTCCCATTTATGCTTATGGTAATGAAGCACAAAGAAATAAATACCTTCCCAAATTGGCTTCCGGTGAGTGGCTTGGCTGTTTCGGATTAACAGAACCCGAACATGGGAGTAATCCTGCTGGCATGACTACTAATTTTAAGGATGCAGGTGATGGTACAGTAATACTAAATGGGGCGAAAATGTGGATCAGTAACGCCCCGTTTGCACAAATAGCTGTTGTTTGGGCAAAAAATGATGCAGATGAAATACAAGCTATTATTGTAGAACGAGGTATGGAAGGATTTACGACTCCCACCACCCACGATAAATGGAGCCTAAGAGCAAGCGCGACTGGAGAATTGGTTTTTGACAATGTAAAAGTCCCCAAAGAAAATATTTTACCCAATGTGAAAGGGCTAAAAGGACCACTTGGCTGCCTCACAAAAGCTCGTTTCGGCATAGCTTGGGGAGCCCTAGGTGCTGCTATGGATTGCTATGACACTGCTTTGCGTTATAGCAAAGAACGGATTCAATTTGATCGCCCCATTGGAGGCTTTCAATTGCAGCAAAAAAAATTGGCTGAAATGATTACCGAAATTACCAAAGCTCAACTTTTGGTATGGCGAGTAGCCGTTCTTATGAATGAAGGTAAAGCTACTCCACAACAAGTAAGTATGGCCAAACGCAATAGTTGCGAAATAGCCGCAGATATTGCCCGCAATGCTCGCCAAATGCTTGGTGGCATGGGCATTACAGGTGAATACAGTATCATGCGCCATATGATGAATATCGAAAGCGTGATTACCTACGAAGGAACACATGATATACACTTACTTATTACCGGAATGGATATAACGGGCTTGAATGCGTTTAAATAGAAGGTGGAAAGTAGAAGGTGGACGGTAGATCGTGGATATTTTTAATAAATTTGCGAATGAAAGTATTTCTGTTAGGTATGATGGGAAGCGGCAAAAGCTACTGGACCAAATTATTAGCCACCAAATACAAAACGGGCGGGTATGATCTGGACTCCCTCATTGAATCACTCGAAGAAAAAACCATCACCGAAATCTTTGAATCGGAGGGAGAAGCCCATTTTAGACAATTAGAAGCAGACACACTTCGCTGGTTTGCACAAAAAAAAACT
The DNA here is from genome assembly GCA_004294135.1 of Sphingobacteriia bacterium. GTDB lineage: Bacteria > Bacteroidota > Bacteroidia > Chitinophagales > Chitinophagaceae > Sediminibacterium. Next base: position 24,120 of record RDZY01000019.1, read on the forward strand.
TTTATACTAGCCACAGGTGGTGGCACACCCTGCTTTCACAACAATATGGAATGGATGAACAAAGAAGGGCTCACCATCTGGATTGATGAACCTATTGAGATATTGGCCGGCAGACTCTCTGCTGAAAAAAGCCACCGCCCCCTCCTAAAAAATTTAACCGATGATGCCCTAATTGAATGGCTTCAAACAAAACTATCTGAAAGAACTGCAAGCTATTCCTTAGCCCAAATAAGGTTACAAAGCAATGAAATTTCATTGATTAACCTTACTAAACTCATTGACCAATATGCATAAAGGATTTTTAATAAGCGCTGCAATGATGGGCGCTATAGCGGTTATATTAGGTGCTTTTGGTGCCCATGGGTTGAAAGCAGTGGCTTCGGCGCAACAACTCGTGAGCTATGATACCGCTGTTAAATACCAGTTTTACCATGTTTTTGCCTTGGCTTTAACTGCGGTTCTCTACCAATCCTTCCCTTCTAAATGGTTACTAATAGCTGGCAGACTATTCATTGCTGGCATATTCGTTTTCTCTGGTTCGCTTTACTTGCTCACACTTTTGGCTATTAATGGCTATCACCAATTCAATTGGCTAGGTGCCATCACACCCATTGGCGGGGTTTTATTCGTGTTAGCTTGGATTATGATGGGCTTTACCCTAATTCGTTACAAGCCATAAGTGGAAAACTGTTGGATGGTTAAGCTTTTTTGCACATTGGTGAATCGGTGTCATTTTCGCATAACGCAAAGTGTATATTTGTTTTCATGGCCAACAGCTTAAAAAAGAAAACGCCTCCTCCACCGGATCCCGAAGTGCTCGCTCCCGATAAGGAAGCCGAAGTAACCGTTGCCGAAGTAGTTAAAGACGAACGCACTGCTAAAATAGCTGGTGCTACCAGTTTATTATTTACGTTGTTCTTATTCATCTCCTTTACTTCTTATTTATTTACTTGGCAAGAAGACCAAGATAAGGTACAAGAGCTGGGGGTAAGAATTTTTGCTACTGATGATATAAAAGTCAATAATCTACTCGGCGTTCTAGGCGCTTATTCGGCTCATACGCTCTGGTACAATGGGTTTGGTTTGGCTTCTTATTTTTTCTGCACCTTCTTTTTTGTACTTGGCATCAACCTATTATTCGGTAAAAAAATATTTCGACTCTTACGCAACCTCAAATATGTACTAATTGGACTAGTTGTTTTTAGTATGGCTTTTGCATTTATTGCACAGGGAGCTGACTTCTCTTGGGGTGGTGCTGTGGGCGAATACCTCAGCAGTTGGTTTATTAAGTGGATTGGCAAAGTAGGCACTGGTTCGATTTTACTACTTACGGTATTCAGTTATTTTATTTGGCGCTTTAACCCCAGCTTTCACTTGCCAAATTGGAAGTTTGACCTTATTGATAAATCGCCCGAACCTTTATCTAAAAATCTTGCCGTAGACGAAGCTGCATTGTTTATTGATGAACAGCATGAAACAGATTTTACCGTTAACCCCAACGTTGAAGAAGAAACAGAAGTTTTCCCAATCAGCAATAACAAATTGAAGAATACGAGTAATCATATATCGGTAATCTTACCCGATCAAACTGTTGAAATAAATCCCATGAACGAATTTGGGATGGTGGAAAAAGAAGAACCATTGGAAGATGAAATTTCAACTGAAGTTGACTACGACGAGGAAATAGCAGAAGTTGCTACGCCCATTCTTGAACCGGTAATTCCACCTATCATTCATATAGCTAGGCCAGTACCAATGCCTACCAATAATTTAGAATTAGAAATTAAGGAAACCCCAGAAGAATTGGAAGAAGAAGAGATGGCTGCAATTACAGCAACAGTTGGTAGTCTCGCTTCTAAATACGATGTAACACTCGACCTAAAAGATTACAAATATCCCAAGCTTGATTTGTTGGAAACCCATGGTAGTGAAAAAATAGTACACGATCCAACCGAGTTGGAAACCAATAAAAACCAAATTATTGCCACACTTAAAAACTATGATATTGCCATACAACGAATTGCAGCCACGGTAGGCCCTACGGTTACCTTGTATGAAATTGTTCCTGCACCCGGTGTGCGCATCAGCCGTATTAAAAACTTAGAAGATGATATAGCCCTCAGCCTCGCTGCGCTCGGCATTCGGATCATCGCACCTATACCCGGTAAAGGTACCATCGGTATTGAAGTGCCCAATGTGCGAAAAACCATTGTAAGCATGAAAACCCTGCTCGCCAGCGAAAAATTTCAATCCAATACCTTCTCCCTTCCCATTGCAGTGGGTAAGAAAATTGACAATGATAATTTTATAGTTGACCTAGCTGCCATGCCCCACTTACTCATGGCCGGTGCAACGGGACAAGGGAAGTCAGTCGGCCTCAATGCCATCCTCGTTTCCCTACTCTATAAAAAACATCCCTCACAACTTAAATTTGTGCTGGTTGATCCTAAAAAAGTAGAGCTCAGCTTATACCGAGTAATAGAAAAACATTTTTTAGCCAAGCTTCCTGGAGAAGAAGAATCCATCATCACCGATACCAAAAAAGTGGTCCATACCCTCAATGCACTCTGTATAGAAATGGACAATCGATACGACCTACTCAAAGAAGCTGGTTGCAGAAACATTAAAGAATACAATGAAAAGTTTACCGCCCGTAAACTCAATCCCGAAAAAGGCCATCAATACCTTCCATTCATTGTTTTGGTAGTAGATGAGTTTGCAGACCTGATAATGACCGCTGGCAAGGAGGTTGAAATGCCCATTGCCCGCCTCGCACAATTGGCTCGTGCCATTGGTATTCACCTCATTATTGCTACACAAAGACCCTCAGTTAATATTATTACTGGTACCATAAAAGCCAATTTTCCCGCTCGTATTGCATTTAAAGTGTCTAGTAAAATTGATAGTCGCACCATCCTCGACGCAGGCGGCGCAGAACAACTCATTGGAAAAGGTGATATGCTGGTAAGTTACAATGGAGAAATTACCCGCTTACAATGTGCTTTTGTAGATACACCCGAAGTAGAAGCAGTATGCGAATTCATTGGCGATCAGCGTGGTTACCCGCAAGCTTTTCTCCTCCCCGAATACGTAGATGAAAAAGAAATGGAAGGGAAGGATTTTGACTCCAACGACCGGGATGCACTTTTTGAAGACGCAGCTCGACTCATCGTTCAAAGTCAAATGGGCTCCACCTCCCTCATCCAACGGAGAATGAAATTGGGATACAATCGTGCTGGCAGGTTAATGGATCAACTGGAAGCCGCTGGCGTTGTTGGCCCCAATCAAGGCAGCAAAGTAAGAGACGTGTATTTTAAAACCGATATGGAATTGCAAGATTTTCTAGACACTTTGGTATAAATAACCATTAATACACCCGAAAAAACAGATACTGTTAAGTTAAACTTATTAGCACACCAACAGTCAAAATAAACGATATACATATATTTGCACCCTAATTCAATCTGATGCTTAAATTTTACTTCGCTTGTTTGCTCATAATTAGTAGTTCATTCAGTTCGTTTGCACAAAATGATCCCAATGCCAAAAAAGTAATTGATGCTTTTGGAACCCAAGTAAAAAATTCAAAAGGAATCATAGCCAACTTCACCCTCAAATCTATCAGCAGCAAGGGTAGGTCCAATGGCTCCAAGTCACTCACTCTTGCAATGCGTGGCGAGAAATACAACCTCAAACAGGGGGCAACAGAAATCATCTGCGACAGTAAAAATGTATATAATTTTGATGGCAATAAAACCATTACCAAATCTGCGGTTGAAGAGTCTTCACAAACTTTGAGTCCTCAAAAATTACTGGCTGGCTCTTACGATAAAGACTTTACTTATAAGCTGGTTTCTTCCAAAGGCAGGTACCATGAAATTGAAATGACACCATTAGACAATCGCAAGAACTTTCAAAAAGTAAACCTCTTTTTTAGCAAAGGCAATAGCGCACTCGCCAAAGCCAGCATTCTCGATAAAAGCAATAATATTACAGAGTTGATTGTGAATAAAATCAACCTCAAAGCCACTGTTGCTGATGCATTATTTGTATTCAATAAAGCCAACTACCCTAAAGATGTAGAAATACTTGATTAATATGCAAAAAATAGTATGCAGCTTCCTACTCGGAATGGTATCATTTGCCAACGCACAATACAGTGCTAGATTTGTTGTAACTGATATAGCGACTAGAAAAAATGAAGATATTTACCTCTCCGGAAATTTCAATAGCTGGAATCCTAAAGATGAAAACTATAAACTAAAACCCTTTGGTGGCAATCGCAAAAGCATTGTATTAAAAGACCTTGCAAAAGGCACTTATGTTTTTAAATTCTCTCGTGGTGAAAATAAATTGGAATGCACTTCCGATGGTAGAGAAATTCCAGATCGACAATTAGAAGTGAACGGCGATATATCCAACGAATACAGTATTGCAGGATGGAAAGATGATTATCCCGATCGCCCCAAAACCTATACCGCCAGCCCCCAAGTTCGCATCATTGACACGGCTTTCTTCATTCCCCAACTCAATAGAAAACGACGTATCTGGATTTATCTTCCCAAAGGTTATGCCAATGTAGGCAAAGCATACCCCGTTTTATACATGCACGATGGTCAAAACCTGTTTAACGATAAAACTGCTTTTACTGGTGAATGGGGTGTAGATGAATGCCTCGATACCCTTCAATCAAAAATTGGCAAAGAATGTATTGTTGTGGGTATAGATAACGGCGGAGATAAAAGGATGAACGAATACAATCCTTACGACCATTTTCAATATGGTAAAGGCGAAGGTAAAGCGTATGCAGCTTTTATTGCAACCACCCTCAAACCCTTTATTGATGCTAAGTACAGAACCCGCAAGGGGCGCGACTATACCTTTATTGCCGGCAGTAGTATGGGGGCTTTAATCAGTTGGTACACTGTGCAACAGTACCCCGATATTTTTGCGGGCGCAGGGGTGCTATCACCCTCTTTCTGGGTTTCACCGCAGATAGCTGTAGATGCTACTTTGTTTAATCCCGACTTAATACCTAAATTCTATTTTTATGTAGGAGAAAAAGAATCGGGTAATATGGTGGCTGATATGCAGAAAATAGCTGGCATCTTGCAAAAGAAACCCAAGATCCAAATAAGAACAGTGGTGAACCCATTAGGGCAACACAATGAAATATATTGGCGAAAAGAGTTTCCTGACTTTTTCAAGTGGATGGCAAATAGTTGGTAAATAAGTATTTAAAATAATTGTAAAAGGCCCTACTAGAAAGCAAGGCCTTTTTCTTTTATACCCCCCGATATAAAAGCGGTTTGTTCTGAATAGAACGAGTGCAAAGTACAGGGGTATTCTTATGCTTTATATACCGTGAGTACGGTATATTTTATTTATTTTCTCAGTATCTGATGTTCATAAGCCCATTTAACAAGACTGAGCAAATTGTTGGTTCCAGTCTTCCTGAATATATTTTTCCGATGTGTTTCTACGGTTCTAACAGCAATATTCAACTCGTCAGCTATCTGCTTATTAGAATAATCCCGCTCCATCCAATTGATTACTTCTTTTTCTCTAAGTGTTAAGTGTATGGTCTCTACTTCTTTTACAAGATTGGAATGATTGGCCAGTGCATTCAAAATAACTTCTTGAAAATAAATACCACCCTCATATACTTTTATAATGGCATATACCAACTCACCCACATCGGTTTGTTTTAATAAGTAACCTGCAATATCTGCTTGGTCAATCATCTGATCTACCAATGCCCCTTCACCATTCATGCTAAGGGCAATAATTCTAACCTGCGGGTGTTGAAATTTCACCTCCACTGCTAGTTGAAGTCCACTCATTTCGGGCATCATCATATCAGTAAGTAGAATGTCAATCTGGTGCTGACCAAGCAAATGCAGCATTTGCTTGCCGTTGTTGGCAGTACATACAATTTGTATTTCAGCCCTGTCTTTCAACAAAGCTGTGAGTCCATCAATTACAATCTGGTGGTCATCTACTATCCCAATCTTTATCATGTTACCGATTGATTTTTCTCATTTAATGGAATATAAATAGCCACTAATGTTCCCTTTCCTTCCCCTGAATTCCACTCTACGGTTCCTTGAAGGTACTGAATTCTGGACTTTATATTTTGTAAACCTATACCCGCTGATGAACCCAGTTGTTTTGGATTAAACCCTTTTCCATTGTCCTCAATCATTACATCTATTCCATCCTCAGAGCGAATAATAGATATATCCAACTCCGCAGCTTTGGCGTGTTTTATCACATTGTTCACGCTTTCCTGAATCACCCTGTAAAGTACGGTTTCAATATGCGAAGGTATAGGAGTGGTTAGCCCTTCTGCTGTTAAATTAATATTAAGTGAGCGATGGTCTATCTGTCCAATAAATTCCTGTACCGCACTTACCAATCCTTTCATTAATAAAGCATTGGGCATCATATTGTGACTCACCAGTCGAACTTCTTTACAGCTCTCATCTACCATGGCAATACATTTCTGTAATAGCAAGCCCTCTTCACTGTCCTTATCCTTCAGTTGGTTGTTCAAGGCTTGTAAGTTCATCCAAGTGGCAGACATTAACTGCCCAACTCCATCGTGTAAATCACTTGCTATTCTTTTGCGTTCTTTCTCCTCTGCGGTAATAATATCAATGGTGGACTGCTCCTGCTGCACCATCAACTTTTCTTGATAAGCTTTCTCCTGTTTTGTTTTATTTCTTCTATACAATCCGTAAGCAATCAACGCCAATAATGCAGCCCCAATAATGCCAATGGTTATTTGATTCTCCTTACTCGACACCTCTAGTTGATCTATTTTACGCTGCCTATTCAATAGCTTAATCTTATCTTCTTTAATGCTGGAGTCGAGGCTACTTTGCAATAGTTTTTTATTCTGTTCTAATAAAAGCAAGCTGTCTGACTTTAATAGCAGAGATGCATCTGCCAGTTCAAGGTCTTGTTTTGCTATTAAGAATTGGTTTTGATTAATGGCCAGTTGTTGGTTGGAAATGGCCAAGGTTTTAATGGAGTCAGATTTATTTAGTAAATTAATGCGCAACTGTTTTTTCTCAGTCTCGTATTGGGTTTGTAATTCATTTACTTGACGAATCACTTTTTCACTGGTGGCCTTTTCGGTTATCCTTACATACTTGGTTCTATACACCAATGCACTGCCAAAATTTCCCATTAAAGAATCTAAGGAAGATCGGTGATTGTAAATTTCACCTAAAGTATAATCATTAGAACCAAATTTTACGGCGGTTTGTTCTGCTGATTCAAACCAGTTTAATGCTTCTTGATATTGCTTTAAATGGGTATAGCCATAACCGATATTTTGTTCAAGTAAAGCAACTCCAGACTTTGTCTGGTTTTCGTTAGCTAGTTCCAGCCCCTTTTTTAAAAAACCAATTGCTGTTTCATAATTTGCTTGTCGAAGGTTAATTGCCCCTAAATTATTATAACTTACTTGCATGCCCCTTTTAAATCCAACTTGTTTAAATAAGGCTAGACTTTTATCCAGTTCAATCAGAGCTTTTTCATAATTAGTTTGCTCAATGTAAATATTGGCGAGATTCACATGAGTAATCCCAAGATTCAACCAGTCTTTCGCAAGGCTATTGGCTTCTACGCTTTTATTATAATATTCTATCGCTTTGGGATAGTTTTTGGTCTGGAAAAAAAGTCGTCCTAAATTATTTTGCGTTGAACCAATTGTCTTTGTATCCTGGGTGGTTTCCTGTATTTGCAAGGATTTAATCAGGTATCCAATGGCATTTTCGGGTTCGCTTTTATCTGAGTATAAACTGCCCAGACTATGGTATATAACACCGAGGGCTTTGGGTTTGTTGAGCTTTAAACAAATATTCTCTGCCTTTTTATAATAGCTTATTGCAGTATCAAATTTATTTTGCATTCCGTAAACTTGACCGAAACGAATATAACTGGTGATTAGCTCATTGAATTCTTTTGATTGCTCCCAAATATTGGATTCCTGCTGAATAAAAGGGATTGCTTTTTGCGGAATACGTTTGGTAATAAAATAGTTGGCCTTGCTGCGGTAAGCACCAGCTAGCCCTGGTTTAAATTGCAGTGTATTTGATATTTGAATGGCTTGGTCTGCATATTTAAATGTATTGGTAGAATCTTTAAAGGAATACAAATAGGCAAGATGGGTAAGCAAATTCACTCGAATGGTATCTTTGCCCAGAAGCGGCAATTTCTTAAGGAGGCTATCAATCTCCGTCTGGTGTTGTGCCTGACTCTTTAATGTTGTTATTCCTATTCCAAACTGCAATAAGATTAGCCAGTATATTTTTTTCATCTTTTTAGTTTAATCACCCGCATTCAAAAAAATTATATTCAAACTGGTCATTCTTCATTTAGTATTCTAAAAGTAACTCCTTCAATAGCCAATTGTGTATTTGGGAATATGGTAATTGCTTCGGATAAATAATCGTTTAACTGTTCGTATTTACTGCTGAAATGCCCCAATAGCAGCCTTTTAGCATTCGCCTTTAGTGCAATGGTAGCAGCCTGCACCGTGGTAGAATGAAACCTTTCTGCAGCGCGATCTTCCATCTCTTTCAAATAAGTGGACTCGTGATAAAGCAGGTTTACCTCTTTGGTTATTTCCGCCAATCGCTCATCGTAAATGGTATCTGCGCAATAGGCATAGCTTCTAGGGGCAGAATTACTAACCGTTACTTGGTGATTATAAATTATTGAACCATCTTGATGGGTATAATCTTCCCCTTTTTTAAGAGCGGGATAAAAACCAGTAGGAATTTCGAATGATTTCAACTTGTTCGTATCAATTTTACGAGGCCATTTTTTTTCCCTCACCAGAAAGCCCCAGCAGGGGATACGATGTTGAGTGGCAAAGCAGGACACAGAAAATTTGTGGGAATCTATTAGTATAGTTTCTTTTTCTAAAGGATGAAAAACCAATTCAAATGGAAGGGTAGTAGCAGCAACTTTCAGTTGAAGCTCAATAATGGCGTCCAAGCCTGAGGGAGCATATAGGTACAGGGGTTGTTCTCTACCCAATAATCCCATACTGGTGATGAGCCCAATTAATCCGAAATAGTGATCGCCATGTAAGTGAGAAATGAAAATATGGTTTAACTTACCCCTCCTTACTTTGTATCGCGATAATTGCATTTGGGTGCCTTCCCCACAATCAATCAGTAATAGCTGATCGTCAATTGTGATCACTTGAGCAGTCGGATGACGATCATATGCAGGTAACGCTGAATTATTGCCCAAAATGGTAACGGCGAACATAGCAACTAGGTAGAAATGAAGAAGATTTGAGTGTCTCAAAAATATGACAAATTATTATTTTTTATGCTGCATAATTGCCTTTTTATCTGCTTCTTTCTATATTTTTACGCAATTAGTACAATCCGAATAGTATCGTCGGTAAAAAAATAGGTATAAATTACCTTTTTTTCATAAAAAATAATACCTTTGCGCCGATAAAAAAGAAAGAGTCTAATTCTGGAGTCTATTAAAAAAATTTTTGAGATGCCTTATTTAACAACAGAAAGAAAAGCCAGCATTTTTGCTGAATTCGGTGGAAAAGCAAGCAATACGGGTTCAATTGAAGCGCAAGTTGCTATCTTAACAGAGCGTATTGCGCATATTTCTAAGCACTTACAAGCAAATAAACAAGACCATTCAACCCAACGTGGTTTGATGCAAATGGTTGGCCAACGCAAGCGCTTGTTAACTTATATGCAAAAGCACAACCTAAGCGGATACCGTGCCTTGATTGAGAAATTAGGACTGAGGAAATAATTTATCCTATTCATTATAAACCATTCCCAACTGGCAATTTATTGTAGTTGGGAATGGTTGTTTATCACCAATTCATTTTGCAGCAATTCTGCTGTATAACAATCCTACCTTAATTTATATGTTAATACAACCAATAAGTGTAAGTTTTGACCTTGGCGGAGGCCGAGAAGTCACCCTTGGTACAGGCAAATTAGCTCGTCAAGCTGATGGTGCAGTAACTGTACAGCAGGGCAATTGTATTATTATGGCGACAGTTGTGGCCAATAAAGATCCAAGAGATGGTCAAGATTTTTTCCCGCTCAGCGTTGACTATCAGGAGAAATTTGCTGCTGCTGGTCGCGTTCCAGGATCATTCTTCAAAAGAGAAGCACGTTTAAATGATTATGAAATATTAACCAGTCGCTTGATAGATCGTGCCTTGCGTCCTCTCTTCCCAGAAGATTATCTTTGTGATGTGCAAGTATTAATCAGTCTCGTTTCTAGCGATTCAGATATAATGCCCGATTCATTGGCTTGTCTCGCTGCTTCTGCTGCATTGGCAGTATCTGATATTCCAATTAAAGAAATTATTTCTGAAGTAAGAATAGCAAGGGTAAACGGTGAATTCATTGTAAATCCTACTCGTAGCCAATTGGCTGCTTCTGACTTAGAATTTCTAATTGCAGCTACAGAGAAAAATTTGATGATGGTTGAAGGAGAGGCAAAAGAATGTGCTGAAGCTGACCTAGTAAAAGCGCTTGAAATTGCTCACGATGCCATCCGTTTACAAATTAAAGCACAGGCTGATCTTAGAGACAAGAAAGGAGTAAGCACTAAGCGTGATTACAAAAAGCCAGAGCAAGATGAAACCATCAAGCAAAAAGTGTACGAATTTGCCCAAGCAAAAGTGTATGAAATTTCTAGAAAGGGATCTGCCAAACATGAAAGAAGCGATGCATACAGTGCACTGAGAGAAGAAATCATGGCGAGTCTCGGTACAGAAATTACCGACTTGCAAAAGAAATTAGCCAAGAAATATTACGAAGACCTGAAATGGGAAGTCGTAAGAAATATGATTATAGACGATAGGATACGCCTTGATGGTCGTAAGCTAGATGAGGTTCGTCCCCTCGCTATGGAAGTATCTCCATTGCCAACTCCCCACGGTTCTGCTTTGTTCACAAGAGGTGAAACTCAATCACTTACAACGGTTACTTTCGGAACTAAATTAGATGAGTTATTGGCAGAAACTGCTGCTAAATCAGAATATACCAAATTTTTCTTGCACTATAATTTCCCACCATTCTCAACTGGCGAAGTAAAAATGATGCGTGGAGTAGGAAGAAGAGAAGTGGGACATGGTAATCTTGCCATGCGTTCATTAAAGCAGATGATGCCAGGGAGTGAATACGCTTACACGGTAAGGGTAGTAAGTGATATTTTAGAAAGCAATGGATCTTCTTCTATGGCAACCGTATGTGCTGGTTCACTGGCATTGATGGATGCAGGGGTTCCTGTAAAAAAGCACGTTAGTGGAGTAGCAATGGGGTTGATTACCAGAGAAGATGGTAAATATGCTATTCTTACAGATATCTTAGGTGATGAAGATCATTTGGGAGATATGGACTTTAAGGTTACGGGTACCAAAGATGGTATTTGTGGGGTACAGATGGATATTAAAGTAGATGGATTAAGTATGACAGTAATGATGGAAGCCCTTGCACAAGCAAGAGCTGGCCGCTTATCTATTCTCGATGCAATGTACGAGTGCATGCCTTCTGCTCGTTCTGAAGTGAAGCCTCATGCTCCTCGCATGGTTAAATTGATTATCGATAAAGAATTTATTGGCGCAGTAATCGGACCAGGTGGTAAAGTAATTCAAGAAATTCAGCGTGAGACTGGTGCTACCGTAAATATTGAAGAAGTAGGTAACACAGGAGAAGTAAGCATATTCTCTGCTTCAAAAGAGAGCTTGGATAAGGCGGTGAATTGGGTAAAAGGAATTACTGCCATGCCCGAGGTAGGAGATGAGTACGAAGGTCCGATAAAAGGAATTAAAGAATTCGGTGCTTTTGTAGAATTCATGCCCGGCAAACAAGGATTATTGCATATCAGTGAAATTAGTTGGAGCCGCTTAGAAACGATGGATGGCATTTTTAAGGAAGGTGATATGGTAAAAGTGAAATTGGTAGGGGTAGATCCAAAGACGGGTAAATTCAAGCTCAGCCGTAAAGCGCTGATGCCTAGGCCCGATTCAAGATCTAGCCAACAAAGCAATGATCAAGCATAATTCATTCAACCTAATATACTATGGCCCGCTTCTAAACGGGCCATTTTTAATTCAAGTCAACCATGGATGCTTACATACAAATTGATATTAACATTGAAAACCAGCAGCAGGGTGAACTGCTGATAGCCGAACTGAGTGGAATTGGCTTTGATGGATTTTTAGAAGAGGAAGGATTGTTAAAAGCTTTTATTCCAAAGAGCCATTATCAGCAGGAAGACCTTATATTTTTATTGAACAAATACACGCTAACTCATTTATTATCAATTGTTGATAGTCAAAATTGGAACGCCCTATGGGAATCTAATTTCGATCCGGTGTTGGTAGATGATTTTGTAGGTATCAGGGCTAATTTTCATACGCCCTTGGTTGGTTTTGAATATGAATTGGTGATTACGCCTAAGATGAGTTTCGGAACAGGGCACCATGGTACTACATTCTCTGTAATGAGGCTGATGCGAAATATTGACTGTACTGGAAAACGGGTTTTTGACTTTGGTACAGGCACGGGTATACTGGCTATATTGGCTGAAAAATTGGGTGCAGCAAAAGTGCTTGCGGTTGATAATGACAGTTGGTGCATAGAAAATGCCTCAGAAAATATTTTAGTCAACAACTGTAACTATATTGACATTGAGTTACTTAGTGTGGTTTCTGTTGATCAAAAATATGATATTGTAATCGCTAATATCAACCGGCATATTATTGAAGCCAATCTCTCGGCCTTGTCAACAGTAGTGGAGCACAATGGTATTTTAGTATTGAGTGGATTGCTGGAAAGCGACGAAATGGATATCATTGATGCCTGCATATCATTGGGTTTTATTCACCAGAAAACTTTGCAAAAAGATGGGTGGGTGGCCATCCAGTTTTTAAAATCTACCCGATCCGAATATTAAATAATTATTACCTTAAAGATCGAACTGCTTATCTTTACACAACCAACATACAACTACATGAATGAAGCTTTATTGATACTACTTGCTTATTGTATTGGTTCAATACCTACGGCAGTATGGGTCAGTAAGAATTTTTTCAAGATCGATATTCGCGACTATGGCAGTGGAAATGCAGGTGCTACCAATACTTTTAGGGTATTAGGTCCTAAGTGGGGGAGTTTTGTGATGCTGGTTGACGTAATTAAGGGAGTTGTAGCTACTTCATTATATATTTTATTGCCTTACTACTTGACTGATGAATGGGATAGAACCAATTTTATGATTGGTCTTGGTCTGGCAGCAGTATTGGGTCATATATTCCCCATTTGGGCAGGGTTTAGGGGCGGAAAGGGGGTTGCTACTTTATTGGGAATGGCGGTAGCCATCCAACCATTGGTAGCTGTATGTTGTATTGGGGTATTCTTATCGGTACTTTATTTAACACGTTTTGTTTCCCTAAGTTCCATATTAGCAGGTATATCATTTATGGTATTTATACTCTTTATTTTTAATGAAAAAGAAACATTGTACCGCATTTTTGCTGTACTGGTAGCTTTAATGATTGTGCTCACCCACCAAAAAAATATATCCCGCATTATTAAAGGTACAGAAAGCAAAATCCCTATTTTGAAGTTCCGTGATAAGCGTAATGAGCGAAAGTAGCTTCATCTTTTGGCATAATTTTTATATATTTATTGGTATGAAAAAAGTTTTGAATAATAGCCGCCTTATATTAAGCGCTTTTACAGTATTGATGCTTTTGTCTGGTTGTAAGCAAAATGCCATAACAGGTCGCAAGCAATTGTCGCTGGTATCCGAATCAGAAGCGCAATCTTTGGCTGCTGGTCAGTATTCTTCCTTTATTAATACCAATAAAGTGGTGGCGGCTAATCAAGCTGAGGCCGTGATGGTAAAAAGAGTTGGAGGCAAAATTGTGGAAGCCATTAAAAGTTATTATACCCAGAAAGGGTTGTCTGCTGAATTAGAAGGCTATACTTGGGATATCAATTTGGTAAACGATTCTCAAATGAATGCTTGGTGTATGCCAGGTGGTAAAATTGTGGTGTATACAGGCATACTTCCTGTCACAAAAAATGATGCGGGACTAGCCATTGTTATGGGTCATGAGATTGCACATGCTTTGGCAAGACATGGCAGTGAACGAATGAGCCAAGGTTTAGTGCAGCAAGGTCTTGGAGCAGGTATCTCGATTGCCTTATCTAGTAAACCAGCTTTAACGCAAGATCTATTTAATATTTCTTATGGTATTGCTTCTGGTACCATCATGCCTGCATTCAGTAGGAGTAATGAGTTGGAAGCCGACCGTTTCGGTCTCATGTTTTCTGCATTGGCTGGATATGATCCAAGGGAAGCTATTGCTTTTTGGACAAGGATGTCAGCCGCCTCGGGTAAATCTAGTATGCCTACTATATTAAGTACACACCCAACCGACGAAGTACGTATTGCAGAACTGAATAAAATAATGGAATCTACGGTCAGAAATTACTATAAAAAATAATGATATACTATTGATTATCATCTAGATAGCTCGTTTAATAAAATAATAGGGACAGGTTTTTGTAAAAAAAAGCAAATAGTTTACTCACTACGGTAACATTTTTTTAACTTTGCATTCTTTTTACTCGTATTTAAACCTTCTTTAGGGCATGTCTAATCAAACTTTGCTTGAAAAATTACAATTAAAAGAAGAGAAGAATCTGCTGATTCAGGGTCTGCCTTCTTCTATAGAAAAACAGTTTGCCAAGTTAACTTATGCCAAGAATATTACTCCATTGTTGAGGAGTAAGAAAGTGGACTTTGCTATTGTTTTTGCCATCAGTCAGCATCAGTTGAATAATGTGTTAAAGGAAGTTTTTCCAGCACTGCATGATGAGAGTAAACTATGGGTTGCCTACCCAAAAACTGCCAGTAAAATTGCCAGTGATTTAAACAGAGATTGCAGTTGGGAATGCCTTACCCGCCAGTCTTACGAATCTGTTCGTCAAGTTACCTTGGATCATGTTTGGAGTGCCATGCGTTTCAAGAAATCCGATCAAATACCCAACCGTTCAAGGGCATTCGCCGATACTAAAATCATTCCAAATGGGGTAGATTTTGAGAAGCGATTGGTAAAAGCGCCAGTAGAGTTAGACCGACTTTTTACTACGCATACAGAAGCCAAGGAGTTTTTCTCATCCCTTTCTTTTACCAACCAGAAAGAATATGTATCTTGGATAGAGGCAGCCAAAAAAGAAGAAACCCGTAAGCGCCGTTTGGAGACTGCGCTGGAAAAGTTGCTAGCGGGCAAAAAGAATCCTTCGGAGAAATAATCGAGTAAGGTTTGGCTTTTAATCTACCATTCAATTGATTGATGGGTTTCATTATCTTTATATAATGATTCCCAATACAAAATGTAATAGTATTCGAGCTACTAAAGACATGCAATTCTATATTAAATCTTGGTTAGAAAAAGTAGATCATGATTTTGTGAGTGCTTAGCACTCACTTGAAATTGAACCTATGATTTTATACAATGCTTGTTTTCACTGCCAGCAAGCAATTGAAAAGCCGCTTAAAGCATTTCTTATTTCCAAAGGGATGGAAATTGAGAAATCAAATAATATTCAATTTTAATTAATGATTTACTATCGGACTGACTATTTTAAAAGAATTGCAAAATCAATTAACTCAAACAGCTACTAAAATTAGCGCTTCAATACAATTCAAATAAAATGAACTACTTTTTTTGCTTACTATTTTCTTTCTTGGGTTTTATAATGAATCCAATAATAGCTCAAGAGCCACCCTCAAACGAATATAGTGATGTTTACAATAAAGCTATGGAACGAACAGCATGGTGGCGTGAAGCTCGCTTTGGAATGTTTATTCATTTTGGTGCTTATGCAGTGCCTGCGAGAGGTGAATGGGTTAAATCTAATGAACGCCTTACCACTTCAGTTTATCAAAAGTATGTAGATGAGTTTAACCCAGTAGATTTCAATGCTAAAGCATGGGCCAAAACTGCAAAAGCAGCTGGTATGAAATATGCTGTACTTACCGCCAAACACCACGACGGTTTTTGTATGTTTAATAGCAAGCTGACCAATTATAAACTGAGCAATAACTTTAATGGTCGCGATTTAGTTAAAGAATTTTTAGATGCATTCCGTGCAGAAGGGTTAAAAGTAGGATTGTATTATTCATTAATTGACTGGCATCACAATGATTATCCAAATGTGGGGAATCACCCACAACGTGATGACAAAGAATATAGCAAACAGAATTTTAAATGGGATAATTATGTAAAATATATGCATGGTCAAGTTGAGGAGTTAATAACCAATTACGGAAAACTTGATATTATGTGGTTCGACTATTCTTTTGATGATTACAGTGGAGAAAAGTGGAAAGCAACCGAGCTGGTTTCTATGATCCGGAAACATCAGCCTAATATAATCCTTGATAATAGGTTGTCGGTACATGAAGGCTCATCAGCTTTGCAAAGGACTATAAAAAGTATTGGTGATTTTGAAAGTCCCGAACAAGGCATCCCAGACGGTTTACTTTTAGATAAATACCAAAACCCCATTCCTTGGGAAACCTGTCTTACACTAAATGGTGGATGGGGATATACAGAACAAGATCACAATTGGAAATCGCCCGAACTCATTGTACAATCTTTAGTGAATTGCGTGAGTAAAAATGGCAATTTACTCTTGAATGTAGGGCCTAATGCTAGAGGAATTATACCAAAAGAATCGGAAGCTATTTTAGCAGAAGTTGGTAAATGGATGGCTTTGAATGGAGAGAGCATTTATGGATGCGGCGCTGCCAATTTAGCTAAGCCCGATTGGGGGCGTTATACACAAAAAGGAAATACTATTTATGCCCACTGGCTTCATCCAACTATTGGCGATTTAAATGCCAAAGGAATAGAGGGAGATAAAGTAAAGAATATTTATTTATTACAATCTGGTGCGGAACTATCATATAAAAAAACTTGGTGGGGAAATTCGGATAAAGGGAACCTTTTTATTACCGTAGGAAGTTCACCCCAAAAACCCGTTGATTTTGATACAGTAGTTAAAATTGAGATGAAGAAATAAAATGAGTTAAAGGTAAGGTGAGGTCTTACAATTAGTCAAAACATGTTTTCTAGATTGCTTGCAAAATGGAATTTCAGTAAATGATTATATCAATTTTAAATTTTTCTTATTCATTCTACATTTATCACTACAATATTTTACTTCATCCCAAACTTTTTCCCATTTCTTTCGCCAAGTAAAAGGTCGTTCACAAGTAATGCAGATTTTTGATGGCAGGTTCGCTTTTTTTACACCTTTCATGGGGGGTGGATTAAATGGAGTAATATAATTTATCGCTTACTTATTTTATTCATAGAAATATTTTTTTGGAGACTGCATTTGAAGCGATTGATTTTGGTATTTCTAATTGCTGCATGTTTTTGACTAATTCCGGAATTCACTCTAGCTCTCCACAAATTAAAACTACTGCGCTTTAAATTATTTCTCATAAGCCCAATTGTATCAGCCTCAGAAAATCCAAACTGAAATTTAATGGCTTCAAATGGAGTACGATCTTCCCAAGCCATTTCAATTATCCTGTCAATATCTTTTTGCTCCATTTAATATATGATTTGAAATTCAATATTAAACGTTTATAACATCAGAACGGAACTTTTGTTGTTATAAAGTGTAACCCCTAACACTTGTTAGTTTTATTTGTAAGTTTGTGCTTTAAATAAAATCAATGCCTAATAAACTCGTTTATATTATTGCAGCTGTTAGAACGCCTATTGGAAGTTTTGGAGGTT
Organism: Sphingobacteriia bacterium; assembly: GCA_004294135.1. Classification (GTDB taxonomy): domain Bacteria; phylum Bacteroidota; class Bacteroidia; order Chitinophagales; family Chitinophagaceae; genus Sediminibacterium. The sequence goes on from RDZY01000019.1 coordinate 41,965, forward strand.
CCTTAAAAAATTTTACTGCTACACAATTAGGTGCTATTGCCATCAAAGGCGCTATTTCCAAAGCAGGCATTGATCCGGCTTTAGTAGATGAAGTATTAATGGGCTGTGTATTGCAGGCCAATACGGGACAAGCCCCTGCGCGCCAAGCAGCTGTTTTTGCTGGCTTACCCAATTCGGTTATTGCTACTACCATTAATAAGGTATGCGCTAGTGGAATGAAAGCCATTGCCCAAGGTGCTCAAGCAATATTACTGGGCGACGCCGATATTGTGGTGGCTGGTGGCATGGAAAGTATGAGCAATGTGCCTTTCTACAGTGCCAATCTGCGCTGGGGTAATAAATATGGGGACGTGAATTTATTAGATGGCTTGGCCAAAGATGGGTTGACTGATGTTTACCACAATTATGCGATGGGTAATGCAGCTGAACTTTGTGCCAAAGAATATAATATTAGTCGCCAAGAGCAGGACGAATTTGCTGTGGAAAGTTACAAAAGGAGTCAAGCCGCTACCAATAATGGTTTATTTGATGCTGAAATTATTCCCATATCCATTCCGCAACGAAAAGGAGATCCATTGCTTTTTACTAAAGATGAAGAACCTTTTAATGTTCAATTTGATAAAATCCCTTCACTAAAATCTGCATTTTTAAAAGATGGTTCTGTTACGGCTGCCAATGCAAGTACCATGAACGATGGCGCTGCTGCTCTGGTTTTGATGAGTAAAGAGAAAGCCGATGAGTTGGCACTTAAACCCATTGCCATTATTCGCAGTTATGCAGATGCTGAACAAGCGCCAGAATGGTTTACTACTACTCCTTCATTGGCTGTTCCAAAAGCGGCTGCTAAAGCGGGACTAACCATGAATGAAATTGATTTTGTTGAATTGAATGAAGCTTTTGCGGTAGTAGGAATTGCCAATACGCAAAAAATGAAACTTGATCCCTCTAAAGTAAATGTGAATGGAGGTGCTGTTTCATTAGGTCACCCTTTGGGTTGCAGTGGTGCTAGAATTGTAGTTACCCTTATTCATGTGTTGAAACAACAGGGTGGCAAAATTGGAGCTGCTGGAATTTGTAATGGCGGTGGTGGCGCCAGTGCCATGGTAATAGAAAATATAACTTAAATATTACTGATGCCCACTCGCTCATGAATAAACTTGTTATTGCTTGCCACCGCTAGCATTTCTAGGGCTAGATCTCCTGCATTAATTTTGTAATTATTGGGCTCAGGAGGGTAGTTGGTACTGGTAATATACAAGCCAGTTTCATCAGCATCTATAATGTTGGGGGGACAAAAAAAACTCCACTCCAATGAAGAAGTTTGTAACAATTCAAATGCTTTCTGGTGTTCCTTACCCACTGCTATATATTGTTCGGGATAATCTTCGTCATCAATTAATAATCCCCCATCAGTGGCATTTAATATTCCCATTCCGCCAAGTGCCACCATCCGTTTCAAACCTTTCTTTTGCATCTGCTCGATTATATTTTTCATGCCAAGGCTTCTGGTTCTATCGCTGCCATCGAAGGCCCCGCCCAAAACAGAAATAATAGCATCTGCATTTTCCATGGCTTTATAAACGTCTTTCGCATCAAAAATATATCCTTTGAAAGCAGTCAGTTTTTCATTGCGGTTATCGGCATCAATCAAGTCCACTACATTTCTACCAAAGGCTGTCACTTCAAAACCCTTATTCAGTGCTTGTTGAACGATTCTTTTGCCTACTAAGCCAGTGGCTCCAAATATGGTAATATGCATACTGATGATTTTAAAAAACTATGCCAATTGTGCTTCAATTTCGGCCATGGTAATTCCTTGGTGACTTTCATCGTATACACAGTCGCCTTTTTTTATTACCAGCACTTGTGGCGATTCGTGGTGTACGCTAAACCGTTCAGCAACTTCATTAGATAAGGTACGGTATTGAATAAGATCCAACAAGTAAAAGTCAGCCGAATTGGGTGGATCTTCCCGCTCTAAACGATTTAATGCCATAGAGCTGATGCTACAACGGGTACTATGCTTAAAAATTATTTGTGCTTTTTGTTGTGATAAGGTGTTGATCTGATCTAATTGATCTGAATTGATTAATGGAATCCAATGCATAAAATTGTTTATGCAAAATTAAACCATTCCAACCATTTAGCCTCTGAAATACCGGGGATTGGTAGTAGGGCATCCTTTGCCTTTAACGGAGGCGCATGAAACAACTGTAGTTGTAGTAAAACCAAGAATTAATAGGAATAAAAAAGTCTTTTTCATGTGTTTCTATTTTTTGATTTTGGCCATATTGGATTCGCAGATCAATATTTTTGTTGCAAACAGAACCCACCATAGCTTATTTCATAAGCGTAAAATTAAATGGACTATACCCATATATTCACTGTGCAAAGATAATTGATTGTGCTAAAATGCTGCCTGAATATGTTTTTAATATGTTAAAATATAGAATATTCATTACTATAACGTGTAGGAGGGTAGTTTATTTCAGTATTTGCACTACTAAATATTCTACTAAAGAGTGGGGTATTTGTGGCAGATTAAACATAATTTCGTCTTAGAACGAATTTATTCAACCAGAAAGTTCACGGAATTTATGAATTTACAACTTGAACGTCCCCTTGCTTTTATTGATTTGGAAACAACCGGGGTGAATGTGAGTGCCGACCGTATTGTTGAGATTGCCGTGGTTAAAATTTCTCCAGATGGAACAAAACTGGTGAAGCGAAAACTCATCAATCCACTCATGCCTATTCCTTTGGGATCCAGTGAAATACATGGTATTACAGATGAAATGGTAAAAGATGCTCCTAGTTTTAAAATGGTGGCGAATGAAGTGAAACAGTTTATTGAGCAATGTGATTTGGCTGGATACAATAGCAATCGTTTTGATATTCCCATGTTGATTGAAGAATTTTTAAGAGCGGGTATTGAATTTTCTACGGATGGTAGAAAGTTGGTGGACGTGCAGAAAGTATTTCATATGATGGAACAGCGTACTTTGGGTGCTGCATATAAATTCTATTGCCACAAAGTATTGGAAGGCGCACATGGCGCTGAAGTTGATGCTGCTGCAACTTGGGAAATTTTGGAAGCGCAGGTTGAGCGATACCCTCAAATTGGCAATACGGTAGAGAGTGTAGTTAAATTCACAGGAGAAGATGATATTGTTGATTTTGCCCGCCGCTTCATCAAAGATAAAGGCATAGAGATTTTTAATTTTGGAAAGCATAAAGGGAAACCTGTGGTACAAGTGCTTAAAGAAGAACCTCAGTATTATGATTGGATGATGAAGGGTGATTTTGCTATGAATACCAAACAGAAGCTTACCGAAATTCTCAATAGAACCCTTTTAAAGAAGTAGTAGTTGGAAAAAATTGTGATCATACCTACTTTTAATGAGAAGGATACCATTACTTCCATCATTCATGCTGTAATGGGTCTCCAGTTGGGATACCATATTTTGGTAATAGATGATGGCTCTCCCGATGGAACTGCAGTTATTGTTAAGCATCTAATGACTCAATTCCCCAATCAACTATTTATTGAAGAGCGTAAGGGTAAGCTCGGCTTAGGCACAGCGTATATACACGGATTTAAATGGTGTTTGCTAAAAGGGTATGAATATATTTTTGAGATGGATGCGGATTTTTCACACGATCCCAATGATTTGGAACGTTTGTACCTTGCTTGTAAAAATGGGCCTGCTGATTTATCTATTGGCAGCCGTTACGTAAAAGGAGGGAAAACAGAAAACTGGCCACTTGATAGGCAGTTGTATTCAAGGGGAGGAGCTTTGTATACCAAGCTGCTTACTTGGATGCCCATTCAAGATCCCACAGCAGGATTTGTATGTTATAAACGAGCAGTGCTTGCAGCCATCAATTTCGATATGATTTCTTTTGTAGGATATGCTTTTCAAATTGAAATGAAATTTGCTGCTTGGAAGCTGGGGTTTAAAATTACAGAACTGCCCATTACTTTTCGCGATCGCCAAGTAGGGGTTAGTAAAATGAGCAAGGGCATTATTAAAGAAGGGGTGATAGGAGTTATAAGTATTCAATGGCAAAGTATGTTTAAAAATTATCGCACCCGCCTAAAATCTGCTTAGTTTATTTATTCCCTGTATTCACTTTGTACCGAATTCCAATCCCTTCTCTTAATACTTCCTGCTATTAGCCAAGTACCGATTAATGAAAGTAGTGCTAGCAATAATACTACTGGAATAAAATTATAAATAAAGTAATGTAAAATTCCTAGGGTGACAGGAAAAATCAAAGAAAATAGCCCCCTTATAAACCCCGTTCCCTTATTTGTAGCAGTTCTTGCAAAAGGAAATTCTCTCATGCTGATATATGCAACAAAAAAACAAATCAATAGTTGATTGCTTATGCCAAGTAGTAAATTGGGTATTATATTCCAGCCAATAAATGCAACACTCAAAATAATCAATGCAATGGCCAATGGTAAAAAAAATATAGCAATAGTAGCTTTTACTGCTCCGCTAATGATATTTCCTGGTTCTTGAATAGGTGTTATAAAGTAAATCCAGGCCGCTTTGTATTTGTCAGACTGCTTTAAATTACTCATTGCCTGCAAAATTGTAAAGCCAAGCATATATATAATGGTGAGTAGTAAAATTTTAGTCCCCAAATTGCTGCTATCCCTTAATTTGTCTGTGCTAAGCAGGTCTTTGTTGCGAAATAGTATTACAAAAAAATACACCATTAAATATCCAATAGAAGGGAAGGTTTTCATTTTATAATCTCTACTTCTGCCAATCATTTTCCAAGTAAATAAGAATCCCATTCTCTCCGAGCCTTTTTGTGTGAATAAAGCAGCTAATTTTTCTGCTAGCCCCTTTCTTTTAAACGCTAATCCTTTATGCTCTGTTTTAATTGTTTGTTCTCCTTGATCACTGCCCGTAATCAGCGTAAGTTTTTGGTTAAAGGTTGGAGCAAGATATTTTACCACCAGCCAAACAGAAAGAATAGGCATTAAAATACTTAAAATGGTTACTGCAATCAAATAAAGCGAGCCCCCGCCGTAAAAAACCTTCCATGCGGCAGCAAACCAGTAGGGTGGAGCTAGTATGCCCCAGCTTTTTTCTGGAATTGCATAGGCTTGTAAAGACGCTTTTTCGATTAGTCGCGGTACAAGCTGATACACCCCAAAAATCAAGATGGCAAATGCAATTTGGAAATAGTTAATGAGGGCTTTGAATTTTTCTGGGGTAGTAATTTTTAGGACAAGAATATATAATGCATTAATGAGGAAGATGGTGAATAAAGTGGCAAAGGGAATTAGAAATATTAGAATAGCAGCACCATAAAATCCTTTTAATAAAAATACGGTAATAATGCCTGCAATATTTAGAGAAATAACCAATTTAGAAGTATGAATTACAATATGCAATAAGCGCGATAAAAGAACAGTAGTATCGTTTACTGGTTTTGGTAGGATAATATAATTGTCGCGAATATCTATCAGTACTGAAGTGAAATCACTAATTATGGTGAAAGCAAGAATGGTTATAAAAAATGAAAAATAAAGGGTGAACTGGGTGATTGGGTCAGCTACAATAAAAAAAGGAATATTAAAAAACAATCCAAGTAAGGCCATCATCAGCATGGTGAATAGCGTGGCCATTTTAATTGACTTATTTTTTGTTTTTTGTTTGGTTTGTTGTAGGCTCGATGGCCTTCTATCATCCATCACTAGTTTTGCTTTCAAGATTGCTTTTAGGTGTTTTATATTTACACCCATTCGAGAATATAATGCTGCGGGTAATAAAGCAATACCCAGAAAAAAACGGTTGATCATATTGGGTTGATTTATTGGGAATCAAATGCCTGCATAATAGCTGAAGCCGCTTGGTTACTGCCCTCTTTGGCCGTCATTAAAGCGAATATTTTTTCTAGGCTTTCATTACCTTGCTGTTGTTGAAGTTCTAAGAAACTACCGTCGGCTATTACCATACCTTCATTAATGAATATAATTCTATCACTCACTTTTTCCACTACATCCATCATATGACTGCAATAAAAAATAGTTTTCCCATCTTTAGCTAATTTGCTAATCAAATCCTTTACAATAATCACACTATTAGCGTCTAATCCACTCAGAGGTTCATCTAAAATAATAATATCTGGGTTGTGCAATAAGCCCGAAATTATTAATACTTTCTGTTTCATGCCTTTGCTAAAAGTATCCATCCGCTGGTGAATATTATTTTCTAGTCCAAAAGCAGTGAGCATTTTAATTATTCTATCTGTCGCTATATCGGTCGGCAAATCGTAGAGTTCTCCCATTAAACTTAAAAATTCCATGGGGGTAAGTACATCGTATAATTCTGCTAACTCAGGTATATATCCTATTTTTCGTTTTGCTTCAATAGGGTTGTCGCTAAGATTTATCCCAGCTACTGTTACGGTGCCTTCATAATCGGCAATAAGCCCACAAAGTATTTTTACGGTCGTGCTTTTTCCAGCACCATTAGAGCCAATATATCCAATTATTTGACCAGCATTTATGGTCAAATTAATTCCCTTAAGGACTTGTTTGTCGCCATAATTTTTAAATACGTTCTTCAGCTCAATTATTGGATTCATATGCTAAATATATAATCTATTTATGATTTTACAAAGCCCAGGTTATTATTCTATACAACGAATGGCTATATTTGAATTCACCCTTAGGAAACCTTCAAATAAATGAAAAAAGCATTTATACAATTACATACAGCCGTTTTTTTGGCTGGGTTCACAGGTATTTTGGGCGTACTGATTTCTTTAGACGCAATGCCATTGGTTTGGTATAGAATTATGATTACTGTTTTCAGTCTTTCTTTATTAACCTGGGCTTTTAAAAAGCCAATCTTACTTCCTAAGAAATCTGTTCTAAAACTATTCTTTATTGGAACCTTAATTGCGTTGCATTGGGTGGCATTTTATGCCAGTGTAAAACTGAGTAATGTATCCATTGCCTTGGTTTGTTTTTCTTCGGTAGGATTATTTACAGCATTGTTAGAACCTATATTTGTAACCCGAAAAATAAACTGGGCCGAATTACTACTAGGCGGATTGAGTCTCGCTGGTATTTGCCTTATTTTTCAATTCGATCAGAGGTATCGATTGGGAATTATAGTGGGATTGATTTCAGCTTTTTTAGCTGCTTTATTTTCGGTATTAAATAAGCGCAATATGGATATTGCAGAACCAAGTGTAATGATATTATATGAACTTACGGGAGGGTTGGTATTGCTTACCGTACTCATGCCCATATACATTTTCTTGTATCCACTTACAGTTGTAATTCCAACCCTAAGCGATTGGGGTTGGTTATTCATATTGAGTTGGTTGTGTACAATAATAGGTATGCAATTGATGTTGGCTTCATTAAAAAAAGTGTCTGCTTTTACACAAAATTTATCATTAAATCTTGAGCCAGTTTATGCCATTGCTATGGCATTTATTTTTTTTGATGAAAGCAAAGCTGTGCAACCCAGTTTTTATTATGGAGTATCGCTTATATTACTTTCTGTAGTATTACAAATGTTTCGGTTGATACGTTTGAAACGCAGTTAATTACTCGCGTGTTCCTTTAACTATTTGCTGAACAATGGAATCCATTTTTTTAGCGTTTTCAATAAGGCCATTTAGTAATTCAATAGTATCCGATGATTCTGTTTTTGGAAGTAGTAAATTAAGCACGTTTACCACTCCCATAATATTGGCTAGTGGGGCGCGTAATTCATGCGATTGTAAAAAAGCAATTTTTTTGAACCTTTTAAGTTGATCCAAAACTTTTAGTTCTGCCGTTTTGCGAATATCAATATTAGTAGTGTTTAGTGCTACACCTACCAGTAAATTTTGGGAATCATACACAGGATAGTAGAGGTATTCAAACCATATTTCTTTACCTGTATTTAATTGTACGGTTCTCTCAGATTTAATGATTTTTCCATTTAAAGCCGAATTAAATCTAGACATGAAAATAGGTAGAACAGTTGGGTGAATATGATCGCGAATATCTGCTCCAATTAAAAGTGCTTTGTTAGAAATAGTGATGGCTGCTTCATTGGCTGCTCTATTAAAATTAAATATTTTATAATCTGCACCAACCAATATATTGGAATCAACCGTACTGTCTAAAATAGCATTTAGTTTAAGTTGATTTTGAAAGCATTCAGATATGTCGTGACCAATGCATACAATGCCATTTGGATTGCCTGCTGTATCAATATTACAAGTAAATTCCCATTGGGTGGTAAGTATGCTATTTAACGATGGCTTTCTCAATGAAACCTGTATTCCCTTTCCAGGTTCAACAATACATTTTTGCACAGCCTCCATCATTGCCTCATGATCTTCTTCCATTACAGCATAAGTAGCTGGCCTTCCTATTACTGTATCACCCTGTGCAATGAATATATTATTAAAATGATTGTTACTATAGGTATAGAAACCTTCCATATTCACAAATGTCAAGTAGTAACCATTGGCATTTATTAACGCATTGGCAAAATCAATAATCTGTTTCTCCAAAATGAAAATATTAGTTAATGAAGTTAACTAATATTTCGAGAAACAAATTATTTTAAAATTCTACTATAAACCCAATTGTGGGTGTAACACTCACGTCGTTATTACTTAGTAAGAATGGGATAGCGTTACTGCCATTGGATTTGATGGGTTGTGCATCAGTAGTAATAAATCCACTATTATCTACAGTTCGCTTAAATGTATAAGAAGGAGGGGCGGGACTTTTAGCGAGGTACCAATTGGTTATATCAATGAATAAATCGAGTGTTACTCTTTTATAATACCATTTTTTATCGATGCGAATATCACTACTGTTAAATGCAGTTGTTCGCTGGCTGTTAATTTGATTAAAGTCAAGACTACCTGTTCCCAGTACTAAAAAATTTTGTCTACTTGCAGCTAAGTCAAATGGTGTAAATGGCACACCACCTTGATAACGAAATTTCAAACCCATCTCCCAATTTCTATTGAACTTGTATCCAATTACAGTGCTTAGTAAGTGACGATTGTCCCAAGAGCTAGCGGTATAGCCCGTATTGGCATTGGTATATTGGCTTACAAACCAAGTATAACTCACAACACCAAAAAATCGTTTCGTAAGTTTTTGTTGTGCAAAAAATTCAAAACCATAAGCGCGTCCTTTTCCATTGGTGGTAATATCTTCATTACCCAATACGCTAAAATCACCACCTTGGTTAGATAAGCTAATGCCATTTCTATTGCTAATGGGCACTTGGTTATACTGTTTATAAAAAGCTTCAAAAGTAAATCGTGTAGCAGTTGCCGGCATAAATTCTATTCCTGCAATATAATGGGTGCTGCTGGTATAATCGGCGTCTTTATTCACCAATATATTGTTGTTGTTTCTGAAGCCTAATGCGGTGTAAGGTAAAATTTTATAGTACTTGCCAATAGAAGCACTTAAAGTGAATTTATCGGTAAGAATATAACTCAAAGCAATGCGTGGTGATAATGTTTTGAGTGGATTCATACCCGTATTGGTAAAACTGTTCTGGTCAACACGCAAGCCACCACTAATGCCCAGTTTATTATTGATGAATCTTTTTCCAATTTGTGTGAATGCACCAAAACGCCCCATGCTGATATTTCCCCAAAAATTATTTACCACTGCAGGCTGAATAATATTACCGTTGTTGTCTGTTACTGCTACGCTTATAAGCTGTTGGGTACGATTGCTCTGCTGTACCAATTGAGCCATAGCTCCATAACTTATTTTGAATCCGTTACTAATTTTATTCACGTCAAAACGCAATTTGTGTTCTGTTTCTCTGGAGTTGTAACTTAAAGTGTTTAATCCTTTAATGGGGCCAAGATTGTTCTCGTATTTATCTAGTTGGTTATTGAAAGTATTGCTGCTTAAAGCCAAATTCCAATAACCATTTGCCAATAAGTGTTTGATGGAAGCACCAATGGTATAATTCCATTGTTGCACAGCAGGATTGCTGTTGAGTGCATATAATTTTTCGGGAGTTGATTTTTTGGGAGCGGCAAAACTAAATTCATCAATAGCGCCAACACCCAACAACGTAAGTGTTGTTTTTTTGCTGAGTTGGTGTGTTACCTTGTATTGAAAATCCCAATAGTTGGGGCGTATAGGCAGGTCGATGGCTTTAAAAAGCAGTTGTAAATAACTTCTTCTTGCAGAGGCAAGAAAACTTGTTTTCCCAGAAGAGCCAATGGGGCCATCAAAAGTAGCAGCCAGCTCTGTGGCACTCAGTCGAATATTACCCTGCAACCTATTTAAATTTCCTCTTTTTTGTTTGAATTCAAACACAGAAGAAAGTGTATTATCGAATCTTGCGTCAAAGGCAGAAGAGCTGAGTTTAACATCTTCAATAAAACTCACATTCAAAATACCAGCAGGGCCACCTGCACTTCCTTGTGTGGCAAAATGGTTAATGACTGGTATTTCTATCCCATCTAAATAATATACATTTTCGTTGGGAGAGCCACCCCTAATAATAATATCATTTCTAAAACCTGCAGTGCTGGCAGTGCCACCAACACCGGGTAGTGCTTGTATAACCCGAGATATGTCAAAATTCCCACCTGGATTACTTTTGATCTCTTCTGTTGTTAACCGCTGCACACTAAGTGGGGTTTCTAGTGTAGCCGCTTTGGCTGATTTATTTCTATTGGTACTATTTACCGTAATATTTTCTAATTGGTTTACCAGCAGTTCTAATTCAATCACCATATTGTTTTCATTACCACTGGTAATGCCCACATTGTATTTGGTAATGGGCGAATAACCAATGCTGCTGATGGTGATGGTATAAGCGCCAGATTCAATACCCTTTATATTGAATCTACCCGAACTATCAGTAATTGCAGCTAAGGAACTGCGTTCGATTTTTATAGTCGCCCCACCAACAGCGGTCTGAAACTGTTTGTCCACCACCTGTCCCGACAAAACTCCGTTCTTCTGAGCCATTGCCCCAAGTGTGAATGCGAGGGCAAAAGCCAATACCATTAATTTTTTCATCAAATCATCCGTTTATAAAATACATTTAGGCAACAACGCCAATTGAAGATTGTTTAATTATCTTCGGAAATAACAAAATTAGACTAATATGAGAATCTCCGCTTTTCTAGTATTTCTTTTTTTAACTATTGGAGTAGTCGCACAGAAAAAACCATTGGATCATACGGTATATGATGGCTGGCAGAACATTACAGAACGCATGCTGAGTAATGATGGTAAGCATATATCTTTTATAGTGGCTCCGCAGGAGGGTGATGGCGATTTATTTATAAAAAAATCAGATGGCACAACGGTCCTTTCTATTGCTAGGGGATATGGTGCGAATATAACCGACGATAATCGCTTCTTGGTCTGCCGCATTCGTCCTTTGTTTGCAGACACTAGGGAAGCACGTATTAAAAAGAAAAAACCAGATGAAATGCCCAAAGATTCATTGGCAATAGTTGAATTAAGTACGGGTATTATTACCAAAGTAGCTCGTATTAAAAGTTTTAAAGTGGCAGATGAGCAAGCAATGGTAGTGGCTTATTTGTTAGAGAAAAATTTACCAGTTACAGCCCCTAAATCAGAACCCGATACAACTCCCAAGGTAAAAGCTAAGGTGGGTATGGCGGAACCCAAAACTATCGAAGATCCTTTTGAAGAAGGCACTGATTTAGTAGTGCGGAATTTAACAACGGGTGAACTGAAAATATACCCATTGGTGAGTGAATATTTTTTCAATAAAAAAGGCAATATATTATTGATGGAGACCACCAAAAAAACGGGTGATACCAAGGTGAAACCATCGGTAGTAAAATTAGATATTGCTTCGGGAAATGCGGTCTCCATTTTTGTTGGTTTCAATGATGCCAAAAGCTATCGGATGGATGAAACTGGCATGCAGTTGGTATTTGTGGCAGAGCGGGACAGTAGTGCTAAATCGCTCCAGAAATTTTATAAACTCTATTACCATAAATCGGAATGGGATAGTGCGATGTTGATGGTAGATAAAAATACAAAGGGTATACCAACGAATTGGATGGTAAGTGATAATGCTGCGGCTATTGGTTTTAGCAAAACAGGCAGCAGGCTCTTTTTTGGTACTACGCCCATACTCCCCGTAAAAGATACCCTTACTCCTGAATTTGAAAGGGTAAGTGTAGATATCTGGAATCATAAGGACGATTATTTGCAGACTGTACAATTGCGAAACCTACAACAGGAACTGAATAGAGCATATTTAGCTCGGTATGATTTTGAAACAAAATCAGTAGTGCAGTTGGCATCACCAGCTTTTAGGAATATTATACAGACCAATGAGGGCGATGGTAAAATATTTTATACTACTACTGATGAAGGCAAACGAATTGCCCAGCAGTGGCAGGGTGCTGCTTATAATGATGTATATGCGATTAATCCAGAAAATGGACAATCACAATTGATTGCAAAAGACATTAAGGGAAATATAGCGGCTTCATCCACAGGGAAGTACTTGTTGGTGTACAACGATCTAAAGCGACAGTATTTTGCATACAATGCATCCATACAACAGATTACTTTATTAGCAAAAGATGTTAAAATACCTTTTTATGATGTTTACAATGATATGCCCGATGATCCCGATGCTTATGGCGTGATGGGATGGATGGAAGGCGACAGTACGGTGCTGGTTTACGATCAATTTGATATTTGGCAACTAGATCCCAATGGAATCAATGCTTCTATCAACTTGACAAAAGGGCTTGGAAGAAAGCAAAATTTGGTATTGCGCAATATTAAATTAGACAAGGAGGAGCGAATGATAAAACCCAATCAGCTGTTACTGATTTCTATATTTAATAAAACAGATAAAGGCAGTGGATTAAAATACCATACAATGGGGGAGTCCTTCAATTTGCCTGTTGGGTTAAGGCAGACTTATCCTGTGCGTATAGCCAATGCCATTAAGGCCAAGAACGCGATGGTATTGAGTTATAGTACCGAAACATTTCAGCGTTCGGCCGATATTAAAATAGTGGCCAGTCTCGATACCGGATCTATTGCAGGAAGAAAAGAAATAGCAGGGGGAAAATCATTGTACCAGCCCAATCCACAGCAAGCAATGTATAATTGGGGGACTGCTGAATTGGTGAGTTGGAAATCTTATACGGGTAAAATGGCGGAGGGTATTTTATATAAGCCAGAAGATTTTGATTCAAAAAAGCAATATCCCATGATTGCTTATTTCTATGAGAGAAACAGTGATGAATTGTATGGATATAGATCGCCTGCACCAACTCCTTCCAGTTTAAATATTCCTTTTTATGTAAGCAGGGGTTACTTGGTATTTGTGCCAGATATTTGGTACAAGATTGGATACCCTGGCGCGAGTGCGTATGATTATATTGTAAGTGGAACAAGGGCTATAGTAGCGAAAGGATTTGTAGACAGTACTAAGTTGGGACTGCAAGGGCAGAGCTGGGGTGGATACCAGATAGCGCATTTAATTACACGAACCTCATTGTTTGCTGCTGCTTGGGCGGGTGCGCCTGTGGCAAATATGACCAGTGCTTATGGAGGAATCAGGTGGGGTAGTGGCTTAAATAGACAGTTTCAGTATGAGAAAACACAGAGCCGCATAGGCGGCAGTTTGTGGGATAAAACCAATTTATACATTGAGAACTCACCGTTGTTTCATTTCCCCAAAGTAAAAACGCCGGTGGTAATAATGGCCAATGACGCGGATGATGCAGTGCCTTGGTACCAAGGTATTGAAATGTTTACGGCACTTCGTCGCTTAGGGAAACCAGTCTGGATGTTGAATTACAACAATGAAGCCCATAATCTTTTAGAGCGTAAGAATAGAAAAGATGTACAGATACGACAGCAGCAGTTTTTCGATTATCTGTTAAAAGGAGACAAGCCCGCAAAGTGGATAGTCGATGGAGTGCCAGCAGTAATGAAAGGAAGGGATTTAGGGTTGGGGAATTAGTACTCTTTTCGGCCGGGTAAAGAAAAAATCATAAATTAGCTCATTCAATGGCTTGTGTCGATTGCTCGGGATGATCATTTAAAAACAATAAATAGAAATACATGAAACAAAAGATTTTATTCGTTGCTTGCCTGCTTTTTGCAATGATGTTTATCAATGCTGGATTAAATAAGTTTTTCAACTATATGCCTATGCCAGCAGACCTGCCTGAGAGCATGAAGAAACTAATGGCTGCTTTTATGGAAATAAGTTGGCTAATGCCACTGGTTGGTGTGGTAGAAGTGATTGGTGGGGTTCTATTTATTTTTCCCAAATACAGAGCTCTTGGTGCCATCATTGTTTTTCCTGTTACCATCGGTATCCTGCTCACCAATATCATCAATGCTCCCTCAGGATTGCCGATCGCATTGGTTTTAGTGGCCATCAACCTTTGGGCTATTATTGAAAACAGGGAAAAGTATTATCCTATGCTGAAACGCTAAACCTGGTTTCTGCCATATTGCTACTATTATCAACTTTGTGTTACGAAGTAAAAAAAATTTGTGGGTGATAGTGGACTATCCTATTTTTGCATTTCAAATGAAACAAAATACCCATATTCACCATCATAATGAGCATCCCATTGGGTAGGTTATTGGTGTGTATGATATAAATACAAATCATTGAAGCTTACCTGTTGGTAGGCTTTTTTATTTTAATTATATGAGCAATCTAATGAGTACAACACAGGATGTTAAGTTAAAACTGGCCATTCAGAAAAGTGGTCGCTTGCACGATGATTCTATCAAACTATTGAAAGAATGTGGTATTGATATCAGCAATGGTATGAATAAATTAAAGGCTGATGCTACTAATTTTCCACTGGAACTGTTCTTTTTACGCGACGATGATATTCCTCAATACGTAGAAGATGGGGTTGCCGATATTGGTTTTGTGGGTGAGAATGTGGTTTTTGAAAAGCAGAAAAAAATCACCATCACTGAGAAATTGGGCTTTGGCAAATGTCGTCTCAGCATAGCCATCCAACGCCATGAACAATACAATGGCACTCAGTTTTTAGCGGGTAAAAAAATTGCTACCAGCTATCCTATTATTGTGGGCGATTTCTTAAAAGAAAAAGGCATCAACGCCGAAATTCATGAAATAAGCGGCAGCGTAGAAATTGCCCCTGGCATTGGTCTCGCAGATGCCATTTGCGACCTTGTAAGCAGTGGTTCTACCTTGTTTATGAATGGACTAAAAGAAACAGAAGTAATTTTAGAATCCCAAGCCGTACTGGTGAAAAACAATCAATTGGATGATGCAAGGCAAGAATTGCTCAATCGCTTATTGTTCAGAATTCAATCTGTAAAAAAAGCAAAAAATAATAAATACATTCTATTAAATGCACCCAACCATAACCTCCAACAAATCATTGGTTTGTTGCCCGGTATGAGAAGTCCCTCCGTGCTTCCACTGGCAGAAGAAGGGTGGAGTAGTGTACACAGCGTGTTGAATGAAAACGAATTTTGGGATATCATTGAGCAACTAAAAGCTGCTGGTGCCCAAGGCATTCTAGTAGTGCCAATTGAAAAAATGATTATGTAATTAATTGCCAAACAAGTAGCATTTTACCATGGAGAAATTTATAAACCCTGATAGGAATGATTGGTCGCGATTGTTAGCGCGACCCTCCATCAATAACAGTGAGTTGATTGTAAAAGTGAGTACCGTTTTGCAACAAGTAAAAGGTCAGGGCGATGCTGCTGTACAATATTTTACGCAACAGTTTGATGGGGTACTATTAACTGATTTTGTGGTGAGCGAAATTGAAATAGCCGAAGGTGTTGCTTTAGTAAGCACCCAACTTAAAACAGCTATTGCGACGGCTGCTGATAATATTCGAAAATTTCACCAGCCCCAATTGCAAGCACCTGAAATAATAGAGACCATGCCTGGCATTCAATGCTGGCGCAGATCGGTGGGCATAGAAAAAGTGGGACTTTATATTCCCGGGGGCACTGCGCCCTTGTTTTCTACCATTCTCATGTTGGGCATTCCCGCTACTATTGCAGGTTGTAAAGAAATTATACTTTGTTCACCTCCCGATAAAAATGGGCAGCTTCACCCTGCTATTTTATTCGCTGCTCAATTGGTGGGTATTACCAAAATATTCAAGATTGGTGGCGTACAAGCTATTGGTGCTATGGCTTATGGTACCGCTTCGGTTCCTCAAGTGTATAAAATATTCGGTCCTGGCAACCAGTATGTTACCTGCGCCAAACAGTTCATTCAACAAGAAGGTATTGCCATTGATATGCCCGCAGGCCCAAGTGAAGTTTGTGTATTGGCCGATGATTCTGCCAATCCTGAATTTGTGGCGGCGGACTTATTGAGTCAAGCCGAACACGGCAGTGATAGTCAAGTTTTACTGGTAAGCACTTCTGCAACACTGGTAGCTGCAGTAAACATTGCTTTAGAAAAGCAGTTGGCTCAACTTCCTCGCAAAGAAATGGCAGCAAAAGCATTGGAGAATAGTAAAGCCATTGTTTTAAATAATATGGATGATGCTATTAAACTAGTGAATGAATATGCGGCTGAACATTTAATTATTTCCTGTGAAAAAGAGGAAGCTATTGGGGATAGAATTGTGCAGGCAGGCTCTGTATTTCTCGGTAATTATTCTCCGGAAAGTGTGGGCGATTATGCCAGTGGAACCAACCATACTTTGCCTACCAATGGGTATGCTAAAGCATATAGTGGGGTGAGTGTAGATAGTTTCTTAAAAAAAATCACGTACCAAAAACTTACTAAAGTAGGATTGCAAAATATAGCTTCTTCCGTAGAACTGATGGCGATGGCCGAAGGCTTGCAAGCGCACGCCGAAGCGGTACGCATACGATTGAAGAATGAATAAAATCAATATAAATTAACCCATGAACTTTGATTTGAATCTATTGGTGAGAAAAAATATTGCGCTGCTAGAGCCTTACTCTTCAGCGCGCGATGAATTCAGCGGTGCCGCTAAAGTGTTTTTAGACGCCAACGAAAACAGCCTCGGCTCCCCACTTACCAAATGGTATAACCGTTACCCAGACCCGCACCAAGTGGCTATAAAACAGAAACTTTCGGCCATCAAAGGCATTGTTTCTGAACATATTTTTCTAGGCAATGGAAGCGATGAATGCATCGACCTTTTGTTTCGAAGTTTTTGCGAACCGGGTAGGGACAATGTGGTAATTTGTCCCCCCACTTACGGCATGTATGAAGTAAGTGCCAATATCAACGATGTGGAATTGAGAAGGGTTCCTCTATTGGATGATTTTCAGCTCGATCTGGTTCACCTTGAAAATAAAATTGATGCGCATACCAAAATTATTTGGCTTTGTTCTCCCAATAACCCTACGGGTAATTCACTTAATAGGGTTGATATGGAAACTGTACTCAACAACTTCAACGGGATTGTAGTAATTGATGAAGCGTATATTAATTTCGCTCGTCAGAAATCTTTTGTGCAAGAATTAGCCGATTATCCCAATCTGGTGGTGATGCAGACTTTTAGTAAGGCTTGGGGACTAGCAGGCTTGCGCCTTGGAATGGCTTTTGCCTCCAATTCTATTATTCAAATACTCAATCGGGTTAAACCCCCTTATAATATCAATCAAGCTACACAGGAATTAGCACTTAAAGCTTTGGATGAATTGGGTATGGTGAATGATATGATTAAAATATTGGTAGATATGCGTGATGCGCTGATACCGGTATTTGAATCCATGCCTTCTGTAGAGAAAGTATATCCCTCGGATGCTAATTTTATTTTGGTGAAAATAAAAGAAGCCCGTAAAGTGTATAAATTTTTGCTGACCAAAGGCATTGTAATTCGGGATAGAAGTAAGGTGAAATTGTGTGAGGATTGCTTGCGAATAACCATTGGAACAGAACAAGATAATACACAACTGATAGATGCCATGCAGGAATGGTGTCAAATGAATGCTTAATTTCACTGCTTAATTTAGTTTTATGCAAAAAATACTCTGTTCTTTCTTAGCCCTTAGTTTGCTGGTTTGTTGTTCAGCTCAATCCCCCGAATCCGTTGCTATTAAAACACCAGCGGGTTTCAGTACCGTTGTTGTTGGGAAAGATTTTGGACGCGTTCGCCATATTGCCATAAACAGCAATGGTGATATTTATATGAAACTGGAAAAGCTTTTAAAAGGCAAAGGGATTATTCGGTTGAGGGATAAAAATAAGGATGGAGTGATGGATGATACCCTTGCTTTTGGCAATTATATAGGCAGTGGTATCGCGTTGAAGAATGGCTATTTATATGCATCATCCAACAGCGAGGTATTCCGGTATGCATTGGATGCGCAGCAAAATTTGGTGAGCCCCGATCAGCCTGAAAGAATCGTTACCAAGCTGATTGATAAGCGCCAGCATGCCAACAAAACTTTTGCTTTGGATAATGCGGGTAATATTTATGTAAATATTGGGGCACCTTCTAATGTTTGCCAAGAATTAGATCGACAAAAAGGGTCTAAGGGAATGAGCCCTTGCTCCATTCTCGATTCTGCCGCAGGCATCTGGCAGTTTAAAGTAGACAAGCTAAACCAGACTTATGCAGATGGAATTCGCTACGCTACTGGTATTAGGAATAGTATGGGGCTCGATTGGAACGATGAAGTAAATGAACTCTATATAACCATACACGGAAGGGATATGCTTTTTCAAGATTTTCCTGCCATGTACAACCAGAAGCAGGGAGCAGAACTTCCCTCTGAAACATTGTATAGGGTGAAGAAAGGCGACGATTGCGGATGGCCTTATGCACATTGGGATCATTTTCAAAACAAAAAAATATTAAATCCCGAATATGGGGGTGATGGTAAAAAAGAAGGAGCACCCAATGCTATTAGTCCCCTAGTTGGATTCCCCGGTCACTTAGCTCCCAATGCTTTGCTAATTTATACAGGAGATCAATTTCCCGCTCGATATAAAAACGGGGCTTTCATTGCTTTTCATGGCAGTTGGAATAGGTCGCCCGAGCCACAAGAAGGATTTTATATTGTATTTGTACCCATGAAAAACGGATTACCTACGGGTAAATGGGAAGTATTTGCTGACGGTTTTTCTGGCTTAGAAAAAGTAAACAATTTAGGAGCAGTAAAACATCGCCCATGCGGACTGGCACAGGGAGCTGACGGTTCACTTTATGTATCAGACGATAATAAAGGGTATATCTGGAAAATCAAATACAACCAATAAATACCATGAAGCAATTGATGATTGTGATAGGTTGTATGGTGAGTATTGTATTAATGTCTCAGTCCACCCCATCATCCAAAGCCAGTGCAATGCGCGGTAAAAAAATATACACTACTTATTGCCTTGCTTGCCACCAAGCAGATGGGGGTGGTGTTCCAAGAATGAATCCCCCATTAATTAAAACCGAATATGTGAATGGTGATAAAGTGAGGTTGATTAATATTGTTCTAAAAGGTTTGAATGACCCCATAGAAATTAATGGAGATGAATATAGTAACCCCATGGCATCACACGCATTTTTAAACGACCAGCAAGTGGCTGATGTACTCAGTTTTGTACGAAGTAATTTCGGAAATAAATCAGGGCCTATAACTCCCGCAGAAGTAAAAGCAGTCAGGGCAAAAAAATAATTATGCAAAGAATTTTATTCATTGACAGAGATGGGGTGGTATTGAAAGAGCCACCCTCAGATTTTCAAGTGGACAGTATTGATAAAACCAGTTTTGTGCCAGGTGCTATTACGCAACTAGCAAGTATAGCTGCTGACTTTGATTTTTATAAAGTAATGGTCACCAACCAAGATGGTTTGGGAACAGCCAGCTATCCCGAAACTCATTTTCAACCCTATCAAAGTTTGATGCTGCGCACTTTAGCAGGAGAGGGGTTTGTATTTGATGAAATGGTGATCGATAAAACATTTGCAGCCGATAACCAGTCCACTCGTAAACCAGGCACTGCTTTGCTTAAGCATTTTATAGATAATCCTGCATTTGATCTGGCTCATTCATTTGTAATTGGCGATAGGTGGAGTGATATTCAGTTGGCCATTAATTTGGGATGCAAAGCCATTTATTTAAAATCGGGCTTGCATGAATTAACCGAAGCGCAGTCAGCCGCTTATAAAGATGCCATAGTACTGCAGACCGATAATTGGAAAGATATTTATGCATTTTTAAAGTTGGGATTGAGAACGGTACAGCATGAAAGAAATACCAACGAAACCAAGATTTCTATCCACCTAAATATAGATGGAACGGGTAAGGCGGATATAGAAACGGGACTCGGATTTTTTAATCATATGCTGGAACAAATAGCTCGTCATGGTAAAATGGATTTATCTATTCATACCAAAGGCGACTTGCATATAGATGAGCACCATACCATTGAAGATACGGGTATAGCATTGGGAGAAGCTTTTGCGCTAGCACTGGCAGATAAAAGAGGGATGGAGCGTTATGGTTTTGCCTTGCCGATGGATGAGGCAGAAGCCAAAGTATTAATAGATTTTGGTGGAAGGAATTGGTTGGTATGGGATGCGGAGTTTAAGCGAGAAAAAGTAGGGGAGATGCCCACTGAAATGTTCTTTCATTTTTTTAAGAGTTTTAGTGATGGCGCAAAATGCAATTTGAATATATCTTGCAAAGGAGACAATGAACACCATAAAATAGAAGCCATTTTTAAAGCATTCGCCAAAGCCATACGGATGGCAGTGAAGCGAGATCCATTTTCCAATCAGTTGCCTTCTACCAAGGGGGTGTTATAGCCAATGATGGCTAACTTTAAATTAAACTAGTTTGTCAATGATTATTTGAATGTGAGATTTTCGTTGGCAGCAACCTTACTCCACAACTGTAATGAATTTATGAATTATACCGACGAAATATTTAAAGAACTTTTGAAATTACAAGATGTAATCAATAAAATACACTTTGGTGAAAATGATGTAAGAAAATATTACTTTGGAATGCTAAAAAGTATTCTTTTAGGCTATTATCACGGCTATTTATCTTTTGAAACCGGGAATAAAATTTTAATTAACCAATCCATGCTAGAAGCGCTAAAATTTAATCCTAATCAACTACAATTACTAACGCAAGCATTTTCATCAGAAAATTCAAATCATACTTACTTTAGTCATCACCATAGAAATTTAATTATAAGCTCATGGTCTGCCTTTGAAACTCTTGTGACAACAGTGTGTGAAACAATTTTGCCTAGTGAAATCAAAACTGAACTATTGAGTTTCCAATATGACGAAATAAAGAAAAAATTTAAACTAGAAGAAAACGGAGAAATGCGAAAAAAATTTTCTATAAATCATCTAACACATGTTCCAATGCCTCGGAAGTGTAATAAGCTATTTTCTTTCTTAGAGAATTACTCTGGAAGCCGAAAGGAAGATAAACGCTTTTTAAGCTTATTTGGTGATTTTAGAAATACCATCCACACGAACTTTATTTATTATGGTAGTAAAACTAATGAATATCAATTTGGAGAAACTAAGTTTATTTTTACCCCTAACAAAGTTGTTCGATATAGCTTCAATAGTTCAACTCCCTACAGTCCTTTAGTTTATTTGAATTTAGTAAATAACCTAATTGCAATTTCTGCGAAAATAATTTTTGCGATTAACTTTCCAAATGAAATTCCATATTCTGATTTAAATGCAATGAAATGAAAGACCTTGACACACCTCCGTAACAAGGCTGCTCCCAAGCAGCATTTACTAATTTTAAAATATCAAACTTGAAACTTCTATTCCCACTATCAATCTTATTCTCCACGCTAATCTATGGACAGAAAGAAAATAATTCTGAAGATGTATTAAGGTTTTATAGGACAGAAATTGAATTGCTCGCTTTAAAAACTGGTGATACACTTGTTGATGTTGGGTCTGAATACGGTCTAATAAATGCTATGTATGCGTCATTAATACCTAATATATACCAAATTCTTATCGATATAGATAAAAGCAAGCTGAATAAGAAAATTTTAAAATATTCTTACAAGGCAATCAAAAAAGAATATAATAAAGAGTTTGATTTCAATTATGACTTTGAAATTTCTCAAAAAGACGCTATTCCTTTAGTTTCATCTTCTTATAGCAAAATTCTTTGCCGAAAAAGTTTTCATGAATTTTCTGAACAATCAAAGATGGTGAAGGAAATGCACAGAATTCTCAGAGAATCAGGAGAAGTCATAGTTATCGATGTTCTGCCTAACAGAAAAGGGCTTAGAGATAATAACTGTAATATGCTATATTTAATGCCAGATCAAATCATAAAAGTCTTTTCAGAAAACAACTTTATATTAAAATCGCAAACTCAAGAGGTAATGAATCTCATGGATAAAGGTGTATTTTCAGTTATAACTTTTGTCAAGAGCAACGTAAGCCCCCCAGCAATACCCTTATAGTGTTGCAAAATAAAATGCTGCGATCGTGGCTCGCCCCGATTTCTCGGGGTTGCCCTTGTACATTTTAAATGCTTGGAGTGGGCTTCCAGTTTTGTGGAACTAGTCCTTGTAGTTTGTTAATGGTTCGCCGCAGCATGGCTGTCTGCGTAGAGGTATTTTTTTCTTCTATCTGCTACATGCCTGTTGCTGTTCTGTTGCTGTTCTCTACTGGATTGTTATGGACAGTTTAAAAAATAGTGATATCATACAAGATTAATATATCCCACCTGCTTAAACTTTAAAAATAGGTTTTGCCAATGGCACTGTTGGGTATAGCCGCATATTGTGTTGATGAATGAAAGTAAAAAAGCACCAAGGCCAAGGTTATATGGTGTGATTTGACCACAAGTGAACTAGGAAAGAAATGTAAGAATAATATCTTTTTGCACTTTGTGTTTATTTTAATAATAGCTCCTACTTTCTTATCATTGCAAATAAATTATTGTCATGCCTAGGATATTTTT
>RDZY01000040.1 GCA_004294135.1 Sphingobacteriia bacterium
ACTGTGCTTAATTTATTGCTGCTGGTATTATAACCATAGCTTAGATTATCTATCTGGCTGCTTGTGTTCAGCTTTACTCCCCACTGCTGCATACCCTTATTACAATACAGCTTCTTTTGAATTTTGCGTTAAGGGACGGGAGCAACTCATGAAATATTGCCTTAAAAATGGATTGATTAAATTGCCCGTCTATTATGATAAAACGGCACAATAGAAAAATACCTCCACACTTTTCCTGTTTAGTTTAGAGTTGCTATTTTTGTAACAAGTAAACTAAATCTAAAATCATAAAATAATGAAAAATATTCTACCGCTAATAATACTCCTATTTCATAACGCCTGTAATGAAACTACTCTACAAAAAGCACCGCAAACAGTAATCAACAAACCCGTGGTGGACTCCACAAACAATGATGAAATTGTAAAAAGTAGCGCTAAAGATAAAACGGGACAATCCCTTGAAATGATATTCAACAATACCAAAGACATTGCTACACTGGTTTTTAAAGGAGATACCATTCAGTTGGCACAACAGAGATCAGGTTCTGGTATTTGGTACCAAAACAATCAGTATGATCTAAGGGGTAAGGGCGATGATATTGAGCTTTCAAAAGATGGGAAAATAATTTTTATCAATCACTAACCCTTAATACCCAAATAAGCCATCATTCCCGCTCCTATCTCTATGGCATTTTCATCTATATCAAATTTGGGTGTATGCACTTGGTGTACAATACCTTTTGCTTCATTGCGAACACCTAAGCGAAAAAAACAACCAGGCACTACTTGTGTATAATAACCGAAATCTTCCGCACCCATTCTTAACTCTGTTTCCAACACATTTTCCTTACCCATATACGCATCTGCCAATTGCCAGGCTGCTTCGGTAAAAACAGGGTCATTATCCACCGTTGGATAACCAATATCTATATGAAGATCTATCTCTGCACCCATACTCTCTACCAATCCTACCGCTTGCTTGCGAATCAATTCATGTGCTCTGTGGCGCCAAACTTCATCCATGGCACGGAAGGTTCCCATCAACTTTACTTCACTGGGTATTACATTGGTAGTATTGCCTCCTTGTATGGAACAAATAGATAAAACCGATGGCGATATGGGACTATTATTGCGTGAAATAATTTGTTGCAAACTCACTATTAACTGCGAAGCTATCAGTATGGTATCGGCAGTGAGATGCGGCGCTGCTGCATGCCCACCCTTACTTCTGATGGTAATATAAATTTCGTCTGCACTGGCCATCACCCTACCCTTTCTAAAACTCAATTTGCCTACTTCCAAACCGGGATGCACGTGCAAAGCTACAATAGCATTTGGCCTCGGATTTTCCAACACACCATCTTTAATCATATAACTGGCTCCCCCAGGATTTCTTTCCTCCCCTGGTTGAAATAATAATTTAATTGTACCCTCCCATTCCGCCTTTAATTCATGCAGAATTTTTGCTGCCCCCAATAAAATGGTAGTATGAACATCGTGTCCACAGGCATGCATGACCCCTGTATTAATTGATTTATAAGGCACTTCATTCTCTTCGGTAATGGGCAGCGCATCCATATCTGCGCGCAATGCAATGACGCGACTATCCGCATTTTTTCCTTTTATAATAGCCAGTATTCCTGTAGTAGCTTTTACCTCAAATTCAATACCCATTTGAGCAAGCTGCTGCTGAACATATTCAGTGGTTTTAAATTCCTGGTAACTCAGTTCCGGATTTGCATGCAAATGCCTTCTAATCTGAATGAATTCAGGCGCATATTCTTTGGCTAAATTTTTTATTTTCTCTGTTAACATCTGGGTTAATTGTTTCAAAAAATTTCTTCTTCTTTGGGTATATACTCAATCGCATCTTCTACCATATAAGCCCCTTTCGGAAAATAACGGTTCAGTTGTTTGCGAAATTTTTCCGCATCTTCCCGCTTTAAAAAATTTCCAATCCTGACTTTAAAATTAGGCGATTGAAATAAAGTGTAGGATTTATGCTCAGGAAAATATTGCATCAATTCAGTCTTCATTTTCAATGCATCTTCTCGTTTGCTGGTACTAATTAACTGTAACCGATACCCACGATACATACCAGCACTGGTCATCATAGCCGAACGCCGATTTATTTGTGCTTGCTTGGCTGTTAAAATATCTAATCGCGCATCTTTAACAATCAGCACGGTATCATTGGCATAGCTTGCTTTACCAATCAGTCCAAAAATTAGTACGAATAAGATATAGTTTAATTTTTTCACCCGATAAAGGTACAAAACCCTTTTTGATAGAAATACATCAGCTTGTTAATATCCAGAACTATTGGGTATATCACTCCCATTTACAATGGCGATACTGGCACTACAGCCCAATCTGGTGGCTCCAGCTTCTATCAGTTGCTTGGCAAACGCATAATCCCGAATTCCGCCCGAAGCTTTTATCTGTACCGACTGCGGCAAATGCAAACGAAAAAGTTTTACCGCTTCAATAGTTGCTCCTTTTTCTGCATACCCTGTAGATGTTTTGAGATAATCAATTCCTGCAATGCCATACAATTCACAACACTTAATTATTTCATCATTGGTGAGTACGCCACTCTCAATAATTATTTTAATGATTTTGTTTTTACTCCGCACCACTGGCATAATATGGTTTAACTCATTGGCCAAATAAACCCAGTCGCCATTTTTTATTGCACTAATATTGGCCACTATATCTAATTCATCTACCCCATCTACTAGGGCCAATAACACTTCTGCCAGCTTGGATTCCACGGCTGAATAACCAAAAGGAAACCCTATTACTGTCGCGATTTTTACATTCGTTCCTTGTAAAAATTCCTTCGCTTTCTTTACAAAATTGGGCGGAATACATACCGCTTTAAATTGGTATAATACGGCTTCTTTACAAAGCTGTTCTACTTCTTTTAAAATAAGCGTAGGCTTTAAAAGCGTATGATCTATATACTGATTGATTTGCATTAAATATCTCTCCCGTGACATGCTTTAAATTTCTTCCCACTGCCACAAGGGCAAGGATCATTGCGACCAATTTTGGGACCCACTTTTATGGGCTCTTGCTTCACCGGCGTGGGATCATAATAGTCGTTTTCATTGGCGGCATAATCCTGACCAGCAGCATCAACGGCTTCTTTATTGGCACTAAGGCGACTCATATCGGTTTTCTCTTGTCGCCCTTCTTTCAGCTCATCACCCTCTGCCAATGGAATACGGGCGTGACAAGTGAATTGTATGATTTCACGATTCACTTCACCATCCATTTTTTTAAAGAGTTCAAAAGCTTCCATTTTATAAATTACCAATGGATCTTTCTGCTCGTAAGTAGCAGTTTGTACGCTTTGTTTTAAGTCGTCCATTGCCCGCAAATGCTCTTTCCATGCATTGTCAATAAACGCAAGCGTTACGGTTCGTTCCAATGAATTCAATAATTCAGCACCACTGGTCTTTAATGTTTTTTCCATATTGGCCAATACCTGCACCTGCTGCTTACCATCGGTAAATGGAACAATTACATTGTCAACATTTGAGCCTTGTTGCAACTTAATATTTTTAAATACAGGAACGGCTTGCACCATCATATCCTGTTTTTTTCTTTCATAATTGGCTATGGCTTCGCTGTATAATTTTTCGGTAAGTTGATTGGGATTGGTGCGACTGAAATCTTCCTCACCAATACTTGTATCAATTCCGAAATACAAAATCGTTGCCAGTTTAAACCCATCATAATCTTGCTGATCTCTGAATGAATTTATTAACCCTTCTGCAACCGCATACATAGCATTGTCTAAATCCAATGCCAACCGCTCTCCAAATAATGCATGGTTGCGCTTGGCATAAATTACGGTACGCTGCTTATTCATCACATCATCATATTCCAACAAACGCTTACGAATACCAAAATTATTTTCTTCTACTTTGCGCTGCGCCCTTTCAATGGATTTGGTAATCATACCTGCCTGAATTACTTCCCCTTCCTTATACCCAGCAAAATCCATCACTTTGGCAATACGTTCACTTCCAAACATACGCATCAGATCATCTTCCAATGAAACAAAAAACAACGAAGAACCAGGATCACCTTGTCTACCAGCTCGGCCCCTTAACTGCCTATCAACGCGACGGGATTCGTGCCGCTCTGTACCTAAAATAGCCAGCCCCCCTGCTTCCTTCACGCCAGGCCCTAATTTAATATCGGTACCGCGACCAGCCATATTAGTAGCGATGGTTACCGCACCCGCAAATCCTGCTTCTGCAACAACCTGTGCTTCACGAGAGTGTTGTTTGGCATTCAATACATTGTGAGGAATTTGTTTTTGGCGCAACATGCGACTCAGCAATTCACTTATTTCAACCGATGTAGTACCTACCAGCACTGGGCGTTTCGCTTCGCGCAATGCAACAATTTCATCAATTACTGCACCAAATTTCTCGCGCTTGGTTTTAAATATTTTATCTTCTTCGTCTTTTCTTATAGCTACTACATTGGTAGGAATACTTACTACGTCTAGCTTATAAATATCCCACAATTCAGCCGCTTCTGTTTCCGCAGTTCCTGTCATCCCCGCCAGCTTATGGTACATCCTGAAATAATTCTGTAAAGTAACAGTGGCGTAGGTTTGCGTGGCTGCTTCAATTTTTACATTTTCCTTTGCTTCTATTGCTTGGTGCAACCCATCGGAATAGCGACGACCATCTAGGATACGACCCGTTTGCTCATCCACAATTTTTACAGAACCATCCATTACCACATATTCCACATCTTTATCGAACAAGGTGTAAGCTTTCAATAATTGCTGTACGGTATGAATACGATCTGCTTTTACAGCGTATTCATTAATAATACTTTCTTTTTGTTGTAATTTCTGATCCGCGTGCAGTGTTGTATCCCTATCAACACTGGCAAGTGATAAACTAATATCGGGCAGTATAAAAAAACTAGGATCTTCCCCTGCACCTGTAATAAGCTGAATACCTCTATCAGTTAATTCTACGGAATTGTTTTTTTCATCAATATAAAAATACAATTCAGCATCTGCTGTGGGCATCTCCCTTTGTTGATCTGCTAGGTAAAAATTCTCTGACTTCTGTAATTTCACTCGAATACCTGGCTCACTCAGAAACTTAATTAATGCACTGCTCTTTGGCAAACCACGATGCGCCCTAAACAAAGCCAATCCACCTTCTTTTGGATCATCATTACCCTCGGCTATTTTTTTCTTTGCTTCCGTTAAAAACTGCTGCGTGGCACGCTTTTGCGCGTCTACTAATTTCTCAATTCTAGGCTTCAATGCAAAAAACTGCTGCTCACCCGTTTGGTAGCCAATCGGCCCCGAAATAATCAATGGCGTTCTTGCATCATCAATCAATACAGAATCTACCTCATCTACCATGGCAAAATGGTGTTTGCGCTGCACCATTTCTTCGGGACTATGCACCATATTATCTCTCAGATAATCAAAACCAAATTCATTGTTGGTACCATACGTTATATCTGCCAGATAAGCTTTTCTTCTTGATTCGCTGTTTGGATCATGCTTGTCAATACAATCTACTGTTAAGCCCAGCCATTCAAAAATAGTTCCATTCCATTCACTATCTCTTTTTGCTAAATAATCGTTCACGGTTACAATATGCACCCCTTCCCCTGCCAATGCATTCAAGTAAGCGGGCAAGGTAGACACCAATGTTTTACCTTCCCCAGTTGCCATTTCTGCAATCTTGCCTTGGTGCAATACACTACCACCAATTAACTGCACATCATAGTGCTGCATATTCCAAGTTACTTTACCCCCAGCGGCGGTCCAGCTATTGCTAAAACTAACCTGATCTCCTTGAATGCTGATATAGGCTTTTTTAACACTGAGATCTCTATCATGCTGTGTTGCGGTAGCCACTATCTGCTCTTGCTCTTTAAAACGCCGAGCCGTTTCTTTAATTACAGCAAAAGCTTCGGGCTGAATATTAGCCAAAGCCTCTTCAATTTTTTTATTGCGATCCTTTCGCAGTTGATCAATATGCTTGTAAATGGTATCTTTTCCGTGAATATCATTTTCGGCCAAAGCTTCAGCAGCCAATTTCTCAGCGGCTATTTCGGCGTCTATACCCATAAGGTGCGCTTGTATCCGAGCTTTAAACTCAACAGTTTTACCACGAAGTTCATCATTGGTAAGCGTGGCATACTGTTGAAAAAACTGGTTGGTTTTCTCAACAATCGGCATCAATACCTGCACGTCTTTCTCACTTTTATTGCCTCCAAATAACTTAGAAATAAATTTCAACATATTATAATATCTCTGATATGAAAAAAAATAACAGTCAAACAGCGTGCAAATAATTTTTTTTCGTCAATTTGGCACTCTGTTTAAGAGCTACCAAAGGTAAGCTTTTGAAAGGAGATCAAGATGAGACAAACAACTATTGTATTTGCGTTTTTATTTATTGGGGTATTGGGATCAGCAAATTTAATGAGCCAGAATGCCCTGAGCGACTCACTTTCGGCCGACCGGATTAACCGGAATAGAAACAATATGTCTATTCTGGCGGCTTGGGCTGGCGTTAATATTATTCAAGGTAGCATTTCGGCTAACAATGCTACTGGCAGTGGAAAATATTTTTTTCAGATGAACACTTATTGGAACCTCATTAATTTGGGTATTTCCAGTTGGGGATTGATTCAGGTTAGAAAAGAATTGTCGAAAAAATACAGTTTTGCAGAAAGTTTCCAAGCGCAACAAAAATTGGAAAAACTGCTGCTACTCAATGCAGCACTTGATTTGGGATATATTACCACGGGGCTCTATTTACAAGAACGCGGTAGGCGTTTAAGCAAAGACCAAGGCATTGGTTTTGGTAATAGCCTGGTGTTACAAGGTGCATTTTTATTGATTTTCGACCTAATTCAATATGGAAATCACCGTAGAAATGGTAAATTATTTGACCAAGCGCTGGGAAAGTTGCAATTATCGGCAGCCTCAAATGGGATTGGGTTGACTTATCCCTTGAATTAAGCCAATTTCTTATTGGATTTTATGGTCATTTTGGCTACTTTTGCAACCTTTACCATAAATATTATCCCTTAAACATGGCTGGTCAATTAAAAGAGGTTAGAAATAGGATAAAAAGTGTGCAAAGCACGCAGCAGATTACCAAAGCAATGAAAATGGTGAGTGCGGCCAAGCTGCGCCGTGCGCAGGATGCAATAACACAAATGCGTCCTTATGCACAGAAATTGCAAGAAATGCTCAGCAATATTGTCAGTAGTATTGAAGGCGGTACCACACTTGCCCTTGCCGAGCAAAGAACCGTAGAGAAAGTGTTGTTGATTGTAATTACGAGCGACCGTGGATTATGTGGTGGTTACAATGCCAATCTGGTAAAGCTGGCTAAAGCTACCCTTGCTGAAAAGTACAATACCCAACTTAGTAAAGGCAATGCTACCATTTGGAATATTGGAAAAAAAGGTTGGGAGAGCTTGGTAAAAGCCGGCTATCATACCGACCCTACCTTTAAAGATATTTACCTTAACCTAAATTTCGAATCGGTACAAGCCGCTGCACAAGCTGCCATGAAGGCTTTTGAAAACAAAACATTTGATGCAGTAGAAATTATCTATAGTGAATTTAAAAATGCGGCCACACAGGTATTTACCGCAGAACAATTTCTGCCAATTCCTAAAGTAAATGCTGCTGCGAATAAAAAGAAGGCGGATTTTATTTTTGAGCCAGCCAAAGAATTACTCATTGCAGAACTGATGCCTAAAATATTGAATACCCAGTTGTTCAAAGCTGTTCTAGATGGCAATGCAAGTGAACACGGAGCTAGGATGACGGCAATGGATAAGGCCAGTGAAAACGCCAATGAGTTGTTGAAATCACTTAAAATAAGTTATAACCGAGCACGCCAAGCTGCCATTACCACCGAGCTTACTGAAATTGTAAGTGGTGCTGCCGCATTGCAGGGTTAAATCAACCTTCAATATGGAATGAGTTGGAAATATTTATCTTCAACCCATTCCAACCAAATCAATCATGGAACTAAGCGAAATCATACCACATATTGAAGTCCTCATTTTTGCCAGTGATAAACCACTCACTTCGCTCGATATTGTTGAGTTAATCAACAATAGTTTTGGCTTTTTAGAAGAACGAATTTCTTTAGACCAAGTAGAAACAGCAGTTGAAGGTATTCGTGAAAAATACAATGCAGAATTTTATCCTTTTGAAGTACGTGAAAGTGGCGGTGGCTGGCAGTTCCTCACAAAAAAAGATTTTCATAAAACCATTGCTCAACTGAATGGCGATAAATTTCTAAAGCGACTCTCAAATGCAGCTTTAGAAACCTTGGCCATCATTGCCTATAAACAACCCATTACCAAAGGAGAAATAGAAGCCATTCGTGGGGTAAACAGCGACTACTCTATTCAAAAATTATTGGAAAAAGAACTGGTATTAATCAGCGGCAGAAATGAACAGATGCCAGGGAAACCTTTGGTGTACGCCACTTCTAAAACATTTATGGATTATTTTGGCATCAATAATGCGGGCGATCTTCCAAAAATAAAAGAAGTATTGGCTGAGCAATTGGTAGAAGCAACCATCATCAAACCAGAAGATTTTACCGATCAACCCATAGCAGATGCAATGGCTGAATTAACTGGTGAATTACCCGGTGAATTACCCGCGGATTCCAACACAGAAAATAATCCATAATAGTTGGTCGTACCAAGGGTAGAGCAATATGATTGAATTATCTTTACGATATGTTAATACCCCTAGATAATAATATTTTACAGGAAATAGCCCAAACCTATGGCACGCCTGTTTATGTGTACCACGCAGAAAAAATTGCCGACCAATTTAAAAAATTAACTACTGCATTCACTGGCGTAAATGCTCGTTTTTTTTATGCCTGTAAAGCATTGACCAATATTTCTATTTTAAAATATATTCGTTCCCTTGGCTGTAATATAGATTGTAGTTCTATTAACGAAGTGCATATTGCATTAAAAGCAGGTTTCGCGCCAGCAAATATTTTATACACAAGCAATGGTATTGCATTTGAAGAAATTCAGACTGCCGTAGAACTAGGGGTGAATATTAATATTGACAGTCTCTCCAATCTAGAAAAATTTGGCAAGACTTATGGACATCTTTACCCAGTTGGCATTCGCTTATTGCCCAATATTATGGCAGGTGGTAATTTGAAAATCTCGACAGGTCACGAGAACAGTAAGTTTGGTATTCCCGTGTACCAGCTCAACCAAATTTTAGCACTGGTAGAACGGTACAAGCTTCGCATAGTGGGCTTACATATTCATACAGGCAGTGAAATAAAAGATGTGGAAGTATTTATTAAAGTAGCCGATATTTTTTTTGAACTAGCCCCTCATTTTCCTGAGTTGGAATTTTTAGATATGGGTGGTGGGTTCAAAGTTCCATATAAAGAAAATGAACAAGGAACCGATATTTATTTATTGGCACAAGAAGTAAGTGCAGTGCTCAATAAATTTGATGCAACTTATGGCAAAAAATTTCAAGTTTGGTTCGAGCCCGGAAAGTTCTTAGTAAGCGAAGCAGGTAGTTTTATTACGCAAGTAAATGTGCTGAAAACCAATACCAATTTAAATTTTGCAGGCATAAATAGTGGGTTCAACCATTTAATTCGACCCATGTTTTATGATTCATATCACCGCATCACCAATATCAGCAATACCGAAGCACCAACCAAGGAATATGCGGTTGTGGGCAATATTTGCGAGACCGATACCTTCGCTTGGAATCGGCCCTTAAATGAAGTACGAGAGGGCGATTTATTGGTTTTTCACAATGCTGGTGCTTATGGATTTGAGATGGGCAGCAATTACAATTCACGTTTTTTGCCGGCACAGGTCTTGCATAAAAATGGGCAGGCTCACCTGATTCGGAAAAGAGATGAGTTGGCCGATTTGTGGAGAAACCAGATTGAGTTAGATTGATCACTAATCAGTAGTTTACATCCCAATGATAGAGATAAAAGATATTAGAAAACAATTTGGCGACCGTACCATCCTTGATGGCATTAATGCTATTATGGAAAATGGAAAATGCAACTTAATCATTGGCACCAGTGGCAGTGGCAAAACCGTTCTTACCAAATGCATGGTTGGATTGTTTCAACCTGATACGGGCACAATTGCTTATGATGGCGCCGATATGGTTGCGATGGAAGAAAAAGATCGGAAAATATTGCGCCAAAAAATTGGTATGCTTTTCCAAGGCAATGCTTTATTTGATTCAATGACGGTGGAGCAAAATGTACAGTTTCCATTGGATATGTTTACCCGACTCACGCTGGCAGAAAAGAAAAAGAAAGTAGATGAAATGCTGGATAAAGTAAATTTAAAAGATGCCCATAAAAGATTTCCAGCCGAAATAAGTGGGGGCATGAAAAAGCGAGTAGGAATTGCACGATCTATTGTATTGAATCCGAAGTATTTATTTTGCGACGAACCCAATTCAGGCCTTGATCCACAGACTTCTATGGTAATTGATCGGCTTATTAAAGACATAACTGTTGAATACAATATGACCACTATTGTGGTAACACACGATATGAATAGTGTGATGGAAATTGGCGACCATATTCTCTATCTTTATCAAGGCAGAAAACAATGGGAAGGCTCTAATAAAGACATTATATTCAGCAAAGACGAACTACTTAATAATTTTATTTTTGCCTCAGAATTTTTGCAAGATGCAAAACAAATGCGGATGATGGAGGCAACAGGAAAAATTTAAAACTATTCAATGAAATATAAAATTTTGTTATTGCTGGTACTTACAAAATTCGGAAGTTTATCTGCCCAATCGCCTATTGATCAAACCCCTGCTTATAAAAAGAATCCAGCCCTACCTACGTTTAAAATTCTACAGCCTGATAGCACTTGGCTGAGTAATAAAGACTTGGGAAATTATAAGTACACAGCCATCATTTATTTTAGTCCCGACTGCGGCCATTGCCAGCTTGAAGCCAAAGATTTGATTACTCATATGGACAGCTTGAATCAAATATTATTTTTGTGGGTGAGTTATCGCGACTTCAATGATATAAAAGCTTTCTATAAAAAATACAAATTCGATCAATACCCCAATATTAAAATAGGCAGAGATCCTGAATACGCCATACCTGCTTTTTTTCAGGTTAAATTCACCCCATTCGTGGCTTTATACGATCAAAAGAAGCAATTTGTTAAAGCTTGGGAGACGGGTGTGGAAATGCCTGAATTAATTGAATTTATTTATAAAAAATAACCCCACCACCCTAACTTTGCACCACTCAATTAAACCAATTAAAAAAAGCCAAATATGAAAGTAACTGTAGTAGGTGCTGGCGCGGTAGGCGCAACCACAGCCGACAATATTGCCCGTAAAGAATTGTGTACCGAGCTGGTACTTCTAGACATTAAAGAAGGTTTAGCAGAAGGCAAAGCACAAGACATGATGCAGACCGCTGCTCTACTGGGTTTTGACACAAAAATTATTGGATCAACCAACGATTATAGCAAGACTGCTGGCAGTAATGTAGTAGTAATCACTTCTGGTATTCCACGCAAACCGGGTATGACGCGCGAAGATTTAATTGGCACCAATGCAGGTATTGTAAAAGGTGTTGCAGAAAATATTTTAAAATACTCTCCCGATGCCATCATCATTGTGATTAGTAATCCAATGGATACGATGACTTATTTGGCGTTGACTGCTACTGGCCTTCCTAAACACAGAATTATTGGTATGGGTGGAACCTTAGATAGCAGCCGCTTTAAGTATCAATTAAGTCAACACCTCGGTTGCAGTCCCGCAGATTTAAATGCTGTAGTTGTAGGTGGACATGGTGATACTACCATGATTCCATTAATTCGCTACGCAACTTGGAATTCAGCACCTGTAACAGATTTTTTAAGTGCGGAACAACAGCAACAAATTGTAAATGATACCATGGTAGGTGGAGCTACACTTACCAAACTTATTGGCACATCAGCTTGGTATGCACCGGGTGCTGCTGGTGCTGCTTTGGTAGAAAGCATTGTACGCGATCAGAAAAAATCATTTACTTGCTGTGTAAGCCTCGAAGGCGAATATGGACAAACAGATATCTGTTTAGGCGTTCCTGTAACCATTGGGAAAAATGGCTGGGAAAAAATGCTAGATTATCAATTAAATGCCGATGAGCAAGCCGCATTCAACAAAAGTGCAGATGCAGTTAGAAGCATGAATGAAGTGCTGAAAACCTTATAATTTTGAATGCGCAATCGCTGCAATATTTTTAACATCTTGTAATTTCATACAATTAAAATGCCCTTTGGGGCATTTTTTTGTGCCATAATTTGAGCAGGGCTGGCAACTGAGATTGGGCACTATAAAATTATCATACGCCGCACCAATATGCATGCTTAATTGCTGTTCACCATAATAGGGCTCCACATCTAGCTTGGGTGAAGTGCCACCCCAAATGGCCAGCACTTTTTTATTGAAGGCACAAGCAATATACTGTAAGCCAGTATCGTGAGATATTACCAGCTTGGAATTTTTAATAAGATGGGCCGATTCATGCAGACTAAATTTACCACACGCATTATAAATACGAATGGCATCAATTGCTGCAACAGCATCACCCTCGTGCATATCTTCCTTACCACCCAATAAAATAATTGGATAGTTGATGGCTGCGCATAGTTGCTGCAATTGTTCGGTAGGTAATTTTTTGGTATAATAAGATGCGCCAATTACAACAGCAATATACCCAAATCCGTGTGATGCAGGTATATCCGATTGTTTTACTTCCTGCCCAACTGGAATAAAATAATCCAACCCCATACCATCATTCACAACACCCAATGGTTTTAAGGTGTCTAATGAGCGATCTGTAATATGCCGATGAGGCATTTGATTGATGCCGAATTTTGTAAGCAAGAACTTTTGCCAGCTCAATTTTTTATAGGTTAGGGCGGGAATACCCAAGCAATATTTTAGGATGAAAGTTCTAAAATTTTTATGCAAGTCAACCACACAATCGTACTGCTCTTGTTTTAATAAAGGAACGAGTTCGGTTAAATTATTATTGAAATAATGAAATTGATCAATATATGGATTGGCTTCTGTAACGGCTTTGAAGGAATATTTGGTAAGAAAATGTACTTCAGCTTCTGGCACTTGTAATTTCAAGCAGCGTATGGCGGCACTTGCCAATACAATATCGCCGATAGATGAGAAACGTATGACTAGAAATTTTTTTTTATTGCTCCACATAATTTAAGTCTTTGTGGAAGGTTTCTTCGGTAAAATAAAAAGCCACTAAAGTAATCATCATTACTAAAATTCCTGTTACAATACCACTTTGTAATAAATTCCAGCTCCAAGTTTTTTGAAAAAGATTTAGGAATATCAAATTCAACAATGGAAGTGCTCCTCTCACCATATTTGGAATGGTAGTAGCAGCGGTAGCCCTTAAATTGATTCCAAATTGCTCGGCTCCCATCGTAATAAAAATAGCCCAGAATCCAGTACTGAACCCCAACATACCACAAATAAAATACATAGTTGTATCGGAATGATTGAAGCTGCTAAAGAAAAATACCAACGTAATCATACTCAGCAAATAGAAACTAAGTAAGGCTTTTTTTCTGCTTTTAAAATATTGACTAACCAATCCAATCAGCATATCACCTATAGCAATACCAATATAAGCATACATAATAGACTTGCCACTTTCAATGGCATTGGCACCGTATAATTCGGTAGCAAATCGATTGCTAAGATTCACCAAAATACCAATCACATACCAAGTAGGTAATCCAATTAAAATAGCGGTAATATATTTTTTAAATCTTTTCTTATTATTGAAAAACATAAAAAAATTGCCTTTTTCTACCCCTACTTGTTCTTTTACTTGGTTAAACATGCCACTTTCTGAAATAGAAACTCGCAGTAATAGAAGCCCAATACCCAGCCCCCCACCAATCATATAACAGAGCCGCCAGTCGCTCGTTAATGAATAAATAATATATGCGAATACAGCACCAAACAAACCAATACCTGCAACCAAAGAAGTGCCTATACCACGTTTTTCTTTGGGTAAAAGTTCACTTACCAAAGTAATGCCAGCGCCAAGTTCTCCAGCGAGACCAACACCAGCAATAAATCTTGCCCAAGCATATTGATCGACTGTTTGCACGAAGCCCGTCACAAAATTAGCAACAGAATAAAGTGCAATAGACCCAAATAAAACACTTAGTCGCCCTTTTTTATCGCCAATAGTGCCCCACAAAACCCCACCAATTAATAAGCCAACCATTTGCCAATTAATAATTTTAGTACTGGCTGCAATTACTTGGGGTGTATCGGTAAGCAATACGCCTATCCCTTTTAAACTGGGTTCACGAACAATGGTGAAAAGGAGTAAATCATATACGTCCACAAAATATCCCAATGCCGCAACAATTACTGGTAATGAAAAAATACCATATTTTTTTGGAGTCATTGTTACAAGATTATCAGTTAAAAAAAGCGCATAAGAATTATTTATGCTAGCAGTTAGAGTTGCTGATTGGTGTCTTTCTTTTTACCAAAAAATAGTTTTACAATAACAGGTGCTGTGGTTACCAAAACTATTCCGAGTACGATCACTTCCAAGTGGTCTTTCAAATCAAAATTAAATTGGGCGAGAATCCATTTCTGTAAAAAGTGCCCAGCAAAAAGCATACTACCCACCCAAGCGAAACTGCCTAAAATATTAAAGAAAGAGAATTTCTTTTTATCCATCTGAACAATACCAGCAATAATTGGTGCAAAAGTTCTTACAATTGGAATAAATCGGGCAATGATAATGGCCCCACCGCCGTGCTTTTCATAAAATTCATGAGCTTGGTGTAAGTAATGTTGTTTGAATAATAAATTTTCTTTCCATTGGTACATGGCTGGCCCAACTTTTCTACCTACCCAGTATCCTGTAGTATTACCAAGGATACCTGCTATTGAAATCATAAATACCAAGAGTGTTAGATCTAAAAATTCATTTCCAGTAGGAATAAATTCATTGGCCAAATTGGTGCTATAAATTCCGGCAACAAATAATAGGCTATCACCCGGTAGAAAAAATCCAGCAAAGAGTCCCGTCTCTGCAAAAACGACTAATAATATCAGCCATACTCCACCATGTTCAATATAAAATTGTGGTTGCAATAGCTGAGTCCACTGAAAATCCATTAAAACTTGTAATAGCATAAAAATCTTTTAAATCCATTTAATTATCCAGTTGAACGCTTCCTTCTTCACCCAGTTCACCTTCCCATTTACTTACAACAGTTGTAGCCAATGCATTGCCCAGTACATTGGTACCAGTTCGGAACATATCACAAAAGTGATCGATTGGTAAAATTAAAGCTACTCCTTCTGGTGGAATTTTAAACATAGCACATGTAGCAAGCACAATAATTAAAGAGGCCCTTGGCACACCGGCAATTCCTTTACTGGTAAGCATGAGAACGAGTAGCATGGTAAACTGTTCGCCCAGCGACATCTGTATGCCATACGCTTGAGCAATGGCGAGACTGGCAAAAGTCATATACATCATACTTCCATCTAAATTAAAAGAGTAACCCAGGGGAAGAATAAAAGAAACAATTTTTTTCTTACAGCCAAATCGTTCTAACTCTTCTGTAAGTTTAGGGAATACAGCTTCGCTGCTGGTAGTACTAAAAGCAACCAATAAAGGATTGGCAATTCTTTTGAGTAAATGAATCATTCTTTTTTTCAGAATCAAAAATCCGACAGAACACAATACCACCCAAAGTATAAGGATGCCTAAAACAAAATATCCAAAATAAACAAAGTAAAAACTAAAAATACCCAACCCTTTTTCTGCTACTACTGCTGCCAAGGTTCCGAAAACACCAAAGGGAGCAAAATTCATGATATAGCCCACTATTTTCAACACAATATGAGCCACTATATCTAATGCTTTGATTACTGGTTTTGAATAATCGCCGAGATTGGCGGCAGCTACTCCAAAAAAAATGGAAAACAAAACAATTTGTAAAATTTCATTGGTGGCCAATGCTTCAAAAATGCTAGAAGGCACCACATGTTCAATAAATTTTTGAAGCGAGAATTCGGTTGTTTTTCCCATCAAATCTTTAAGTCCCGCATTGTCAGCTTGTGTAAGGTCAATATAAGAACCGGGGTGAAAGAAGTTGACTAAAATCATTCCTAATAATAGACTTACCAATGAGGCAGAAACAAACCAGAGCATGGCTTTACCACCAATTCTACCCACTGTTTTCAGATCGCCCAATTTGGCAATACCCACCACAAGGGTTGAGAACACAAGAGGGGCAATAATGGTTTTAACCAAGCGGATAAAAATAGTCCCCAGTAATTTAATATTTTTTGCAAAACCAGTAATGGTTTCAGGAGCGGCGTTTTCATGAACAATATAGCCCGTAATAATCCCGAGTACCATGGCTATTAAAATATAAATCGTTAATTTATTCTTCATTAAAGAAAATTTGAGAAAGCAAGATAGCCGTAAAATTTGGAAAAGCCATTTGACATCCACATAAAAAGAAATAGCGCACTGAATTGGTAGAAATGCTTATTTTTCCGATTTAATTCCTAATTAAATGTATTTATTATGAGTTTATTTGCAAAAAAACCGCTTAGTGCCTTTGAAGATGATATGAAGAAAAGCGAACTAAGGCGGGTATTAGGTAAATGGAGTTTAACAGCCATTGGTATTGGTGCAATTATTGGAGGTGGGATTTTTGTGCTTACTGGAACTGGTGCCTATTACCATGCAGGCCCAGCACTAGCTATATCATTTGTAATTGCAGGTATTGCATGTGTTTTTGCTGCATTGTGTTATTCAGAATTTGCTAGTATGATACCTGTGGAGGGATCTGCTTATGCATATGCTTATGGAACAATCGGCGAAATATTTGCTTGGATTATTGGGTGGGGACTTATTTTAGAATACGCAATGGGATCTATGACTGTAGCGGTAAGTTGGTCTGGATATTTTAATAAATTACTAAAGCTCTTCCATGTACAGTTACCAGAATATTTAACCAAAGATCCTTCAAGTTATACTGGTGAAGGTTTTGCAATGAATCTGCCAGCTAGTATTATTGTACTCCTTATTACTGCATTATTAATTAGAGGAACACAGGGTGCCGCTAAAACAAATAATTTTATTGTTGTATTAAAAGTCTCTGCTGTACTATTTGTAATTGTTGCAGGTATATTCTGTATCAACACGGCAAATTGGGTTCCATTTATTCCAGAAGCTACTACAATATTACATAATGGCACTCCAGAAGCTGCTTATGGATGGGGGGGGATTATTTCAGGAGC
This sequence comes from Sphingobacteriia bacterium, assembly GCA_004294135.1. Classification (GTDB taxonomy): domain Bacteria; phylum Bacteroidota; class Bacteroidia; order Chitinophagales; family Chitinophagaceae; genus Sediminibacterium. Next base: position 17,405 of record RDZY01000040.1, read on the forward strand.
TGCTGCTATTTTCTTTGCTTATGTGGGCTTTGATGCGGTATCCACTCAAGCTGGTGAAGCCATCAATCCAAAAAAAGATGTTCCCTTTGCAATTATTGCGTCTTTATTGGTATGTACGGTTTTATATATTCTAGTTTCTTTGGTGCTAACGGGAATGATGAATTACAACGATTTTGATCCACTTGGTAAATACCCAGATGCAATTAAAGCTCCCGTTGCCTATGCTTTTGAAATAGCAGGAATGCCTTGGGCTGTATTTATTATTACTACTGCTGCAACCATAGGATTGATTTCAGTAATAATGGTAATGATGCTTGGGCAGTCAAGAATATTCATGGGAATGTCTAAAGACGGTTTAATCCCAGCTTTTTTCAGCGAATTACATCCTAAAACAAAAACCCCCTATAAAAACACCATTTTTCTTGGAATAATCATCTCATTAGTAGCGGGTCTCACTCCCATTGGTACGCTAGCAGACATGACCAGTTTTGGTACTTTATTTGCCTTTACTATGGTTTGTGTGGCGGTATGGTTATTGAGAATTAAAGAACCTAATTTACAGAGAAATTTCAAAGTACCTGCGCTCCCAGTTATAGCAACTGCTGGTATAGTAATTAATTTATTCTTGATGTTCAAATTAAACAGTCACGCCATCAAATTATCTGGTGGATGGCTAATATTGGGAATACTAATATATTTTTTATATAGTAAAAATCATAGTAAACTAAGAAATACAAAACCATAATCATCATTTTATAAAAAAGCCGTTCTGAATCAAATCAGAGCGGTTTTTTTATTTCATCGTTGGCAACTAGCGCAGTAAACGTTAATTTTGCCACTGGAAAAAGGACATACTATGGGAAGAATTTTTGAAGTACGTAAAGCAAGCATGTTTGCCCGTTGGGATAAAATGGCCAAGAATTTCACCCGCATTGGGAAAGAAATTGTAATTGCTGTAAAAGCATCGGGGCCAGATACCACTACCAATCCCGCCTTGCGCAGGTGTTTTCAAAATGCCAAAAGTGTTGGCATGCCAAAAGATCGCGTAGAAGCTGCTATCAAACGAGCCATGGGCAAGGACACCAGCAACTACGAAGAAATTTTATACGAAGGATATGCACCACACGGTGTGGCTATTTTGGTGGAGACCGCTACCGATAACCATGTTCGTACTGTAGCCAATGTAAAAAGTCATTTTAACAAAGGCAACGGAGCTATGGGTACCAATGGTAGTGTGAGTTTTCAGTTCAAAAAAATGGGCGTATTCAAACTGAAATCAGAAGGTATGAATATGGACGACCTTGAACTTGAATTAATTGATTTTGGCTTGGATGAATTGGGCGAAAGCAACGATGATAATGGCAATGCTATTATTGTTTTAAGATGCGCATTTATTGACTTTGGCAACTTACAAAAAGCATTAGAAGATAAAAATATTCAACCGCTTAGCGCTGAATTAGAATGGATTCCGACTAGCACCGTTCCAATGACCGATGAACAGGCAGAAGATGTATCTAAACTAATAGAGCGATTGGAACAAGATGAAGACGTGAACAAAGTATTCCATAATATGGGATAAAAAATACTTGTATGAAAAATAACACTCCTAATAATCCTGTTATTCTATTTGATGGAGTGTGTAATTTATGCAGCAGCAGCGTTCAATTCATCATTCGCAATGATGCAAAACGCCATTTTAGGTTTGCCTCTTTGCAAAGTAATTTTGGGCAATCAATATTAAAACAGTTTAACCTACCTACCAATGAATTGGATTCTTTTATATTGTTATATAAAGGAAAAATAGCCATCAAATCTACTGGCGCACTTCAGGTAGCAAAACAATTGTCAGGTGCATGGCCTTTGCTCTATATATTCATAATTATTCCCCCATTTATTAGAGATGCGGTATATGAATTTATTGGTCGCAATCGCTACAAATGGTTTGGAAAAAAAGAAGCATGCTGGCTACCAACTCCCGAAATAAAAGCCTTATTTCTTTCGGAAAATTAATTGGCTAAATACTCTACCCTTAATGTAATGGAGGCTTTTTTTTCTTTGGAAGAAGTATTAAATGATCCCCCGTAGCTGTAATCTTCATTGTCATTCTTTCCAGTAATTTGAAATACACCCATTGCAGCTTTTTTCAAACTTCCCAAACCCACAGCAGAGTTTTTAGCAATGGTTTCAGCACGAATTTTTCCATCTTCTGCTGCTTTGGCCAGTAGGTCAATCTTTAATTCATTCAGGCGACTGTAATAATATGCCGGCTTTTTTGAATTAAATTCAATTCCTTTTTGCAGCAGCTCAGTAACTTCCCTCGAAATCTTTTCTACCATTGCTATATTTCTCGAATCTACTTTTACTGCACCTGTAAGCGTATAGCCACTGAAAATAGATTTGGATACTCCATTTGCACCTGATTCATAATTGAAATTCTTAACCACATCTACCGCAGAAAAAATCACGGAACTATCAGGCAATCCCTTATTTTTCAGATACGTTCTAATAGCGGCTTCATCTTGTTTTATATAAGTGTAAGCCTCTTTCAGGTCGAACCCATAACGGTTAAAATTACCTTGCCAAACAATTTGGTCACTGGTGAAATCCTTCTCTGCTAGTCCCGTTACCACAATGGTTTCAGTATTGATAAACTTATATTTATAGGCATTACCAACAATGAGCGCACTTATTAATCGTTTGGCAAATTGGTAAGGATAAATTCTCTAAGCTGCATATCTAACATGGCTTACATGAAAATACTTTTGCACTTGCTTTCTGTCTTTTT
>RDZY01000020.1 GCA_004294135.1 Sphingobacteriia bacterium
TGTAAGAATAATATCTTTTTGCACTTTGTGTTTATTTTAATAATAGCTCCTACTTTCTTATCATTGCAAATAAATTATTGTCATGCCTAGGATATTTTTATTGGGATTCATACTTTTTGCTGCTTCGGTTTTACGTGCGCAAAGCGATACTATGGCGCAAGCCATGCCGGCAATGTCTTTTGAAGATATGGACTCCAAACCAGTAAAAAGATTTGCCACCCAAAAAGTATTAAATCAAAGTCCCAACCGCTTTATCAGCATTGGGTATGAATACCAAGGGGGATATGATTTTAGAGCGGTCCCATCTCCCAAAGATGAAACCCTGCATTACAATAATACCCAAGCAATAAGATTGGGTTTATTTACGCCTATTGTTTCTAAAAATAACCTAATCATTAATTTAGGCGCCAATTACCACAGAACCCTGTATAATGGAAACGACTATAGTTTTCCTTATCCATTGTATCAGCCACTGAATAATTTAGGCTTGCACAGTGCTGGTTTATCACTGACTGTTTTTAAACCCTTGAATGAAAAAAACTTTATGATTTTGCAGTTGATGGGGGATGCCAACTGGCAGCAATTTGAAAAGGAGAAAGTCACTTTGTACCATGCTACCACCGTAAGCGGATCTATCATCTACGGTTGGAAACCTTCCGAAAATTTAATGTGGGGATTGGGTGTATCAAGAACTTATCGCTTGGGAAGGCCCTTGCTTATCCCCGTTTTATTGTACAACCATACCTTTAATGAATATTGGGGTATTGAATCTGTATTTCCTGCCAAAGCAGCCCTTAGAAGAAATATCAATAAAAAATCTATGCTCTTTGCTGGCTACGAGTTAGAAGGCAACCAGTATGCCCTCAATGGCTTTCAAACATCTTATTTGCAAAGAGGGGAGATCAGACCTAGAATTAGTTATGAAAGAAAACTACTGGATTACTGGTGGATTTCTATTCAAGCGGGACTAAGAATGAATGGCAGGTTTAATACCGTAGATAGATACAATGGTAAGCAATTGAATGAAGTGGTTAAAACAACCATGGGTAATGCTTTGTTTTTCAATATCAGCATCAATATGGTGAGTCTATAACCGAATTATTTTACTTGCTGGCGTTTCCAAGTATCTGTTCTGCCGAATAAAGAAATGCCCACATATCCGCGCACTTCCAAAGTATTATTGTCAGTCATGGTTAATTTACAACTGTAATCTTCGCCCGATTTTGGATCGTAAATTTTTCCATCTTCCCAATGGTTGGTTTTGATAAATTTAAAGTCGCGCAGATTAATCATACTTAATAAAGGCCTTCCTTTTAGTGAGGGATCTTCGTTTTTACTATCTATTTTGGGTTTGCCAGTAGCAGGGTCAATAGGTTCTTTAAGCCAGACTATTTTTCCAAAATAAGTATCACCCTGCTTATAAATTTGTACCACCGCATTGCCTTCACCTGTTTTCCAAAAGCCGACTAAGGCATCGGCGTTATTGGCTTTTATAAAACCAATACCCATCAGCAAGAAAGCCAAATAGGTTAACACAATACGATGAAAATTCTTCATAGATTTTTTTTACAAATTTCGGGGTCAGTATTGGATTTCAACAATTTTAATTTGGGGTTTAATGGTAAATCTAAGCATTGATGTTAAATTTTTTTGCAATCTGCTCAACTTACCCCATATTTGTAAAATGAATTTAACAAATAAGCATTGGTGGTGGCATACAAACTCTATACGGGGATTGTAGTGGCATAGCCAATACTTTATTGAATATATTTTCAATGCCCCAGATAAAACTGGGGTTTTTTTATGGAATAATAGAACGGATTTACAATATGAAAAAAATTAAAATAGAGACGAGCGGCAAGAAAATATTAGGCGATGTATTTACGCCTGTCGGTATTTATCTGCGTTTGAGAGATCGTTTCCGCGACACCATTTTATTAGAAAGCACCGATCACCATGTGGCTGATAATAGTTACTCTTTTATTTGCATCAATGCCATTGCTGGTATTGAAATAAGTTCTGCCAATAGCTTGGAATTTAAACTGCCCGGTCAAGAACCCCAAAAACAAGCCATTAGTAAAGAACAAGAAGTGCCTGCTATTGTCTGGAATTTTATGCAACATTTTGAAATGGAAATTCCCGCAGAAAAAGAATTTAAATTTGCACAAGGTCTCTATGGATACACTTGCTTTGATGCGGTTGCTTTTTTTGATTCCGCTACCGCTTCACCCGATCCTGCTCCTGCTATTCCATTGATGCGATACCGTTTGTACCAGTATATAATTGCATTCAACCATTTTAAGGATGAATTGATTTTTATTGAAAATAAAATAGCGGGTGTGCCGAGTGAAATGGCTGTAGTGGAGTCCCTTATTAAGCGCAAAGACATTCCTGTATTTCCCTTTCAATTGGTAGGTGCCGAGACTTCGAATATGAGCAATGAAGCTTATACAGAAATGGTAGCAAAAGGTATGGCGCGTTGCATGCGAGGGGATGTATTTCAGATTGTATTAAGCAGACGATTTGAGCAATCATTCACGGGTGATGAATTCAACGTTTATCGTGCGCTTCGTAGCATCAATCCCTCCCCTTATTTATTTTTCTTTGATTACGGCGACTATAAACTAATGGGTTCTTCTCCCGAAGCGCAACTTATTATTCAAAATGGCAAAGCCATTGTGCATCCTATTGCTGGTACTTTTAAAAGAACCGGTGATGATGCACTGGATCAATTAGAAGCAGAGCGTTTGTTATTGGATGCTAAGGAAAATGCCGAACACGTAATGCTGGTAGATTTAGCCAGAAACGATTTAAGCCGAGTATGTGATGAAGTGGTGGTAGCGCATTACAGACAGGTGCAATATTACAGTCACGTTATACACTTAGTAAGTGAAGTGACTGGTAAGGTACGCGCTGGGTATAATCCTTTTGAGTTATTGGCTAAAACCTTTCCAGCAGGGACTTTAAGCGGTGCGCCAAAAATTAAAGCACTGGAAATTATCAATCAGTTTGAGCCTACCAAAAGAAGTTTTTATGGAGGTGGAATTGGATTTATAGGTTTTGATGGCAGTTGCAATCACGCCATTATGATTCGTAGTTTTTTAAGCAAAAATAACACACTTATTTCTCAGGCTGGTGCTGGTGTGGTAGCAGCAAGTGTTCCTGAAAACGAATTACAAGAAGTAAATAACAAATTAAATGCACTGAAGCAAGCTGCAAAATTTGCAGAATCAGTACACCTACAATAATGAATATAAATCCTTAAAAGCAAATTTCACAATAGAGAAAAATGAAAATATTAGTCTTTGATAATTACGATTCCTTCACCTATAATTTGGTACACTTGGTAGTAAAAATTACTGGTATTCAAGTAGATGTTTTTCGCAATGATGAACTGCCTTTAGAACAAGTGGCCCATTACGATAAAATTATTTTATCACCTGGCCCGGGTATCCCTTCAGAAGCTGGGATATTACTTAATCTAATAAAAGCTTATGCGGCTACTAAAAGTATATTGGGTGTATGTCTTGGCCACCAAGCAATTGGAGAAGCTTTTGGCGCAAACTTGGTGAATTTGTCCACCGTTTATCACGGGGTAGCTACTCCAATTCAGATAAAGTCGGAGGAGTCTGGTATTCGCAGCAAATTATTTGAGGGCTTACCCAATGAAATGGTGGTTGGCCGCTACCATAGTTGGGTGGTGAGCGATAAAAATTTTCCGACTGATCTTGAAATTACAGCGCGTGATGCAAACGGATATATCATGGGCTTGCAACATAAAACCTATGATGTGCAAGGCGTTCAGTTTCATCCTGAAAGTGTGCTTACGCCCGATGGGGAAAAAATTATCAGGAATTGGTTGGGGTTTTAGACCGTGGATCGTAGACCGTTGATGGTGAGCCTTGGATTAATTTATTGATTAAAAATTATTAGATGAAAAAAATACTTCAATATTTATTTGAACATAAAACACTCTCACGTGAGCAAGCCCAAGAGGTTTTGATTAATATTTCTTCGGGAATGTTTACGGAGGCTGAAATGTCCGCTTTTATTACCGTATTCCTCATGCGCAGTATAACTATTGAAGAGCTGCAAGGTTTTAGAGACGCACTGCTGCATTTATCTGTTAAAGTAGATTTAGACGGTTCGGAATTAATGGATATTGTGGGCACAGGCGGCGATGGTAAAAACACGTTTAATATTTCTACCCTCGCTTGTTTTATTGTGGCAGGGGCGGGACAAAAAGTGGCCAAACACGGTAACTACGGGGCTTCCAGCATCAGCGGTGCTTCTAATGTAATGGAACAACTCGGCTATCAATTTAAAAATGATAGTGCCGCTTTGCAGCGGGAGTTAACGAAAACCAATATTTGTTTTCTTCACGCTCCACTATTTCATCCCGCTTTAAAAGTAGTAGGGCCTATCCGTAAAAATTTGGGGGTTCGTACTTTCTTTAATATGCTCGGCCCCATGGTAAACCCAGCAAAACCAGCTTTTCAACTGGTAGGGGTGTACAACTTAGAAATGGCAAGAATTTACAATTACCTTTTGCAACAGACAGGTAAAGCTTTTACCATTATTCACAGCTTAGATGGCTATGATGAAATATCGCTTACCAATGATACCAAAATAATTACGCGCGAAGGAGAGCAAATTTTTACGCCCCAGCAGTTGGGTAAAAGAATGGTTTCTCCGCAAGATATTTATGGGGGTAATTCGGTAGAAGAGTCCGCCCAACTCTTTACTAAAATTATTAAAGGAGAGGGCAGTTGGGCACAAAATGCAGTGGTGCTGGCCAATGCCGCTATGGCATTGAAATGTACTGGGGCTTTTGCAGATTATGAAGCTGCTTATCTTGCAGCTATTGATAGCCTAGAAAGCGGTAAAGCCTATGCGGCTTTAAAGCAACTTATAGAAATGCAGTAGGGGTTCAATTTGTTAATGATGATTGGCAATTTATAGACAGCCAAAATAAAAATCAATGATGAATATATTAGATAAAATAATTGCTCAGAAAAAACTTGAAGTGGCTCAGCGAAAAGCAGTAGTAAGCACTGCGGAACTGGAAAAAGAATATTTCTTTTCCAAAGAAACCCTTTCTCTAAAACAGTTTATGCTGGATCCCAACAAAACAGGCATTATTGCTGAGTTCAAGCGAAAATCACCCAGCAAGGGCATTATCAACCAGCAGTCTACCGTTGAAGAAGTCACCATGGCTTATACCCAATATGGCGCATCGGGATTATCTGTGCTTACTGATGAATCTTTTTTCGGTGGTGCTTTAAACGACTTAACCCTTGCCACCATCAACGAAATACCCATACTCAGAAAGGATTTCATGATTGATGACTACCAATTGGTTGAAGCCAAAGCTTTTGGGGCCGAAGTCATTTTATTGATAGCTGCCTGTTTAAGTCCCCTCCAAGTGAAACAAATGGCCTCTACTGCTAAATCTTTGGGATTGGAAGTACTACTCGAAATTCACAATGAAGCGGAACTGGAACATATTTGTACCGAAGTAGATTTGGTGGGGGTAAATAACCGCAACCTTAAAAATTTTGAGGTGAGCATTGATATTTCGCTTCAATTAATTCAACAAATACCTTCCGATAAAATAGCTGTTGCAGAAAGTGGCATCAATAATGTAAATACCATCTTAACTTTACAGCAAGCGGGATTTAAAGGCTTTCTCATAGGAGAACATTTTATGAAAGAAGCCAGCCCTTCGATTGCTTTTGCCGATTTTGTAAAGCAACTAAAACAAGCACAAAATGCGGGCTAAAGTATGTGGTTTAAACAGTGTGGCGCAAATGATGGCATTGGACGAAATGGGCGTAGAATTTGCCGGTTTTATCTTCTATCCTAAATCGCCTCGCTATATTTTGAAACAGGTTGCCAAAGAAGCACTTAAAAAAGCAAAAGGGCAACATATTAATAAGGTAGGGGTTTTTGTGAATGAACAACAAGATGAAGTGATTAGGATGGTGGATGAATGTGGTCTCTATCTGGTTCAACTTCATGGGGATGAAACGCCCAGATACTGTGAAAAAATTGCGGACTATGTTACCGTTATTAAAGCATTTCGATTGAGAAACGACGACGATGTTTTATGGAAAATTAAGGACTATCAAAATGTAGTGGATATGTTTTTATTTGATACCGCTGCATTGGATTATGGGGGTACTGGTAAACAGTTTGATTGGAATATACTCAGAAACCTCAATATCAATAAGCCCTTTTTTTTAAGTGGAGGAATTGGACCCGATGATATTGAATCACTCACTGCATTTTCAAAAGATACAGTCGCTAAAAATTTATTCTCGGTAGATATAAACAGTAGGTTTGAAAGCTCCCCAGGGGTAAAAAATATGGATTTAGTAAAACCTTTTATTCAACAGTTGAAGCTTATTTAATGAACCATAAAATTGTTATTTTGTTTTTGGGATTCAGTCTCACCGTTGTAGTGCTAAATGCACAACAACTGACCAACGTATTCATCAATCAAAATGGAAAAGCAGCTTACCGGTTTGCTATGAACGGCGTTTATCTTTTACTAAATGATATGGGTAAAATTACCGAAATAAAGACAGATGCATTTGGTACCATTACTTATGATACCAATAAACGAGTGGAACAAATAGGGGATATGAAAATAGGATTCAATTACCAAAATCAAGTGAACAGTATTGGTAATTATTCTTTACAATACGATTATTCTGGTAGGGTTGATCAAATTGGAAATATTGTTTTTAAATACAATTACAACGGAATGCTTGTATCTATTTCCAATTATAAAATTATGTACAATCCCAATGGTTCAGTAGATCAATTTGGCGACTATAAAATTTATTATAATTACAACGCACAGGTTCAACGAATTGATGAGAGCAGGGGACTTTTATTACTCCAATTAAATTACGCTAAGTAAATAATATGACCAATAATTTTCAACAACCAGATATACAAGGATACTATGGTTTATTCGGCGGAGCATATATTCCTGAAATGCTTCACCAAAACGTAGAAGAACTGCGCACCCAGTATTTATCTATCATGGATGAACCCGATTTTAAGGCAGAAGTGAATGCCTTACTAAAAGATTATGTGGGTCGCCCCACCCCTTTATTTCTAGCAGAGCGGCTGAGTGCGGTCTACCAAACAAATATTTATTTAAAACGAGAAGATCTCTGTCACACAGGTGCCCATAAAATTAATAATACAATTGGTCAAATTTTACTGGCGCGTCGCTTGGGAAAGACCCGCATTATTGCGGAAACAGGTGCTGGTCAACACGGCGTTGCCACTGCAACCGTATGCGCATTAAAAGGAATGGAATGTATTGTTTATATGGGGGAGAAAGATATAGCGCGACAAGCTCCAAATGTAGCTCGTATGAAAATGTTGGGGGCTACTGTAATTCCTGCCACCAGTGGAAGCAAAACATTGAAAGACGCCACCAATGAAGCCATACGCGATTGGATTAATCATCCCCACAATACCCATTATATTATTGGGAGTGTAGTAGGGCCACATCCTTATCCTGATATGGTGGCTCGTTTTCAAAGCATTATTAGTGAAGAAATTCGCCGACAGTTAAAAGAAAAAACAGGCCATGAATTACCAACGCATGTGGTGGCTTGCGTAGGTGGTGGCAGTAATGCCGCAGGTGCTTTCTATCATTTTTTAAATGAACCTACAGTGCAGTTGGTGGCAGTAGAAGCAGCGGGACATGGGGTTCACACTGGTATGAGCGCCGCCACTACCCAATTGGGTAAGCCCGGTATTTTACACGGCAGCAAGAGCCTTGTAATGCAAACAGCAGATGGGCAGGTAGTGGAGCCGCATAGTATTTCTGCGGGACTCGATTACCCGGGTGTAGGGCCGCTTCACGCGCATTTGTACCAAAGTGGGAGGGGTGTTTTTTTAAGTGCTACTGATGCTGAAGCATTAGAAGCTGCTTTTTATATCAGCAAGACCGAAGGCATTATTCCTGCTCTCGAAACTGCCCACGCTTTTGCGGTACTGGGTAAAATAAAATTTACAAAATCAGATCGAGTGGTGATTTGTTTAAGCGGTAGGGGCGATAAGGATTTGGCCACTTATATGGAAGAGATGGATGGTGGAAGGTAGGCCGTGGAAGGTGAGAAGCAGACGATAGTGATTTTCAATAAAATGATTATGAGTAGAATTCAACAAATATTTGGACAGAAAAAACATCGGGTACTCAATGTGTATTTTACGGCTGGCTTTCCAGCTTTGAATAATACCCTTACCATTATGCAATCCTTGGCTGCAGCAGGTGCCGACCTGATTGAAATTGGTATGCCCTATAGCGATCCCCTGGCGGATGGTACGGTAATTCAAGAGAGCAGCAGTAAGGCGTTGGCAAATGGGATGACCATCTCTCTGCTTTTTGAACAACTAAAAGAGAGTAGAAAACACGCTGCGCTTCAATCTACTGGCATTATATTGATGGGATATATGAATCCTGTATTACAGTATGGATTCGAAAAATTCTGTGCGGAAGCAGCAGCCGTAGGAGTAGATGGGTTGATTTTGCCCGACTTACCCGAATATGAATTTGAAAAAGAATATGGGGCCATCATTAAAAAATATGGGCTTGATTTTATTTTTCTTGTCACCCCCGAAACCACGCCCGAGCGGGTGCGGCACTTAGATGCACTCAGCAGCGGTTTTTTATATGCTGTTAGTTCTTCCGCTACCACTGGTGGTGCTACTGATTTTGCTGCGGTAGATATTTATCTGGAACGCTTACAAAAAATGAATTTAAAAAATCCAATACTGGTAGGTTTTGGCATCAAAGATAAATCCAGCTTTAATGCAGCCGTTCAATTTAGCAACGGCGCAATTATTGGAAGTGCATTTATTAAAGCATTGGCTGACTCAAAAGATATTCAACAAACTACATTCAATTTTATAACTCCTATTATAAGCGTTTAATTAACAGAGCAATGGATATCGTAATCATAAAATACAATGCAGGCAATATACAGTCCGTTCGCTATGCCCTTGAGCGAATAGGCGCAAGTGCAGTAGTGAGTGATGATCCTGCCACCATTGCTGCTGCTGATAAAGTGATTTTTCCTGGTGTGGGCGAAGCCAGTACGGCCATGGATTATTTGAAAGAAAGAAAATTAGATCAATTGATTATTTCCTTAAAGCAACCCGTACTTGGTATCTGCCTCGGTATGCAGTTGATGTGCAAATACAGCGAAGAAAACAATACTTACTGTATGGGAATTTTTAATGAACAAGTAAAACGATTTGAGCCAGGGCCTTCATCACTTAAAATACCACAGATGGGATGGAATAATATTCAGGCATTAAAAACACCACTGTTTAATTCAATTAACGAAAATAGCTTTTGTTATTTTGTACACGGGTATTATGCCGAGCATGGATTGTACACCATTGCAACTACAAACTATGGAATTGATTATAGTGCTGCATTGCATAAAAATAATTTTTATGGCACACAGTTTCATCCAGAGAAAAGTGCAGGTATAGGAGAACAGTTGCTCAGAAATTTCATTGCATTATAGTCCCTTTTCAACTAAAATATAAAATCAAATTATGGTTCTCATCCCCGCAATAGATATCATCAATGGAAAATGTGTTCGCCTCACACAGGGAGATTATTCCCAGCAGAAAATTTACCGCGAGCATCCATTAGAAGTAGCCAAAGAATTTGAAGCAGCGGGTATTGAAAGGCTTCACTTAGTAGATTTGGATGGTGCTAAAGCAGGAGCTGTACAAAACTGGAAAGTGTTGGAAGAAATAGCTACTCATACTAAATTGGTGATTGATTTTGGTGGGGGAATTAAAACCGAAAGCGACTTAAATATTGTATTCAATTCAGGCGCTGCCCTGGCTACCATTGGGAGTCTTGCCGTTAAATCTCCACTCGTTTTTAGTGAATGGATTGCCCACTATGGTGCCAATAAATTTCTATTGGGTGCAGATGTAAAAGGAGAAAAGATTGCAGTAGGTGGCTGGTTGGAAACAACAGAAATTTCTGTGTTCGATTTTATGCAACAATATATTGATAAAGGAATGACACAAATTTTTTGTACCGATATCAGCAAAGACGGAAAACTTGAAGGGCCTTCCTTGGTGCTCTATCAAAAAATTATAACGCAGTTCCCTACGCTTCATTTTATTGCCAGCGGCGGCGTAAGCTGTATGGAAGATTTGGATGCACTAAAAGAAATTGGTTGCAGTGGTGTGATTGTAGGTAAAGCCATCTACGAAGGAAAAATAAAAATATAATTATTTGTAACTCAAAATATTTAATGTGCTTACTAAACGCATCATACCTTGTCTCGATATTAAAGATGGCCGCACCGTTAAAGGGGTGAATTTTGAACATATTCGCGATGCAGGTGATCCAGTAGAATTAGCTGCCATATATGCACAAGAGGGAGCGGATGAATTGGTGTTCTTAGATATTACAGCCACCGTTGAACGTAGGAAAACATTATGCCAATTGGTGAATAAAATTTCTAGGCATATTAATATTCCATTTACTGTTGGGGGTGGGATTTCTTCTGTTGAAGACGTTCAAGTATTGTTGCAGCATGGCGCCGATAAAATTTCTGTAAATAGTTCTGCTTTTAAAAACCCTTCTTTAATTAGTGAACTTGCAAAAGAATTTGGGAGTCAGTGTGTAGTACTTGCCATTGATACCAAGCAGGAAGCGGATGGCAACTGGTATGTATACCTGAATGGCGGTCGCACTAAAACGGAATCTTTTTGTCTCGATTGGGCGCGCCAAGGGGTTGATTTGGGTGCAGGTGAAATTCTCCTTACTTCTATGAATAACGACGGTACCAAACAGGGTTTTGCATTGGATATTACCCGTGAATTATCTACCCAACTATCTGTGCCAGTAATTGCTTCTGGTGGGGCTGGCAATATGCAGCATTTTGCAGATGTATTTGAGCAGTCAAATGCAGACGCAGCCCTTGCCGCCAGTATTTTTCATTTTAAAGAAATTACGGTTCCCCATTTAAAACAATACCTATCTAAAAAAGGCATCGCCATGCGATTATAAAACCCGATTTTTGCACCATGAATATCGATTTTAATAAATATACCGATCAACTTGTTCCTGCCATTATTCAAGACCCTTTTACTTCCAAAGTATTAATGCTCGGGTTTATGAATGAAGCTGCGCTGGCTAAAACCTTGGAGACGGGTAAAGTAACTTTCTTCAGCAGAAGCAAGCAACGTTTGTGGACCAAAGGAGAGGAAAGCGGTAACTTTCTTGCCTTTAAATCTTTTGCGGTTGATTGCGACCAAGACAGTATCTTGGTAAAAGCCGTTCCGGCGGGACCTACTTGTCACACTGGTGCTGATACTTGTTGGGGCGAAGTGAATGAGTCTGAACATTTTTTATTCCATCTTGAAAATATCATTAACCAACGCAAAACCCTTGGTAGGGATGAATCGTATATTGCTAAAATGTTTTCGAAGGGGCTGAATAAAATTGCCCAAAAAGTAGGGGAGGAAGCCGTTGAAATGGTGATTGAAGCCAAAGACAATAATGCAGAACTTTTTCTGAATGAGTCGGCCGACCTACTCTTTCATTATTTGCTTTTACTTAACGCTAAAGGACATAATTTAGCAGAAGTGTTGGATATTCTTAAAAAACGTCATTCAAAATAATTTATGCGATCAATTGCACTTATAATCTGTTTGTTTTTAGTAGGTAATTCCAAAGCCCAGCAAGGGTTTGAGGTAAAAGGGGTGGTAAAGAATACCCCTGCTAAAATATTGGTCTATCTAAGGAATAGTAGTGATGGTAAAACCATAGCGACCGATACCATTAGACACGGAAAATTTATTTTTAAGGGACAATTGAAAGACCCAGAAATTTTTCAAATTGGTTTTTCGGGCAAGAGTGAAAGTGTAGATCTTTTTTTATACAACGACCGAGTAGCGATTGATGCAGATTATAATGATTTACCACACGCATCAGTTACTGGCTCAGAACTAGTAGCCGATTATGAATTATTTAAGCTGAAATTCAATCCCATCAAGGATCAATTGAATGAATTGGCAGGACAAATCAGCCCCGAGAAAAATAAACAAAAAAAAGACTCCTTGATTTTTTTGTTTGAGACTGTCAAAATAAAACTGGTAGAAGAAGTGAATGATTTTACAAAGAAGAAGTGGAAATCGCCTGTTAGTTCCTTTGTATTATTAATGGTAAGCCCCTTGCTGAGTGATTTAGAAACAAGGTACACTGCATTGGGAAATGCTGCAAAGCGTGGTTCATATGCTAGAATGATTGAGCAGAAAATTGCTACGGCAAAAATCAATTCAATTGGTATAGAAGCACAGGAATTCAGTCAGAAAGATACGGCTGGCAAATTGGTATCATTAAAGTCGTTCAGGGGTAAGTATGTATTAATAGATTTCTGGGCTAGTTGGTGTGGTCCATGCAGGGCAGAAAATCCCAATGTGGTTGCGGCATACAACCAGTTTAAGCAGAAAAATTTTACTGTGTTGGGTATTTCTCTGGACGATAATAAAGCAAGCTGGATGAGTGCTATAAAAAAAGATCAACTTTTCTGGACTCAGTTAAGCGATTTAAAATCTTGGGGCAATGCAGTGGCTCAGATGTATAAGGTACAAAGTATTCCAGCCAATTTACTAATTGACCCTTCGGGCGTAATTATTGCCAAAAATTTAAGGGGCGAAGAATTGATTGCAAAGCTGAGAGAATTAATTCGCTAAACCATTATTCAGAAGCGGTACTAAGTGATTTTATCTTTAGTTTTAACCAGCTTTGATGAATGGGAATGATCCAATTTGAAATGCACCATTTCAAATCGTAAACTATCTATTTACTTTTTATCCCAAGGCTTTTAAAGAACTAATATCTATTTTTACTCCAAACTAGTGATTTAGAACATATACTGGTTGGAATCGAAATGAAGTATCAATTGATACAGTCTTGTTATTCAGCTTAAATGATTGTAAAATATACCTACAATTATTGGAAGGGGAAGGGGCTGAGTAATCTATATACAAAGTGTCAGTAGGTAAGCCATTAGGAAATTCCAAATAATATGTTTTTGTATTTTTCTCACTGCTTTGTATACCTACTGTTCTAGAAGTTAAGACCCCTTTGTTAGCATAATCACCAATGGCGTTGTAGATGTCAGTAATATACTTTTTTGTGCCATTTTCAAAGTAACTCAATTGGGTATTTTGTAAAATAGAATCAGCTATTTTCTTATTATTCCGTTGTATTAAAAAAAATAATGTGGGCGGCTCAGTTGAATAATAACAGGTTGAAGTGTTTTTATTGGTACAGCTAATAAAAACAACAACTGTAAACAAGATTAATATTATTTTCATAAATCTATTTTATTAATTTTGACATATATCATTAACTGATCAATATTTGGTGATCAGCTAATGACCATTTTTTAAATTAAAATTTAATTGTATATCTGATATCCCATGCCAATTGCGTACTGATAATTTCTATTAGCACCAACAATATCCCAATTGCTATATAGAAACCAGCCATTAAAATTGTTGGTTACCTGTGTCTCATTCCATCCCCAATTCATGTGAAAGTATCCATTATCAACACAATCACTACATGGTTGATATGTTATGGTTGTAATGCCTTTATTAGTTACGCTTGTAACAATTCTATTTTTATAAATAGTGCCAATAAAACCATCGCAAACCCATTGATGGCATTCGCTATAACTGGTCCACCAATTAATAATAAACCAATGATCGGTTGCTACTCTACATCCGTCTAATATGACAGGTCTATTATTAAATAAATCTGAAACCATTAAATAGTAGTTGTATCCGCCATATTTTCCAGAAGAAAATCCGAAACTATTTTTCAGTACCCAAGGTACTTTCGATCCATCTGCACTAGAACCACCAGAAAGATTACAGTTGTAATTCATACCAACACTTTGTCCAACATCTCGCATAAGCCTCTGGACTTCTACATTTCCATATGTAGAAGGCATAGATGAGTAGTTATAATTAAATCCATTTGTGGGCTGCCAATATTTAATAACTTGTGCTGTAGCCGTGGCAACGCAGCCAGTGCATGGTCTAGTACTACAATTGTAAAAATCCGTACAATTATAATTAACCGATGCATCTCCACACAATTCTTAGTACTACATTCTCAGGTACTAAATGAATATTTTTTTCTTGTGTTTTTGTATTGTACAGTAGTTCGGTTGAACTTTTTTTACAACTTCCGAATAATAGGACTATTACGCAGGAACATAAAAATGGGAAAAGATTAAAGGATTTTTTCATGGACTTGGAATTTTATAAAATGAATTTAAAAATAATATTCGGAATTCCAAAGCAATTTCCAGAAAATTTTAATTTTCTGTTGCCATTTGAGAGAATTAATTCGCTAAACCATTATTCAGAAGCGGTACTAAGTGATTTTATCTTTACTTTCAACCAGCTTTGATGAATGGGAATGATCCAATTTGTGACAAACTCTTTTTTGGTGGCAACTAAATTATTAAAGTAAAGTGTTTCGCCATTTATAAATCCATTCTCCCAAGCATAGTTTAGTTGAGTGAGGGGTAATAACTGTACTTTGTCTTTAATAAAAAAAGCAAGGTTCTGCCGGTTGAATAAATCTACTTTACAATGCTGTTCTATATTTTTAATAAGGTGCACAGAACTGTCCGTACTACAACCACCTACTTTGATGCTGGATTCATCTGCCATAAGCACAATAAATTGTCCAAAAAACAGGTTGGCATAGCCTTTAACGGGTGCGCCGTGACTTTTCCATTGATCGGTAAAATCATTCAGCATGGTTTCAATATCAAAAACTTCGGCAATGCTAAAGAGGCGACTGCTTTGGTAAATCCAGACTTTTGAATCGTCGTGAAAATCGGCAGGAATATTTTCTTGGTAAGATAAAATCATAGTCAATTGTTATTGTTTTTATTGCATACTTAGCGCAATCATTTCTGCAATGTCGAGTACAGCAACTTCATTTTCTTTTTCCCTGTTTTTAACGCCATCACTCATCATGGTATTACAGAAGGGGCAAGCAGCAGCAATAAAAGAAGCACCTGTTTGCAGCGCTTCATCGGCACGGTCAATATTAATGCGAATATTACCAGGCTCATCTTCTTTAAACATTTGCGCGCCACCAGCACCACAGCAAAGCCCATTCGATTTGCAACGTTTCATTTCTATTAATTCGGCATCCAGTGCTTCTAAAACCTTTCTAGGGGCTTCGTAAATATCGTTGGCGCGGCCAAGATAGCAGCTATCGTGGTAGGAGATTTTCTTTCCTTTAAAATCACCGCTTTCTTTCATCTTAATACGCCCTTCATTAATGAGTTGTTGCAGCAGGGTAGTATGGTGAATCACTTCATAATTACCTCCCAATTCAGGGTATTCGTTCTTAAGGGTATTGAAACAATGGGGACAGGTAGTCACAATTTTTTTAATGCCATAACCATTTAATACTTGGATATTTTGGTAGGCCATCATTTGGAATAGAAATTCATTGCCAGCTCGGCGGGCAGGGTCGCCGGTACAGGCTTCTTCTTTGCCAAGAATGGCGAATTTCATCCCAACTTTATCTAAGATGGCAGCAAATGCTTTGGTAATTTTCTGAGCGCGCTGGTCAAAGCTACCCGCACATCCAACCCAGAACAGCACTTCGGGCATTTCGCCAGCAGCCATCATCTCCGCCATGGTATTCACCTTCATAAAACTCGTTTGTACGAAAATAGGCAAAGAAATTTGAATGATAAAGATCAAAGAGAAGAATCCACTTTAACTTTGAATCGTCCACGCATCTCTTTCATAAATAAGGGCTGAGCATGAACGCTCAGCCCTTATTATATATCTATTTGATACGATGCTCTTTAAGGTTGAATAATTATTTAAGTAAAATATTTTTTATTTAGTTAGTATCATTTTCTTAGTAATAATTTCCTGCCCATTTACGAGTAAACTATATAAATACATACCTGCTTGTAAAGCACTGCCATTAATGGTTACCTGAGAAGAACCTTGCAAGTTGGGGAACTGTAAAAGCATTCTCCCATTTAAATCAAATACGGCAATCATTGCAATGTTTTTTTCTGGCACACTGTATTTTATAGTAGTAGTACTTGTAAAAGGATTGGGTATATTCTGAGCCAACATAAAAGATTTTGTTTGCAATTCTTTAGCTTCTAAAATGCTTACAGTTTCATTTACCACTAAAACCTCATTGGCTTTAGTATTTGTTAATTGTTTTTGTAAGGCTTCAATTTGAACTTGCTGCTCTTGAATGGCTTTGGTTAATAAAGGAATAAGCATGGTATAGTTAACCCCTTTAAATTCTAGCTTTTCTTTGCTTTTAGGATCGGTATTCGGATGAATGATGGCTGTGACCATTTCAGGAAAAATCACTTCCACTTCCTGTGCTATAAAACCGTGTTGTAATCCTTTAGACAAGTTCATCTCAGCCATTTCTTCTATTTTCATTAAATAGTTTACTGGTCGGAGCTGCATTAGTTTAGTTAAGGCAACACTTTCTGTTTTGATTTCTTTTTTAAGCTTCACGTCAGATAAATTTACTAGGCTGCCAGTATAAAATAAATTACCTGAAAAAAAACCACCTGCTCTTGAACCAGATAGGCCGCCAGTTGCAATACCATAAACGCCATAAGAGTAAGAATTTTGCTGTGCAAAAGCACTAGAAGATCCAAATACGCCTACTGAAGAAAAATTATTAGAAGCCACTCCATAAATACCATAACCTACTGAGGCATTGGATGCGCTTGAAAAAATTCCATAATTTTGATTTGAAAAAAATGCTGCGCCAGGTGTACTACTTATTTGTACACCAATATTGGTATTTGTGCCACCTGATGCATTTACTAGAACACTTGTTATGTCACCGACTATATTATTTGGGTCTCCTTCGGATATGAATGACGCAGACTTATTATTCTGTGTATATATCCCCAAACCTAATCGGTAAATGCCTGTTAGGTTGTCAACAGCATTCACCTCTACTTGCGCAGTTTCTGGTGTTCCAATTATTGGGCTTATAAATTTTAAACTCGCAGATTTTCCAAATAATCCAGTGCCATCTGCACCCCTAAGTGTAAAACGCAAATCGGGTGATGCACCAGTGGGATTTGTAAAACTTCTGAATTCTAAATCACCAGGGGTAATAGTTGGACTGATTTGGTTATTACCACCCCATTGAATAAATGAGTTGCTAACACTGCCTCCATTAGGAATACTATGCCCCCAAACCAAAGCCCTACCATCAGTTTGTGTTCTAAAACCGTTTAAAGTTTGGCTGCCAGCAGCTAAGTTGCCCATGCTGTTCCAACGGGCATTGGCGGTGAAACTACCTGTAATTTGAGTTCCTGATGCGCCCAAAAAAGAGTTCTGGGTAAAAAGCTTTCCTTCTACTTGAAGTTGGCTGATATTAATTGGGTCTGTTGAAATTGAACTGTTTTGTACAAGTCCCACATTAATAGCTTGTTGAGCTTTTCCTAAAAAGCCCATTAAAAGTACCGCAACAGTTATTGCAGCGAATTTTGTTGTTTTCATTTGATATGGTTTAATGAATTGATAATATAAACCTATCAACTAAACGCCGATTTTTGCTAGGTAATTATGTTATCAAATACTAAACATATTGTTACCAAAATATTTATTGTTGTAATTATTCAACTATTTTACACCCATATAGCAATTGCTCAGCAGTTTAATAACTGGTATTTTCCAAACGGTAATGGAATAAACTTCAAAGTTACATCGCCACAAGTTTTATTGACCAATCCAATGAAATTTCAAAATTTCACTTGCGCAAGCATCAGCGATAAAAATGGAAATTTGCTTTTTGCTTCTAATGGTATTGGGGTTTGGGATAAAAAAAATAATCTTATGCCCAATGGCTTTGGTCTAAGAGGTGAGTATTGTCAAATTAATGGAGCGATGATAATTCCATTTTCCAACGATACAAATAAATATTACTTGTTTACTTCTTATGGCTTAACATTTGGACCATTAAAAACTGATACCATTTTTTACAGATATAATATTATAGATATGCAAGCAAATGGAGGCCATGGCAATGTAATTGAAAAGAATAAAATAATAAGACCGGAAGCTGCAGAAAAAATGGTTGCTATTCCACATGCTAATGGTACTGATATTTGGTGGATTTGCAGAGATTGGTCGAATCATTTTTTCAGTTATAAAATTACTTGCAATGGATTTGATACCAGTAATTATGTGATAAGTAAAATTGGCGAGAATATTAATAACGATCAAAATAAATTAATTGGAGACATTAAGGCAAGTTCTGATGGAAGGTTTATAGCATCAGTTTACAGAAATTATGTTGAACTATACCGTTTTAACAATGCTACTGGCGTATTGAGCGATGCGATAAAGATACCTACTCCAGTAGCTTCTTATGGAGTAGAGTTTAGCCCCAATAGCAAGTTATTATACATATCCCAAGCAGAGACTTTTCTTATACCGATACCAGAGTTACATATAGTTCAATATAATTTAGCTAGTTATGATAGTACTAGTATTATGAATTCTTTTTTAAAAATAACGGAGCTTGAGCAACCACTAGGCCTGGGTAATACACCCGGTTTACAGTTGGGGCCAGATGGTAAAATTTACAGCAGTACTAATTTTAGAATAGACAGAATTGAAAATCCAGATATACTAGGTATGGGCTGTAATTTTAAGGATAGTATTTTATTTACACCCAATCTTAATCAACGCCGTTTTCCCTATGCGCCCCCATTTTTATTTGTATCTCCCAACGTTCAAATACCCAATTACAAGGTATCTTCAGATTGCCGTACGGTTGCACTTACTGGTAAAACATATATTAAAGGTAATAACCTAAGTTTTAAATGGAAGTTTGGTGATGGCGATAGTACCATACAGAATGTACCCAGTGGTGGGGACACTAGTTTTGCAACTATTACCCATTTTTATCCGCCCGGTATTGATACTTTTATTGTGCAATTGTTTGTAACCAGTGATACGGTTTGCGGAGAGGGTAGTGCCAATAAAAAAGTAATCGTTAAACCACCTAAGCCTACTGCTAAATTTGGTGTTGCCATTTCGTGTAATAGACTGTTGGTTAATTTTATAGATAGTAGTTTGCTTAACTTCAATCCCTCTATTACCTACCAATGGCAGTTTTTTAGTAAAACTAATATGTTGTTGGGTAGCTCTATTGTACAAAATCCTGGTTTTAGTTTTGCTGCTTATGATACTTTTTTAGTTAGGCTTATTGTAAGCAGTGCTTTGGCTTGCGTGGAAGCCGATACCCTTCTTAAAACCATTGTATTAAGCGCCAAACCTATTGCTGATTTTAGTTATAGTAATGATTGTGGCAGCTTTAATGCCGCTTTTAAAAACAACAGTTTTGTTGCTGCGGATACCCTTAAAACCTATTATTGGAGTTTGGGGAATGGAGCTTTTAGTACTTCAAAAACACTCAATTATACCTATCCTGCTTTTGGTAATTATACTGTTAAGTTGGTGGTTGGTTCTTCATTGGGTTGCAGCAGCGATACAGTATTTTTACCCGTAACAATTAGGGACAAACCCATTGCTAATTTTATTTATAAAAACAATGCTTGTGTTGGCTTAAACTTTTTGTTGCAAGACAGTGCTTTTGTTAACAATACCACCATTAACAACCATTATTGGCTTTTGCCAAATGGCGATTATTTTACTACCAAGCATATCAATCCTAGCTTTAATTTAGCTGGAACTTACCCTATTAAATATGTGGTAACTACTGCCCAAGGTTGCACTAGTGATACCATTGCCAAACCTGTTTTTGTTGAGCCCATTCCCCTTGCTGCAATGGCACCCACTATTGGGGGTTGTGTAAATACGCCTACCAAGTTGAGCAGCCTGAATAGTACAAATTTAGGAGCTATTAAAAACTATATTTGGAAGATTAACAATACCGATAGTATCGTCTCAACTATCAATAGCGTTGATTTTACCTATCCCAATTTTGGTAATTATACTGTTGAGCATTATGTGGTAAGCAATAATGGCTGTATCAGCAATACTGCTCGTTCTGCTATTGCCATCCACTCCATTCCTCAAACCAGCTTTACCAATAGCCTTGCTTGTTTGGGTAAGCTTGTAAATTTTAGCAATACCAGTAATAATATATTTGGAGCTATTAATACAACGGATTGGTCTATTAACAATACACCAATCAATACCAATAACCAAGTGTTTAGCTATACATTTAATAGGAATGGAAATTATACAGTCGGCTTAAAAACCACTACCTCCAATGGTTGCAGCAATAGTTTTAAATCTACTATAGTAGTAGAACCTGCATTGGCAAATGCAGGCAAGGATACTGTTGTGCTAGAAAGTCAGCCTTTTATTTTACAAGGCAGTGGGGGTATTGAATATTTATGGCAGCCACCTACTGGCTTAAATAATATTAATATTGCCAACCCTAGTGGGTTACTTAATAATAGCCAACAATATACGGTAAGGGTTACCACTGCACAAGGTTGTGTTGGAATAGATACCGTATTGGTTACAGTACTTAGGAATTTAAAAATACCGAATGCTTTTAGTCCCAATGGAGATGGTATTAATGAGACATGGAATATTGAACAACTGAAAGATTATCCGAATGCGGTAGTACAAATATTTAATAGAAATGGACAAGTAATATACTCCAATAAAGGATCTAATATTATTGCTTGGAATGGCAATTTAAACAATAAGACTGTACCTTTTGGTACCTACTATTATATCATAACACTCAATAATAGCTTACGCAACAAACCTTTCAGTGGCTGGATTATGGTGATTAAATAAAAGGATAATAATGGTATGCATCCTTATTAGCTTCCAGCCGCCCACGCATCTCTTTCATCAGGAGAAAATTTCCAAGGCGCAAAATTGTTTTCAATATTGCTGAATGTACTGTTCCATTCTTGAGGTGCATTGCTGTCTTCCATAATTAGCGACCTACGCAGTTCGGTAATTATATCTAAAGGAGAAATACTTACGGGACATTCCTCCACACAAGCATTACAAGTAGTGCAGGCCCTGAGTTCTTCCACACTGATATAATTGTGCAATAAAGATTTTCCGTCCGCAACAAATGAGTGGTTGGCATTGATATTTCTTCCCACTTCCTCCAACCGATCACGGGTATCCATCATGATTTTGCGGGGACTTAATAATTTACCCGTAATATTAGCGGGACAAGCAGCAGTACATCTTCCACACTCCGTGCAACTGTAAGCATCTAGTAAGTTCTTCCAACTTAAATCGAAAATATCTTTAGCCCCAAAACTAGCAGGGGGAGCAGCATCCGCAGGTGCCAATTCAGGCTGCATGGCATACAATACCTCGTTTTGTACGGCAAGCATATTCTTCATTTTACCGGGTGCATCCAATCGCGCATAATAGGCGTTGGGAAAGGCAAGCATAATATGCAAATGTTTGGAATAAGGCAGGTAGTTTAAGAAAGCAAAAATGCCTGTTATATGAAGCCACCATGCAATGCGTTCAATGGCTTCAAGCGTTCCTTCATTCAATCCCATCAACAAGGGCTTTAATAGGGAAGAGAAAAAGAAATGAATTTCGTGACCCACTTCTCCCAAACCCATATCTTGCTTTACTTGGTCGGTGGCATTCATGAGTAGGAAGAGACTCATCAACACAATTTCTGTAATTAAAATATAATTGGCATCACTGCGTGGCCAACCGTTTAAATCTTTACTCATAAAGCGTTTCAGCTTGAGTATATTTCTTCGAACCAAAAAAACAATACAAAATAGCAAGACCAAAACGGCTAAAAATTCAAATCCGTTAATCAACCAGCCATACACCCATCCCAAGTAAGGCAGGAATAAGCGATGAGTGCCCAAAATACCATCCAGCACTATTTCTAGCACTTCTATATTGATGATTAAAAAACCAGCATAAAGTACAAAGTGCATCACGGCGACCAATGGGTTTTTAAACATTTTTTTCTGTCCCAATGCCAGTAAAAACAGGTTTCTCCAACGCTGTGAAGGATTGTCGCTCAAGTCCTCATCCTTCCCTAAAAAAATATTTCGCTTGATTTCACCCGCTTTTCTTGCAAAAAAATAGATGCTTATAGCGGCAAGAATGAGGAACGCGATTTGCGGAACGTAGTGCATAAAAAATATTATACGCTAAGGTAAAGGATTTAAGTACAGCAGTATGCAATTGTGTAATGCAATTTATTGTTGATATTTGAGTATTAAAACAAAGCTATGCTACATAAAAGATATATTCTATCTGCCAACGAAGCCTTGCAAAAGCTACACAGGATGAGTCTTGAGCTGGCAGAAAAATTAAGCGGCAACGAAGATCCAGTACTGTTGATTGGCGTAAGAAACAGCGGTATGGTAATTGCAGAAAAAGTAGGAAAGCTACTGGCGAATTATATTGCCAATGATATTCGAATTGTATCCGTTATACTAGATAAGGATTGGCCTGAAACCGTGGAGCTGAGTGAGCCAGTAGTATTAGACGGGGTGAATATTATTCTTATAGATGATGTTACCAATAGTGGTCGCACCCTATTATATGCGCTAAAACCCTTATTAGATGCGCATCCTAAAACCATACAAACCCTTGTATTGGTAGAAAGAATGCACAAGCTATTTCCAATAAAGCCAGACTATGTGGGCATATCTGTTTCTACTACACAAACAGAACATATTATTGTAGAAGTAGAAGGAGGAGAGATACAAGGTGCATTTGTAGGATAAGTGCCGTTTTATATTCTATTGTTTTGTGAATTTTTATCGCTAAAATTGTCTTCTAAAAATAAAAATATGAATGCTGCTATACAAGATAAAATAAATACTTGGTTGAACGGAAATTATGATGCAACAACAAAAGCATCCATCGCTGATTTGCAGCAAAATCAACCCGATGAATTGGCGGATGCTTTTTACAGAAACCTAGAATTTGGTACGGGTGGATTAAGGGGGCTCATGGGCGTTGGTACCAATCGCGTTAATAAGTACACCATTGGCATGGCTACACAAGGTTTTGCCAATTACCTTAAAAAAACCTATGGTGATGAACCCATAAAATTGGCCATTGCACACGATAGCAGAAACAACAGTCGCTTCCTTGCAGAGACTACTGCCAATGTATTTGCTGCCAATGGCTTTAAAGTATTTTTATTTGAAGACCTTAGACCCACTCCTGAATTAAGTTTTGCCATTCGTTACTTGGGTTGCAAAGCTGGCGTGGTTTGTACAGCTTCTCACAATCCAAAAGAATACAATGGGTATAAAGCCTATTGGAAAGATGGGGGTCAACTGGTGCCGCCCGACGATAAAAATGTGATTCTTGAAGTAGAAGCTATTACCAGTGTTGATGAAGTTAAATGGACAGGTGGTGAAGCCAATATTACACTGCTGGGTAAAGAAATGGACGAAGCTTACCTTGCCATGTTGCAAACCCTAAGTGTATATCCCGATATTATTGCGCAGCAACACGACTTGAAGATTGTATATACCCCTATTCATGGAACGGGTATAACCCTTGTGCCACAAGCATTGCAACGCTTTGGGTTCACCAATATACATATTGTTGAAGAACAATCTACCCCCGACGGTAATTTCCCTACCGTTGCTTATCCCAACCCCGAAGAAAGCGAGACCATGAGTATTGGCCTGAAAAAAGCCAAAGAATTAGATGCCGATATTTTGTTGGGAACCGATCCCGATGCGGATAGGGTGGGTGTTGGCGTAAAAAATCACCGTGGTGAATGGGTGTTGATGAATGGCAACCAGACCGCCGTGCTGGCTTTTGCTTATATGATGGAAGCCCGCAAAGCAAAGGGAATAGCGCAAGCAAATGATATGGTGATATCTACCATTGTAACCACTGAAATGATTAATGAAGTAGCACGCCAAAATAAAGTTAACTGCTACAATGTACTTACTGGATTTAAGTGGATTGCAGAAAAAATAAAAGAATTAGAAGGCAAAGAAAATTATGTAATTGGTGGGGAAGAAAGTTTTGGTTTGATGATTGGCGACCAAATTCGCGATAAAGATGCAGTAAGTGCTGTTGCCCTTATGTGTGAAATGGCTGCCTATGAAAAGAACAAAGGGAAAAGTCTTTTCGATAAAATGATTGAGCTTTATATTCAATACGGATTTTATTATGAAACCCTTATCAGCATTACCAAGAAGGGCATGAATGGACAAAAAGAAATTGCCGATATGATGGAAGGCTATCGCAGCAATCCACCCGCTAGTATTAATGATAGTGCAGTTGTTACCTTACTAGATTATCAATTACAGAAAGGCAGCAATTTACTTACGGGCGAAACTTGGGCCATCCAACTTCCTAAAAGCAATGTATTGCAATTCATTACGGCTGATGGCAGTAAAATTTCAGCGAGACCTTCTGGTACTGAGCCCAAAATTAAATTCTATTTCAGTGTAAAAACCACACTTGCGTCTAAAGCTGAATTTGATGTAAAACAGGCTGAATTAGAAAATAGAATTAAAGGAATTATTGGCAGTATGTCGCTTCATTAGAAGCGGAATATGGCCTGCCTTTTTGAATGTAGTGATTCCGTAATTCCCCAATGCCTATATTTGCGTCATGCGTAAGGACAGAGAATATATGGATGGTTTTCAGCACAAGGGTATGCGCAAAAAATTGGTCGATATTTTGCGTGAGAAAGGCATTACCGATGAAGCTGTTTTGGCTGCAATCAATAAAATACCGCGTCACTTTTTTTTAGATTCTGCATTCGATAAAATTGCCTACGAAAACAGGGCTTTTCCCATCAGTGCTGAACAAACCATTTCTCATCCATACACAGTTGCTTATCAAACCCAGTTGCTTCAAATAAAGAAAGGTGAAAAAGTATTGGAGATTGGTACGGGGAGTATTTACCAGACCACCATCTTATCTGAATTGGGTGCTCAATGGGTGTACACCATTGAACGTCAGAAAAAGTTGTACGATGAGCAGCGAGAATATTATTATTTCAGAAAGCAATATCCCAATATTAAATTCTTTTATGGAGATGGCTTTCAAGGGCTACCCACTTACGGACCCTTTGATAAAATTATTATTACCGCTGCCGCGCCCTTTATTCCACCTAAATTGATTGAACAATTGAAAGTAAGTGGATGCATGGTGATACCCGTTGATGAAGCAGACAATCAGCGAATGATGCGCATTACCAAATTAGAAAACGGCGATTTAAAAGAAGAACTCTTTGAAGAATTTTCTTTTGTGCCCATGCTTACAGGTAAGAATGGGTAAAGCTAATTAAGCTGAAATGCTTCAAGACTTTTTACTGCATCATATCCATTCCACCACTCTGATCTGCCTTGGTATTCTTGCGTTTAAAGAGACTGATATCAAATTTTCCGAAACGATAACTGAAGTTCAAACGCAATACCTGCGGATCTCTTCTGCGTTGGGCTGTTTGATTAAAGAAAGAACTTTCACTGTAAGATTGAAACAATTGGGTTCTGAAAATATCATTCATACTCAGGGTTAGATTAGCTGTTCTACCCTTTTTCCAAGTAAAATCTTTGCGAATGGCTAAATCCACACCATAACGAGGTAGGTTATAGCCTTGGGCACCAGACTGTGGCCCTCCACCAAACATCATTCCACCACCACCTCTTCCTCCACCACCGCCGCCGCCTTGTGGAAGTACGGTTCTGGCTTGATAGTCGCCACTTAGTTGAATAGACAATCCTTTCGATATTTTAAATGTGTTATTCACTTTGGCAAACCAGCTCCATTGATCCTGAATTAAATCAGGTTGCCCCGCCACTGTTGCATTAATTCTTGAATTGAAAATATTCAGGTTTACAGTGGCTTCCCACCATTTAGATATAGCTAATTTATTAGTCAACTCCAAACCGAAAGATCTTGCGCTATTGGCATTAATAAATGTGCTAAAAAATGCACTATCACCTGGTACCAATGCATTAGCGTCTCGGTAGATATAACGAGTAATCAGGTTGGTAGAATGCTTGAAAAAAACGGTTGCCAAAAAATTCGACCCTTTTTTGTACGCATTATTCCAACTCATTTCAAAGGAATGGGTGAACTCTGGTTTCAATCCCGCATTACCAATATTAATATTCTGCGGATCCGAATAATCGGGAAAAGGCATTAACTGAAAGAAGTTGGGACGGTTAACCCTTCTTGAATAATTAATCTGATAGTCCTGCTTATCATTGATTTTATAAGTTATAAATGCACTTGGAAATAAACTCAGGGGGAAGTCCACTTTAAAACTAGCAGAATCCAATCCCTTAGCGTTTAATAAAGTTCCTTTATAGTTGGAACTTTCTGCGCGTAGCCCCAATTGATAACTCCATTTTTTTATCCTAAAGCTATAGGTTGAATAAGCTGCAAATACTTCATCAACGTATTTATAGCGACTGCTGATAAATGGCACCAAAATATATTGACTGCTGGCTGGATTGAAGCGAAATTGATTGAGTTGATTGGTGAAATTTCTAACTGCAACCCGAGCACCTGCTTCAAATTTTGTATCATCGGTAAGTGGGTTTTCATAGTCCAGTTGAAAAGTATGATTCGTAGTTTTTCCATCGCCTAAACCTTTTTGCAGCAATGGAAGTCCCTTAGGCGTTGCATTCAGGTTAAACGTATAATTCCCAATATCGGAGGAGTTGTCGTTACTGCTGCTATTAAAATTATAGTCGGTGCTGAGATTATGACCATTTTTGGCAAAGTTGTGCTTATAACTTAGTTGCGTACCTAGGTTTTTAAAATTGCCGATAGATTGAGTATAAATATCGGAATAAGAAGAAAGGGTATTTTTGATGGTAGAATCTAGTCGCTGTGTCTGGTCATTGTCAAACCTTCCACGATTGTAATTGGCATTGATAGAGAAGGTATTTCGGTTGTCAGCAAAATAGTCAATACCACCCCGCAAGAATGCAAAATAACCAGTGTTGATTGAGTTTTGCAGGTTGTAAATATTGCTGGGTGTAGTGAGTATATTATTACGATCCGTAATGCCTTCTGAAATTGATTTCCGTTGGTTATAAATTCCAACCGCTGTAAAATTGAGTTTATTTTGGCGCACATTTATATCGCCGCCTCCATTTAGCATGCCGCGAGAATCTATGCCTGCCCTTAATCCACCGTTGTAACCCGATTTACGATTTTTCTTTAACACAATATTTAAGATACCTGCATTCCCACCCGATGCATCAAATTTTGCGGACGGGTTGGTGATTAATTCTACTTTATCAATGATATCAGCAGGAATTTGATCGAGTGTGATGGTGGTTGGGCGACCATCAATAAATATAGTAGGAGCGGCATTTCGCAGGGTAACATTTCCATCAATATCAACATTTAATGCAGGAATATTACGCATCAATTCTGTGGCTGTTTGTCCCGATCCCATCAGGTTCTTATCTACATTAAATATTTTTCTGTCGATTCCCAATTCAAACTGTGGTTTCGAAGAAGCGGTTACAGTTACGTTCGCAAGGTTGTTAGCATCTTCTTCCAGCTTAATATTTCCCAAATCTTTATCGGCCATTCCCAACATTTGCTGCATATTTCCGCCACCCGCACCAGCGGATGGCATTTTAATACCAAAGTTGATGGTTTGATCTAGGGTCTTATAAGAAATCGTACTTAATTTCAATTTAAAATTGCCAAAAATAGCGAGTGATTCAAAGCTAAAATCTCCATTTGCTTTGGTAATAATGGTACCCAAAACCACTTCTTTCATTTTTTTGGTAGCCGTATCAAATTTGTTGCCTCGCAATTGAACGGTTACGCCTTCCATACTCTTATTGGTCTTACTATCTACTACTTTACCATAAAAGTGACCAATATTCATATTTTGATTGCCTCCGCCGCCTCTGGCACCTGCACCTGGAAATTGGGCAGAAACAGTCAACACTGTCAGAAATAGCCCTGTAATAAGCAGAATTCTATACATAATTAGTTTTGTTAATCAGCGCAAAGTTGCACCAAGGAAAATTGATAGATAGTTTCATTACACAAACGGTAATTAGACAAGTTTAAAAGGATAAAGTTTATTGCAGGAAACAGATTTATTTTCCAGTTAAGATAATAAGGTAAGAAATACCTGAATTAGGCCAATAATAAAGCCCAATACACCGCCTATGATTTCCACAAAACGAAACTCTTTTGCCATGATATCATTGAGGATTTGCTCCAACTTATCGGAGGAGAAATTTTTTACTTTTGCCACCACAATCTGTTCTAAGTCAAGATCATTTTGCAGGTTATTCATATAGTTTTTCATAATCATAGGAAAAAGGGTGGATAATTCCGTCATGAAAACTGTTTTTAATTGCTGGATGGTTTTATCGCCAATAAACATGCTGATGACAGGCATTTGTTCGGCTAGTTTAACCCTTAGAAACTGGTCTATATGGGTTTCAACATAAGGCATCAGCTTGTCAATATTGTCTGGATGGGTTAGCTTGGCTTCAATATCACTGAATGAAAGTAATTCCTTTGATACCAGTTTGCCCAGTTTCTGCGCAAATTGATCCTGCTGCTTGGGGAAAATACCTTGTATGGTAAACCCCACAATTTTTTTAGGAAGTCTAGGATGGAAAAGCATTTTAATAGCAATCCAGTTGGTAAACCAACCAATAAAAGCAGAAATAAAAGGAATTAAATAAAGTAAACTCATAGGATAAATTTAAAAACCTATAAAACAAAGGTTTTATAGGTTTTGTATTGGGAGAACGAGGGGTCTCGAACCCCCGGCCTTCAGTGCCACAAACTGACGCTCTAACCAACTGAGCTACGCCCTCCGTTTTGCGGACGGCAAAAATAGCATATTTTTTTTAAAAAATACGCATCTAAACCTTTGTTAATTGGTTTTGTATTTGCTATTGACAATATTTTTTACATTAATTTTGGAATGATCATGCAAAAAATCAAACAATTTATGAAGAGTAGAAAAGGATTGGTGCTTACCGCTATTGTGATGTTCGGTGTATTGTTTTTCGCATTCCGCAATATCAATGCGGTTAATTCTAATGAAGTAATTACACAGCAGCAGCGCTTATTGTCTGCCGTTACTACCCTATTAGAACAGCAACATTACAGTCCCAAAAAAATCAACGACGATTTTTCTAGAAATATATTCAAGTCCTACCTAGAGCAGTTGGATGGCGACAAAACCATATTTACACAAGCAGATATTGCTTCATTAAAAAAAATGGAGACTACTATTGATGATGAAATTAAGGGCGCTCCCTTACAATTTCAGCCTGCGGTAAGTGCCATGTATGAAAAACGTGTTGAAGAAACGGTGAATATTTACAAATCTATTTTGGCAACTCCATTTAATTATAGTGTAGATGAATCGGTTCAACTAGAAGGGGAGCGCAGCAACTACACCAATGATGAAGCAGAGAGAAAGGATCGCTGGAGAAAAAAATTAAAATATTATTCCTTAGAACGGTTTATTGACTTACAACAAGAGCGCGAGAAAAATAAGGACAAGGAGGGTTATAAAATTTTACCCGATGATAGCCTTGAAGTACAAGCTCGTACCAGTGTTTTAAAAATGATGGACAGGACTTTTACCAGAATAAAAAAAACATATACCCCCGAACAACGGTTCAACTCCTTTATTAATGTAATAACTAATTTAATGGATCCGCATACGGACTATTTTCCGCCAGCTGAAAAAAGGAGTTTTGATGAAAAAATGAGCAACCAGTTTTATGGTATTGGGGCACAGTTGCAACAGGATGATAATGGAATAAAAATAGCCAGCCTCGTTAGCGGTGGGCCTGCCTGGAAATCTGGTGCAATTGTGGTGGGTGATATTATTATTAAAGTAGCACAAGGCAATGAAGCTGCGGTTGATGTGAGTGGTTATGCAACAGAAGATGCTGTAAAACTTATTAGGGGTAATAAAGGCACGACGGTTAAATTGACTTTTAAGAAACAGGACGGTACCACTACAACGGTGACCATGATTCGTGAAAAAATTGAGCAGGATGAGGGACTCGCAAGAAGTGCAATTGTAATGCGCGGAACTGATAAGATTGGCTATATAGCATTGCCTGATTTCTATGCTAATTTTGAAGATAAGAATGGATTTCGTTGTTCCGATGATATTGCCAAAGAAGTTACAAAGCTCAAGCATGAAAATGTAAAAGGTATTGTAATTGATTTGCGCAATAATGGGGGAGGCTCACTGGTAGAAGTGGTAAAAATGGTCGGCTTATTTATTAAAACTGGCCCAGTAGTGCAGGTAAAAGAAAGAGATGGGCAGGTTGATCAGAGCACTTGGAGAGACAACGATGAATCGATTTTGTATGATGGTCCTTTAACGGTTATGGTAAATGAGTTGAGTGCATCTGCCAGCGAAATTTTTGCCGCCGCTATTCAAGATTATAAGCGTGGAGTGATCATCGGAAGCACTTCCACTTATGGTAAAGGAACAGTTCAGCGACCAATTCCCTTTGGTAAACCTATTGATTTTTACAGCAACAGAACGGAATATGGTGCGGTGGGGTTGACTTTCCAAAAATTCTATCGAGTAAATGGGGGAAGTACTCAATTGCGCGGTGTAGTACCTGATGTAGTAATGCCCGATGCATATGAATTTTTAAAAATAAGGGAAAAAGACAATCCCAATTCATTGCCTTGGGATGCAATTCCACAAGCTCCATACGATGCTTGGGTAAATGCTGCTCCCAATACACTTTCTACCATCAGTAAGCAGCAACAGGAGCGTATTTTAGCAGACCCCAACCTCAATTTACTGAAGGATAACTTAAAATGGTTATCGGCTCGGGTAGACAATCCAGTTAGCTTACAAATAGATAAATTTAAGCTCATGCAAAAGCAAGTATTGAATACGGTGGAGCAGAACAATAATTTACTCAAATTAAAAAACGAAATGTCAGTAGCCGCTATGGAAGCTGATAAAGATAAATTTTATAATAATCCCGATAAAAATAAGGGTATACGCTACCAAGAATGGTTGAAGTCGCTCAGATTCGATGTCCAAATTGAAGCGGGCGTGAAGATTATAGAAGAAATTGCTAAGTCAAATCAGAATACGGTTCACAATTAAGTAATTGATAGAATTTTTTTTGTTGTATTGTTGCAGATCAGTCAGGATTGCTCATGGAGAATGTATTAGAAAAAAAATGGTATGCATTGTATACCAAGCCTAGGTGGGAAAAGAAAATTGATACGGTCTTGATCAGAAAGGGAGTGGAGTGTTGGTGCCCGTTACAAAAAGTAGAACGGCAATGGAGTGATCGGAAAAAAGTAGTGGAAGAGCCCCTTTTTAAGTCTTATGTTTTTGTGTATATTGACATTACAGAAAGGGCTAAAGTACTCATGACAGATGGGGTATTGAATTTTGTGTATTACTTAGGAAAGCCTGCTATAATAAAAGAAGTGGAGGTAAATAATATTAAATTATACCTAGCAGAGAAAGATGCAAGAATCACTGTTATTTCCGAAGATGGGTTTCAATCAGGTGATATGATTCGGGTTAATTACGGTGTATTCATGGACAAAGAAGGTACCGTAATAAGAGGTGGTAAAAAGAAAATATACGTTCAATTGCAAAGCCTGGGACAGGTAATGGTTGTTGAATTTCCTGCCGAATATTTGACGCCTAAATAAACGCCCATGTTTTCATCTCTCTTCCGTTCAAGCGTTCCCATCGACTTTGCATTTATTGGGGTTGATATGCATTCGCATATGCTTCCGGGAATAGACGATGGTGCTGTAACGGTAGAAGAGTCGCTCAGCTATTTCAAGGCCATGCAGGAATGGGGATACCATAAATGTATTTGTACGCCACATATATTTAGGGGTGTTCACAATAATTCAGCAGCCACCATTTTGCCTGCACTAGAAAAAATGCGGGCAGCATTAGCGGAAGCATCCATAACCTTGAATATTGATGCGGCTGCTGAATATATGGTAGATGAATCTTTTATGGATTTGCTAAATAACAATACACCACTTCTTACCATTGCGGGCAAATATGTATTGATAGAAATGTCTTATGCAGCACCATCTCCTTACTTGGAGAATGCCATTTTTAAGTTGAATATTCAGGGTTATAAACCCATACTGGCGCATCCAGAGCGATACAGTTATTTTCACCATCAGCTAGATTATTACGATCGATTATTGGAGATGGGTTGTATTTTCCAAGTCAATTTATTGTCGCTCAGCGGATACTACGGTATGCCCGTAAAAAAATTCGCTCTTAAGATGTTGAAGCAAAATATGTTTGCTTTAATTGGAACAGATTTGCACCACCACAACCATAAAGATGCCATAAAAGCTTTTGCTGTTACCAAAGAGTGTTATGAAATTATTCGACAAATTCCGCTGTTAAACCAACAATTATAAATTCCAATCCACCAATTGGTTGGCCCATTCGGCTCGGTAGGGAGTAGTAACCCTAATATAGTTATCGGTATAGCCTTCCATCATACCCTCTTTATTAAAAGCCTCGAATAATACTTTCCTGTTATCCCCACTGTGTTGTAGTGTAAAATATTGCAACTTCATATAAGAGAGGTTGCGCAAGGTTTTATTGCGTTCGTTTCGAATCTGAATAGGTACAATTGGTTTTATTTCCAATGCTTTGGTACTGTCTCTTTCGGAATAGGTAAATACGTGTAGGTAAGCAATATCTAAGGCGTGTAAAAAATCAAAAGTCTCTTGAAAATGCGCATCAGTTTCTCCAGGAAAACCAACAATTACATCAACACCAATGGCAGCATGGGGCATTAATTTTTTAATCAATGCCACTCTTTCTGCATACAATTCTTTGCGATACCTCCTGCGCATAGCCGCCAAAACATCATTGGATCCGCTCTGAAGGGGGATATGGAAATGGGGCATAAATTGGTCGCTTTTAGCCACCCATTCAATCAGTTCATTGGTGAGTAAGTTGGGTTCAATAGATGAAATTCGATAGCGCTGAATGCCCGCTACTTCGTCCAGTGCCTTTACTAGACTGGTAAAGTCAGTTTCACTTTTATCACCATCGGCACCTTTACCAAAATCACCTAGGTTTACTCCTGTAAGTACAATTTCTTTCACACCGTCAGCTGCCAAGCTGGTGCATTGTTTCACCACATTGGCAATACTATCGCTTCTACTTTTTCCGCGCGCCATGGGTATGGTACAGAAAGAGCAGTTGTAATCGCAGCCATCTTGCACTTTTAAAAAAGTACGGGTACGATCGTTCTGGGAAAAAGAAGCATTGAATCCAGTGAGGGTTTCAATATCACAACTGCATATTTTAGCAGGGTTGTTGGTCTTTGTTAGTTCGCTGATATGCTTAGCGATATTGAATTTTTCAGCAGCGCCCAGCACTAGATCAACCCCTTGAATGGCGGCAATTTCTTTGGGTTTAAGCTGCGCATAGCAGCCAGTTATTACCACAAAACTATCGGGTGCTTTTCGTTGAATGCGGCGCACCAGTTGCCTACATTCTTTATCGGCATTATCGGTAACAGAGCAGGTATTGATGACGTACACATCAGCCAGATCGGTAAAATCGCGCTTTTCATAACCTTCTTTTTCCATCATACGAGCAATGGTGGAAGTCTCCGAGAAGTTGAGTTTACAACCTAGGGTATGAAAAGCTACGGTCTGTTTTTTGTGCATTAGAGCGCAAAGGTAAGCAATTGAATATTTCTCTGCGATCACTTTGAGCCTTGGCGAGTAAAACTATTTTTTGAATTCCTTGGCTATTAATTTTGACTTTCAAGTGTGTTCTTTCCTACATTGTACGCATAAACAAAATATAAAATAAGTTTTTTTGTTTGTTTTACTGGCTTAAATCTACTCTACTAATAAGGTCAATTGGTTGGAATTTTGGACTTCATTACTGGTGCTGCCCACCCAACTAAATCTTAGTTATTGACTGCAGTTATTTTATGACTGTCATTATTTTAAATGCTATTTTTTCATTTATATCACCAAAATCGTTCTTCTTTTAGCAAGATATACGTTGAAACTACTGTTTACCGCCCACTTCTAAAATTTCCCTAAATCTCTCGATTTGCAGCCTTCAATTTCTAATTTTAGCTATAATAAGCTATGTTTGCCCGTGTTTAAAAATCAGAACCAATATGCAGTTTAATAAGATCAATAATATTACGGGTTGGGTGGTGTTTTTAATTGCCAGTGTTGTTTATATCATGACGGCCGAAGCAGGTGGTAGTTTTTGGGATTGCGGTGAATTCGTAAGTAGTTGTTATAAACTACAAATTCCCCATCCGCCAGGGGCTCCTTTGTTTGTAATTCTAGGAAGAATTTTTATTGTATTCTTTGGCGATAATCCGCTTAACGCTGCTCGGGCTGTGAATATGATGAGCGCTATTGCCAGTAGCTTTACCATATTATTTCTGTTCTGGACCATCACGCATTTTGCACGTAGAATTATTGATATTAAAAATAATTCCATACCATCTGCATACCAAATTTGGATGATCATGGGAGCTGGGGTAGTAGGCGCATTGTCTTACACTTTCAGTGATTCTTTCTGGTTCAGTGCTGTTGAAGGTGAAGTTTATGCCCTCTCTTCTTTTTTTACGGCAATCGTTTTCTGGGCTATCCTTAAATGGGAGAACCAAGCAGATGAACCTGGGGCTGATCGATGGATTGTGTTTATCTTTTTTATGATGGGCCTTTCTATTGGCGTTCACTTACTTAATCTTCTTACCATTCCTGCCATTGTAATGGTGTACTATTTCCGCAGAAGAGAAACCTTTAATTACAGTTTGGTGCGTTCATGGTTTATACGCATTGCAGCAATAGGTGGGGCGCTGGCTTTTGTGGCTGCATTAATTGCTGCCGCTGCTGATGCAGGCGAGAATGTGGCTATGGATGGTACCATTGCGGGTCTCGTAATTTTAGGTACCGTTATGACCATTGGTCTATTATTCGCAGTGGAAAAATTCAATTCAAAAAACAAAGCTTATTTTGGTGGAGTATATATTTTCTTCCTCATTGGTTGTGCTGTTACTGGCATTATTCAAGTTGGGGTTATTCAATATTCTATTAAACTGGCGGGCTCATTCGACCGCTGGTTTGTAAATGGAGCTGGTATGCCTTTCTTCACTGGCTTTTCCATCTTCTTCTGCTTGGTAGCTGCTGCCATCTGGTATGGTTTACATATTGCCGCTAAAAAGCTATGGCCTTATCTTACTTTGTCCATCTGGTGTATTGCGTTTATGTTTATTGGCTATAGTACTTATTTAACCACCATGATCCGCAGTAGTGCCAATCCTTCTGTTGATATGTATAATGTGGACAATCCGATGAGCTTAGTAGGTTATTTGGGTAGGGAACAATATGGTGATTTTCCGCTGTTATATGGTCAGAAATTTACCTCACAACCAATAGATTTGAAGAATACTGGCATGCGTTACCAAAAAGCGCGTGATAAATACATTGAAGTAGGGCAGGATAAGAAATATATTTATGCAGCGGAAGACAAAATGCTCTTCCCCCGTGTTTGGGATGCCAGCGACGATCAATACCATGCTTATTATTACGCAACTTTCTTAGGCATTCCAAAGCTCAAAGACGGTACTTATGAGCGGGCTCCCAATCAAGCAGATAATATTAAATTTTTTGTAGGCTATCAATTCTACTGGATGTATTTCCGCTATTTTATGTGGAATTTCTCCGGTAAGCAAAACGATATTCAAGGGGTGTATACTGGAAATACACGCGATGGTAATTGGATTACAGGTATTCCATTGATTGATAACATTTTATACGGAGATCAAAGCCAATTGCCAGATTCCCTCAAAAAGAACAAAGCCAATAACAAATTATTTGCCCTTCCTTTTATATTGGGCTTGATTGGCTTTTTCTACCAACGTAAAAAACGTGGCGATGATGCATTCAGTAATTTGCTCATGTTCTTCTTCACTGGTTTTGCCATTGTACTCTACCTGAACCAAGCGGGTAACCAACCCCGTGAGCGTGACTATGCTTATGTAGGTAGCTTCTACGCATTTGCTGTTTGGATAGGATTGGGGGTGATGGGCATTGCTGCTTTTTTACAGAAAAAACTCTCTGCTACCGTAGCTGCTTCTGCTGCTACTATTGTTTGTCTCTTAGCCGTGCCTGCTGTATTGGCGCAACAAGAATGGGATGATCATGATAGAAGTAAAAAAGTACTGTCAAGAGATTTGGCTAAAGATTATTTAGAAAGCTGTGCTCCCAATGCCATTCTCTTTACTTTTGGCGACAACGATACTTATCCCCTCTGGTATGCCCAAGAGGTAGAAGGCATTCGCCCTGATATTCGGGTAATTAATTATAGCTTGTTGGGAATTGACTGGTATATTAATGAACTCCGATATAAAGTAAACCAGAGTGCACCCATCGACGTAATTTGGTCGGCCGAGCAAATTGAAGGTTCTAAAAGAGACTATGCCATGTATCGTCCCAAACCCAATATTCCAGAAGATAGGTTCTATGATTTATTCGATTTAATGAAGAACTATGTAGGCAGTGATGATAGAACTAAAATGGAAGATAGGGGCAATGGTGAACCACTTAGCACATTCCCTGTTCGTAAATTCTCTGTGCCAGTTGATAAGGCTTTTGTATTGGCCAACAACACCGTAAACCCGACTGATAGTGTAGTGAATGAAATGCGTTTTGAATTGCCCAAATCTTCTATGATGAAGAATGATATGGCCGTTCTGAATATTATTGCTGCTAATAAATGGAATCGCCCCATCTATTTTACCAACCCGCAAATTGAATTGGGTTTTGATCAATTCCTTAGAAGAGATGGATTGAGTCACCGACTGATTCCTGTGCAAAATTCAAGGGTTAATACCAATTGGATGAAAGACAAAGCACTGAATGTATTTGCTGCTGGTAATGCAGATATTAAAGGCGTTTATTTTGATGAAGAAAATCGCAGACACCTCAACAGCATCCGTTCTGCTTATGCTGATTTGGCCATTGACTTGGCCAATACTGGCAGAAAAGAAGAAGCCAGAAAAGTGTTGGAGAAAGTAGATAAGATGATGGACGAAGAAAATTTCTCTTATGGTATGGTAAGCAGGGGTAATATGCACAATAGAAATTCTTTAATGTTATTGGAAGCTTGTTATATGGCCGATGCCAAAAAATTAATTGAAAAAATTAGCCAAGCAGTAAGCAAGGATCTAAAACAACAGATTCAATACTATGATTCGCTAGGGGGAATGAAAGCGGAGTTAATGGCCGATGAAAAACGCATGGCCGAAGGTTATTTGGATGGATTGGAACGCATGAAGACCGTGTACAATCCTGCCATTCAAATTCCGGGTAAATTGATGTCACCGAAACCCTAATTCATCATTCAAAAAATAAATTGATCCTGAACATTAAGCAGGTCTCATTGTTATACTAGTATGCTGGGACACCGATTCATACCATTCAATCCCAATGAGCAAGCTGGCACTAAGTTCGAGCAGTTGTTAGATATATTTATGCAATTGCTTAACTATACCAGCGGTGATGCCGCTGAAGCACTTCAATGGATGAATGAGTTGGATCAAAAATTCAAACTCACCAACGATGATTATGGCATGGGTGATTTTATTGATGACCTGAAACAAAACAATTACCTCAAAGAGAATGATGCCGATGGTAGTTTTTCCATCACTGGAAAATCGGAACAAACCATCCGTAAGAAAAGCCTTGAAGAAATTTTTGGTAAACTAAAGAAATCGAAGCAAGGCAATCATCAGACTTTTAAGCAAGGTCAAGGTGATGAGTTGAATCCCGATACCCGACCTTTTCAATTCGGTGATATGCTGGAGCAAATAGATTTTACCGAAAGTATTCGCAATGCACAGATCAGCAGGGGAGTGGCTTCGTTTTCTATGCAAGAAGACGATTTGCAAATTCGCGAAAGCGATTTTAAAACCCAGACCTCTACCGTGTTAATGATTGATATTTCTCACTCCATGATTTTGTACGGCGAAGATAGAATTACGCCCGCCAAAAAGGTAGCCATGGCATTGAGTGAGCTCATCACCACCAAATACCCAAAAGATACCATTGATATTGTAGTATTTGGGAATGATGCTTGGCGTATTGAAATTAAAGACTTGCCTTACTTAAAAGTAGGGCCTTATCATACCAATACCGTAGCGGGTCTGGAGCTGGCGATGGACTTGCTTCGCAGAAGAAAAAATGCCAACAAACAAATCTTTATGATTACCGATGGCAAGCCCACTTGCTTAAAAATTGGTAAACAATACTATAAAAATAGTTTCGGGCTAGATCGTAAAGTAGTGAACCGCTGCATTAATCTTGCAGCCCAATGCAAGAAATTAAAAATTCCGATTACTACTTTTATGATTGCATCCGACCCCTATCTTCAGAATTTTGTACAGGAATTCACGGAGATGAATAATGGAAAAGCTTTTTTTGCTTCCTTAGATAAATTAGGGGCTTTTGTATTTAAAGATTTTGAGAGTGGGAAAAGAAAAACGCTTTATTAATACATCTCCCTTACTAAAAATAAATATGGATATCGAACAAATAAATACCCTAGCAGAATTAAAGAAAAGTGGCTACCAGCCCAAGTCAGTAAAAGAAGAAGTACGCAACAACCTAATTCAAACCATTCGCAATAAAGAAAATCCTTTTACGGGTATTATGGGTTATGAAGATACCGTAATTCCTGATACTGAAAGGGCATTGTTGAGCCGTCACAATATTTTATTCTTGGGATTACGGGGTCAAGCCAAGACTAGAATGGCGCGACAAATGGTGGATCTTCTGGATGAATATATTCCAGTGGTAGCTGGTTCTGAAGTAAACGACGATCCGCTGAAACCTTTTAGTAAATATGCCCGTGATTTAATTGCAGAGAAAGGAGATGATACGCCAATAGAATGGGTGCATAGAAAGGAACGTTATGGCGAAAAATTAGCTACGCCAGACGTGAGCGTAGCCGATTTAATTGGAGACATTGACCCCATTAAAGCAGCCAATCTTAAGCTCAGCTTTTCCGATGAAAAAGTAATTCATTATGGTATAATTCCAAGAAGCAATCGTGGTATTTTTGTAATCAATGAGTTGCCCGATTTGCAAGCCCGCATACAAGTTGCTTTATTCAATATTTTACAGGAAGGTGATATACAAATTCGTGGGTTTAAACTCCGAATGCCACTAGATATATTATTTGTATTCACTGCCAACCCAGAAGATTATACCAACCGAGGAAGCATTGTAACGCCTTTGAAAGATCGTATACAAAGCCAGATACTTACGCACTATCCAAAAGATATAGAAACCTCTTTATCTATTACCGAACAGGAAGCAGATATATTAGACGTACAAAAAGATAGGGTGGTACTAAGCGATTTGGTGAAACGTTTGATAGAACAAGTTGCGTTTGAAGCAAGATCTAATGAATATGTGGACAAGAAAAGTGGCGTTAGTGCAAGGCTAACCATTGCTGCTTTGGAAAATGCAGTAAGCAGTGCAGAGCGCAGAGCCCTTATTCATGGGGAGGCTAAAACACAGGTCTGGATCAGTGATTTAACAGGTATTATTCCAGCCATTACTGGTAAAATAGAATTGGTATATGAAGGTGAACAAGAGGGGCCTTATCAGGTTGCAGTGAACTTACTTGACAAGTCGATCCGCACCCAATTTCTCACTTATTTCCCCAATCCAGAACTGGCTAAAAAAAGAAAGCAAAGCAATAAGAAATCGGTGGAGGAAGCAAAGGTAGAAAGTCCCTACAAACAAATTACCCGCTGGTTTGATGCTGGCAATCAAGTTGATTTGTTGTTTGATATGACAGACGCAGCTAAAGTAGAAGCATTGTATAAGGTAGATGGGTTATTTGGGCTGGTGAAAAAACTATATCCTAAGTTGAATGAATTAGAAAATGCGTTGATGATGGAATTTGTGTTGAATGGATTAGCCGCATATTCACTCATCAGCAAAAAAGTAATTGAAGGCAAAATATCTTTCAACGATTTAATGGGAAGCATGATGAACTTAGGCTCTTTTGGTGAGCCCGATGATGATGAGATTGTAGATGAAGATTTTGGCTAATCTTTCTTTTGCTTTTCTTTCAACAGCAATCCAAGTCTTATTCCAAATGAGAACGAAAGACCGGGACTTTTTCCAATTCTTGAATTGGCATAGTTGAATGCACTTACGTCGCCATCTACCAGAAACTGTGAGTTGTTCTTTTTATTGTCGAATCCATAACCAAAGCCCCAGTACCAATCAATCAACATATCATTTCCAAAAACCCATTGTTTACCCAATTCAACTTGTAAGGCCGCAAAAACAGTGTTGGGTCTATCAATTACGTATTCTGATCCACCTTTCCACAACAATTTATTCTCGTTGTATGAACCTAAGTATACCAATGGTTTGGCATAAGCTCCTTGTAAAATATGGGTGAATCGGGTTCTGCCAAAAAGAAAGTCTGGCAGTTTATTAAACTTGTATCCACCGCTCACAAATATACCAAAGGGACTCTTTTTGGTTTCTTGAAATCCAGATGCATTGTAACTGTATTGGATAATTGAGTTTTTACCCAGTCCAATAATACCGAGCGATAGTTCATAACTTTTGCCTACACCGGTACTTTTTTCATAGCTAATTTGTGTATAACCAATTAGGGGGCCGATAAAGTCGAATTTTAGCGCCCTTGTTTTCTGACCAATATAATTCTCGGGATCTTTAAGTGGATCAGTGGCGCTTGAAGTCTGATCTTTTTTGCCATTCTCGAATGTGATATTTTTTACTTGATCTCTGGAAATAGTGAAGATGGGGCCAGAGAGGTCTTCCCACAGTAAGTACTTTATTTCTTCCGTACCAACTTCTTTAATTCTACATTTAACGAGGGTATTATTTTTTTTAACAATTATATCTTGGGAATTTGCTGAATGGTTAAATGCAAGTAGTAATAAAATTGACAGGCATATATATTTCATACAAAGGGATTTTCAGAAAGACATAATTGCTAAAAAAAACGCTGCATTAATAATATTAAATAAATTCAGCCAACTTTGCAACCACATGATCAATCTCCGCTCTGGTATTGTGTTTGCTAAAAGAAAAGCGAACGGTAACTTGGTTGGGATTGTTATTGATGGCATTTATTACATGCGAGCCTTGATCGGCGCCACTGGTGCAAGCACTACCGCCACTGGCACAGATATTATTAATGTCCAGATTGAATAAAATCATCTCACTTTTCTCCGTCTTTGGAAAACTAGCACTCAATACTGCATAAAGACTACGCCCCAATGGATCGCCGTTGAAAGCAACTCCTTGAATATTTTTTTTCAGTTGCTCCATCATATACCTTTTCAGCGAACCTATATAAGTACTTTCTTTTTCGTAGCCTTCCGTAGCCAATTGCAAGGCTTTGGCAAAACCAACAATTCCGTATAAATTCTCAGTACCAGCGCGCATATTTCTTTCTTGACTGCCCCCATGTACCAATGGTTTTATTTTTACGTTTTCATTGATATATAAAATACCGACGCCTTTGGGTCCATGAAATTTGTGGCCAGCACCAGTAATAAAATGGACGGGCATATTTCTAAGATCAAAAGGGAAGTGACCAACGGTCTGCACCGTATCGCTGTGAAAAATAGCATTAAACTGTTTACACAGATTTCCAACAGCATACAAGTCCAGCATATTCCCAATTTCATTATTGGCGTGCATCAGGGTTACCAAACATTTTTCTTCGCTTTGGGCA
This sequence comes from Sphingobacteriia bacterium, assembly GCA_004294135.1. Taxonomy (GTDB): domain Bacteria; phylum Bacteroidota; class Bacteroidia; order Chitinophagales; family Chitinophagaceae; genus Sediminibacterium. Next base: position 41,852 of record RDZY01000020.1, read on the forward strand.
AGTAATCTTTCAAGGTCTTCTAAATCAATATGTCCATCCGGCAATAGTTTTACATAGCTTAAAGCGGCTTCACCATTGTGATAAAGGTATTCTACAGTATGGGTGGTTGCATGGTGTTCAATTACAGCGCTGATGATATGTTTACAGCCAAGGTCGCGAACGGCAGCAGTAATAGCGGTATTGCTACTTTCGGTACCACCACTGGTGAAACATATTTCAGCTGGATGGGCATTGAGTATTTTGGCGACTGATTTACGTGCGTTCTCAATGGCCATTCTACATTCTCTTCCATAACTGTAAATTGAGGAAGGGTTGCCAAAGTGGGTAGTGAGATAAGGCATCATTGCATCTAAAACAGCAGGGTCTAGTGATGTGGTAGCCGCATTATCGAAGTATATTCTTTCCATTTACGAATTTATTTAATCATTCAAAAAATAAGTATTCAGCCTATTACTGTGCTGCCTCCTGAATATCACCCATCAAACGTTTTGCAATATTGGCAGCAACGGTCTCGCTGTTACTTTCTGCATAAATACGAATAATAGGCTCCGTATTACTGCTTCTTAAATGTACCCAATCGTTGTCGAATTCTATTTTTAATCCATCATCGGTATTGATTGGATTTTTCTGGTATTTCTTTTTAATATGCTCAAAAATTTTATGGAGATCCACTCCTTTGGTCAGTTCAATTTTATTTTTACTGATGAAATAATCTGGATAGGAATTTCTCAGCTGTTTGACAGTTTTTTTCTGAAGGGCAAGATGGGTCAGAAAAAGTGCGATACCTATTAATGCGTCTCTGCCATAGTGCAGGTCAGGCACAATAATACCACCATTGCCTTCACCACCAATAACTGCGTTAACGGCCTTCATTTTAGTCACCACATTTACTTCACCTACTGCACTGGCGAAGTATTCGCCACCATGTTTTAGGGTAATATCTTTTAGCGCGCGGGTACTGCTCATATTGCTTACGGTATTGCCTTTTCTATGTGAAAGCATATAATCTGCTACTGCTACCAGTGTATATTCTTCACCAAAAAGACTTCCATCTTCACAAACAAAGCAAAGTCTATCCACATCTGGATCAACGGCAATACCAAGGTCGGCTTTTTGTTTGTTCACTTCATTACAAAGTTCACGCAAATTTTCGGGTAAGGGTTCAGGATTGTGGGCAAAGTTTCCATTAACTGTGCTGTTTAGCACCGTAAAATCTTTAACACCTAATGCGTTCAAAAGTGCAGGAACAGCAATGGCACCAGTACTATTGATGGCATCAATTACAATTTTAAATTTAGCTTTTTTAATAGCGGCAACATCCACAAGTGGATAGTTTACGCAAGCTTCAATATGTTTTTCCAGCAGTTGGTTGCCTGGGGTGCAAGTTCCTAGTTTATCAACAGTGGCAAAAATAAAATCGTCATTGGCTGCAATGGCTAAAAGTGCAGCACCATCAGCCGCATTAATGAATTCCCCATGGTGGTTCAATAATTTAAGCGCATTCCATTCTTTGGGATTATGGCTGGCAGTTAAAATAATCCCCCCTGCTGCTTTTTCAAAGCAAACGGCCATTTCAACAGTAGGTGTGGTACTTAATCCCAGATCAATTACGTTAATACCCATTGCATTCAGGGTATGAACCACCAAGCCTTGTACCATTTCGCCGCTTATTCTACCATCCCTACCTACTACTACTGTGTTGTTGAGGGGCGACTGGTTTTTTAACCAACTGCCATAAGCAGCGGTAAAACGAACCAGGTCAAGGGGACTCAAAGTATCCCCCGGTTTTCCGCCAATAGTACCCCTAATACCCGAAATGCTCTTAATTAATGCCATATAATACGCTTGAAATGGCGGCGAATATAATTCAAATTTTTTGTTTGCCTCTGCATCGTACTTTTACAGTTGAAAAGCTAATTATGGTAGATAAAGCATGGTATAAGGATTGGTTCAATTCACCCTATTATCATTTATTGTACCAGCACCGCGATGAAACGGAAGCCAATCAATTTATACAGCAGCTCATTCAGTATATAAATCCTCCCAAGGGCAGTTTAATGTTGGATATAGCATGTGGTAAAGGGCGGCATAGTATTGCTTTGGCAGAGATGGGTTTTGATGTAACAGGCATTGATTTGTCAGCCGCCTCTATTATAGAAGCCAAGCTAAGTGAAGCCGACCAATTGCATTTTTACCAGCATGATATGCGCCGTCCCTTTCGGATCAACTATTACCAGTATGCATTTAATTTTTTTACCAGTTTTGGTTATTTTAAAACGAGGCGAGAGCATGATAATGCCATTAGAACAATGGCCGAGAGTTTGCATTCGGGGGGACTATTGGTAATAGATTATTTAAACGTGCATTATGCGGCTGCAACGCTGGAACAAACATTTACCAAGGAGATAGAAGGGGTTTGTTTTCATATTGCCAAGTGGCAGGATGCGCATCATTTTTACAAACAGATACAGGTAGTAGAGAAGGGGCAAACTGCTTTGAGGCATTTGTATACAGAGCGAGTAGCTAAATTTTCTTTGGCAGATTTTAACGATATGCTTTCTTACCAGCAAATGCAGATAGAAGAAGTGTTTGGCGATTACCAGCTGGGGCGATATGACTTGAAAAATTCACCTAGGTTGATAATACTAGCAAGGAAGAAATAAATTTAAAATCTACCCGCTTAACTTTGCAGCATGACTCGCTTAAAACTTATTGAACAAATTCAACTAAAACAATCCTATCTCTGTGTAGGCTTAGATACCGATATTGCCAAACTACCTCGCCATCTTCAATCTTCGCCCAATGCCGTTATTGATTTTAATAAAGCTATTATTGATGCCACCAAACCCTATTGTGTAAGCTATAAAATTAATACTGCATTTTATGAATCGCAGGGAATTAAAGGCTGGGAAGCCATGCAAGAGACAGTGGCATATATACCAAAAACACACTTGACTATTGCAGATGCCAAACGAGGAGATATTGGCAATACTTCAGCTCAATATGCAAAGACTTTTTTTGAACTAATTCCGTTTGACGCAATCACCGTGGCACCCTATATGGGGGAAGATAGTATTCGTCCCTTTTTGGAATACCAAGATAAGTTTACCATTGTATTAGGGCTCACATCTAATGCAGGTAGCAACGATTTTCAGCAGTTGTTATTATCTCCAAACCTTACGGAAGAAAACAGGGGTCGCAGATTATATGAGCAAGTACTGGAAAAAACGGCAACATGGGGAACACCCGATAATTTAATGTTTGTAGTGGGAGCTACACGTGCTGCAGATTTAGAAAATATAAGATCAATAATACCCGAGCATTTTTTGTTGGTACCTGGGGTTGGATTTCAAGGGGGTAGCTTGGAAGAAGTAACTCGTTATGGGAAGAATAAAGACGTAGGTTTATTGGTGAATGCCAGTCGCGCCATTATTTTTGCAGGTGGAGGGGAGGACTTTGCCGCAGAAGCAGCCATCATAGCCCAACAATACCAAGTTGAGATGAAGGGTTATTTGCAGGAATTGGGTATAGTTCAAAGCCATTTAAAAACGTATTAAAATTTTGATTATGGCCAACGTTGGGAATATATGCTTGGCATGGAAAACATCATACCGCCCATATCATTACATTACGCACAAAAAATAATTGGAAATGAGTAATATTAGTAAATGGAGATTGCGCAGCACAGAACAACTGGTGAAAGACCGTTGGGCAGATGTACGCAAAAATAGTTACCAAAAAAACGATGGAACAGTAGTGGAACCCTTTTATGTGTATGGGTTTCCCGACTATGCTACTGCATTGGCTATTACCAAAGAGGGTAAAGTGATTGTAGAGAAAATGTATCGGCCTGGCTTAGATATGGTAACACTTGAATTGCCTGGGGGCTGTGTAGACGCGTCTGATAAATCACTCACCGATACCATGGCTAGAGAGTTATTTGAAGAGACTGGCTACCGTTTCGATCATATTGAATATTTGGGAAAAACATCCCCTAATCCAACCACCAATACCAACCTAATGCATATGTTTTTGGCTACTGGTGGTGTAGAAGATCCACTGGCAGTATTGGATGCAGAAGAAGCTGTGGAAGTAGTGGTATTGGAATGGGAGGACTTTATAGAAAAATTTAAAGCACAGGAATTCATTCAGTCCATGCAAGTATGCACTATTCTCTATGCATTGATGCGGATGGATAAATTGGTAATTTTTTAGTATGATAGAATCTGTAAAAGCATGGCGAGTGCTGCGTTCTAATATTGTGTATAGTAAGAAATGGATGCAGGTAATTGAAGATGAGTGTGAGTTACCTGATGGCCGCGTTATTTCACCTTATATAACCATTGCAGTCCCCAATTTTTGTAATATGGTAATGATTACCGATCAGGATGAAGTGGTTATGGTAAAGCAGTACCGCCATGCTGCAGGAATTATTTCCGTAGAATTACCTGGTGGTATGATTGATGCAGGAGAGGATCCACTAGCAGCGGCGAAACGTGAAATGCAAGAAGAAACAGGCTATACCAGTGATGATGTTGAACTGCTTTATTCTGTTCATCCCAATCCACCATTAGAGCGTAATCGTGCTTGGTTTTATTTAGCCCAAGGGGTAAAATGTACTAGTAAAACTGCCTTTGATGCATTCGAAGATCTTGAATTGGTTTTAATGCCCAAAACCGTGTTTATGCAAATGCTTTTAGATCATTCATTTACACATGGTATGCAAGCAGGGGCTATGTATGCAGCAGCCATTCGTTTAGGATGGCTTAGGTGTTGAATAAATTTTTAGTTACTTCACCTACCAGAAAAACACTACCACAAACCAGTATTAAATCATCGGGTGTTGACTTTTCTATTGCAGTTTGAATGGCATCGTTTACGGTTAAAAAACAATCTCCTTTTAATTCAAATTCCAAGGCTTGTGCTTGGAGACTAATTTCATCTAAAGCCCTTGGTATATGCGCTTTAGTAAAATAATATAACGCGTGTTGGGGCAATAATTGTAATACAGCATTGATGTCTTTATCCTTCACCATACCTATTATAATATGCAGCCGATGATAAGAACTCAGGTCAAGCTGTCGATTGATTTCTTTTATACCATCCACATTGTGACCAACGTCTAAAACTAGGGTAGGGTGTTGACGAATAATTTCCCATCTACCATAGAAACCGGTTAATTTCTTTACCTGTTTTAGCGCAGATTTTATGATCTGTTGATTGATATTCCATCCCATTTTTTGAAGAAAAGCACAAGCGTCTAAAACGGTCAGCAGGTTTTTTGTTTGGTACAATGCGGGAAGATCTAGTTGATAGGCAATGTATTCATTCTTGTCTTTATCTACCACTGTAATATTCAATAGTTGGTCTTCCATAACCCAATCATTCAGATACCTGTTTTCAGCGGCATAGCTGATGAAACTGTGAAGGGCTTTTGCCTCAAACACAGGTCTCGTTTCTGGTAGTGATTCGCCAATTACAACGGGTATATGGGCTTTAATGATGCCTGCTTTTTCACCTGCAATCGCTTCTAGTGTATTGCCGAGTAAATTCATATGATCCCATCCAATATTGGTAATAATACTTAGTTCGGGGGTAATAATATTGGTACTGTCTAGCCTTCCGCCCAAACCGACTTCTATGATGGCAATATCTACTTCTTGCTGTGCAAAATAATCGAAGGCCATGGCGACGGTAATCTCAAAAAATGAGGGTGATAATTTTTCAATCAGTGGCTTTATTTTTTCAGTAAAAGAAACCACAAAAGAGGCTTCGCAAAGCGCCCCATTTATTTTAATCCGTTCTCTAAAATCATAAAGGTGGGGTGAAGTATAAAGTCCTGTTTTATAACCAGCTGTTTGTAAAATAGCTGCCAGCATATGGCTGGTAGACCCTTTTCCGTTGGTGCCGGCAATATGAATTGACTTGAATTTAAGGTGGGGATTTCCCAACGCTTCGCAAAGAGCAATGGTATTGGTCAAGTCTTTTTTATAAGCAGCGGCACCCAACCTACTGAACATGGGTAATTTTTCAAAAAGATATTCTACAGTTTCTTGGTAATTCATACAGGTACAAAGATGCAAATAATACAGTGAACCTACACTAATTTCGAAGTTTAAAATTAAAGATCAGTGTGCCAGTTTGCTCATCGCTTTCACTGGCATTGAGTTTTAAAGACCTGGCTTTTTGAATGGCTATATTTCTAATATTGGTATTAGTAGTGGTAGTGCCTTTTGGATTAACGGCAGCTTTTAATACCGTTCCTTTGCCATCAACAATAATGTCGACTGCCACTTTTGCATTTTCATTAAAGTCGTCTTCAAAGGAAGGTAGTCGCGTTATTCTCCTCCCATCTAATCCACTCCTAATAGCCACTCCAGCGCCGCCATTTCCACTAGCTGCGTTGCCGGTATAACTATCGCTGTTCGGATTTCCGTTGGGATTGCCCTGATCACCTTTGCCGCCTGCAATACCTTGGTTGCGTTTACCATTATAGCTATCTGCGTTGTTACCACCAACTGTATTGGCTGTGGTGCCTGTGAATAATGCTTTTGGTTTGGGCGATGGAAGGGTAGTGTTTTCGGGACTATTATTAACTGTTTTCTTAGGGTTTATTTTATTATTCACTGCTATATCATCATCCGAAGGGGTGAGTTGTTCAGCACTATTTGATGCTAAAGATTTAGTTGAACTGGTTGATTTTGAAGCGCCAGTATTACCGGGAATTTCAGGTGCAATATTACCCATGCCAGTTTCATCATAGCCTAAATTCACTTCAATGCCTTCGCCTAAAATAATTGTTGGTGGAATGGGTTGATTGTAATGGGAGTAAAAAAATATTAAAAATAGAATGGTAGTAATCACAGCGGTGATTAAGGAAGCTTTTTTGTTTTTTTGTTTTTCAAAAACCTGATCCATTCAAGAGAGAGTTGATAATGATAGTGGTAAAATTAAGGAAAAGAAATAGTTCTTCTTGGAAAGAAAGGTTAAAAACAAAGAGGCTGTCGTTTTTGCGACAGCCTCTTTGAAAATATGAACTCAGTAACTTAGTAACTCACTAACTTAATACCTGTACATTTCAGCTTTGAAAGGTCCAGTCTTGCTAATGCCTAAGTATTCAGCTTGTTCAGTTGTTAGCACATCTAATACCGCACCAACTTTAGCAAGGTGTAAGAAAGCAACTTTCTCATCTAAATGCTTAGGAAGCACATACACTTTATTCTCGTAGTTGCTATGATTCATCCACAATTCAATCTGTGCCAATGTTTGGTTACAGAAAGAGTTACTCATTACAAAAGAAGGGTGACCAGTAGCACAGCCTAAATTAACCAAGCGGCCTTCTGCAAGTACAATTACGTCTTTCCCATCAATATTGTACAAGTCAACTTGTGGCTTAATGGTATCTTTGGTATTGCCGTAGCTGCTATTCAACCAAGCCATATCAATTTCAATATCAAAGTGACCGATATTACAAACGATTGCTTTGTCTTTCATTGAACGGAAATGTTTTTCAGTAATCAAGTCTCTACAACCAGAAGCAGTAACAATGATATCAGCTTCTTTCACAGCTTCAGCCATTGGCTTCACTTCAAAACCTTCCATGGCAGCTTGCAACGCACAGATAGGATCTATTTCAGTAACAATAACTCGGCAACCAGCACCTTTTAAAGAAAGAGCAGAACCTTTACCCACATCACCATATCCACCAACAACAGCAATTTTACCAGCCATCATTACATCAGTAGCTCTGCGAATAGCATCTACCAATGATTCTTGACAACCATATTTATTATCGAATTTAGATTTGGTAACAGAATCGTTTACATTGATAGCAGGAATAGGTAAAGTACCTTTAGCCATGCGCTCATATAAACGGTGAACACCAGTGGTAGTTTCTTCCGATAGACCTTTAATATTAGAGATCAGCTCAGGGTATTTATCAAATACTATATTGGTTAAATCACCACCATCATCTAAAATCATATTTAGGGGACGATCAACACCGCCAAAAAATAAAGTCTGCTCAATACACCAATCCGCTTCTTCTTGGGTTTGACCTTTCCAAGCAAAAACACCAATGCCAGCAGCAGCAATAGCAGCAGCAGCTTGATCCTGCGTAGAAAAAATATTACAAGAACTCCATTTAACTTCTGCACCCAATGCAATTAAAGTTTCAATGAGAACAGCAGTCTGAATGGTCATATGCAAACAACCTGCAACGCGAGCGCCTTTTAGAGGCTGAGATGCGCCATATTCAGTACGCAACGCCATAAGACCGGGCATTTCGGCTTCTGCTAAACGAATTTCTTTGCGACCCCAATCTGCGAGACTGATATCGGCAACCTTGTACGCAAGGCTGAAATCAATAGATGATGCTAATGTAGACATAATAGTTTTTTTAGATGTTGCAAAGCTAATTTTAAAGAATAAAATGGCATAATTATTTAAAAATTAAGAATAAAGCACTATTTTAGATGTATTTAATAGTCGTTAACCCTTGTTTGATATGCCTAAAGCCACTCAAAAAGCCGATTCTACTACTGCTGTTCTTTTGGATCAGAAGGACTTAGCCATTTTAAAATTGCTGCAACTAAATGCGCGCATCACGGTAAAAGAAATTTCAGATCAGGTTCATTTGAGTACAACACCCGTGCACGAGCGTATAAAAAGAATGGAGGAGAGTGGGGTGATAAAGCAGTACGCTACACTGTTAGATCCTACCAAAGTAAAAAAGGGGTTGATGGTGATATGTTATGTGTCGTTGAAGCAGCACGATAAAACAGCGGGTGGAAAGTTCATTAAAAGAATGCACGAACTGAATGAAGTAATTGAGTGTTATAATATTTCTGGTGAATTTGATTTTATGTTAAAAGTAGTAGCGGAGAGTATGGATGCATATTATGATTTTCATGTAAACAAACTGAGTCAAGCCGAAAATATCGGACACGTTCAATCGGTTTTTGTAATGGGAGTAATAAAGCAAACGCATGTATTGGTATATTAAATGAATTTATTGTAATGAGTAAACACAAATGGAATTTTAACAATAGTTACCAGCAGCTTTCAAACAAAATGTATTCGCCAGTAATGCCAACAAAAGTGTTGGCACCAGCAACGGTATTATTCAATAAAAAGTTGGCTGTGGAACTGGGCTTGGTATTTGAGGCAGCGGATACAGAATTTAAAGATGGCGTATTTTCAGGAAATTTTATTCCAGAAGGAGCAGAGCCAATAGCACAAGCATATGCAGGCCACCAATTTGGTCATTTTAATATATTGGGAGATGGCCGCGCCATTTTATTAGGAGAGATCATAACGCCCAATGGAAGTAGGGTAGATATTCAATTAAAAGGATCGGGACCAACGCCATATTCGCGCCGAGGAGATGGAAGGGCAACGCTGCGTTCTATGCTGCGCGAATACATTATAAGCGAAGCCATGCATGGTATGGGTATTGCGAGTTCGCGCAGCATTGCGGTGGCAATAACAGGCGAGAAAGTGTATCGAGAAGATATGCATGATGGTGCAGTATTAACAAGGATAGCTAGCAGTCATATTCGGGTGGGGACATTTGAATATGCAAGAAATTTTTTATCTACAGAGGAGCTAGAATCGTTTACGAACTATACCATTCGTCGCCATTATCCGCAGTTGCAAGGCAGTGCTAATGCAGCGTTGGAATTTTTGCGAGCGGTAGTATTGAAGCAGGTAGCGTTGATGGTGAATTGGATGCGAGTAGGTTTTATTCATGGGGTGATGAATACCGATAATATGTCGGTAGCTGGGGAAACGTTCGATTATGGCCCCTGTGCATTTATGAATAGTTATGATACCAAAACTGTGTTCAGTTCCATTGATACCAATAGCAGGTATGCTTATGGCAACCAGCCCCAAGTTGCATTATGGAATTTGAGTTGCCTTGCTAGTGCTTTATTACCATTGATACATTCAGAGGAGGCAATAGCTATTAAAATGGCAGAGGAGGTATTGAATGTTTTTCCTGCATTGTATCAGCAACAATATGCAACCATGATGGCGAATAAAATTGGGTTTTTGGTTTCGAATGAAGAAATAGTATTATTAATAAGTGAGTTATTGGAATGGATGCAGTTGAATAAGGGCGATTATACCAATACTTTTTTAGTGATTCAATGGAATGGCAAATTATCTCAGCCAATATATGAGCAAGATTTATTTAAGGAGTGGTTAAAGAAAAGGGAAATATTGCTTGCAAAAAATGGCATATCCATAGAAGTGGCTACCAGCTTAATGCAATTGAACAATCCGTGTTATATACCTCGGAATCATTTGGTAGAGCAAGCCCTTGATGCAGCTTGTTTTGAAAATAATTACGATTATTTTAATCGCTTTTTGAGTACCCTTGTGCAACCCAATGATGTTGTTAAGGAATGGAATGAATTTCACATGCCCCCAGAAGTTGGGGATGGGGTTTATGCGACTTATTGTGGTACTTAAAAATTAAAGTTGAATGCCCATGATGTAATCGTCCATTATAAAACCATGATCTAGTTCAACAATATGTTCACTAAGGATACTAAACCCATAGCGTTCATAAAACGCTTTGGCTTTATTGTATTTGTTCACTTGAAGAATTAACTGTGTGCCGTTTTTTTCTCTGGCGTAATTTAGCACTTGCAGCAGTAGGGCTTTGCCAGCTCCGGTATTTTGCGAACTGGGTAAAACGTAAAGTTTATTGAGCTTAAAAGTATTTTCAGCTTCCGTTTCAATTGATATAGATGCAAAACCAATAGGGGTATTGTTTATTTCAGCCAAATAAAACTGGTGTCCACTGGCCATTTGTTGTTCCAGTGCGTCCTCACTGTACATTAACTGGAGCATATATTTAATTTGTGAAGTAGAAATAATAGCTCCATAAGTAGTTGGCCAAGTAGCAAAAGCGATGGCTTGAATGGTTTTAATATTTTGTAAAGCGGCTGGGATAATTTGCGTCATTAATTCAATTAATTACAAATGAAAGAGGGTATAAATTTACTCCAAACTAGCCATTTAGCCGAAATCTCCAATATATTCTTGCAAAGCGAGACTGTGATTAGTAAAGGACGAACAACTTTGGATTTAAGTTCTTAATTTCAGCTTTATATTTTCAATCAGCAGCTTTTATGGGCTAAAGGAATGCTAATTCCATATTTGCACAAATTGCTAAAGTTGGTGGCAATATCACACTTCACACAAACAAAATACAGCTATGATTGAAAAGACAGAGCAACATTTTCTGGACAAGGTTTTTGCTTCAAGTGGCATCACTAAAGAAGAATTGAAACTAATTATACCTCGATATAAAGAGGTGACATTTAATAAAAATGAATATTTATTAAAAGAAGGGCAAGTAGAAAAAAAGTATTGGTTTATTGAAAGCGGGTTTATCCGTTCTTACATTATTGATACAGAGGGAAACGATATTACTTTTAATCTATACGCATCAGGTGATGTGGTAATTGATTACCCATCTATTTTCTTTTTTGCACCAACCAGAGAAAATATTCAAGCATTATCTGATTGTGTTTGTTGGGAAATAGATGTAGAATCATTTCAAGAGTTATTTGGCAGTGTTCCGAACTATAGAGAACAACAAAAAGGATTGCTTGTAGGAAGTTACTTTGCTTTAAAAGAACATAGTATTTCTTTGATTGCTGATGAGGCAAAAGATAGATATTTAAGGCTTTTAAAAGAAAAACCACATATCATTCAAAATATTTCTTTAAAACATATTGCTAGTTTTTTAGGTGTAACTGATACTTCGTTAAGTAGAATTCGAAAAGAAATTTCACTAGAATAATACTTCTTGTCATATGACAACTTTTAATTTTTAGGGTATGCTCATATTTGCAATATCAATAATAATTAAAAAATAAAATTATGACACCGTTAAATGAATTTATGTTGCTATTTAGATTTCAACCAACCAACGAGCAACCAACTGCACAGCAATTACAAGAAATGCAAAAGCAATGGGGAGAATTTATTGGTAATATTGCCATGCAAGGGAAATTGGTAAGTACATACCAACTAGGTTTTGAAGGAAACCAAATTTTTGCAGACCACACAATTCAGGAAGGGTTTCACATTGCAGAAGGGCAAACGCTTAGTGGTAATATGGTTTTGAGAGCAGAGTCAATGGAAGTAGCTACTGATCTTGCAAAAAAGTGTCCCATCCTTTTTATGGGTGGAACTGTAGAAGTACGTAACCTGATCCCAATGAATTAATTTTTAAACTTATAAAATGAAACTCAAAATGATATTTACAATAATTGGAATTACGCTAGCGGCGTTTATAGGATTTGGCTTGTACAAAGCGAGTGGGTTGAAATCTATTCAAATCGTAAAAACAGTTACCATTAAAGGCTCAAGACAAGAAGTTTTTGACATGGTTAAATACTTGAAAAATTTCCCTAAATGGTCGCCATTTTTAGTACAAGACCCAAGCCAGAAATATGAAGTAAAAGGAATAGATGGAACTATTGGTGCTCAATACCATTGGAGCGGTAATAAAGGCAAAGATTTAGGTTTTCAAGAAATTGTAAAAATTGAAGAGCAAAAGTTTGTGGGTATGAAATGCGATATTCAAAAACCATTTGTTGCAAAACCTATATTTGATTATTCATTCTCTGAAACGGCGAACGGGATAGAGGTAAAGCAAGACTTCAAAGTAGAATCTGGTTTAGTGGAGGCTTTTTTTATGTGGCTATTTGGAGCAAAAGCTGGAATGGAAAAGATGAATCAGCAAGGATTGGATTTGCTTAAAAAAGTTGTTGAAAAATAATATTAAGCATCCAGTCAAGCATAATTGCAACCATATTTAGTAATGGTATCCTCATGGTAAGCTCATAGTATCCTCAATATATCCTCAATAGTAGTTCAATGAAAGTTGCATAAAACATTTAGCCCTTCAAAAAAATGACTCATTTTAGGGGCAAAAAAAGGCTGGAATCTATACTGGCAAAGGAGTTTGTACTGTTCTAAAGAACACTACAAACTTTTTGAATGGTTGATCCGTTTAATTTTGCTTGGGAAAACCATTTTATTGGATGGGTAGAAAGAATGGAGGTGTTGGTGGCGGCAATACAAAATGTATAACGGAAGGGTATTGGTAAACTATGGATGGTATTTTTGCTAATTATTAGGTACTGCCGTATATTTACGTGTAAGCAGAAATACTGAGATAACACTACAATGAAAGGACCAGAATTTTTAAACTATGTAAATCCTGTTTTGACAGCATTACAATCTAATGGTGGAGCAGGCAACTCTTCTGACATTATTGAGCAGGTTATTGACAAATTAGGAATTACAGAAGCAGAATTAGAAGATACAATTGCTAATGGGCAATCTCGTATTAGAAACCAAATTCAATGGGCACGGTTTTACTTATTTAAAGCAGGACTTATTGACAATGCTCAACGTGGCATTTGGCGACTTACCAAAGAAGGGTTAGACAGAAAATTGAAGGAGGATGATATTTACAAACTTTTCAAAGGCGTTCAAGACAGCGTAAAGAAAACACCAAGTTCAAAACCGCAAAAGGAAGAACCAAAATTTGAAAATATTGCAACCGAAGAGGAAGAACATTCAATTGGCTTAATTAACATCATACAAAATCTTTCGCCTTTCGGTTTTGAGAAATTATGTAAACGACTGTTGACCGAAATAGGAATTAATGAAATAACTATAACTGGCGGCTCTGGTGACCAAGGAATAGATGGCAAAGGAATAGTGAAATTAAATGACGTTGTAAGTTTAAATATTGTTTTCCAATGTAAGCGATATAAGGAAACAGTTTCACCACATCATGTACGTGACTTTCGAGGCGCAATGCAAGGACGAGGTGAAAAAGGACTTATAATAACAACAGGACGGTTTACTAAAGAAGCGAAAAATGAAGCTAACCGTGACGGTGTTACACCAATAGAATTAATTGACGGTGACAGACTAGTTGAGCTATTTGAAAAGTATAATTTAGGGCTAAAACCTGTGATAGTTTTTGAAATTGACCAAGAATTTTTCAAGAGTTTCAACTAGAAGTACTGCTGCTTACACTTGGGTTTACTGCTATGTAATACAGCGGATACCATAAAAACCCTCTACAACAAAACTTGGGTAGTATATGCTAAAAAGCCATTTGGTGGCCCAGCGCAGGTGATTGAATACTTAGGCATGTACACCCACAAAGTGACCAGACTTTTAGGAAAACCTTAATTCGGCAGACAATTTCGCGGTATCTAGAAACAGACCAGCAGACCAACTTGGCGACACACAAGTCGACCCTTCTCCAAAGCCCAAACAGCCACTTTTAACCTACGCGCCTACGACAGCAGGGACAATCAACAAGGCATTTGTAGACCCTCTACTTAGAAATTATTTTAAGAAACAGTTCGATTATTAGAAAATTTTGTTTACTTTTGTAGCGTCATTACAAAGGAATAAATTTTGAAATCACTAATAAAAGACATCACATATATCCAAACCGGACTATTTGCAAAGCCAGCTGGCTTTGGCGAATTGGTGTATCTACAGTCCAAGCATTTTGATGAATATGGTGAATTGCATGCCGTTTTACATCCTGACTTGGCGGCTGACGGTATTTCCGAAAAACACTTATTGAAAGATGGTGATGTTCTTTTTGCCGCCAAAGGCACCAAAAATTTTGCAGCCGTTTTTGAAAACCACAACGAACCTTCTGTCGCCTCTACTTCATTTTTTGTTATCAGACCAACTGACAAAAAAGTGATGCCCCAGTATTTAGCTTGGGTGCTTAACAGCTACACAACGCAAGCCTTATTGAAAGGTCAGGCAATCGGAACTTCCATCCCTTCTATTTCAAAACAGGTTTTAGAAAATTTGGAAATAACTGTGCCTTGCATTGAAACGCAAAAAGCAATTTTGCTAATTACCCAACTCCGTCACAAGGAAAAATGGTTGAAGCAGAAAATTGAAACACTAAGAGAAAAGCAAATTCAACAACAAATAATCAACGCAATAAAATAAATATCATGGCAAAAATAACTCAGAAAGACATCAACGATGCAGTTTGGAAAGCTTGCGACACCTTTAGAGGTAGCATTGACCCAAGCGTTTACAAAGACTATGTGCTTACTATGCTGTTCCTGAAGTATCTCAGCGATGTGCATGACGATAAAATGGATGTCTATTTAGCAAAATACAACGGTGATGTGGAACGAGCCAAACGAGCCATGCAACACGAACGCTTTATTGTGCCTGAGCATAGCCATTTTAAATTTCTGTACGATTCTCGTAATGAAGCCAATATTGGTGAACTCATCAATATTGCATTGGCAGATTTGGAAGAAGCCAACCGTGAAAAATTGTACAGCGAAGATGGTGCAGGGATTTTCCAAAATATTGACTTTAACAACAGCAAGCTGGGTGAACCCAAAGACAAAAACACCCGACTGAAAAACCTATTGCTCGATTTCAACAAGGAGGCGTTGAACCTTCGTCCTTCGCATTTGGATGGTAATGACATTATTGGTGGTGCTTACATGTTCCTGATTGAAAATTTTGCTAGTGATGCCGGAAAAAAAGCGGGTGAATTTTTTACGCCAAAAGAAGTTTCTACATTGATTGCCAAACTCACCAAATCAAAACCCGGTTCACGCATTAGTGATCCAACCTGCGGTTCGGCTTCCTTGTTAATTAAAGCTGGTGAAGAAGTGGGTTCAGATAATTTTTCACTTTACGGACAAGAAGCCAATGGAAGCACCTGGGCTTTGGCGGTGATGAATATGTTTTTGCATGGATTTGATAATGCGACTATCCGTTGGGGCGATACCATACGCAACCCTAAACTGAAAGAAGGCGATACGTTGATGAAGTTTGATGCCGTAGTAGCTAACCCACCATTCTCCTTAGACAAATGGGGAAAGGTAGAAGACAAAGAAGGCGACAAAACCACAGTGAGTTATGACCCTGAAACCGATAAATACAACCGTTTTTGGAGAGGTGTGCCACCCAAAAGCAAAGGCGATTGGGCTTTTATCAGCCACATGATTGAAACGCTTAACGAACACGGCAAAGCAGGTGTGGTAGTGCCGCATGGAGTTTTATTTCGTGGTAGCAGCGAAGGCCGCATACGCCAACGTACTATTGAAGAAAACCTGCTGGAAGCAGTGATTGGCTTACCTGCCAACCTGTTTTTTGGTACAGGTATTCCGGCAGCCATTCTCATTTTCAACAAACAAAAAACCAGCAATAACTTTTTGTTTATAGATGCAAGCAAGCATTACGAAAGTGCCAAAAACCAAAACAAGCTACGTGATACCGATATTGAAAACATTGTAAATACCTACCGTGATTTTGCTGCTGGTAAACTACAGCCCGGTGTGGTGGAAGATAAGTTTAGCTATGTAGCCACTAACACCGAAATACTGGAAAACGATTTTAACCTGAATATTCCACGCTATGTGGACACTTTTGAGGAAGAAGCCGAAGTGGATATTGCTAAAGTGCAAACTGAGATTGTAAAATTGGAAGATGAATTGGTGAAAGTGCAGCAAGAGATTGATCAATACTTAACCCAACTAATCAAATAGCTATGGCGAAGCAATTGAAAATGGCAACCGAAGGTTTTAATGAGATTTTACTTTACACCACACCTAATGGAAAAGTAAAGGTTGAAATCTATTTGCAAAACGAAACCATTTGGCTTACACAACAAAAAATCTCCGACTTATTTGGGGTGGACAGAACGGTGGTGACCAAACACTTGAATAATATATATACGGAAGGAGAATTAAACAAGGAGACAACCTGTGCAAAATTTGCACAAGTTCAAATAGAAGGAAACAGAGAGGTTAAACGGCAAATTGAATATTATAATCTCGATGCTATCATTTCTGTCGGGTACAGGGTAAATAGCAGTCAGGCAACGGCTTTTAGAATTTGGGCTACCGAACGGTTAAAAGAATTCATCATCAAAGGCTTTACCATGGATGATGAACGACTGAAAAACCCCACCAATATTTTTGGGAAAGATTACTTTGAAGAACAACTTGCCCGCATACGCGACATTCGCAGCAGTGAACGCAGGTTTTACCAAAAAATAACCGACATCTTTGCACAATGCAGTGCCGACTACAGTGCAGATGCAACAATTACCAAAAGCTTTTTTGCCACTATACAAAACAAATTGCATTGGGCCATAACCGGCCAAACGGCTGCCGAAATTATACATACACGAGCCAACAGTAACAAAGAAAACATGGGGCTCACCATCTGGAAAAATGCCCCTGCCGGAAAAATCCGAAAAGCAGATGCAGGCATTGCCAAAAACTACCTAAACGAAAAAGAACTGGATGGGCTGAACCGCATCGTTAGCATGTATTTAGACTTTGCCGAACTGCAAGCCAACCGAGGTGTAATGATGTATATGAAAGACTGGATAGCCCGCTTAGATGCTTTTCTGCAGTTCACTGAACAAGCCATTTTGCACGATGCCGGAAAAGTAAGCCATGAAGTAGCATTATCCCTTGCAGAAACTGAATTTACTAAATTTAGCAAAAAGCAGGAGGCCTTGTATGAAAGCGACTTTGACAAGGCCATTCAAATGAAGAAATCTTTAGAACATGCAGAAGATGATTTAGACCAAGCCATAAAAAAGTTGCAAAACAAATCTTTAAAGAAATAATAATGGCAGCAACAAAAAATACAAAAGCGTTTTACAATACTGAAATTCCGAGTGATTGGGA